>NZ_JBVQPO010000096.1:0-243 GCF_055710065.1 Ensifer sp. VA4 | reverse complement strand
GCCCGGCTCAAGGACTGGCGTCGCATCCACACCCGCTACGACCGATGCGCTCATACCTTCCTGTCAGCCATTGCCTTCGCCGCAGCATTCATCTTTTGGATCAATGAGTCCTGACCCTAGTCATCTGAATCCGAAATTCGTGTCATAAGCTGTTGTCGACCTTCTGACAGAAGCGCTTGACGGATGCGAGAATGTCGTCTGCCGATTTGGTCCAGCGGTATGGCTTTGGGTTTTCGTTGTGGC
>NZ_JBVQPO010000095.1:0-252 GCF_055710065.1 Ensifer sp. VA4 | reverse complement strand
AAGGTCGATCTGGCGCTGAGCGTCGGCGGCGCATTGTTCGACGGTAGCGTCGATCTCGAACGACTGCGCCGTGCGGCGGCATCCGAGACGGTGATCGTTGCCGGCGAAGGAACCCAAAGCGTCGATTCGTCCGGCTGCCTTCGGCCTGATATACTTGATTCCGCCGCGTGTGCCGGGGAAGAGATCTGCTCTTCGCTCGCAGCGGCTGAGAATGCAGAAATGCGTTCGCGCTGGCGTTGCACCATCGGCTGC
>NZ_JBVQPO010000094.1:0-254 GCF_055710065.1 Ensifer sp. VA4 | reverse complement strand
CGACGGCGTCGGTTTGGAATATCCTTGACGGCTCGGGTGAGCTAGAGGCCGAGCTGATGAGGTTCAACGTCTTTTGCAGGGCTGTCGCCGAAGCTCGGCGATGCGGCCTTCGGCCGGAAATCGAGGATATGGCGCGACGATCAGGATGAGACGGCGGCGACAATCTGGATGAGACTCTTATGTCGCGGTCGGCACGAAGGTATCATGCTGATTGTCGCTGGCAAGAGTCTCATCGTGTTCTGATTGCCGCTCCG
>NZ_JBVQPO010000093.1:0-254 GCF_055710065.1 Ensifer sp. VA4 | reverse complement strand
TTGAGTGCAATGTATGCTCAGGCGCTTGGAGAAGGACGAACCACTTCCTTTGCAATCGAGGAGCTCATTCCATGAGCCCACACGATGGGCGTTGGCCAGTTGACGTTCCGCTTGCCGGAAGTCCTCGTGCGCGGCGACAATCAAGGTGAGACTCAGCGTCAATCAGGATGAGACTCGGCGGCGGGGGTGTGACGAAGGGAGGGCGTAGCCCGACCGGAGTTACACCCCCCGCCGCGGCGCAATTTTTAGGCGTC
>NZ_JBVQPO010000092.1:0-255 GCF_055710065.1 Ensifer sp. VA4 | reverse complement strand
CTTGAACGCTGACTATCGGCCGCTGAGTTACTACCCCTTGTCGCTTTGGTCCTGGCAGGACGCGATCAAGGCAGTCTTCCTTGACCGTGTAAACATCCTTGCCGAGTACGAACATTCGGTGTCGTCTACGAGTTTCTCGATGCGACTGCCGAGCGTTGTTTGCCTCAAGAGCTACGTGCAGCCCTCGCGCCACCCGGCCTTCACCCGGTTCAACGTGTTCCTGCGCGATAAATTCGAATGCCAGTATTGCGGTTC
>NZ_JBVQPO010000091.1:0-255 GCF_055710065.1 Ensifer sp. VA4 | reverse complement strand
ACTAGTCAGGCGCTAACGGAGAGGTGGCCGAGTGGTCGAAGGCGCTCCCCTGCTAAGGGAGTATACCGGAAACGGTATCGAGGGTTCGAATCCCTTCTTCTCCGCCATCCCTTTCTTGTCCGGCCCGTAGACATAGGTAACAGAACGTACCTAAGGCATGGGTGACAATCTCGTGCCGGACGGATTGTCGATGGTTTGCGATACCTTGCTTCCGTAAAGACAGTAATGATGGCTCCCGCCAACTTGGGATGGCGC
>NZ_JBVQPO010000090.1:0-255 GCF_055710065.1 Ensifer sp. VA4 | reverse complement strand
CGCTCGACAAGAAGACCCCGGCCGACTTCGGCGTCGACACCGCCGCCCGCCTCAAGGTGCTGAAGACCGAGGAGCCGTCGGGCCGCAAGGCCGGCATCAAGGTCAAGTCGGTCGCCGAGCTCGTCGAGAAGCTCAAGACCGAAGCCGGCGTGCTCTAAGTTCAGCAAAGGGAGATTAAATCATGGCCATTCTTCTTCTGGCTGACCACGACAGCAACCACCTTTCCGACCAGACCGCCAAGGCGCTGACCGCTGC
>NZ_JBVQPO010000089.1:0-255 GCF_055710065.1 Ensifer sp. VA4 | reverse complement strand
GCGCGATGTCGGGCTGGCCCTTTTCGGTCATCGACGTGATCGTCGGGACCGTATCGCCCTGTATGATTTCGGCGTTGCAACCATAACCCTCGGTCAGGATAAATTTGTCCAGACTGGCGAGCACTTCGGCGCTCTGCCAGTTCATGCTAGCGATGGTGACGTCGCCGCAATCCGCTGCCTGCGCCGAATTGCCAAAGGTCAGCATCGCTGCTGCAAGGCATGTCGAGGCGAAGAGTTCTTTCATGGCATTTCCTC
>NZ_JBVQPO010000088.1:0-255 GCF_055710065.1 Ensifer sp. VA4 | reverse complement strand
CTATCGGCGCAAGACGCAGGCCGAGCTTGATGCCGAAATCGGGACCGGCGCCCTACTGGAGATTTGCAATGACGACCAAGCGCAAGTTCAAGAGCGATGCCTTTGAGGCGATCCATAGCGCCGTCGAAGACATGTATGCGGCAGGCACCATCGACAAGGAAACCATGAAGACCTTCGACGAGACTTGCCTGTCCGTCCCGCAGGAGCTGACGCCGGGTGAGATCAAGGCGCTGCGCGAGAACAATCATGTCAGCC
>NZ_JBVQPO010000087.1:0-255 GCF_055710065.1 Ensifer sp. VA4 | reverse complement strand
AAGAGGACCGCCGTATTGCTGCCGAGAGTCTCCGGCAGGTGCGCAAGATCGTGTCGCAGCCGGCGCTCGCGAAATACCAGCCGCGGGAGTGGAAACCCGGCTTGCAGTTTCAGAGCGACGAGGAGCTGGCCCGGCTCGCGGGCGATATCGCCAACACCATCTTTCATCCCGTCGGGACGACGAAGATGGGCCGTGACGATGATCCGATGGCGGTGGTGGACAGCCGTCTTCGGGTGCACGGCATCGATGGCCTGC
>NZ_JBVQPO010000086.1:0-255 GCF_055710065.1 Ensifer sp. VA4 | reverse complement strand
CACCCTCATTGTCGCCGCTGTTGAAATCGTCGGAGCGCGGAATACCGGCCTCGACGGCGGCCTCGGCGAAGGATTCGAGGATGTCCCATTTGAGCCGCTGCTTCTCTATCCGCCATTCGCCACCGTGGCCGTGCATGTCGGAGAACCGGCTGTTGCCGCCGGTCTTCGGGTCCGCGCCGTTGTCGAGCCGGTAATGGTCCTCATGCGCCTTGAAATCGGGCAGGCAATTCTGCCAGGACCAGGCGGCATCGCCGG
>NZ_JBVQPO010000085.1:0-255 GCF_055710065.1 Ensifer sp. VA4 | reverse complement strand
ACTACTGGGCCCCGACCGCGCTTCTCGGCAAGTACGAGATGGTCAAGGTCGAGCATGGCGTACCCTACGATGCGGCCGAGTGGAAGCGCTGCAACACGGTTGCGGATTGCCCGGACTCAAAGAAGAATGACTGGCCGAAGGATACGGTCCAGACGCTCGTGACCAAGGCGTTCTCCGAGCGCGCCGGCGTGGACGTCATGGGCTACCTCAACAAGCGCGCCTGGAGCAACGACACGGTCAACAAGCTGATGGCCT
>NZ_JBVQPO010000084.1:0-255 GCF_055710065.1 Ensifer sp. VA4 | reverse complement strand
CCGCCTCGAATGAACGAGGCCCTGCAAGGCGCTGAACGGGTGCGATCCGGCTGTCCGTATCTCCGCATTTCCCCGTATGTCGGTCCAGACGAGCGGGTTTTGGGCTTGGCCAGCAAGACCGACCCCAGATCGAAATGTCACTGTCCGACGACGACGTGATGGGCGCCATGGGGAACAGGAACGCGGCCGAGCCTTTCGAGCGCGGGGCGTTCGCCGCGTACCACGCGAAAAACTTCGAGACCCGCACCGCTGTCA
>NZ_JBVQPO010000083.1:0-255 GCF_055710065.1 Ensifer sp. VA4 | reverse complement strand
CGACGTCGACGGAGCGCACCAGTTCCTCGAAGACAACGCGGCCATCGGGCGAACCGATGTTCAGGAGCACGGACTGCTTGCCGCGCATGTGCGACATGCCGAAGATCACGGTGTTCCAGCAATCATAGAGCGGCTTGGCCGGATCGATCTTGATGACCTCCGCGCCGAAGCGGGCGAGATAGGCGACCGAATGCGGGCCGGCAATCACATTGCAGAGATCAAGTACCCTGACGCCATCCAGCCAGCCACCGGGGG
>NZ_JBVQPO010000082.1:0-255 GCF_055710065.1 Ensifer sp. VA4 | reverse complement strand
CGAAGATGGGCCGTGACGATGATCCGATGGCGGTGGTGGACAGCCGTCTTCGGGTGCACGGCATCGATGGCCTGCGCGTCGTCGACGCAGGCATCATGCCGAAGATCACCAGCGGCAACACGAACGCGCCGACGCTGATGATCGCCGAAAAGGCGGCCGGCTGGATCATTGCCGATGCACGCGTATAGGAAATCCTTGGGAGGACAGTCGAAATGACATCGATCGCGCGCTCCGCGCTTCCGCTTTCCGGCGTTC
>NZ_JBVQPO010000081.1:0-255 GCF_055710065.1 Ensifer sp. VA4 | reverse complement strand
AGCGGTGCGTCGCTGGACGATGCGGCGACGGTGAGCACGCAGATCAACGGCCTGTTCGGCAAGCTGACGCTGAATGCGGATGGCAGCTACAGCTACGTGCGCAATCCGGGTTCGGCCGGCGGTGGCAACGACGTGTTCACCTACACGGTGAAGGACGGCGACGGCGACCTGGCGCATACGACGCTGACGATCAGCCTCGGCGATACGACACCAACGGTGTCGATCCCATCGGCCGGCGGCGCGGACACGACGGTC
>NZ_JBVQPO010000080.1:0-255 GCF_055710065.1 Ensifer sp. VA4 | reverse complement strand
ATCTAAAGAAGGTGATCGACGAGGGGTTTCGCGGTTTCACGCGTGCCTATGGCGACGGTCTTGAAGCAATTTTCGAGCCGCTACAGCACTTTCTGATCTGGTCGGAACGCTTCATGACGAAGACGCCTTGGCCGATTATCCTCCTGTTGATCGCTGCTGTCGCCTGGTTCGCCAGCCGTAATTGGAAGATCGTCGCGGGAACGGTCGTGACGCTGCTGCTCATTGGTTATTTCGATATGTGGGACGACACGATGA
>NZ_JBVQPO010000079.1:0-255 GCF_055710065.1 Ensifer sp. VA4 | reverse complement strand
GATGCCGAAGCCACCAATTTTTTTGTTACCCATGAACCACCTCCCGGTGCTTTTGAAGGCGCGCGCCGAAAGCTTGGCTGACGCGGTCGAAGATGATGGCGATGCCGACGATGGCGAGACCGTTGAAAATCCCGAGCGTGAAGTACTGGTTGGAGATCGCCTTCAGCACCGGCTGTCCAAGGCCCTGAACGCCGATCATCGAGGCGATGACCACCATGGCGAGCGCCATCATGATCGTCTGGTTGATGCCCGCCA
>NZ_JBVQPO010000078.1:0-255 GCF_055710065.1 Ensifer sp. VA4 | reverse complement strand
CAGGGCTCTCGAGCGTTCGCCATAATGCGTGGCTTGGCCATGCGCTTCAACGGCATCTTGCGCAGCAGGAGCCCGGACGCGCTGGATGAATGGATCGACGATGCCATCGACACCGAGCTCACGGCAATCATGCGTTTCGCCAGCGTTTTGCGCCGGGATATTGATGCCGTCAAAAATGCAATCGAACTCCCGTGGAGCAACGGTCAAGCCGAAGGGCAGATCAACCGCCTCAAGATGCTGAAGCGTGCAATGTAC
>NZ_JBVQPO010000077.1:0-255 GCF_055710065.1 Ensifer sp. VA4 | reverse complement strand
CGTCATAGCTGTAGTGCGCCGTCAGCGAGCCCGTCGCATCGCTGAAGGTCTGCGGTACCGTCGTCAGCGCATGGCCGCCCAGCGTGATCGCCGAGACGCCGTCCTTCGACGTGAAGTTGATCGTGCCACCCGTCGTCTCCGAGGCATCGGAGTTGTTGCCGGCATTGCCGTCCGCCATCTCGCCCGTACCGGCCGACTCGAGCCCGCGCACCGGCAGGCCCTTCTCGTAGACCGTCGTGTCCGCGCCGCCGGCCG
>NZ_JBVQPO010000076.1:0-255 GCF_055710065.1 Ensifer sp. VA4 | reverse complement strand
CCCCCCCCCCCCCCCCCCCCCCCCCCCCCCCCCCCCCCCCCCCCCCCCCCCCCCCCCCCCCCCCCCCCCCCCCCCCCCCCCCCCCCCCCCCCCCCCCCCCCCCCCCCCCCCCCCCCCCCCCCCCCCCCCCCCCCCCCCCCCCCCCCCCCCCCCCCCCCCCCCCCCCCCCCCCCCCCCCCCCCCCCCCCCCCCCCCCCCCCCCCCCCCCCCCCCCCCCCCCCCCCCCCCCCCCCCCCCCCCCCCCCCCCCCCCCCC
>NZ_JBVQPO010000075.1:0-260 GCF_055710065.1 Ensifer sp. VA4 | reverse complement strand
CGAAGACCAGGTCGAGCCGCTCGCCGTCGCCAAGATCGTCAAGGGTGTGGCCGAGGCCGAACAGCCGGGCCTGATCATCGTCGGCAAGCAGGCAATCGACGACGACTCGAACCAGACCGGCCAGATGCTCTCCGCCTTGCTCGGCTGGGCCCAGGGCACCTTTGCCTCCAAGGTCGAGATCGGCGACGGCAAGGCAACCGTGACGCGCGAAGTCGACGGCGGCCTGCAGACGATCGACATCAAGCTGCCGGCGGTGGTCA
>NZ_JBVQPO010000074.1:0-264 GCF_055710065.1 Ensifer sp. VA4 | reverse complement strand
ATCTTCCGGTCTCTCAATGGTCGTCGGACGTTTCGCTTGGCGTCTATCCGCTCCCGAAATTCTGGGCCGACAAGATCGCGGCCCGCATGAAGGAGGTCTTCCTGACGAAGACGGCGGCCGAATGGGAGCGGGTCTTTGGGGAAGGGCTGTTTCCGGGTGCGCCACAGCGCTGGCTAAAGGAATGGATCGCCGACGATCACGCCAAGGCTGCCGGCCTCATGATCGAGGTGGACGATCCGACCCTCGGCCGCATGATCCAGCCCG
>NZ_JBVQPO010000073.1:0-266 GCF_055710065.1 Ensifer sp. VA4 | reverse complement strand
GGGGAGGCACGACGAATTCCGTCTCCGCGCGCAATTTGAGGGGCTCACGACTGGTGCTCAGAACGGTGGTCGCCGGACATGTTTTGCGAATGGCATTGATGACCGGTGCCGCTTCGACCAGATGCTCGAAGGTGTCGAGTATCAACAACACCTCAGCGCCGCCCAGCGAGTTGCACACCGTTTCGATGGCGGAGATACCGGGTGCCTCTTGCAGGCCTATGGCCTTGCAGATCTCCGAACCGATCAGGTCCGGATTGTCAATTTCT
>NZ_JBVQPO010000072.1:0-278 GCF_055710065.1 Ensifer sp. VA4 | reverse complement strand
CGCCAAAGGCGCTGCGGACGGCGCGCCGGACTTCCGGCGGCTCGGCTCTGCCGGCTGCTGCAATTATCCGGATAAGACGCAAAGACGTGTTCAAATCAAAAAGAGGCTCTGCCTCACCAGCTTCTCATTCGGTTTGCGCCCTTCGGGCGCAAATCTTGCGCTTTGCCGACCTGGTGGTTCTGGCGGGGTGGCTGCACCCGTTCCCATTCCGAACACGGCCGTGAAACGCCCCAGCGCCGATGGTACTTCGTCTTAAGACGCGGGAGAGTAGGTCGCTG
>NZ_JBVQPO010000071.1:0-292 GCF_055710065.1 Ensifer sp. VA4 | reverse complement strand
GGCTGTCGCTCGGGATCACGCTGAGCTGGCTGGTGCTGATCGTGTTGATTCCGCTGTCGGGGCTGGTGGTCCGGGCCAGCGGGCTCGGCTGGTCCGAGTTCGTGGCGCTGACGCTCGATCCGCGCACCCTCAACGCGCTGAAGATCTCCTTCGGCACGGCGTTCCTCGCCGCGGTGATCAACCTGATCTTCGGCGTCATCCTCGCCTGGGTGCTGGTGCGCTATCGTTTCCCCGGCAAGCGGGTGGTCGACGCCATGGTCGACCTGCCGTTCGCGCTGCCGACCGCGGTCGC
>NZ_JBVQPO010000070.1:0-339 GCF_055710065.1 Ensifer sp. VA4 | reverse complement strand
GCGGCGACGACGGCGCAAAGCACTTCCTCGAAGAGAACGAGGCCATGTGGAAGGCGTGGGTATCGCCGGAAGCTGCCGAGAAGATCAAGGCAGCACTCTGATCCCGTTCAAGACGTTGCTGGCGCGCCCCGGTGGAACATGCTGCGCCGGCAACGAACAGCGCGTCAAAGGATGCGCTTACCGTTATCGAGGAGGATGGATTTTGGATTGGTTATTCAGCTTTCCCCACATGGACGATGCGTCTTTACGCGATCTCAAGAAGGTGATCGACGAGGGGTTTCGCGGTTTCACGCGTGCCTATGGCGACGGTCTTGAAGCAATTTTCGAGCCGCTACAGCA
>NZ_JBVQPO010000069.1:0-350 GCF_055710065.1 Ensifer sp. VA4 | reverse complement strand
GACTTGCATGTGTTAAGCCTGCCGCCAGCGTTCGTTCTGAGCCAGGATCAAACTCTCAAGTTGAGAATTCAATCATTGGCTTAAATCACGTCTCTGAATCGACGAGAACTCACACCCATCTTCAATCAACAACAATCCGAAGATTGCCATCGAGAAAACTGGTGTTGTCTCTTGATAAACGTGACCGCCAAAGTCTCTTTCCGAAGAACCCCTTAAGGTTCCTCGCGAGCTCCGCCGCCCACGTTTCTCTTTCTCATTATTCAATTGTCAAAAAACCGACGAACTCACCATCCGTCAAACCGCTTCCATAAAGCCCAGAACCGCCGAGGTCCCAGACCCAAAATCAGCCT
>NZ_JBVQPO010000068.1:0-357 GCF_055710065.1 Ensifer sp. VA4 | reverse complement strand
TGGCGAGCGTGTTCAGCGTCTTGGCATTGCCGACCTTGAAGACCGCGCGGATTTGCAGATGGTCCTGAAGATTTTCCCCGACGCCCGGCAAGTCGTGCGCGACCTCGACGCCTTGGCGCTTCAAGAGCGTGCCCGGCCCGATGCCCGACAATTGCAGGATCTGCGGCGAGCCGATTGCGCCGGCGGAAAGGATGACCTCCCTGCGCGCACGAACCTGCGCACTGCGTCCCTGCCGCTGAAGCATAACGCCAACGCAACGCTTGTGACCGGAACCCTCGGTTTCCAGAATCAGCCTTTCGACGTGGGATTGCGTCCAAATCGTCAGGTTCGGGCGGTGTTTCGCCGGGCGCAAGAAAG
>NZ_JBVQPO010000067.1:0-367 GCF_055710065.1 Ensifer sp. VA4 | reverse complement strand
GACGGAATTCGACACGTTGAGCGAGGCGGTGCGCACCGTACCATCCTCGATCGTCAGAATGGTAAGTCTGTCGCGCAGACCAGCCCCCGCAGGTGCGAGCCGGCCCATCGCGTAGGTTTGGGCAACGGACGCCAGAGCACCCTTCAGGACGAGGGGCTCGGCCGAAGCTGGCTATCCTTCAACCAGAGCGCAATGTTCGGTCCTAGTCATGAGAGCATTCCGAGCCCGTGCTTTTGAACGATCGAGAGCAGCTTCAATGCTGGGCCGCTCGGCCGCTTCGCGCCGGTTTCCCACTTTTGCACTGTGGATTCACTGGTGTTCAGGTAGCGCGCGAAGACTGGCTGGCTGACATGATTGTTCTCGCGCA
>NZ_JBVQPO010000066.1:0-384 GCF_055710065.1 Ensifer sp. VA4 | reverse complement strand
ATCCTTGGAGGGATCTTAGTTGCTTGAAAAAATCTTAATGGATCCTCACCAACAAAACAATATTGCTAGTGTAAAGGAAATGAGTTATGGCTATACCAATGAGAATAATACAAACACAACCTACATCTACCAAACACTCGTCTAGTTTATTAATGTATAAGTAGAAAATGTTAGGGAATAGGGAGTACCATCGATTGAATCTGATACTGCATTTCATTTCATTTGATGAACCCTTAATGGTCCTATGTTGGCAGAAACACCTAGAATACATCCTTATCAGAGTAACCCTTAATGCAATAGGAACCATTAACTCTTCTCCACCATCATCAATTTTATCTTAAGAATGATGTTAAAACATTTTTTAAAGTCAATGAAGCAATATAG
>NZ_JBVQPO010000065.1:0-388 GCF_055710065.1 Ensifer sp. VA4 | reverse complement strand
GGGTGGCGTCCGGCGGTGTCGTCTCCAGCGTCAACCGGATCGTCTCGGCGATCTCTTCGTCGCCGATCTGGCGCGGCGCGCCGGGACGCGGCTCGTCGTAAAGCCCATCGAGCCGCTGCTCGGCGAAACGCCGTCGCCATTTGGCCACCGTGTTCGGCATCGTGCCAAGCCGCGCGGCAATCTCCTTGTTCTCAACGCCGTCCGCGGCCATCAGCACGATCTGGGCCCGCCGCGCCAGGCCCTGCGCCGTGCCGCGGCGGCGAACCAATGTCTCCAGTTCACCGCGCTCCTCACCCGTCAAGACAATCGCAACCGCCGCTTTGCCCATCGATCATCCCCTTCTCAAACAGGGAAAATGATCGCACAAATTTATCGATCAGGACACTAG
>NZ_JBVQPO010000064.1:0-404 GCF_055710065.1 Ensifer sp. VA4 | reverse complement strand
GGGTGTTTTCGAGAACGGTGCGGTGGGGGAGAAGCGCAAACTTCTGGAACACCATGGCGGTCTGATGCCGACGGAACTCACGCAACTGCACGGCATCCATCTTGACCACATCCTCGTCGCCGATGATTACCTCACCGGACGTCGGATCGATAAGGCGATTAATGTGGCGGATGAGCGTGGACTTTCCCGATCCCGAAAGTCCCATGATCACCTGAATGCCGCCAGCCGGCATTGAGATGTTAATATCTCTCAAACCAAGGACATGGCCATGCTTTGTGTTCAATTCCGTCTTCGTGACACCTTGCTCGACAAGTTTGACGCAATCCGCACCATTTGGACCGAAGATTTTGTAGAGCTTTTTGATTTCGATGCCGAAGCCACCAATTTTTTTGTTACCCATGAAC
>NZ_JBVQPO010000063.1:0-413 GCF_055710065.1 Ensifer sp. VA4 | reverse complement strand
ATACGACGAGGTGGCTGTGGACGACTTCCTCGACCGTGTCATCGCGACGCTGACGGCGCTCGAGCAGGGCCACGGCAGCGTCACCGACGCCGTGACGTCCCACGAGGTCGTGGAGGCGGAGTTTCCCGAGCGAGCCGCCGACGTCAACGGCGGCTACGACATGGACGACGTCGACGACCTGCTCGACCCGCGTCGCTCAGCGCCTGTTCGCCGCCGAGACCTCCGGCTCGAACGGCGGCGAGACGCTCCACGCCGACGATGAGTGGGAGCCCGCGAGTGAGTTGAGTGACGACGGTCTCGTGAACCCCCGGCGCGACGACGGTGGTGTCCGTGACGCCGCGGCGCTCGCCGTCGCGTCAGGCGCGCCGCGCGACGCGGTTCAGAGTGACACCAGGGCCGACGACGAGTGGCAG
>NZ_JBVQPO010000062.1:0-462 GCF_055710065.1 Ensifer sp. VA4 | reverse complement strand
TCCGATCGCGAGGCCTATCTCGCAGGGGCTTTCCTGACCGCGCCGGCGGAAACCTGGCAGCAGCGCCTGCAGGAAGCCGATATTGGCGTATCGCTCTGTGAGAACATCGAAACGATCCGCAGCCGCAGTGCCCGTATTGCCGACGGCACGCCCGGGATCGACCGGGGCAGCTATTCCTTCTCCATCTTCCCGAACCATCCGAGCGGACACACGGTCACGCAGCTCGACCCCTTCGCCATCCGTCCGGCCGTCGGCAAGGTCAAGGCTGTCGCGCCGGCGGAGAAGTACGGGGCGTCTACGCGCGCCGTTCTCCGGTCCTTGAACTGCACCGACGCCGAGATCGACCGGCTGATCGCCTCCGGTACGATCAGCGAGACCTGGAGTGCTGAGTATCTGCCAAGCTAGCAGGAAACGGCGGCTTCGGGTTCTGAGGAGGATACCGGAGCCGCCGGCGGCCCGCTG
>NZ_JBVQPO010000061.1:0-462 GCF_055710065.1 Ensifer sp. VA4 | reverse complement strand
CCATATCCGTGAAGACGCCGGAGGACGCCGCAATTACCGCCTCGAAGGCCCTCCAGTCACGGCGAAGCTGATCGTCGGAGGCAAAACCGGGGATCGACAGGGTGATCAGCTCCGGCCGCGCCTTGCGAAGCGCTGCAAAATCGATTCCGAGCCGGGCGAGCACGCCGGGGCGGAAATTCTCAACAACAATATCGGCCTCGGCGACCAGCGCCTTTGCCTGTTCCACCCCCTCCTCTGTCTTGAGGTCGAGGGTGATGATCAGCTTGTTGCGGTTGAGGATGGCATTGGCGGGATTATCCCAGAGCGGGCCACCGGGCGGATCGACATGCACGACGGTCGCGCCAAGATCGCCAAGGATCATGGCAACAGCCGGGCCGGCAATATATTGCCCGAAATCAACCACCCGAACGCCGGAAAGCGGAAGCGCGGAGCGCGCGATCGATNTCATTTCGACTGTCCTCC
>NZ_JBVQPO010000060.1:0-480 GCF_055710065.1 Ensifer sp. VA4 | reverse complement strand
ATCTCGCTGATGCCTGCCGGGATGGAGATGAGCGAGCGCAGGCCGGGGATCAGCCGGGCGATAAAAACTGCCTTGGTGCCGTGTTTATCGAACCAGTCGTCAGCTTTCCGGATGTCGTCGCCGGAAAGGGTGAGCCATTTACCGTAGCGGTCGGCCCAGCGCACCAGCTTCTCTTCACCGACCAAGCGGCCTAGATAGTAGAGCGGCAGTTGGCCCAGGAGCGACCCGAGCGAGCCTGCGACGACCACCCAGATAAACGACAGCTCGCCGCGCCCGGCGGTAAACCCTGCGAGCGGCATGATGAGTTCGCTCGGAATCGGCGGGAAGAGATTTTCTACAAACATCAGCAGCGCGACGCCCGGATAGCCAAGGGTCGACATCGTGTTTTGAATCCACTCGAGCATGGCTCAGCTTAGCCCTAAACCGCGAAAAGCGTTAGGTCACCAAGGCCGCATTTCAGCCCCGTTCAGTCGTCTTTAC
>NZ_JBVQPO010000059.1:0-480 GCF_055710065.1 Ensifer sp. VA4 | reverse complement strand
CCGGCGGCGTCTATTTCGGCGAGCCGAAGGAGATCATCGATCTCGGCAACGACCAGAAGCGCGGCATCAACACCCAGGTCTACGACACCTACGAGATCGAGCGCATCGCCGGCGTCGCCTTCGAGCTCGCCCGCACAAGGCAAAACCGCGTCTGCTCGATGGAGAAGCGCAACGTCATGAAGTCGGGTGTGCTGTGGAACCAGGTGGTGACCGAGACGCACAAGGCGAAATATGCCGACGTCCAGCTCGAGCACATGCTGGCGGATGCCGGCGGCATGCAGCTGGTGCGCCAGCCGAAGCAGTTCGACGTCATCGTCACCGACAACCTGTTCGGCGACATGCTGTCGGACGTTGCGGCGATGCTGACCGGCTCGCTCGGCATGCTGCCGTCGGCCTCGCTCGGCGCCCCGGATGCGGTCAGCGGCAAGCGCAAGGCGCTCTACGAGCCGGTGCATGGCTCGGCCCCGGACATTGCCGGCA
>NZ_JBVQPO010000058.1:0-489 GCF_055710065.1 Ensifer sp. VA4 | reverse complement strand
CGTCGCTCTGAAACTGCAAGCCGGGTTTCCACTCCCGCGGCTGGTATTTCGCGAGCGCCGGCTGCGACACGATCTTGCGCACCTGCCGGAGACTCTCGGCAGCAATACGGCGGTCCTCTTCGGTGCTAAGGTAGTTCGGCGCGATCGCCGGGGCATCCGACGCCTTGCCGGAGCGAATGCGCACGCTTCCGACGCTGGTCGGATTGAGGTTGCAGACGCTTGCGGTGAAGGCGGGAATGTTGTGCAACGGCTCGCCAAAGGCGTCGAGGCTGAGCGGCTGGACGTGATACTCCAGGTTGGCATGGGCCTGGCTGTCATCTGAACGGGTGAAGGCACCGAGCTGCGAGGGCGACATGCTCATCGGGCCGCTGCGCTTCAGCATATATTCGAGCCCGATCATCGCCTTGCCGAACAGGCTGTTGGCGAGCGTGTTCAGCGTCTTGGCATTGCCGACCTTGAAGACCGCGCGGATTTGCAGATGGTCCTGAA
>NZ_JBVQPO010000057.1:0-490 GCF_055710065.1 Ensifer sp. VA4 | reverse complement strand
GACTTGCATGTGTTAAGCCTGCCGCCAGCGTTCGTTCTGAGCCAGGATCAAACTCTCAAGTTGAGAATTCAATCATTGGCTTAAATCACGTCTCTGAATCGACGAGAACTCACACCCATCTTCAATCGGCCCAAACCTAAGTCCGAACCGAGAAAACTGGTGTTGTCTCTTGTCAAAACGTGACCGCCAAAGTCTCTTTCCAGAACCCCAATCTCTTGAGGTCCCGCGAGCTCCGCCGCCCACGTTTCTCTTTCTCATTATTCAATTGTCAAAAAACCGACGAACTCACCATCCGTCAAACCGCTTCCATAAAGCCCAGAACCGCCGAGGTCCCAGACCCAAAATCAGCCTCAGCCAACCCAGGAAACTCTAGAGCGAAGGTCGTCGTCGCCAGCAGCGCCGCCGCCCTCGTCAGTGATCGGGCTTATAGACCCACCCCCTCTCACACGTCAACAGACATTTTCAAAAAAACTTCAAAATTCTACAACAT
>NZ_JBVQPO010000056.1:0-538 GCF_055710065.1 Ensifer sp. VA4 | reverse complement strand
GATCAAAGCTCATTCGCAGCTCCCCACGGCTTATCGCAGCGTATCACGTCCTTCATCGCCTGTGCATGCCAAGGCATCCACCAAATGCCCTTTTGACACTTGATCGTTCTCATTGCCAATGCTCATCCATTAGCCGTCGCCCCGAAGGGGCGCGGCAGAAAGGGTTACCTTTTACAACCCAATCCTTATGAGATGCCATCGACGTGTTCGACAGGTCTGCTTTATTGGAACCACGCCGAGCGGTTCACTTGCAGCCTGTCTTAAGACCAGCTTCTCGAGATCTGTCCGGTGATGCGCGGTCAGGCAACACCAATCCAGCATGAACACCAGAAGGGCATCCCGAAGGACACCCAAACAACATCCATGCCTCAAGGACAAGGCTTCCTTCCTACCTCCAGACCCTCCACCATTTCCGGTCGGCTAGACCATCCATGGTTTCCTGGGATCTGGGCTCGGACGTCTCCGACAATCTTTCGATCATCCTCAACACCTGGAAGCTTCCAGACATATCTTCTCTTCACAATGTAATCAGAACAGG
>NZ_JBVQPO010000055.1:0-554 GCF_055710065.1 Ensifer sp. VA4 | reverse complement strand
GATGTGCTGCGTTCGGAAGGCAGCGTCGCCCGCGCCACCAGCCGCCTGCAGCTCAGCCCCTCCGCCATGAGCCGGGCGCTGGCACGGCTGCGCGAGGCGACCGGCGATCCCTTGCTGGTGCGCGCCGGCCGCGGCCTCGTGCCCACCCCGCGCGCGCTGGAGCTTCGCGGCCGCGTCGGCCCGCTGGTCGAGGCGGCCGAAGCCTGCCTCCGCCCGGCCGAGAGCCTCAACCTGAAGACGCTCACCCGCACCTTTACGCTGAGGAACCGCGAGGGCTTCGTCGAGAATTTCGGCCCTGATCTGATTGCCCGCGTCAATGCGGAAGCGCCCGGCGTGCGCCTTCGCTTCGTGCAGAAGCTCGACCGGGAAAGCAGCCCTCTGCGCGAAGGCGGCGTCGACCTCGAAACCGGCGTCGTCGGCGATGCGACCGGCCCGGAGCTTCGCGCCCAGGCCCTCTTCCACGACCGCTTCGTCGGCGTCGTCTGCTCCGGCCATCCGCTGGCCAATGGCGAGATCACGCCCGCCCGCTACGCTGGAGCCCGCCACATCCACGT
>NZ_JBVQPO010000054.1:0-579 GCF_055710065.1 Ensifer sp. VA4 | reverse complement strand
CTGCCCGGATTGTGGAACGCAAAGCCGGCATCGGCACGGCTGGCACAACCGCCGCCTCCAGGATTTGCCTGTTCAAGGTCAAGTTGTGAAAATCGAGCTCGCACTGAACCGGTGGCAGTGTAGACACCGGAAATGCGGGCGACGAACCTTCACCGACAGATTGCCTGAGATTGCTTCACCCTATATGCGACGCACTGAACGGATGGCTGAGATTGTGGGCTTGGTTGGCCACAGGATGGGCGGTCGTCCGGGAGAGCACTTGATGCATCGGCTCGGCATGCCGGTCAGCGACGACACGATCTTGCGGCAATTGAAGCGCGATAATCCGGCATGCACGCAAAAAGACACTGTTCGAGTTGTGGGCATTGATGATTGGAGCTGGCGGCATTCCTCGCGGTACGGGACGATCATGGTCGATCTTGAGCGTCATTCGGTCGTCGATGTTTTGGAGGACCGCAGCGTCGAGAGTGCAAAAACTTGGTTGCAAGAGCGTCCGACGATCGAGGTCGTGAGCCGAGATCGCTGTGGTTTGTATGCTCAGGCAGCCCGAGAGGGCGCCCCGCAGGCCCGCCAGGTGGC
>NZ_JBVQPO010000053.1:0-609 GCF_055710065.1 Ensifer sp. VA4 | reverse complement strand
CCTGTTCTGATTACATTGTGAAGAGAAGATATGTCTGGAAGCTTCCAGGTGTTGAGGATGATCGAAAGATTGTCGGAGACGTCCGAGCCCAGATCCCAGGAAACCATGGATGGTCTAGCCGACCGGAGATGGTGGAGGGTTTGGAGGTAGGAAGGAAGCCTTGTCCTAGAGGCATGATCATTGTTTGGGTGCTCGCAAGAGTGCCCTTCTGGTGTTCATGCTGGATTGGTGTTGCCTGACCGCGCATCACCGGACAGATCTCGAGAAGCTGGTCTTAAGATATGGTGCAAGTGAACCGCTCGGCGTGGTTCCAAAAAAGCGACCATATCGAACACGTCGATGGCATCTGATTGGCTCGGTTGTAAAAGGTAACCGGGTTTTTGGAGTTTGGAATTTAGACGATCTCAGGGTTGTCCGGATTGCCAGATACAGCACCCCTTCGAGCGCAAGCGAGGAGGATAGGTTTGCTGGATCCAAATAAAGATGAGCATTGGCAATGAGAACGATCAAGTGTCAAAAGGGCATTTGGTGGATGCCTTGGCATGCACAGGCGATGAAGGACGTGATACGCTGCGATAAGCCGTGGGGAGCTGCGAATGAGCTTTGATC
>NZ_JBVQPO010000052.1:0-624 GCF_055710065.1 Ensifer sp. VA4 | reverse complement strand
GCAAGGCGCGGCCGGAGCTGATCACCCTGTCGATCCCCGGTTTTGCCTCCGACGATCAGCTTCGCCGTGACTGGAGGGCCTTCGAGGCGGTAATTGCGGCGTCCTCCGGCGTCTTCACGGATATGGGACTCAATCGCGTTTTGATGGGCATCAACCCCTCGTTCTCGCCGCTGCCGCTCTCTTCCGCCTACGGCACAATGCTTGCGGCGTCCGCAACGGTGCTGGCGCTTCAGGCGCGCGAGCGCACCGGGCACGGCGACCACATCGAAGTACCGCTGGCAAGTGCCGTCATGGAGGGCCTCTCCTACAATTCGATCCTGATCGATGATTATCCGCTGCGTTACCAGACCCAGCGCGAGCGGGAGATCGAGCGCCGGCGCGGCGAGGGCCTGCCGATGGATATGTCCTATGACGAC
The DNA here is from genome assembly GCF_055710065.1 of Ensifer sp. VA4. Taxonomy (NCBI): domain Bacteria; kingdom Pseudomonadati; phylum Pseudomonadota; class Alphaproteobacteria; order Hyphomicrobiales; family Rhizobiaceae; genus Ensifer; species Ensifer sp. VA4. Next base: position 208 of record NZ_JBVQPO010000052.1, on the reverse strand, counting down.
CTCCAGGAGTTCCTCGATCCCTTCTATCGCAGCTATATGTGCGCCGACGGGCGGATGTTCTACGTCGTCTGCCCCAGCCACAAGAACCATGCGAAGCGCTGCCTGCAAGCCCTCGGCCTCTACGATGAGCTGGTGGCCGAGGGACTGCGCGAGGAGGAAGACACCTATCTTCCGGTCTCTCAATGGTCGTCGGACGTTTCGCTTGGCG
>NZ_JBVQPO010000051.1:0-669 GCF_055710065.1 Ensifer sp. VA4 | reverse complement strand
ACGCGACCATCTCAACAATCCCTCTCAGACCTTCAACCTTGCCGAAGCGCGGAAGATCGGCTTCCGAGGCGCACAAAAGAAGGTGATCGCCGCCTGCCGTTTCGTAGAGCCGCGACAGGGCATGATACCCCTTGGTTTCGCGGCCGGACGGCTCATCGAACGGACCGCGCCCCGCATAGTCATAGCAGAACGGTATCTGAGCGAGGCCGGTCAGTGCCGACAGCGATGTGCGCGGGCGGCCGACAATCCAGGTTCTGGATTTTTGGTAGAGAGCCGTGGCGACGCNGAGCGCCGCGCCGAAGCCGCACATAACGTCGATGGTGCCGACATGGGCGTGCTCTTCCGGCGTTTCCATCGAGCCGCCGAAACGCAGCATGATGCCGGTTGCCGATTGCACGAGATCGTCATAGCCGAGATAGTCGGTGCGCGGGCCGGTGCGAACGCCGCCGAAGCAATCGAGCTGGCAGAAGATCGCTTGGGGGTTGAGCGCCTTCAGACCTTCGGCATCGAGCCCCATCGCCTTGACCTGGCGGTCGGTGGCGTTCCAGACCACGACGTCGACGGAGCGCACCAGTTCCTCGAAGACAACGCGGCCATCGGGCGAACCGATGTTCAGGAGCACGGACTGCTTGCCGCGCATGTGCGACATGCCGAAGATCACGGTGTTCC
>NZ_JBVQPO010000050.1:0-711 GCF_055710065.1 Ensifer sp. VA4 | reverse complement strand
TGTATTCGCACTCTTTCCCGCCTCCACCCAAGCGGTTCAGGCAGCGATTGACGCCCAATTTGCTCTAACGAAAGAAGAATGGGCTCAAGGATGCAAGCCACTGGTCCGGATGGGCCTGCATTCCGGAACTGTGAGAAGACACGATGCCACCATAACCGGGATAGAGGTGCATCGTGCGGCTCGTATCGCATCGGTGGCACACGGAGGTCAGATCGTCATTTCGAACGTTGTCCGCGATGAACTGGCGGAAGGCCTCATCGGAGCGACCGTGAAGGTCCGCGATCTCGGATTTCATCGCCTCAAGGATCTTCGCTATCCTGAAGCGCTGTTCGATCTGGTGGTCTCGGGACTACAAAGCGAATTTGCACCTATCTCATCGATCGGCGCCAATCGCACCAACCTCCCGTCCGATTTGCCGGTTCTCTACGGTCGGCGCCTGGAATTAGCCCGGCTAAATCAAATCCTGGCCGATAAAAAGAGCCGTATTGTTACGCTGACGGGCGCCGGCGGCGTGGGCAAGACAAGCTTGGCGATGCACGCTGGCAGATCGGCGCTGAGCTTGTTTTCACGGGGCGTGTTTTTCGTACAGTTGAGAGAAATTGACAATCCGGACCTGATCGGTTCGGAGATCTGCAAGGCCATAGGCCTGCAAGAGGCACCCGGTATCTCCGCCATCGAAACGGTGTGCAACTCGCTGGGCGGCGCTGAGGT
>NZ_JBVQPO010000049.1:0-787 GCF_055710065.1 Ensifer sp. VA4 | reverse complement strand
ATCGAAATGTCACTGTCCGACGACGACGTGATGGGCGCCATGGGGAACAGGAACGCGGCCGAGCCTTTCGAGCGCGGGGCGTTCGCCGCGTACCACGCGAAAAACTTCGAGACCCGCACCGCTGTCAGCATCCGCGCCAGCATGGCCCTCGAAAACCTCGACGATGTTGCCCCAAGATCGCACGCTGAGAGCTCCGTTTTGCTCCGTCACCGCAAAGAACGCGACCCGGTTCTGCGTGTTTATGTTGACGGCTAGAAAGCGACCGCTCGGATGCCATTGGACATTCGTCGCCGTCATGCCGCCGCGCGGTCCGGAAGACGAGCCCTCCACGCCGAGATCGCCCAGGCTGAACCGCGCGACTTCCCCGAACCTGCCGTCGGCGAGGGCAGCGATCTGAAGATAGCTCGCGTCCGGGGTATTCGAGACGACCGCCACCCTGTCACCTTGTGGGCCGACGGAGAGCGCCTCAGGGAACGGGGCGATCTCAATCGTATCCGCGATCACCGGATTTGCCTTGTCGCTGAGGTCGACCGCGAAGAGCCGGTTCCCCGGCGAGAGGTCCCGCACCGTCTCTCCACCGGCCGGCCGTTCACCGAGCCGCTCCACCACGAAAGCGGTCGCGCCGTCCGGCGTGAGCGCGATGACTTCCGGCGCCGCAGTGACGGAATTCGACACGTTGAGCGAGGCGGTGCGCACCGTACCATCCTCGATCGTCAGAATGGTAAGTCTGTCGCGCAGACCAGCCCCCGCAGGTGCGAGCCGGCCCATCGCGTAGGTTTGGGCAACG
>NZ_JBVQPO010000048.1:0-851 GCF_055710065.1 Ensifer sp. VA4 | reverse complement strand
CAGATGACTAGGGTCAGGACTCATTGATCCAAAAGATGAATGCTGCGGCGAAGGCAATGGCTGACAGGAAGGTATGAGCGCATCGGTCGTAGCGGGTGTGGATGCGACGCCAGTCCTTGAGCCGGGCGAACATGTTCTCGATCTTGTGGCGCTGTCGGTAGAGGATTGGATCATATACGTGCTTTGTGCGGTGTTTGGCATGAGGAGGAATGCACGGCGTGATGCCTCGATCTGCCAGCGCCTGCCGGAAGGCAGCGGAACTGTAGGCCCTGTCGGCGAGCAGGAAGCTGGCGTGCGGTAGCTGCTCGAGAACTGCGGCAGCAGTCTTGTGATCGTTGGCCTGTCCCTCGCTCAGATGCAGCAGCAGCGGCCGTCCCTTGCCGTCGCAAACCACCTGCAGTTTGGTAGTCAACCCGCCCCGGCTGCGTCCGATACATCGGGGTAGAGCCCCTTTTTGAGCAGGCTCGCCGCCGTTCGATGCGCCTTGAGATGAGTGGCATCGATCATCAGCTTCTCGGTACCGCCACTCTGCGCGGCTAGTTCGGCCAGGATGCGGTTGAACACGCCCAGTCGGCTCCAGCGGATGAAGCGGTTGTAGATGGTCTTGTGCGGACCGTAGCCGGCAGGGGCATCCCGCCAGCGCAATCCATTGCGGATCACAAACAGGATGCCGCTCAGCACCCGCCGGTCGTCCACGCGTGGAACCCCATGCGAAAGCGGAAAATAGGGCTCAATCCGGCGCATCTGCTCCGGGGTCAACATCAGCAAATCAGTCAAGGTGGCATCCTCCTGCCACCTTGAATCACCACCCAGTCGTCAATTCAACCAATTAATGGGTCCTGAGCCTAGCT
>NZ_JBVQPO010000047.1:0-876 GCF_055710065.1 Ensifer sp. VA4 | reverse complement strand
TTGCCGTGAGCTCGGTGTCGATGGCATCGTCGATCCATTCATCCAGCGCGTCCGGGCTCCTGCTGCGCAAGATGCCGTTGAAGCGCATGGCCAAGCCACGCATTATGGCGAACGCTCGAGAGCCCTGCTTCAATGCATTGACCTTTCTGGCCTGACGATCTGTCAGCAGGCCGCGCGGTTTTATGCACAAAGCTGCGGCCACCACAGATGAGATCATATGGCCCGTATCAGGATCGCGGACGGGTTCTGAAACATCCGTCTCCGGAGGCGGCTCGTCGGGTTGAATGTTTTCGACTTCGCGCCACACCTTCAACAGGCGCTCCAGATTGGAGCGGCTGCCCGTGTAACCACGGTTCTTGATATTGTAAAACAGATGGCGCCCAACCCGGTTTCCATTTTTCCAGCATTCAGCCAGGAATGCTTCAAAATACAGTGGCGATGTCAGATTCAATGCCGCCCGATTCCTGTCTCGAGGTGCATTGGAAGTAAGCCAATTCGCGATGCTGCGGCGCTCGTATCCGGTCCGCCTTGCAATCTCGCTGTACGTGAGGCCCTGCTGCCGCAAAACTTGAAACGTGTCGAATATTTCCTGACGAGATTGCCTGTGCGCCAGGCGGGCACGGCGCTGCTGTGACCTGGCGCTGGCGATAGCATCTTCAGAGAGAATGGGTCTAACATGGGCGTGACCGTAGACGCTCATCTGTTCCTTGATTGCCTCCCTGAGATTTTGGACCAGATGAAAACGGTCAGCCACCTGGCGGGCCTGCGGGGCGCCCTCTCGGGCTGCCTGAGCATACAAACCACAGCGATCTCGGCTCACGACCTCGATCGTCGGACGCTCTTGCAACCAAGTTTTTGCACTCTCGACGCTGCGGT
>NZ_JBVQPO010000046.1:0-921 GCF_055710065.1 Ensifer sp. VA4 | reverse complement strand
CTAGTGTCCTGATTCAGAAGTTTCTGCCGATTTGTTTTGCACATCGGCGATTTGCAGGGTTGCCAGGCAAAAGCGTTTGATGGTGGCGAGGATATCGTCTGCCGATTTGGTCCATCGGAACGGTTTGGGATCGGTGTTGACGGCGTCGATATAGGCGGTGATTGCCGCCTCCAATTCAGCGGTGGAGCGGTGCACGCCGCGCCGGATTTGCTTTTCGGTCAGGTTGGCAAAGAAGCGCTCGACCTGGTTGAGCCATGACGCCGCCGTCGGGGTGAAATGAATGTGCCAGCGGGGCCGCTTGAGAAAGAAGCTGCGGATGGCGCTGGTCTTGTGGGTGGCGTAGTTGTCCATGACGATGTGGATATCAAGGTCTGGCGGCACGTTGGCTTCGATTTCGCGCAGGAATCTCAGGAATTCCTGCGCGCGGTGACGCTTGAAGCAGCGACCGATGATCTTGCCGGTGGCAGCGTCGAGCGCGGCGAAGAGCGAAAGTGTTCCATGCCGGGTGTAGTCGTGGCTGCGCCGCTCGATCTGGCCGGGCCGCATCGGCAACACCGGCTGGCTGCGATCGAGTGCCTGGATCTGGCTCTTCTCATCGACGCAGAGCACCAGCGCCCGCTCGGGCGGGTTGAGATAAAGGCCGACAATGTCGCGCACCTTCTCGACGAATAGCGCATCCGAAGACAGCTTGAAACTTTCGGCGCGATGCGGCTGCAGCCCGAAGGCCGTCCAGATGCGATGGATCGTCGAGGGCGCATGTCCGACCGCCCGTGCCATCGAACGCAGGCTCCAGTGGGTGGCGTCCGGCGGTGTCGTCTCCAGCGTCAACCGGATCGTCTCGGCGATCTCTTCGTCGCCGATCTGGCGCGGCGCGCCGGGACGCGGCTCGTCGTAAAGCCCATCGAGCCGCTGCTCGGCGAA
>NZ_JBVQPO010000045.1:0-950 GCF_055710065.1 Ensifer sp. VA4 | reverse complement strand
CCCGTCCGTGCAGCTCTTCGAGAAGTTCGCACGCCGCGAGCGGCCGGACTTCAGCCTGGGGGATGACACATTGGGGCCGGTATCCAGAATATGCCGGAAACTTGACGGGCTACCACTGGCGCTTGAACTGGCAGCCTCGCAGGTAGGACTCCTCAGTGTAGCGGAGCTGGAGGACCGCCTTCAAAGCAGTATGCAAGACCTTCGCAGCAAGGCGCGGGATATTGATCCCCGTCACCGTACCCTTCGTCTGATGATCGGATGGAGCGACCATCTCCTGACGGAAGGCCAGCGCCGGGTTTTTTATGCGTCGGCCGTCTTCAACGGCGGGTTTGGTCTTCGTGCCGTCGCCTCCTTGTTCGAGGACGAGATCGATGTCGTTGACCACGTGGAAGCTCTTCTGGACAAAAGCCTCTTGTTCAGAACGACGGCTCTGGGCCATCCACGTCTCAACATGCTGGACACGGTTCGCGATTATGCGCTCGACAAACTGCAAGGGTCGGACGGGTACGAAACGATCCGCGACCGTCAGGCGGACCATTTTACCGAGCTTGTCCTGTCCGCCGCGCCAAACGTGATGAGGTTCAACCAGCGCGATTCGGTCGAGCACCTGATGCAAGAGTCCGGGAACATTCGGGTGGCACTCGAATGGCGAATGAAGCAATCCAGCGCCGTTCAATCCGCCAAGCTCATCGAGGCGCTGACGTGGCTCTGGATATCGAGAGGCCAGTTTTCGGAAGCGAGAACATGGTCGGACAAGGCTTTGCAACATGCGCGGACCACAGGCGAACCGGAGCCGTTGGCGCGCATTTTGAACTCGACCGCCTTCATCCGGTACATGTCCGGTGATCCTGAAACAGCGCGTGAAAATGGCGTTGAAAGTCATCGTATCTACAGCGAGTTGGGGCACAAGGCCGGAATTGCGAATGCCGGGATCATTGCCGGCATTGCCA
>NZ_JBVQPO010000044.1:0-1289 GCF_055710065.1 Ensifer sp. VA4 | reverse complement strand
TGGACGCCTCTAAAAACCTCCCCTTCAGCCGGTTTTCGTGATTCAATCCTGGCTGTGTGATTTGCGGGAACGGATGATGCGTGGGCAGCCAGGCTTTTGGGATTTGGACGAGCGTTACGAGCGCCTGAGTGCCGTCGGCGACCCTCTGGAGAAGCTCAACAGCATCATTCCCTGGGCTGTGTTCGAGAAGCCGTTGGCGAAGGCATTGAAGCGATCCGACGGATCAAAGGGCGGGCGTCCGCCGTTCCCGGCGGTGCTGATGTTCAAGATCCTGGTGCTGCAGGCGCTCTACAATCTCTCCGACGACCAGGCCGAGTTCGTCATCCAGGACCGGTTGTCGTTCATGCGGTTTCTCGGGCTCGGCCTTTCCGACAAGGTTCCGGATGCCAAGACGATCTGGCTGTTCCGCGAAAGCCTGGTGCGGGCCGGTGCCATCGACAACCTATTCGCCCGTTTCGACAAGCATCTGTCACGGTCGGGCTACCTGGCCAAAGGTGGTCAGATCGTTGATGCAACGATCATCCAGGCGCCCAGGCAGCACAACAGCCAGGACGAGAAAGACGCGATAAAGGCTGGTGAGATCCCGGACGAGTGGAAGGACAAGCCCGCCAAGCTTGCCCAGAAGGATCGCGATGCGCGTTGGACAGTGAAATATTCCAAGGCGAAGCAGCCGACACAAACGCCGACATCAGCCGCGACCAAGCAGCATGACATCGCCATTCCGATGTTCGGTTACAAAAACCATGCCGGCATCGACCGGGCGCATGGGTTCATCCGGGGATGGACGGTGACGAGTGCGGCCGCCCATGACGGCGCCCAACTCAGGAATGTCGTGACCAAGGACAATACCGCCTCGACGGTCTGGGCCGACAGCGCCTATCGGTCGAAATCAAACGAGGAATGGCTGGAAAAGAACGGCCTGAAGTCGGATATCCATCAGAGAAAGCCGAAGGGCAAGCCGATGCCGGAAGCGATGTCGCGGGCCAATGGTCGCCGCTCGAAAGTGCGCTCCGCTGTCGAGCATGTGTTCGCTCGACAAAAGGACAAGATGAAGCTCTTCATCCGAACCATTGGTATCAACAGGGCGACGGTGAAGATTGGCATGGCCAACATCGCCTACAACATGCTCCGCTATGTCTTCCACGAAGGGCGACGCGCCACAGCATGAAGCATGCCGCCCCGAAAGGGCCGTGACACCACGAAATCCAACGCAAAATCGGAGGCAAAAACCGCCAACAGCCATTAGGCCGCGCCGCCGATCACCAATTCAGCGGTAATTCGAGGCCTCC
>NZ_JBVQPO010000043.1:0-1487 GCF_055710065.1 Ensifer sp. VA4 | reverse complement strand
TTCATGGGGACCTCGATCCAACCCATAGCGCTGAGATCGACCAGACGTTTGATGCGCTGCCGCTGGATCAGGAACACTTGGAAATGGTTGGTTTGAGCGTTCTCCATAGCTGCGATGCACTCGCGGCCAGCGTGCGAGTTCTGCGCCCACTCTACCTTTTTAGCGGATCGACATCCGACTGACTCCACCATTTGCCGTCGGTTTGATACTCCCTTCAGAGACATCCCTGTCGCTAAAGTCAGCACCAATCCACTACCGCATGTTTCCTTGTGGTGGATGGCGCCTCACCGCTGGGTGTCGCAACTAACGCCGGCCTTGCGTGGCGGAAGGACCTGCTGCAAGCTATAGTGGCTAGATGATGCCGATTAACGGCCCCATTGCGACTTTATACCGCCGAGTTCATGACGGTCGGCAGGGCGCTTTGAGCAGATCCCCATAAGAAGATCTAGCGTAACCATCCGGTTAAGACCGCAGTTTAGGCAGCCTGATCTGGCAGGGACTTCGATGACGGGTTCAAATTAAACGGCTGCAACGCCCTCGATACACGTCGTCACGTCGCCGCCGATCCAAATCTGGTCCTCGATCTTCTCCACATGAACACGTCCTTCCCTTCGAAGGACCGTACCCTGGCTGGCAATGTACGACGAGGGCGCGATGCCGTTTCCTATCAACCAATGCGCGATGCCAGCGTTTAGACTGCCGGTTACAGGATCTTCAAAACCGGCCGCGGTAAAGGCACGCACCTCGAAATCTGCATCCCACCCATCCTTCATGGGGTCCCAGGGGGCAACAACACCGACCCGCAACCCGGAAAGCACGGCAAAGTCCGGGCGCAGCGCCAAGACGTCAGCCCTGGAGCGTAGCAGGACAGCAAGCCAGCCAGGGCCATTGTCCACCCAGTTGGCGTCGACGATGTCATCGGAGGTCAATCGCAGACCTTCGAGGGCTCGCGTGCCGGCCGAAGAGGATTTCGGGGAGAAGATCAAGAAGCTGAAGGCGGGAGTCAGCCCGCAGGCCGTCGAGCTGATCATCAACTCCGCCTCCTACTACATCCGCGAGCACGCCGATCCCGAGACGAAGAAGCCGTTCATCAACATCGTGCGCCAGTTCATCCGGAAGGTCGTCATCGGCAAGACACCGGCCACCTTGGAAGTCCACGACCAGATCGCCTCGATCCTCGCGGCCATGGAAGCGGCGACAATCCTGGAGAAGCGGTTCGAGACGCTCACGCGTCACGATTATCTGGAGCGGCTGCGCGCCGGCGAACTCGATACGGAGCAGAAACGCAAAAAGCTCCTAGACGCTTACGCGGAGGAGCTTTCAGTGAAGCGACTTGAATGGCAAAATATTCAAGTCTCAGTGGTTGCGGGGGCAGGATTTGAACCTGCGGCCTTCAGGTTATGAGCCTGACGAGCTACCGGGCTGCTCCACCCCGCGCCAAGTGTAAATCCCGAAGGGATTTATCACGGTAACGCAAATCCGTTGGA
>NZ_JBVQPO010000042.1:0-1487 GCF_055710065.1 Ensifer sp. VA4 | reverse complement strand
AATACTCCCGCTCCGCCTCGCTCAAAATCAATGGTGCCGTCGGTCGGCCAGTCGCATTTGCCATTGCTCAACCTCCCATGAACAGGCAAAGCGTACAATGTAATGAACTTCAGTTCCAGATGACTAGACGCACGTGTCTTCGGGCGCCACCGTCCCGACAGCCGATGAGCAGAGCTTTGGCCAGTGCTAGCTAGTCATCTGAATCCGAAATTCGTGTCATAAGCTGTTGTCGACCTTCTGACAGAAGCGCTTGACGGATGCGAGAATGTCGTCTGCCGATTTGGTCCAGCGGTATGGCTTTGGGTTTTCGTTGTGGCGCTCGATGAAGCTTTTGATGTCGGCTTCGAGTTGAGCTGTCGAAGTATGGACGCCACGTCGTAGTTGCTTGCGGGTCAATTCCGCAAACCAGCGTTCAACCTGGTTGATCCAGGAGGCTGAGGTTGGCGTGAAGTGCACATGGTAGCGTGGCCGCCGCATCAGCCAGTTCTTGATCGATGCAGTTTTGTGCGTTGCATAGTTGTCCATCACGATATGCACGTCCAAATCGGGCGGCACGTTCGCATCGATCTGCTTCAGGAAGTCCAGGAACTCGGTGGCCCGATGCCGCTTGTAGCATTTGCCGATGACAAAGCCGGAGGCGACATCGAGTGCTGCAAACAATGTCGTCGTGCCGTGCCGAACATAAGAATGGGTACGCCGTTCAGGCATGCCAGGCATCATCGGCAGCACTGGCTGCTCGCGATCGAGCGCCTGGATTTGGCTCTTCTCGTCCACGCTGAGAACCAGCGCCCGATTGGGAGGCGACAGATAAAGACCGACGATGTCGCGGACCTTATCGACGAACAAAGGATCGCTGGACAGCTTGAACGTCTCACTGCGATGGGGCTGCAGGCCGAAGGCGTTCCATATCCGGCGGATCGTCGTGTGCGAAAAACCAGCGGCTCCTGCCATCGAGCGGATGGACCAATGGGTCGCATCCGTGGGCGTAGAACGCAGCGTGCGCTCGATCACAGCAGCAATCTGATCATCGCCGATCGTGCGGGGCCGGCCAGGGCGAACTTCGTCGAGCAGGCCATCGAGCCGATCTTTAAGAAAGCGCCGCCGCCATTTGCCAACCGTATGTTCATGCACGCCGAGTTCGCCGGCAACGACCTTGCTCGCAATTCCGTCGGCACAGCGAAGAATGATCCGGCACCGCTCTGACATGGAGCGAGCAACGCGATGCTTACGCACCTGCCGCTCCAAATACTCCCGCTCCGCCTCGCTCAAAATCAATGGTGCCGTCGGTCGGCCAGTCGCATTTGCCATTGCTCAACCTCCCATGAACAGGCAAAGCGTACAATGTAATGAACTTCAGTTCCAGATGACTAGGGTCAGGACTCATTGATCCAAAAGATGAATGCTGCGGCGAAGGCAATGGCTGACAGGAAGGTATGAGCGCATCGGTCGTAGCGGGTGTGGATGCGACGCCAGTCCTTGAGCCGGGC
>NZ_JBVQPO010000041.1:0-1951 GCF_055710065.1 Ensifer sp. VA4 | reverse complement strand
GCGAAGAGGACGCGATCATCTCCGACGCGCTCAACCATGCCTCGATCATCGACGGCGTGCGCCTCTCCAAGGCCAAGCGTTTCCGCTATGCCAACAACGACATGGCGGCGCTGGAGGAGGAACTGAAGAAGGCCGAAGGCAGCCGTTTCAAGCTGATCGCCACCGACGGCGTGTTCTCGATGGACGGCATCATCGCCAATCTCAGAGGGGTCTGCGACCTCGCCGACAAATACGGCGCCATGGTCATGGTCGACGACAGCCATGCGGTCGGTTTCGTCGGCAGGAACGGTCGCGGCTCGGCGGAGCACTGCGGCGTCGAGGGCCGGATCGACATCATCACCGGCACGCTCGGCAAGGCGCTCGGCGGCGCCTCCGGCGGCTATACCTCCGCGAAGGCCGAGATCGTCGACTGGCTCAGGCAACGTTCGCGCCCCTATCTGTTCTCCAACACGCTGGCGCCGGTGATCGCGGCAGCGTCGCTCAAGGTCTTCGACCTGATCGAGAACGGCGATGCGCTGCGCGAGCGGCTCTATGCCAATGCGGCGCTGTTCCGCAACGAGATGTCGAAGCTCGGCTTCACGCTCGCCGGCGAGGGGCATCCGATCATCCCGGTCATGCTCGGCGATGCGGCACTCGCCCAGGAGATGGCGGCACGCATGCTGAAGAAGGGCGTCTATGTCATCGGCTTCTCCTTCCCGGTGGTGCCCAAGGGGCAGGCGCGCATCCGCACGCAGATGTCGGCGGCGCACAGCGAGAACGACGTGCGCCGGGCAATCGCCGCCTTCGAAGAGGTCGGCCGCGAGCTCGGCGTGATCTGAGGGACAGAACGAAGAATTTGCCCTCTCCTCGGGTTTGCCCCTCACCCTAACCCTCTCCCCGCAGGCGGGGAGAGGGGACGTGCCCGGCAGATGGCCTCGCAAAAGGCAGAACCGGTCGGCCGTTCGAGATGGGCGTAGAGGGCGCGGCATATCCCTTCTCCCCGTCTCGACGGGGAGAAGGTGGCGGCAGCCGGATGAGGGGCAAGCGCTTGCCGGTGGATGAGGGGCAAACCCCAGAGAAGGTTTGATGGAGGCAATCAAATGACGAACATGATGAAGGCGCTGGTCAAGTCGAAGCCGGAAGAAGGTCTCTGGATGGAGCGCGTGCCGGTGCCGGAGATCGGCCCGAACGACGTGCTGATCAAGGTCAAGAAATCGGCGATCTGTGGCACCGACGTGCACATCTGGAACTGGGACCAGTGGGCGCAGAAGACGATACCGGTGCCGATGGTCGTCGGCCACGAGTTCATGGGCGAGATCGCCGAGGTCGGCTCGGCCGTCACCAAGTACCATGTCGGCGAACGGGTCTCGGGCGAGGGGCATATCGTCTGCGGCAAGTGCCGCAACTGCCGCGCCGGCCGCGGGCATCTGTGCCGCAACACGCTCGGCGTCGGCGTCAACCGGCCGGGCTCCTTCGGCGAGTTCCTTTGCCTGCCGGAATACAACGTCGTGCCGATCCCGGACGACGTGCCCGATGAGATCGCCGCGATCTTCGACCCGTTCGGCAATGCCGTGCACACGGCGCTTTCCTTCGACCTCGTCGGCGAGGACGTGCTCGTGACCGGCGCCGGGCCGATCGGCATCATGGGGGCGCTGGTCGCCAAGCGCTCGGGCGCCCGCAAGGTGGTGATCACCGACATCAACCCGACACGGCTGGCGCTCGCGAAAAGCGTCGGCATCGACTACGTCGTCGACGCGTCGAAGGAAAACCTTGCCGACGTGATGAAGGCGATCGGCATGACCGAGGGTTTCGACGTCGGGCTGGAAATGTCCGGTGCGGCACCGGCCTTCCGCGACATGATCGACAAGATGAACAATGGCGGCAAGATCGCCATCCTCGGCATCGCGCCGGCCGGCTTCGAGATCGACTGGAACAAGGTGATCTTCAAGATGCTGAACCTCAAGGGCATCTA
>NZ_JBVQPO010000039.1:0-2598 GCF_055710065.1 Ensifer sp. VA4 | reverse complement strand
TCGCCGCGGTGATCAACCTGATCTTCGGCGTCATCCTCGCCTGGGTGCTGGTGCGCTATCGTTTCCCCGGCAAGCGGGTGGTCGACGCCATGGTCGACCTGCCGTTCGCGCTGCCGACCGCGGTCGCCGGCATTGCCCTGACGACGCTCTATGCGCCCAATGGCTGGATCGGCCAGGTCATCGAGCCGCTCGGCCTCAAGGTCGCCTTCACCCCCGCCGGCATCGTCGTCGCGCTGATCTTCGTCGGCCTGCCCTTCGTCGTGCGCACCGTGCAGCCGATCATGGAGGAGATCGACAAGGAGGTCGAGGAGGCCGCCGCCACCCTTGGCGCCAGCCGCTTCCAGACGATCAGCCGGGTGCTGCTGCCGGGGCTGATGCCGGCCGGCCTCACCGGCTTTGCGCTCGCCTTTGCCCGCGGCGTCGGCGAATACGGCTCGGTGATCTTCATCGCCGGCAACCTGCCCTATGTCTCCGAGATCGCGCCGCTGTTGATCGTCATAAGGCTGGAGGAGTTCAACTACGCCGCCGCCACCGCGATTGCCGCGGTGATGCTGGCGATCTCGTTTGCGATGCTGTTGTTCATCAACTCGATCCAGGCCTGGAGCCGGCGGAGATATGTCTATGTCGCATGATCTGACCGCCAGCTCCGTGGCAAGCCCCGGCCGGCAAGCGGCCCTGCCGCAGCTTGCCGCCGCCACCTCGGAAAGCCGCCTTGCCCGGCTGACGCTGACGATCACCGCCCTTGTCTTCGTCGCGCTGTTTTTGCTGTTGCCGCTCGCCGCCGTCTTCACCGAGGCGCTGCGCAAGGGGCCGGCCGAGTTCGTCATGGCGCTCGGCGACGCCGAGACCTTCTCGGCGATCCGCCTGACGCTGACCGTCGCCGCCATCGCCGTGCCGCTCAACCTCGTCTTCGGCGTCGCCGCCGCCTGGGCGATCGCCAAGTTCGAGTTCAAGGGCAAGGCCTTCCTGACGACGCTGATCGACCTGCCGTTCTCGGTCTCGCCGGTGATCTCCGGCCTCGTCTTCGTGCTGTTGTTCGGCTCGCACAGCCTGATCGGCCCGTGGCTGCAGAGCCACGGCATCCAGATCCTCTTTGCCGTGCCCGGCCTGGTGCTCGCCACCGTCTTCGTCACCTTCCCCTTCGTCGCCCGCGAGCTGATCCCGTTGATGCAGGAACAGGGCAGTAGCGACGAGGAGGCGGCGCTGTCCTTGGGGGCGTCGGGCTGGCAGACCTTCTGGCACGTGACGCTGCCGAACATCAAATGGGGGCTGCTCTACGGCGTGCTCTTATGCAACGCCCGCGCCATGGGCGAGTTCGGCGCCGTCTCGGTCGTCTCCGGCCACATCCGCGGCGAGACCAACACCATGCCGTTGCAGGTGGAAATCCTCTATAATGAATACAACTTCGTCGCCGCCTTCGCGGTGGCGGCGTTGCTGGCGCTGCTGGCGCTGATCACCCTGATTTTGAAGACGGCGCTGGAGATCCGCTACAGCGCCGAGATCGCCGCCAGCCGCAGGCACTGACCGGGAAAGCCCGCATTCGAAAGGTATCGCCATGGACGTGCGCGTTCACAACATCCGCAAGGAATTCGGCCGCTTCCCGGCGCTCGACGACGTCTCGCTCGACATCCGCTCCGGTGAGCTGATCGCGCTCTTGGGTCCCTCCGGCTCCGGCAAGACGACGCTGTTGCGCCTCGTCGCCGGGCTCGAAAGCCCGACCGGCGGCACGATCTTCTTCGGCGACGAGGATGCCTCGCAAAAGACGGTGCAGCAGCGCAACATCGGCTTCGTCTTCCAGCACTATGCCCTCTTCCGCCACATGACGGTGCTCGACAACGTCGCCTTCGGCCTCAAGGTGCGGCCCGGCCACCGCCGGCCGCCGGCGGCCGAGATCCGTAAGCGGGCCCTCGATCTCCTCGAGCTGGTGCAGCTTTCCGGCCTCGACAAGCGTTATCCGGCGCAGCTCTCCGGCGGCCAGCGCCAGCGCGTCGCACTCGCCCGCGCCATGGCGGTCGAACCGAACGTGCTGCTGCTCGACGAGCCCTTCGGCGCGCTCGACGCCCAGGTGAGGAAGGAACTGCGCAAGTGGCTGCGGGAGATCCACGACCGCACCGGCCACACGACGATCTTCGTCACCCACGACCAGGAGGAGGCGCTGGAACTCGCCGACCGGGTCGTGGTGATGCGCCAGGGCGCGATCGAGCAGGTCGGCACCCCGGACGAGATCTACGACCATCCGGTCTCGCCCTTCGTCTATGGCTTCATCGGCCAGTCGAACTGCCTCGCCGTGACGCTCCAGAACGGTGAGATCTGGTTCGAGGACCGGCCGATCGGCCTTAGGGCCCCGGCCGAGCCGGACGGCTCGGCCGACCTGCACTTCCGCCCGCACGACATCGAGCTGATCGACGGCTGCGGCGGCTGTCTCGCCGGCCTCGTCACCGCCAGCCGCCGCGTCGCCGGCACCCGCCATCTCGAACTCGACCTCGGCCGCAATCACCCGCCGGTCGAGATCGAACTCTCGCCCGAACGCGCCGCCGCCGGCGACCACAGCCGCATCGCCTTCCGCCCGACCAAATGGAAACTCTTCAGGGACGGAGA
>NZ_JBVQPO010000038.1:0-2642 GCF_055710065.1 Ensifer sp. VA4 | reverse complement strand
TATGGCGCGACGATCAGGATGAGACGGCGGCGACAATCTGGATGAGACTCTTATGTCGCGGTCGGCACGAAGGTATCATGCTGATTGTCGCTGGCAAGAGTCTCATCGTGTTCTGATTGCCGCTCCGCGACAAACTCGGAAGAGCTTTTGATTGTCGCGAAGGCGGCAGGTCTGCCGCGCTGGCGTTTGGCTTCCATGGCGGAACGTCGCCGATAGCTTTCGACGTTCATTTCAAAGATCGTTGCGTGATGAACAAGTCGGTCCACCGCGGCAAGCGTCATGGCCGGGTCCGGAAAGACGCGGTTCCATTCTCCGAAGGGCTGATTGGCGGTGATCATGATCGAACGCCGCTCATATCTTGCGGAGATGAGTTCGAAGAGCACGCTGGTCTCGGCCTGGTCCTTGGTGACGTAGGCCAGATCGTCGAGGATGAGCAGATCGAACTTGTCGAGCTTTGCGATGGCGGATTCGAGCTGGAGCTCACGCCGTGCGACCTGCAGCTTCTGGACGAGGTCGGTCGTGCGCGTGAACAGCACCCGCCAACCGTTCTCGATCAGTGCGAGGCCAATGGCTGCGGCGAGATGGCTCTTTCCGCCGCCGGGCGGGCCGAACAACAGGATATTGGCACCTTTGGCGAGCCAGCTATCGCCGGCGGCAATGGCCATGACCTGCGCCTTGGAGACCATGGGCACGGCGTCGAAAGCGAAGCTCTCGAGCGTCTTTCCGGGCGGCAGATGCGCCTCGGCGAGGTGACGTTCGATCCTGCGATGCGCCCGCTCAGCCAGCTCGTGTTCGGCGATGGCGGAGAGGAAGCGAGCCGCAGGCCACCCTTCACGATCGGCCTGTTCGGCAAATTGCGGCCACAGCGTTTTGATTGTCGGCAGCCTCAGTTCATTGAGCATGATGCCGAGGCGGGCTTCGTCGATGGTGTTGTGGACGTTCTTCATGCGGCCTCTCCCGCATAGGCAGACCCCATCAGGGCTTCATAGCTATTGAGCGATGCGAGCTGCACATGAACGGTCGGCAACTGATCCGGGTCCGGGCCGAAGATCGCTCTCAAGGCCACCAGGTCGGGCAGTTTGCGGGCGTCGAGCGTTCTGGCAAGCTCCTCGGCCAGTTCACGCTCGCAACCGCGATCATGCGCCAGAGCCAGCAATTCGACGGTGATCTTGCAAGCCTGCCGGCCAGGCAGTTGCTCGATGAGAGTGTCGAAAGCCCTTCGATATTCCGGCCGGGGGAAGAGCTTGTCGCGATAGACCAGGTTGAGAAGCGCCATGGGCTTTTTGCGCAGGGAGTGGATCACGTGGTGATAGTTGACGACCTGGTCATGCTTGCCGCTCGCGTCGGCGCGACCTCGTGGCAACGTCAGCAGATGCGTACCGCCGATGAAGACGTCGAGGCGATCGTCAAACAAACGCACACGCAGCCGGTGGCCGATCAAACGGGAGGGCACGGTGTAGAAGACCTTGCGCAAGGCGAAGCCGCCGGTGCGCGACACGGTGACGACCACCTCCTCGAAGTCGGTGGTGCGGCGATCGGGAAGTGCCTGCAGATGCGGGCGCTCGGCATCGATGCGCTTGCCATGTGCGGCATTGCGGCGGCTGACGATCTCGTCGATGAAGGCGCGGTAGGAGCGGAGATCGTTAAAGTCTCGGGTGCCGCGCATCAGGAGTGCATCGCGGACCGCGTTCTTGAGATGGCCGTGGGAACTTTCGATCGAGCCGTTCTCGTGGGCGATGCCCTTGTTGTTGCGGGTTGGCGTCATCCGGTAATGAGCGCACAGGTCCCCATAGCGGTTTGTCAGATCGACCTTGGCATCGGCATCGAGGTTGCGGAAGGCAGCCGACAGGCTGTCGCTGCGGTGATAGAGCGGCGAGCCGCCAATGGACCACAGGGCATTCTGCAGTCCCTCCGCCAAGGCGACGAAGCTTTCGCCGCCAAGGATGACATGGGCGTGCTCGAAGCCCGACCAGACCAGCCGGAAGTGATAGACAAGATGGTCGAGCGGCTGGCCGGCGATCGTCACGCCGAGGCTGCCCATGTCGGTAAAATCCGACAGCCCCAACCGGCCGGGCTCGTGCGTCTGGCGGAAGATCACCTCCTGTGCCTCACCGTGAACGGCCCGCCATGACCGGATGCGCCGCTCAAGTGTGCGGCGAATGCCTTCGGGCAGCTCCGGATGACGCCGCAGCATCTCGTCGTAAATGGCGACCGCGCGAATGCCGGGAGCGGCCTTGAGGAGCGGAACGACCTCCGCATCAAAGATATGCTCAAGCGGATCGGGACGACGCCGACCGCGCGGTGGCTTGTTCTGCGACGGAAGGCGCTGCTCTCTCTCCATGCGGAACGCCGTCGCCCGGCTGATCGACGCCTTCGCGGCGGCGACCTCAACAGAATGCGTTTGTCGGTACTTCATGAATAATCTCATCTGATGATCGGTTACATGGCGACCCGGCACAAAGGTGGTTCTCCATTCCAGAAAACCGCCACCGTAGCGGGCCGACCGCGATCATGAGACGCCTAAAAATTGCGCCGCGGCGGGGGGTGTAACTCCGGTCGGGCTACGCCCTCCCTTCGTCACACCCCCGCCGCCGAGTCTCATCCTGATTGACGCTGAGTCTCACCTTGATTGTCGCCGCGCA
>NZ_JBVQPO010000037.1:0-3001 GCF_055710065.1 Ensifer sp. VA4 | reverse complement strand
TGAGAAGCTGGTGAGGCAGAGCCTCTTTTTGATTTGAACACGTCTTTGCGTCTTATCCGGATAATTGCAGCAGCCGGCAGAGCCGAGCCGCCGGAAGTCCGGCGCGCCGTCCGCAGCGCCTTTGGCGCGTGAGGACTGTAGATAGCATCATCAAACTTGTTTGATGAGCATGAGCAATGGGAACGATCAAGCCGATCGAACGATTAGTACTGGTAAGCTTCATGCGTTGCCGCACTTCCACACCCAGCCTATCAACGTGGTCGTCTTCCACGGTTCTCAAGGGAATACTCGTTTTCAGGTTGGTTTCCCGCTTAGATGCCTTCAGCGGTTATCCATTCCATATATAGCTACCCTGCTATGCCCTTGGCAGGACAACAGGTCCACCAGAGATATGTCCATCCCGGTCCTCTCGTACTAGGGACAGATCCTGTCAATATTCCTACACCCACGGCAGATAGGGACCGAACTGTCTCACGACGTTCTGAACCCAGCTCACGTACCGCTTTAATTGGCGAACAGCCAAACCCTTGGGACCTGCTCCAGCCCCAGGATGCGATGAGCCGACATCGAGGTGCCAAACAACCCCGTCGATATGGACTCTTGGGGGTCATCAGCCTGTTATCCCCGGCGTACCTTTTATCCGTTGAGCGATGGCCCTTCCACGCGGGACCACCGGATCACTATGACCGACTTTCGTCTCTGCTCGACTTGTCAGTCTCGCAGTCAGGCGGGCTTATGCCATTGCACTCGACGAGCGATTTCCGACCGCTCTGAGCCCACCATCGCGCGCCTCCGTTACTCTTTCGGAGGCGACCGCCCCAGTCAAACTACCCACCATACACTGTCCCGGATCCGGATGACGGACCGCGGTTAGACATCCATGACGATAAGGGTGGTATTTCAAGGATGGCTCCACAAGAACTGGCGTCCCTGCTTCAAAGCCTACCACCTATCCTACACATGCCGACACGAATGCCAGTGTAAAGCTATAGTAAAGGTGCACGGGGTCTTTCCGTCTGACCGCAGGAACCCCGCATCTTCACGGGGAATTCAATTTCACTGAGTCTATGCTGGAGACAGCGGGGAAGTCGTTACGCCATTCGTGCAGGTCGGAACTTACCCGACAAGGAATTTCGCTACCTTAGGACCGTTATAGTTACGGCCGCCGTTTACTGGGGCTTCGATTCAGAGCTTGCACCCCTCCTCTTAACCTTCCAGCACCGGGCAGGCGTCAGACCCTATACGTCGTCTTGCGACTTCGCAGAGCCCTGTGTTTTTGATAAACAGTCGCTACCCCCTGGTCTGTGCCACCCCAAAAGACTTGCGTCCATTGGGGTCACGCTTCTTCCGAAGTTACGCGTGCAATTTGCCGAGTTCCTTCAGCATAGTTCTCTCAAGCGCCTTGGTATACTCTACCTGACCACCTGTGTCGGTTTCGGGTACGGTCTATAATGGTGGAGCTATTTCCTGGAACCGCGTCCCCGCCCGGACAATCCAATAAGTCCAGACAAGTTAAGCGATCCGTCACTACCACCAGGCCCACGAATATTAACGTGGTTCCCATCGACTACGCGTGTCCGCCTCGTCTTAGGGGCCGGCTAACCCTGCTCAGATTAACTTTAAGCAGGAACCCTTGGTCTTTCGGCGAGAGGGTCTCTCACCCTCTTTATCGTTACTCATGTCAACATTCGCACTTCCGATACCTCCAGGACCCCTCACGGGTATCCCTTCGCAGGCTTACGGAACGCTCCGCTACCACGTGCCATAAGGCACATCCTCAGCTTCGGTGCATGGCTTTAGCCCCGTTACATTTTCGGCGCAAAGACCCTTATTTAGACCAGTGAGCTGTTACGCTTTCTTTAAATGATGGCTGCTTCTAAGCCAACATCCTGGTTGTTTTGGGATCCTCACATCCTTTCCCACTTAGCCATGACTTGGGGACCTTAGCTGGAGGTCAGGGTTGTTGCCCTTTTCACGACGGACGTTAGCACCCGCCGTGTGTCTGCCGACTAGTACTCCTCGGTATTCGGAGTTTGGTTAGGATCAGTAAGACGGTGAGTCCCCATAGCCCATCCAGTGCTCTACCCCCGAGGGTATTCGGTCGACGCTCTACCTAAATAGATTTCGCGGAGAACCAGCTATTTCCGAGTTTGATTGGCCTTTCACCCCTAGCCACAAGTCATCCCAATCTATTGCAACAGATGCGGGTTCGGTCCTCCAGTTGGTGTTACCCAACCTTCAACCTGCTCATGGCTAGATCACTCGGTTTCGGGTCTAATGCGACGAACTGAACGCCCTGTTCAGACTCGCTTTCGCTGCGCCTTCACCTATCGGCTTAAGCTTGCTCGTCACACTAAGTCGTTGACCCATTATACAAAAGGTACGCTGTCACCCTTGCGGGCTCCAACTGTTTGTAGGCATCCGGTTTCAGGTTCTATTTCACTCCCCTTGTCGGGGTGCTTTTCACCTTTCCCTCACGGTACTTGTTCGCTATCGGTCATGCACGAGTACTTAGGCTTGGAGAGTGGTCTCCCCATGTTCAGACAGGATTTCACGTGTCCCGCCTTACTCAAGGACAATGAGTGTTCTACGTGTAAGGGGCTATCACCCGCTACGGCCGACCTTTCCAGGTCGTTCCACTTTATTCCTCATTGCCACTGGCCTGGTCCGCGTTCGCTCGCCACTACTTGCGGAGTCTCGGTTGATGTCCTTTCCTGCAGGTACTTAGATGTTTCAGTTCCCTGCGTTCGCTTCTTACACCCTATGTATTCAGGTGAAGATACCTTTAAACAATGCTTGGAAACCTAAGCCGTGCAACGCACGACTTAAATTTTCCAAGCATTTAAGGTGGGTTCCCCCATTCGGAGATCCATGGATCAAAGCTCATTCGCAGCTCCCCACGGCTTATCGCAGCGTATCACGTCCTTCATCGCCTGTGCATGCCAAGGCATCCACCAAATGCCCTTTTGACACTTGATCGTTCTCATTGCCAATGCTCATC
>NZ_JBVQPO010000036.1:0-3284 GCF_055710065.1 Ensifer sp. VA4 | reverse complement strand
TCCTCGATTTCCGGCCGAAGGCCGCATCGCCGAGCTTCGGCGACAGCCCTGCAAAAGACGTTGAACCTCATCAGCTCGGCCTCTAGCTCACCCGAGCCGTCAAGGATATTCCAAACCGACGCCGTCGGCACCGTCAATTCTCCGCTGAGCCAGTCAATTTCCTTGTCGAGCCGTGGGTAGCCCCTCCCGGAACAGCAAAGCCACTGGATGAACTCGGCTTCGATCTGTTGCCGGTCCGCGCCACTCAGCGCATC
Source organism: Ensifer sp. VA4 (assembly GCF_055710065.1). NCBI lineage: Bacteria > Pseudomonadati > Pseudomonadota > Alphaproteobacteria > Hyphomicrobiales > Rhizobiaceae > Ensifer > Ensifer sp. VA4. The sequence goes on along the minus strand of NZ_JBVQPO010000036.1, from coordinate 3,030 downwards.
GGGGGCCCGTCCCCTGCCATCGCCGAGCAGTCCAAACAGCTGAGGTGATCTGGAAGCGCGGGGTGGACCTCGATCGACCTCCCGTAATTTCAAGACCTTGTTTGCGGCCTGAACGGCGTCGGTGCGCTTTGTATCGATCGCCTTGAAAAAGCCGAGCAGTTCGCCGGAGAGGTGGCGCCCGGCTTTCCGGTAGGCGCTGGGCCAAGTCCTCAGACTAAAATGAAGCGATTGAGCTGCCGAGATGACGTCCTCGGCTTCGGCTGCTCCCACGAGACCGATCCTCGCAGCCCGCCGCAGCGCGATCCGCATATTGATCAATGGTTCTGTAAGCGCCGGAAAAGCCCTGTCCTCGCGGAAGAGGACTGCCACCTCGTCCTCCGTGGAGATGCTCCGGTCCTTGAACAGCCGAAATATGATCCCCGCGCCATGCACACCTGCCGGCGCGCAATCCGCCGCCCGGAGCGCCCCCATGCTGGAGGCACCGACCACGACCGCCCCGTCCTGGACAACGTCAACGACTTCCCGCGGCGAAATGGAAAGGACGTTGCCGAATGCGCCATCCAGGACCAGAAAGAACTCGTGCTTCAAGATGCGACAGGCATAAAGATCCCCCCGCCTCGCCGGAGGTCTGATGATCGCATCGGGCAAGATGGACAGGATGTCCGAAGCGGGTGCGCTCGGCCCCAGGAACACGACCGGCGGCATCCGCAACGTGCCCATTAGAGCAGGTGCCTAGCACTTCGCCAGCCAACCCGGCGGGGGTCGACCGTAAAGAGCGACAGACCGGGTACGCGCACCCTCACAACGGGCAGGCCCAGTGACTTTCGGCTCAGGTCAATCACGATCACCTGCGCAAGTCCGGCGGATTTCAGCCTCTCCAGGACAAATTCGAATTCTGACTCGAGGTCTGGCGAGATTGCATTGGGAATGGTGGAGAAGTCATGCTCGGCTGCAGGAACCCCGGCGGATAGGCTGGCCCGCCGCGAAGAGGGTACCTGGTTGTAGGAGTCACGGGCACCGTGAATGACCCCGAGCCTCGACTGGAATGACTCAAGGATAGCGTGTGTAACAGCGGCACTGGCCAAAAGGTCAGCGCCCCACCCCGCAACGACCAACGGCATTGGCCCCGCGGCACTACAAAAGTGCGGGTCTATCAGCGTGCTCGAGATGACCGGTATCTCAAGGTCGCTCGTCAGATCTTCCAGGATGAGTTCCAGGTTTGCTTCCCTGGCGCGCTCGGCAAGCGCCTTGGGTGCTGGAGGAAGTGATTCCACATCAATCCTGCGTCCGGCAGGCCCGGCGTCCCCCGCATGTCCATACTGTTCAAAGAAAGTGGTGCTGACTGACGGCATCCCGTTCGACAACCTCCAGAAGCGCGCTGCGCACGGCCTGGCCACGCGTGAACCCGGCAGCCAGGCCGTTGGTATCGACCTGATCCAGTATGCCTTCCTTTGCGGGAGACCTCGCTAGGTCGGCTGGAACCCAGATCGGACGAGCGCTGATGAATTCCCAACCCTCGACCCATTCAATCCGCGAATCCGGACGATAACTGGTCAGCGGGGGAAGATCGAAGGTTAGAGGATCGGCAACCTCGGCACCGGAAGCCTTAAGCTCGAGATAAGTAGCATACCGGGACTGGCACTCGAACTCCTCTGCGCAAACTCTCTCGATCGACTCCATGATGGCACTGACGCGGGCCGTCTCCTTGTCCACCCCTTTGCCCAGATGGGTGGTCAAGTCTCGGGCCAGGGGAGTGACCGCTGCAAACACGGGAATGCCCAGGACGTCGAGTGGCGTGATGTCGGCTATGCGCGTGACCGGGACCTGCTCGATCGTCGATTTGAGGAGCAGCTTGCGTCTGGCCTCTTCTAAGGCGCCATGCCCCTCATTGCGGCGGTCGTACAACGGCCACCGGTCCAGTAAACCGGACAACACCACGACTTCAGAGTCCACAGATGACCTGGTGGTTCTTGTTGATGTAAATGTGGGCCCCAGTCGATTTACTTATGTTTTCGAGAACCGCCATTTCGGCGTCGCCTAGGTTTGCGATCGCATCACGTACCGCTTGCGGGAGCAAATTCTCGTCCACATCGGGAATGACATTCGAAGTCTTCAGCCTGTTAAAATTTGTCTGGAAGTCCGCCATTTGTGATCTCCTCAGGCCCTGAGCAATTTTTCGATGTTTGCTAGATTTCTGTCAGTGATCTTGGGATTGTGAGAGGATGTCTCGCCAGTAACAATAGGACGACACTCTGTTAACTGTCCAGTACTACTCTTTAATACTAAAGAGCTATCCATCTTTTGACTGAGACGAACTTGAAAGGCATCTGGAATGAGATAGGATTTCCCGGGTTTGTTTGTTGTTCTCCGGGGTGTCGCTATGGGTATGTTTGAAAGACAAGCAAATAGTGGTGTTGTGAGAGGCAGAATCGAACTCTGCATGCCCGCTCTGAGGGCGGCTTTTGGCGACCTTTGGCGAACCGACCCTCCGCGGGAAATGACGATCGCTTTCCTGGTCTTGCTGCATCAAATCATGCGGGCGTCGGTTCCCCTCATGCAATCCGCAGCGGTCAAATGCGATCAACTGGAAGGAACCGATAAGCTTGCTCCTTTGCTCGGAGAATACTATCGGCATCATGTTTCCGAAGAACTGCATCACGATACCTGGGCACTCGAGGACCTTGAGACTGCAGGGTGCGATCCCAGGCGGCTGCTATCCATCACCCCTTCCGTCGAAGTCGCGCGGTTGGTCGGCACCCAGTATTATTGGCTTCATCACCATCATCCGCTCATGCTTCTCGGATACATCACGGTTCTCGAGGCGTTTCCTCCCGCCGACAGCATGATCGATGAAATTCGAGATCGTTCAGGCCTGCCGGACTCGACGTTCAGGACTTTGAGAATTCATGGGGACCTCGATCCAACCCATAGCGCTGAGATCGACCAGACGTTTGATGCGCTGCCGCTGGATCAGGAACACTTGGAAATGGTTGGTTTGAGCGTTCTCCATAGCTGCGATGCACTCGCGGC
>NZ_JBVQPO010000035.1:0-3556 GCF_055710065.1 Ensifer sp. VA4 | reverse complement strand
TCTATGCCTACACGCTGGCCGACAACACCTCGGGCGACAACACCTCGGCGAGCTTCGCGGTGGTGATCAGCGACGCCGACGGCGATGCCGCCCCGGCGGGCAACCTGGTGATCTCGATCGTCGACGACGCGCCGATGCTCGGCCAGTTCATGGCGGCGGTCATCCCCAATGAAGTCGGCTCGGTGACCGGGACCTTCGCGCTCCAGCCCGGGGCGGACGGTATCGAGAAGTTCAATATCACGGGGCCCGCCATCAGCGGCATCTCCTATACAACGTCCATAGGTCCAGATGGCACCACAATCCTTCTTGGGAAGTCCGGCAGCACTTCTGTCTTCTCGCTAACCGTTGCTTCAGACGGAACATATCATTTTGACCTGATCGAGCCGAAAGCAGCAACAAATACAACCGTCCCATTGGCCGGCATGTCCGGAGGAAATGCTCAATTCAGGGAAACCTCTGGCGGGCTCGTCGAGTTTTCGACTACTGCGGGCCACACGGTTAACAGTTCGGGCACGGGATTCGGTGTAGACGATCAGCGCCTCGCGAAAAGCGAGCAGTTTACGATGGAATTCCACAGTGTGGGACAAGCCGGGGTGGACAATCTACCAACCGAGAATCCGAAATATGTCAGCAGCGTCTCGCTCGCATACGGCGACGTGAACCTGGGGAACAGTGCTACCGATAACTTCATACAGTATAAGTGGACGGCCACGAACACAGGTACCAACACGACCGCCTTTGGTTTCATCACCATCACAGACGGAATTGGGGGATCTCTGCTGGTGAACCCAGGATTTGACTTCAATGTTCTTACGATCGAGGGCGTTGATGGCGTCTCAGGTTCTGGAAAGGGCGCTAGGTTCACGGCAGCAGAGGTCGGCACAACAATTCTTCCCGCAGACCAGAATTATGACTTCCAAATTGTCGCGGTGGATCGCGACGGAGATTCCAGCGTCGCTCAAACCCTTCATGTCGATCAGGTGGCAGCCGGATCGGGGGGCTCCTATACTCTGACTGGCACGGCCGGCGACGACACCATTGCCGGAAGCACCAAGGCGGACACTATCAACGGTGCGGGCGGTTCGGACATTGCCGACTATACCGGCAGTACGTCGGCGGTGTTCATCAATCTCGATGACAATGGCAGCGCTTCGTTGGGTGCGACCGTTGGCAGCCAGCCGGAAGGGTCGATTGGCGGTGGTGATGCGGCTGGCGATACGCTGACGGGCATCGAAGGGCTGATCGGCGGTTCCGACGACGACTTCCTGCACGGCAACTCGGGCGCCAACTACCTTGCCGGCGGTATCGGTAACGACTCACTTTATGGCGAGGGTGGCGCTGATTCGCTCTACGGCGGCCTGGGCAATGATACGCTTTATGGTGGCGCCGGTTCCGACACCATGACCGGCGACGGAGGCGGCGATACCTTCGTGATCGATCCCGATTCGCTGAGCAACATCCATGACGTCATCGCCGACTACAATTTCGGCGAGGACGATTCCGTCGACCTGTCCGCGCTTCTGGGCAATCTGCCTTCGGGCACGAATCTCGACGGCAACTATGTCCAGGTCGTGCAGGATGGGCAGAACGCCAACCTGCAAGTGGACACGGACGGCAGCGCCGGCAATGCTCAGGGCTGGCACACGGTCGCCGTGCTGGAGAACTTCCAGGTGTCGACCGAGGTGGTGAAGGTCCTATTCAACGACGAAAATGGGGCGAAAACATCGCAAAACATTCCACACGATGTTCCATAACGCAACGTCGGTCTCGACAGCTCAGCGGTTCTCGGTAATCATCCGGGAACCGCATTTTCCAGGGGGAATCTTTTCATGATCAGAAGCATGCTGGTGGGGGCGATGGCCGCTCTTATGCCCGTTTCAGGTTTCGCGGCCGATCTCATCGTCGATTATGCGCCAGCCGCGAGGCAATGCGCCGAAGCCAGCCAGTCCTCGCTCACCGTCGACCAGGACGTCGCGACATTGACCAAAGAGGTCGTTTCGCGCATGGACGAGGCGATCGCTGTCGCCGACGATCCGCACTGGATCTCGTCTACGCGGCCGGCTTTCGTCTGGGCGTCCGAGACCAAGGTTGCCTGCGGCAAGGCCTATGGTTACCTGCAGTCCAACTGGCGCGACGAGGACTACATCGCCAAGTGCGATTGCTTCTACACCAAGATGCGGAATTTCATGAATTGAGACCGGCGCTTTGATCGTCATGTCCCACCCTGTCGTTTCACCGACGAGGCGGGTGTCGCGCGGTCGGCGGTGGCTGGCCCTTGGCGCCCTCGCGCTCGGTACACTTGCGGGCTGCCAGGGCGCACCCACGCCCCAGGACGTCCTCGACGTGGAATCACCACAGGCGAGACACGCGCGGCGCGCGGCCGAACATGCCGTGAAACCACAGGAAACTTTCGGCAGCGGGGCGACACGCATCGCACTCATCACGGCCCTGATGGCGCCGTCAGGTGAAACGGTGCGCGAACGCGATATCCGGGACGGCGCGTCGCTCGCGATCGATGAGGTCGGCGGCGGCCAGCTCTCGTTGCTGGTCGAAAACACCGACGGTTCGCCACAGCAGATCCAGGAGGCGGCAAAGCGGCTTGCCGGCCAGAACGTCGCGCTCGTCGCGCTGTCCGTCGCCGACGTACCTGTCAGCACCGTGCGCCAGGGGCTCGGCGCGTCTCGCGCGCCGCTTTTGGCCCTGCGCGGCAACGGCGCCGAGCGGCCGGCGGGCACCTTCGCTTTCGTGTCCGACCGCATCGACAGTGCCGTCGAGGGGGCATCCTATGCGGTGGCGTCCGGCCGCAAGCGGCTCGTCGTGCTCTTGCCGAGCGATGTTTCCGCCGCCGAGCGACAAAGACTTGATCGCGGGCTTGCCGGATATGGCATCAAGCCGGCGCTCGTCGCAGTGACGGGCACCACGGCATTCACCGGCGATGCGGCCTCCAAGGCCAAGTTGAAAGATACTGATGGCGTGCTCCTGATCGGTTCGGGGGAGCCGGATGTCGGCGCTTTGTCGCAACTCAAGGCCAACGGCTATCTGAAACCCAACGCGATGGTCGTCGGCAGCTCCGGATGGGCGAATGCCGCTTACAAGCGCCCCGAACTTTCGGGAAGCCATCTCTGCCTGTTCGGCCCTGAGAACGGTTCGCGGATGACGTCGCGTTATCTCGATCGGTACGAGCGCGCCGCCGGCGCCGATGCGGCCTATGGCTTCGATGTGATCGCGCTTGCCGCCGGCCTCGTGCGCAGCCAGGGCGAGGACGCCATAACGCAGGAGAGCCTTCGCTCTCCAAACGGCTTCATCGGCGCGGCGGCAGCCTTTCGATTCGAGGGGAACGGCTCCGTTGAGCGAACCTGCGCGATCTATCAGGTCACCTCCGGGAGTGTGAAGCTGCTGGATCCAGCGCCACGTTCGTTCTGAAGCGCTAGCTAGGCTCAGGACCCATTAATTGGTTGAATTGACGACTGGGTGGTGATTCAAGGTGGCAGGAGGATGCCACCTTGACTGATTTGCTGATGTTGACCCCGGAGCAGATGCGCCGGATTGAGCCCTA
>NZ_JBVQPO010000034.1:0-9066 GCF_055710065.1 Ensifer sp. VA4 | reverse complement strand
GACACAAGCCTCGGCCCAGCCGAAACAACGGGCCGCCAACAAGCGGCCTTTTTGTTTGGCTAGACTGAAATTCCCCTTACGCGAGACAAATTGCTGAAGCAATTTGCTCGGCACAGACCGCAAATCCCAAAGGGATTTGCGTTACCGTGATAAATCCCTTCGGGATTTACACTTGGCGCGGGGTGGAGCAGCCCGGTAGCTCGTCAGGCTCATAACCTGAAGGCCGCAGGTTCAAATCCTGCCCCCGCAACCAAAATCTTACAACGAATAAGCCCCTGACCTCAGGGGCTTTTTTCGTTTCCGGCAGAGCCCATTTTTCTTCCGGTGACCTTTGGTGCCGCGGCAGAACTCACCGGGTGGCAAGGACCGCCTCGGAAGGATCAGCAAACAGGGCGATTCTCCGCCGGCTTCTCGTCGTCGGGGCACATGCAGGTCCTCCGCTTCAGCCGCAAGGCAGAAGCTGCGCCGACAGTCTGGGATCCGATCTGCGGACTTCAACAGGGCCAGCGGCATGAACGCGCCGCAACTAAAGGCCGTATTCATGCCTGCACCCGACCAGCCCGTCAGCAGCGCCAAAAAACGCCCCTTGCCACGCGGAGGCCAAGTCCTTGTTCGAAACGATATCTCAATATCTCGCGGACACGCCGCATCTCCTGTCTCTCCGCAGGCATCCCGTTCCTTCGGCGTCACAGTCGAAGGAAGAAACTTGACACCAGCAGAACACCCATGCCAGACGCCGTCCGAAGGGGGCGGCATCATCTTGGAATCAGGGGGCGGATTGCCTCGGAATTTGCAGCCTCGCTGGAAAAGGGCATCAAGCCCTGGACGCAGCCCTGGAATTCAAGCCACGCCGCAGGCCCGGTGTCGCGCCCGCTCCGCTTTAACGGCGAGACCTATTCCGGGATCAATGTCTTGACCCTTTGGGCATCCGCGATGGAGCGCAGCTTGCCAACAACAGCCAAAGCCCAGATTAACGTTCCCAATCTTGCGAGGCGGTTCGTCGAACATCTGATCGAAATAGGCGTGGCAAATTGCCAGTCTTGTGTATGGCGTCCCGGAACGTTCGCGGCATATTTTGTAAAATAAGCTAAAATCCATTCGACAGAATAGGCTAAAAACTGTATAGCTTAATAAGCTAAAGAGCGTCTTGCACGAAAAGCTAACTTCTATAGGAGAAGACGGCCCGCTCATGGCAAGCCCGCAGCAAAAACTTGCGGAATCGCTGGAGGTGCTCAAGGCGCTTCAGGATCGCGGCGCGGTCGCAATCCGCGCCGCCGACCTCACCCGCACACACCGCGAACGCCTGCTCAAGAACGGCTTTCTGCAAGAGGTCATGAAAGGCTGGTACATTCCGGGCAGGCCCGACGAGGCAGGGGAGACGACCGCCTGGTACGCTTCGTTCTGGGATTTTTGCGCGGCTTATCTGCGCGAGCGTTTTGGCAGCGAGTGGAGCCTCTCGCCCGAGCAATCGCTCTCCTTTCATGCCGGCAACCGCGCCGTGCCGGCGCAGCTTCTCGTGCGCTCGCCAAAGGCGAGGAACCGGGCGACCTCGCTCGCGCATAACAATTCAGTTTTCGATGTCAGGGCGAGCCTGCCGGAAGGCGGCGCGCGCGAAGAGCGCGACGGGCTGATCCTGTTCTCGCTGCCGGCCGCCCTTGTTGCTTGCTCGCCAACGGTATTCAGGCAAAATCCGATCGATGCGCGAACCGCGCTTGCGATGGTCACCGATGCCTCCGGCGTGCTGGAGATATTGCTGCGCGGGGACCACAGCGTGATCGCCGGACGGCTCGCGGGCGCGTTTCGCAATGTGGGGCGCGAGCGCATTGCCGATGATATTCTCAGGACGATGAAGGCGGCCGGTTACACGGTCAGGGAGCAGGACCCCTTCGATGAGCGCATCGATCTTGCGCTGCCCCGCCGGGAAACTTCTCCCTATGCCGGCCGCATCCGGCTGATGTGGGGCCTGATGCGCGGAGCGGTAATCGAGGAGTTTCCGCGCGCGCCAGGCCGCCCCAATGACATCGATAGCTATCTCGCGCGCGTCGATGAGACATATACCACCGATGCCTACCACTCCCTCTCGATAGAGGGCTACCGGGTCAGCGTCGATCTGATCGAGCGTGTGCGCGGCGGGGCCTGGAACCCCGATGGCGATGCCGGCGACCGCGAACTCAGCAACGCCCTGGCGGCGCGCGGCTACTGGCAGGCCTTTCAGGCGGTCAAGCAAAGCGTTCGCGCCGTCCTCGTAAATGAGAACCCCGGCGCGGTCGCCGACCGCGACCATGGCGAATGGTACAGGCAGATGTTTGCGCCAAGCGTGAGCGCGGGCCTCATTCCAGCTGCGAGCCTTGCCGGATACCGCGACGGCCAGGTCTATATCCGCAGCTCGATGCATGTGCCGCTCGCGCCCCATGCGGTGCGCGATGCCATGCCGGTGTTCTTCGAGATGCTGGAGCAGGAGGAGGATGCTGCAGTCCGCGTGGCGCTAGGACATTTCATCTTCGTTTATATCCACCCTTACATGGACGGGAACGGCCGCATGGGGCGCTTCCTGATGAATGTCATGCTGGCGGCGAGCGGGTATCCGTGGACAGTGATCCCGGTGCAGCGGCGAGATGCCTATACGGCGGCGCTGGAACAGGCGAGCGTGCAGCAGAATATCGCTCCGTTTGCGCGTTTTCTCGGGGGACTGGTTCGGGATTCGATGGAGGGCAGGAACGTGGCGAGGGCGCCGGAAGGGCGCTAAGGCGCTTCGCGATTGCGCTCGCTGCCCACGAACAACAAGCCGGGGATGATGATCATTCCCGGTGATCTCCCGAGGCGATATCGTCGGCGGATTCTAACTCGATATATTCAGTGCCGACGCGCTCAAGCCTTGCCTCGTCGCCGTCGAGATTCCAGCGTCGGTCGGCGTAAAACTCCATGGCCTTGCGCGTTTCGACAACCAGCACATCACCTTCAAACGAGTCTCCTTACGAACTACAGCCCGCCGTTGCACAACCTCAAATTCCTGCGTGGTCTAGCCGACGACCAGGACCGACGTCTCATCGAAGTGTGGCCGCGTGACCAGCACCGCTTACCGCCTGGTACAACATTCTCAACGAAGCCTATGTGAAGGCGCGCTATTCAAAGCACTTCGAGATTTCCGGGGAAGCGCTCGGCTGGCTTCTCGAGCGGGCGGAGCATCTGCACAGCCTCGTCGAGACCATCTGCCAGGAACGACTAGCGGAATTGGAGCGGGCGGCGAGCACCACCTGAGCCCTCGTCGTGGTCGCGGATTGATGGTCGGGCCGGTGTTTCGACCACGTCTATACCATCATGCGATGAAGTCGCAGAGCCGGCCAACGTTGGTCGTATTCCATCCCTTCCCGATTGCTTCTTCAAGCGGTCCTCGAAAATCACGCCACAGGCCCGCGAAATTCCCCAACGTTGTAATAGGCAACGCCAGCCATGATGGGACGAGTTCAAACCCTACCCCGAGCGCAGGGAAGGAGTGTTCTGAAAATGGGTACCAGCGATCCGATAGCCGATGGAGGCGTGGGGGGCGCTGCCGTCATCGAGGAGCTGGGACGGCAAAGGCGACAAACCTGAACCGGTCGCGAAAGAGAGACCATAGCCGCGGTGTGTTCTACGACGAGGTCACCTGGCGTGTATGATATACTGTGATGGATCGGCGATCACGAAGATAATGGCCGATCAGGAGCAACTGCAGCGGTCGATCCATAATTCATCTCATTGGCGCTGCCGACTTACTCGTCGATGTTGGCGCGTGCAGGTAAAGGCGCCGCGCGGCATTTAGCAGTTTTATGCTGAGCGTGATTTCATACCGCGTCGGCCAACCTCGCGGCTTACGTGAAGAACTTCAAATTGGCCGCTGTCAGGCTTTGAATCAGACGGGAGTTGAATTAAGAATGGTCGGATGAAGGCCGACCCAATGGCAAAATCCTATATCTATCGAAAAGCACGACCAGTTGTGGAAACCGCGCTCGCCGACACGCGCGTCGTGCTCATATCAGGCCCGCGTCAAGCCGGGAAGACAACGCTTGCACGTCAGTTCGCGGATGCCAGTCGCCCCTACATAACGCTGGACGACGCTGGTACACTGAGCGCCGCGAGGTCCGATCCAACCGGGTTCATTCGCGGGATCGACCGTGCCGTTATCGACGAGGTTCAACGTGCTCCTGATCTGATGCTCGCCATCAAAGAGAGTGTGGATCGTTACGAAGAGCCCGGCCGTTTCCTGCTGACTGGATCCGCTAACCTTGCAACGGTGCCAGCCATTGCCGATTCCCTCGCCGGACGAATGGCAGTCGTTTCACTACTTCCATTTGCACAATCCGAAATCCACTCGACCCCTGGGCAGATGCTTGATGGTCTGTTTGCTGGCGATGAGCCGACGATCGGGGAAGGGGCCGTGTTCGGTGAAGAATTGATGAATGTCGTGCTGAAGGGGGGGTATCCTGAGGTTCTACGCCGATCGGCACCCGCCCGTCGGACGGCATGGCTTGAGGACTACGTTTCTCTTATTCTTGATCGTGACGTGCGGGATATCGCCAACATAGACCAGCTCGATCGCCTGCCGAGATTGCTCGATGTTCTCGCCGAGCATTCCGGACAACTGGTAAACAACAGCAGCTTCGGCGCGGCGCTCGGATTGTCTAGCGTCACGGCCCAGAAATATGTGGCGCTCCTTGAGCGCCTCTTTCTGGTGCGCACGATCGCGCCCTGGTCGAACAACCGCCTTAGCCGGCTCGTGAAGACCCCAAAGCTCCACTTCATCGATACCGGTCTCCTCGCAAGTTTGCGCGATGACGATCTCGAAACGCTGCGACGCGACAGAACCAGGTTTGGCGCGCTTTTGGAAAGCTTTGTGGTTTCCGAGCTTCTGAAACTCGCATCCTGGTCGGAGCGTCGCCTATCCTTCTCGCATTACCGGACCAAGGATCAAGATGAGGTGGACGTCGTGATCGAGGACCGTCGCGGCCGGATCATCGGAATTGAAGTGAAGGCGTCAGCGACGGTCAAATCGGACGACTTCAAAGGTTTGAGGCAACTACAGGAAGCCGTCGGGGATCGCTTTATCCGTGGCCTGGTGCTTCACGATCATGATCGTGTAACCCCGTTCGGAGAGAAGCTGCACGCCGTTCCGCTATCGATTCTCTGGTCGATGTAAGAACAACATAATCGTCGGGCGCCATGCCGTGGGAGCGCAACCCCGGTTCGGCAGAAACGGGCCAGCGTTCGATTCCGTTCATCCGGCGTAAGCAACATGATCATTGAGCAAGCACGCGGCTCGCCGCGGTTCCAGGCCATCAAGGCGCGTATCAATGTTTCGCCATCGATGCGTCCGTCTTTGCGCGGCGATGACGGCGCAGCATGGCGATGGATGCCGCCTCGACAATATGGCCCTCGATCCAGGTTTCCTTGCTGAGCACTCGCCCCAGCCAGAAGCCATCGAGTCCAGCTTCCTGGATCACTACCAGCGGGTAGAGCCTCTCTTTACGCCGCTGGACCTTCTGGCGCAGCGACGCAAAACACGAGAACAAGCCGGCGATGTCGCCTCCGGCAACAGTATAACGAGACATCTTTTCGCTCCCCGGCGAAAAGCGCCGTCACGAGCCACATCGATTCCGCTCAGACCGTATGTTCTCGGGGTGAAGGCGGCTCACCCTCGCCGTAAGCTGAGATCGGGGGTTGCTTCGGAGTGGCCGAAGCCGAGCCCCAAGCTTAGCGCGGATGAACCATGGATCAGCATAGCAGACGTTTCGTCGGTCTGGACGTCGCGAAACTGAAGATTTCTGTAGCAGTCGCAGATGGCGAGCGGGGTGGTGAGGTAAGATTTTTTGGGGACATACCCTCAGATCCGGCGTCGGTGGCGAATGTCGTGCAAAAGCTGGCCAAGCGAGGAGCTAAGCTCCACTTCTGCTACGAGGCAGGGCCTACAGGTTACGAACTCTACCGCCAGCTCACCGAGATGGGCCATGATTGTGTGGTGGTGGCACCGGCACTAATTCCCAAGCGTCCCGGAGATCGAGTGAAGACAAACCGGCGCGATGCGGTCAGCTTGGCGCGGTTACATCGTGCGGGTGAGCTGACAGCGGTTTGGGTGCCTGACCGCGGGCACGAGGCTATGCGCGATCTCGTGCGGGCCCGAGAAGCAGCACAGGAGGCTCAAAAGCGGGCGCGTCAGCAGCTTCAGTCGTTCCTCCTTCGACATGGCCGCGTCTATTCGGGCCGCTCATCCTGGTCGCTGGCGCATATGCGGTGGATATCGACTCTGAAGTTCGAGCATCCGGCGCACTTCATCGTGCTCAAGGAATACTGCCAGGCGATCGAGGATGCCGAGGTGCGGTTGAAGCCTCTGACCGATCTGATATCGGAGACTGTCAAATCCTGGACGATGGCTCCTGTTGTTGAAGCCTATCAGGCGCTGCGGGGCGTGTCGTTGATTGCCGCCGTCGTCTTTGTTGCCGAAATTGGCGACATCCGCCGCTTCGAAAACCCCCGCCAGCTGATGGCCTTTCTTGGCCTCGTTCCGTCAGAGAGCTCGACAGGTGAACATATCAAACGTGGTGGCATCACTAAGGCCGGGAACTCTCGGGCCCGTCGCCTGCTGGTTGAAGGCGCATGGGCTTACCGCTTCCCTGCGCGGGTAAGTCGATCCAAGCAAGCGCAGTTGGAAGGCCGTCGAGAAGCGTTCGCGAAATAGCCTGGAAAGATCAGCTCCGCCTCTGCTCACGCTATCGAAAAATGACCCTCGCGGGCAAGCAAAGGCCGTCGCGATCACCGCGATCGCGCGAGAAATGGCGGCATTCCTCTGGGCTATTGGCCAGGAAGTGCAACCAGTTCATCAAGCTTAGCCAAGCGCCCCGCATAGAGCGCGCATTAGAAGGAGGGCAAACATCGATCATCTGCTGATGCCCAATGTTGGAGGCAGGGCCCTGGTCGGGGAATCTTCGATGGAATTGAGTGGCCGACGACGTCGATGCCCGTGCTCAGAGAGAAGCAGCCCCAGGCGTACACATCGAAATGCGGTATTCAACCCGCGTATAAGAGTTTGCAAACCGTCGTCTTGACGCCCTGTCTCCTACATTGCGCATTAGCTACACCCTAAAGGACCAGCCATTGTTGGCGGGGCGAACAGTCGTGGTTACGCCACTTGCAAATGAACATAAGAATTCCAACGAAACGAAAATTGTTGGGGTGGACGACCCCCGAACGGCATCGAAATGTGCCAGCATGAGGTCGCTACAGATCTCAAACAAAGGACTATGCGCCGCCTCCATCCCATTGATTTTGCGTGTTTGTGACCATTGTGGTTTCTGCCTTTCTGCCAAAAGTGTTCGACGATAGCTGGAGATTTGGCATGACGGATGGCGGTGATGGATTTGTCGGGCGATGCGAAGTTGTGGAGCCTCGTCGTGGAAACCGACAATGGCCCGATGCTGTGAAGGCGCGGATTGTTGCGGAAAGCCTTCAGCCAGGAGCTCGGGTCGTTGATGTTGCGCGTCTTTATGATCTCGCTGCGCATCAGCTTTCGGACTGGCGACGGCAGGCGCGTCAGGGTCTTCTGACGCTGCCGGCTGAACTGATGACGGCCGTGCCGGCCGTTGCGGACGGGCCTATCGAACCCGCCTTTGTGCCACTTGCGATTATGACGGAGCCGAAGACGGCTACCGATGCATTGCCGATCCCGGATCCGGTCGCGGCCGCTTACATGGCCATGATCCTGAAACAGGGTAGCTCACGACTGGATGTCGACGAGACCACGGCCCCGGTGCTGGATCCCGGGCGCGACAAGACAAAGACTGGCTATCTCTGGGCTATTCTGCGCGACGACTGCGGCTGGAACGGGCCTGCGCCGCCGGGCGTGGTGTTCCATTATCGGTCGGGGCGTAACGGCGAACATGCCGCAGAATTCCTCGGCTTCAACGGTACGATCCAGGTGGATGCCTATGGCGGCTACTCGCACCTGGCCACGCCAAAACGCACGGGCGGCGATCCATTGGGCTGGTCGCATGGCCGCAGAAAACTGATCAAGGCCAAGCCTAAGAAGGGGTCGCCCATCGTCGACGAGGCGCTGTTGCGCATCGCCGCCCTCTACAAGATCGAGGACAGCATCCGCGGTTGTTATCCCGATCATCGCCGGGCTGTCCGCCAGAACCTGTCCCGTCCGCTGGTGGACGAGTTCTTTACCTGGTTGGCAGCTCAGGCCGCGCGCGTCTCGCGCAAGTCCGACCTCGGCGAAGCCATGGCCTACATGCTCAAACGCCAGGATGGCTTTGGTCTGTTCCTGGACGACGGCCGCGCCGACATTGACACCAATCTGGTCGAAAACGCGATCAGAAGCCCGGCCATGAACCGCCGCAATGCGCTCTTTGCCGGTCATGATGAGGGCGGCCGCAATTGGGCCCGGTTTGCCAGTCTGATCGGCACATGCAAGATGAACGGCGTTGAACCCTACGCCTACCTGCGCGATCTCTTCATCAGGCTCGCCAACAGCCACCTCGCCAAAGACATCGACGCCCTCATGCCCTGGGCCTATGCGCAACGGACCAGCGCCTCACAATGAGCTCGTCCGGGACTCCCCGACGAGCTCACAGGACCTTCCGCGAGCGATCGACATCACCGTTGCAACCGCAAAATCAATGGGGCGGAGACGCCGCATGCGTATAAAGTCGCAATGGGGTCGTTGATCGGCATCATCCAGCCACTATAGCTTGTAGCCGATCTTTCGCAGCGGGTCCTTCCGCCACGGCGTCAGTTTCGACACCCAGCGGTGAGGCGCCATCCACCACAAGGAAACATGCGGTAGTGGGTTGGTGCTGACTTTATCGACAGGGATGTCTCTGACGGGGTATCAAACCGACGGCAAATGGCGGAGTCAGTCGGATGTCGATCCGCTAAAAAGGTAGAGTGGACGCAGAACTCGCACGCTTGCCGCGAGTGCATCGCAGCTATGGAGAACGCTCAAACCAACCATTTCCAAGTGTTCCTGATCCAGCGGCAGCGCATCAAACGTCTGGTCGATCTCAGCGCTATGGGTTGGATCGAGGTCCCCATGAA
>NZ_JBVQPO010000033.1:0-11392 GCF_055710065.1 Ensifer sp. VA4 | reverse complement strand
AAGGTCGATCTGGCGCTGAGCGTCGGCGGCGCATTGTTCGACGGTAGCGTCGATCTCGAACGACTGCGCCGTGCGGCGGCATCCGAGACGGTGATCGTTGCCGGCGAAGGAACCCAAAGCGTCGATTTCGTCCGGCTGCCTTCGGCCTGATATACTTGATTCCGCCGCGTGTGCCGGGGAAGAGATCTGCTCTTCGCTCGCAGCGGCTGAGAATGCAGAAATGCGTTCGCGCTGGCGTTGCACCATCGGCTGCGTTGCAATCGGCCGAGGCGCCTCATGACCTTGGCCATCTGCGCGTGATTTATTTTATTTCAATGGGTTAACGGTTTCTCTTGCTATTGTACGGATGTTCCATTTTTGCAACATAGCCGTGCGAAAGCTCGCGACGCTCGGGAACCACCCCAAAATTGGTGGCCGCGCTATATTACCTCTGTATTATCTATCGATGAATTTCGGCAGTTGTAACGCACGCTCGGATTAGCCAGCATGACGTACTGATTGCGAGGGGGATAATATTGAACGTCCGGAAAACTTTTAAGAGCGGGCTTTTTTCCATGCTGCTCACGTCCACCGTCTTTGCGGGTGGCGCGGCCGAAGCGATGACGTTGAAGGAAGCGCTTCAGATCGCGATGGAATCGAACCCGGAAATCGGGCAGTCGGTCGAAAACCGCGAGGCAATCGAGTTCGAGCTGCGGCAGGCGCGGGGTCTTTATCTTCCAAGCGTCGACTTCGAGGCTTCAACGGGTGTCCAGCATCTTGAAGACGAGAGCCGTCGATTGGGTTCCATCGAGAACGATCCGCTCTATCCGTCCGACGTCGGGCTGACGATTACGCAGAAGCTCTTCGATGGCGGTGGCCGTCGCGCCGAACTGGAGCGTCAGGCAGCGCGCGTTGACAGCGCCTCCTTCCGCGTCCTCGAACGCTCCGAGACGATCGGTCTGCAGATCGTCCGCGAGTATTTCGAATATATCCTCCAGCAGCAGATCGTTGCCGAAGCGCGCAAGAACGTCAGCGTCCACCAGTCGATCCTGTCGGATATCAGCTCGCTGATTTCAGGGGGCGCCCTGACCGACGCAGATCGCCAGCAGGCGAGTGAGCGCCTGTTGTCCGCGAAGGCCCGCCTTCAGGAAGCTGAAGAAGCGCTCGAAACCGTCAAGATCAGCTTCAACCGCCTGGTTGGCCAACCGCTCACGAAGCCGTCCATGCCGAAGTCGGTTGCCGGCGTTCTTCCGAAGACGCTGGAAACGGCAATCGGTATTGCCCGCGGCAACAACCCGCGCATCAAGGCCGCCGATTCCGACATCAGCGTTGCGGATTCGCAGGTCAAAGCCGCGCGCTCGAACATGCTTCCGGAAGTCTTCGCCGAGGGGCGCGTACGCACGGGCAACGATATCGACGGCTCGACCGGCAACACCTGGGACGCCCAGGCACGCATCGTCGCGAAGTGGAACCTCTATCGCGGTGGTATCGATATCGCCAACGAGCAGGAGCAGATGCGCCGCGCCAGCGAACAGCGGCTGGTCTTCCACCAGGCGCATCGCGAGGTCGAGGAGGCCGTTCGCATTTCCTGGGAACGCCGCACCAGCCAGTATGAAATCGCCCGCACTCTGAACGCTCAGGCTCAGATGAACGTACAGCTCGTCGAGTCCTATCGCGAACAGCTCAAGGTCGGACAGCGTTCGTTGCTCGACGTGCTTGGCGCCCAGAACTCGCGTTTCAACGTCAGCGTGCTCGCAAAGACTGCGCAGTACGCCGCCCTGTTTGCCGAGTACCGCCTGCTCGCGGCCACCGGCCAACTCTTGTCGACGATGCAGATCAAGGCGCCTGCCCAGGCCGAAGCCTATGCTCGCAACGAGTTCAATGTCCCGGAGACGCCGGCTACGGAGACCTATCGCCGTGTTCCGTCGCGCCAAACGAACGACTTGCCGCTCGATTTGTTGGCGCCGATTCGACAGAAATGATCGTCCTCGTCAGGGTGGACACCATCGGTGGTAGTGCAAGGCATTGACAGGCATGTGCAGACTGGCCCGTCTGTGACTGGCTTTTCCGAGGCGTTCAAGGAGATCTGTATCTTCTTGAACCGCCCCTCGTCGGACAGCGTGCTTTATTCGGATGTTCCTTTCGACGCACGCTTGCCGAGCGCTGAGGACGTCTCACGTATTGCAGAGCGCGTTGGCCTGGAAACGGAGCTCGTTTCCGCGCGCGCGATCGGCAATCGTGATTTCGTATATCCTCTGCTGCTCGTCTTTCGCGACGGCAGCGCCATCGCGCTTCTGGAAGAGGCGCCTGACGGTACACTGAGCCTTTCGAACAGAGCCGCCGCTCCGGGTGAAGCGGCGATGAAGCTGTCCGAGCTGCAGCTCGGAAGTCTCGCCTATGCGGTATCCTTCTCGGCCACTTATCTCAATACGGCGACGGGCCGTGGCGTTGGCGAGGCTCGCAACATCGACCGCCGGCATTGGCTGACAGCCACGGTCAAGCCTTTCTGGCAGGCCTATGTGCAAGTGGCGATCGCGGCCTTTTTCATCAACGTGTTGGCGCTTGCCGCGCCGCTCTTTACGATGAACGTCTACGATCGGATCCTGCCGAACAAGGCGATCGCGACGCTCTGGGTGCTGGCGCTTGGCATCAGTACCGCCATCCTGTTCGACTTCCTGCTGAAGACGGTTCGTGCGGCGCTGATCGACTTTGCCGGGCGGAAGGCCGATCTGAAGCTCTCCTACATGCTGTTCGAGAAGATCCTGCATGCGACGATGGCCTCTCGGCCGCCTTCTACCGGCGAATACGCCAACAGGGCGATGCAGTATGAATTCGTTCGCGAATTCTTCACGTCGAATACGCTGAGCACCCTGATCGACAGCCTTTTCGTCTTCGTTTTCATCGCGGCCGTCTATGCGGTCGCCGGCTGGATCGCACTCGTGCCGGCGGCCGCGTTCCTCTTGAGCCTCGTGATCGGCTATGTCGCGCAGTACAAGATCGGCAACCGTGTTGCTGCGGCGTCGAACGAATCTGCCCAGCGTCAGGCGCTGCTGGTTGAGACCATCAGCGCCATCGAGACGGTGAAGACTCTGCATTCGGAAAAGCAGCTTTTGCGCCGCTGGAACGAACTGGCCAAGCATTCTTCGAACACGGCCGAGCAGATCAAGGAAATCTCCTCCTGGGCTTCGCACGCCACACAGTTCGTTCAGCAATTGGTGACCGTCTGCATTGTCGTTGCCGGCGCCTACCAGTTTACCGAGGGCAAGATCTCCTCCGGCGCGATCATCGCGGCCAGCATGCTGGCCGGCCGCGCCGTCGCGCCGCTCGGACAGATCGCGATGACGCTGGCCCGGTTGCGTCAGGCGATTTTGTCGCTGCGCATCCTGAATGCGGTGATGGAGCAGCCGGAGGACCGGCCCGACACCATCGGCTTCGTCAACCGCGAGATCCGCAACGGCAGCATTACTTTCACCAATCTCGACTTCGCCTATCCCGGGACCGACTACAAAGTGGTCAGCGGTATGAACGTCACGATAAAGGCGGGTGAACGCGTTGGCATCATCGGCCGCATCGGTTCGGGCAAGACCACGATCGGCCGGCTTCTCGCCGGTCTCTACGCGCCCAGCGCTGGTCGTATCCTGCTCGATGGCGTCGATATCCGGCAGTTGCATCCTTCCGTGGTCCGCTCGGCGGTTTCCTTCGTGTCGCAGAACTCAGACCTGTTTTCCGGCACCATCAAGGAAAACCTGCTGATGGCGAACCCGATCGCCAGCGATGAAGAGGTGGTCGCGGCAGCACGGCTTGCTGGCGTCGACGATTTCGTCTCGCATCATCCGCGCGGCTATGACATGCCGGTGGGCGAGCGCGGTTCCCAGCTTTCCGGCGGGCAGCGCCAGGCAGTCGCCATCGCCCGGCTGTTGCTGCGCAAGCCGAAAGTCGTGTTCCTCGACGAGCCATCCGGGGCAATGGACCTCGCGAGCGAGCGCGAGTTGATCAACAAACTTTCCAACGTTTTCAGCAGCGATGTCACCCTTTTGATATCCACCCACCGTCACAGCATGCTGAGCCTCGTCGATCGCCTGCTTGTCCTCGACCGCGGTCGCCTGGTTGCCGACGGTCCGAAGGCTGCGGTCATCGAACAGTTGCAAAGACGGTCCGGCCCTGCCGGGCCGGTGGAGGGGGCAGGGCTATGATCGATGCTCTCGGCATGACGGTGACGCAATATCGGTCCGCAAGTGGCGGGAGGCGGCAGCATGACTGAGAAACCGCCGCTTGCCGCACGTGCGGGCCTGCTTGTCATCGGCTTGCTGATCAGCTGTTTCCTCGCCTGGGCGGCGATTGCCGAGGTCGACGAAATTGCCCGCGGCGAAGGCAAGGTCATTCCCGTCTCGAAGACACAGATCATCCAGTCGAGTGAGCCCGGCATCGTGCGCGAGATCGCCGTGCAGCCCGGCCAGGTCGTTCGCCGCGGCGACCTGATCCTGCGGCTCGACGATACGGCCAGCGGCTCCTCGCTTGGCGAGCTCGAGGCCAAGGCACGGTCACTGCGCGCGCAGGTCGCGCGGCTGGAACTCGAGGAGACCGGCGCCTACGACACAAAATACGATTGCCCCGAGGACATCGCCAAGGTCGCACCGGCGATCTGCGCCAACGAAGAACGACTGCTTCAGGCGAAAGCAGGCAACTTCAACAACAAGCTGTCGGTCATGCAGGCCCGAGAAGGACAGCGACAGAAGGAACTGGCGGAAGCGGAGGCCAACATCACCCGGCTCACCGAGAGCCTGCAGGTCACCGAGCGGGAGCAGGGGCTGCTTGAGCCGATGGCCAAGCGCAAGCTCGTCGCGCAGACGGAACTGCTGCGGGTCGAAAAGGAACTGACCGACACCCGCGGGCAGCTTGCCCTCTGGAAGGAGTCGGTCGGCAAGCTGGAGGCGGCGCTAAAGGAGGCGACCCTCCAGGTGACCGAACTCTCGCTGCAACTCAAGCAGGAAGCCCTGGCGGAAAAGACGGAGGCGCTCTCGCAGCTTTCGGTGATCGAGGAGACGATCCGCGGGGCGAGCAGCCGGGTTGCCAACACCGATATTCGTTCGCCGGTTGACGGCATCATCAACACGCTGGATGTCAACACGGTCGGTGCCTATGTGACGCCCGGCGCAGTGATCGGCGGCGTCGTGCCGACGTCGGAGACCCTGCTCGTCGAGGCGAGGCTTTCGCCGCGGGATGTCGCCTTCGTGCGCGCAGGCCAGCCTGCAGTGATCAAGATTTCGGCCTATGACTTCTCGATCTATGGCGGCCTCGGCGGGATCGTGGAAACCGTCAGCGCTGACAGCCTCGTCGACCAGAACAATGGCGAGACCTATTACCTCGTGCGCGTCAAAACCGACACGGCCGCACTCGTGAAGGACAGGCGCGAATATGCGATCATGCCCGGCATGATCGCATCGGTCGATATCATGACCGGCAAGAAGACCATCCTTGCCTATCTGATGAAGCCGATCAACAAGGCGCGTGAGGAAGCCCTGCGGGAGCGCTGATGAATGAACGAAACGCAGCCTCCACCGTCCGATGAGGACCTGAACGCGCTGCGGTTCCGCGTCGTCACCGTCGGCGGTCAGCGCCGCGGGATCAAGATCGAGGAGATCTACTGGCAGTGCCTTGGCGAGCTTGCCGCGCGGCAAGGGCGTCGGCTCGCCGATATTGTTGCGGCCTGCGAAAGAGAGCTCGAGGGCGAAGGGAACCTGACGGCCCGGCTGCGTTATGTCGCGACCCGCTACCTGCGTGATGAACTGAGGGCGGCCAAGGATCGCAGCAATCTCGCGGTCGTGGTGGGACAGGTCCGCGCCAGTCCGTCGCCGGCCTTCGCGCTCACCGGGAACAAGCAAATCATTGCCTACAACCCCGCATTCCTCTCCTTCGTCCAGTCCCGTGTCCTGCGGTCGCAGCAACCGCAACCGGCGCGCGGCCTGAGGCTTTCCTTCGACGTTCAGTTCGTCGATCTCGTCCGTCGCTTGAAGACGGCGCCCGGGGAGCCGCAGCCGGCCGGCTTTACCATCGGCGTGCAGGGGCAGGTGACGCGCGGCAAGCTCAATGCCGCGCTGGCGCCGCTTGCAGACCAGGACGTGATCATAGGCTTCATCCTGGCGTGAGAGCCCGGGAGTGGCCGTCAGGACTTGGTGAAAGTGTCGACGTTGGAGACAACGTTCAGCGAACCGCGATGCCTTCGCCGGGCATTGCGTCCGCGAGGGGCGCCGCAGACGCGACCTTGTCTCCGGTGGTTTTGATGCCGTGGATCCAGGAGCGGGCGGCACTGACCGAAAAGAGTGGCTGATAGCTCGGAAGCGCACGGTCGAGCTTCACTTCATCGCTCAGGTTGTCGAGGATGAAGTGACCCTGGCTCGTCGTGATGACGAGCACCGCGTGATAGAGGTTGCGCCGGACATCGCGAAGAACCACGATCGACATGGCCTCCGACGGCAGCCCGGCTGCCTTCAGGGCAGCCATCTTCAGGATGGCATAGTCTTCGCAGTCCCCCTTGCCGCGGACAAGAATTTCATCCGGCGTCGCCCAGTAGTCCTTGGAACCGTAGTTCTCAGCGTCCGGCTGATAGCGTACAATTCGGTTCACCGTGCGGTTGATGCCGCTGATCTTCTGGCGGAATGCGAGGCCGTTGGCGTTTTCGATCGCCTTGCCGAGGATGCCGCGGGCGACACACCCGCTCTCCTGTGCGCAGTGGTTGAAATCCGCAGCCACGACTGCCGGATAGACGCTCTTCCATTTGCGCGCCACCGGGATTGACGAGACGCGGAAGGCAACCGAATGGAATACGGCGGAGGGTTCGGTCGCCGCCGGCGCCTGTCCGCCAAGGCTCGGGAGAGCAGTCACCGCCGCTTTCTGCACGTGCTGGCTCTTCAGCGTATCGGCAGCTTGCTTCGACCAGGCGTTGATCGTCTCCGCGGCGACGGCGGCCAGAGGGCTTGCCATGCTCAGCATCTGCTGCAAGAGGCCGGGGTGGAGCATGCCGGATTGGCCCGCCTGAACGGACGACGTCGCAGACATCGACAACAGGCCGATCGCGAACACCGAAGTCTTCAGGTATTTTCCGCAGCGCTTCCAGCTCTTCTCGTTCATTGCCGTGTCTCTCGGTTTCGTGAGGACACTGTACGAACGAAAAGAAAAACGCCGGTAAAGCCGTATGTATTATTTAGTGTGCTTCGAAATAATACGTTTTACATAAAATTTTATTCAAATTTTATACTTGTGTATTCTTTTGATGCAGAGCGACCCGACTTCGCCTATGCGCCAACATCGCGATCGACGGCGGCATGTGGCAGCGGTTGCCGATCGCGACGGTTTGTTTTTAACGGCAGCCATATGGCTCTCAGCGACAAGCCTGCGCAGCAAATCAACGGACGAAATCTGGTGTCATGGAGCACGATTTCGGAGCACTTTATCGGGTCGCCGTCCGCCCGCGCGGGGGATGGTTACGACCCGATGACCAGAAATACTAAATTTGTACTAACGTCACCAATTTTGGGTATTGGCATAACATATTATGCTGTTTTCCGCGAATATCGCCCGGACCGATTGCGATCTAAAAAGCTTGGTGTTTTGGTGCTCGCAAAGGTCGAGGGGTATTTCTATGGCAACCGAAGGCACCGCATTTTCTAACGAAGCCGCCGCTACGCAGGCAGAGGCAATCGAGTTCCGCAACGCGCCGGATGGCAAGGGTGAGCGACTGGTGGCACAGGCTGCGACCGGAGCTGAGGGAGAACCCCAGCTCGTCGATCCTGCGACCGGCGCGCCGGTGACAGGCGCCGAGACCGCGCCCCAGACGCCACCCATGCCGGCGACGGTCACCGCCGATGCTTCGAACGTGGTGCACCTGCCCGCAGGCGCGTCGATCGAGAAAATCAAGGTCGTCGGTAGCGATATCGTTTTGGAACAGCCGGACGGCTCGACGATCACCATTCACAACGCCGCGTTGAAGGTTCCGACCTTCGTAATCGGCGACGCCGAAATTCCGCGCGAAACGCTGGTGGCAGTGCTCGGTGAAAACGGCATCAACGTTGCAGCCGGCCCGGACGGCAGCATCAGCGTCGTTTCGAACCAGAGCAGCGGCGGCGGCTTCTCCGATGCCAACGGCGACATCGGCCAGGCTGGCCCGGTCATCGATCTGCTGCCGCCGACGTCCCTGCAGTTTCCGGCGCTCGAGGCGACCGAGCTTCTTCCCTTCACGCTTGATGCCAATGAGAACCCGTCGATCATCCCGGACGGTGGCAGCAGTGATCCCAGCGGCATCTTCGTGAGTGACCGTGAGGTTGACGAAGCCGGCCTCGCCAGCGGATCGCGCGCCGGCGACGGCAGTGCTTCGGTCAACGGCGTCTTCGCGATTTCCGATCCGGATGGCCTCGGCGATATCGCCAGCCTGACGATCAACGGTCAGACTTTTGCAATTGGTAGTCTCGCCGGGCAATCGGTAGCAGGCCAGTTCGGCGTGCTGACCATCACCGCTTACGACGCGGTTACCGGCGTCGCGCAATATACTTATGAACTAACAAGCCCCGTTACTGGCTCCGGTCCCGGCACGAATGTCGAACAGGACCGGGACACCTTCAACTTGACAGTGACCGACGCCGACGGCGCCACTGGGACTGCGGCACTCCGCATCGACGTCGTCGACGACGTGCCGGTGATTGGCATCACGGATCCGGTGTCGTCGAACGTCGTCGAAGGTCAGACGCTGGCCGGCAACTGGACGCTTGCAGCCGGTGCTGACGGCGTCGGCACGGTGAACGTGACGGTCGGCAACACGACGCAGACGCTGACGCTTGCGGCCGGCGAGAAGGTGGTGTTCGCGCTGGCCGAGGGCACGCTGACGGTCAATGCCGACAGGAGCTGGTCGTTTGCTGCGGCCAACAACCTCAACAATGCCGGCGGCGTCAATGTCAGCTTCTCGCTGTCGGCCGCGGACGCCGACGGCGACACGACGAGCGACAGCCAGACGATCACGGTGACCGATGGCGCTGGCCCGACGGTCGATCCGCTGGCGGCTTCGGCCACGCTGACGCTCGACGACCAGAACCTTGCCGACGGCTCGACGCCGGCCGGCTCCGACACGAGCAGCGGCACGATCGGCTTTACTGCCGGTTCGGATGCGATCGCGACGATCGCCTTCAGCAACGATGTCAGCGGCCTGACCGGCGCACTGACCTGGGATCGCGTCTCCGACACGCAGATCGTCGGCCGCGCCGGCGGCGTTGCAATCGTGACGCTCGACCTGGTGCGCAGCGGCGACAGCGCGACGGTGACGGCGACGCTGAACGACAACTACGTCAGCCATCCCGGCATCGACGTCGACGACCTCGCAGACCTCGGCACGGTCAAGGTGATCGCCTCCGATACCGACGGCGACAAGGCCGAAGGCACGGTGAGCGTTTCGGTCTCGGACGATGTGCCGGTGATCGCCATCACGGATCCGGTGTCATCGAACGTGGTCGAAGGTCAGACGCTGGCCGGCAACTGGACGCTTGCGGCCGGTGCTGACGGTGTCGGCACGGTGAACGTGACGGTCGGCAACACGACGCAGATGCTGACGCTTGCGGCCGGCGAGAAGGTGGTGTTCGCGCTGGCCGAGGGCACGCTGACGGTCAATGCCGACAAGAGCTGGTCGTTTGCTGCGGCCAACAACCTCAACAATGCCGGCGGCGTCAATGTCAGCTTCTCGCTGTCGGCCGCAGACACTGACGGCGACACGACGAGCGACAGCCAGACGATCACGGTGACCGACGGCGCTGGCCCGACGGTCGATCCCGACTTCGCCTCGGCTGCCCTCAACCTCGACGACCAGAACCTTGCCGACGGCTCGACGCCGGCCGGCTCCGACACGAGCAGCGGCACGATCGGCTTCGTCGCCGGTTCGGATGCGATCGCGAAGATTGCCTTCGGCGACACCACCGGCCTGAGCGGCGCACTGACCTGGGATCGCGTCTCCGACACGCAGATCGTCGGCCGCGCCGGCGGCGTTGCAGTCGTGACGCTCGACCTGGTGCGCAGCGGCGACAGCGCGACGGTGACGGCGACGCTGAACGACAACTACGCCAGCCATCCCGGCATTGACGTCGACGACCTCGCAGACCTCGGCTCGGTCAAGGTGATCGCCTCCGATACCGACGGCGACAAGGCCGAAGGCACGGTGAACGTTTCGGTCTCGGACGACGTTCCGACGGTCGTGGCGGATCTGGACAGCATAGCAGCCGGCGATTACACGCCGGCGACGGGCAACGTGATCAGCGGCGCCGGCACGACGAATGCCGGTGCGGACACTGTCGGCGCGGACGGGGCGAGCGTGGTCGGCGTTGTCGCCGGCAACAGCGGTGCGTCGCTGGACGATGCGGCGACGGTGAGCACGCAGATCAACGGCCTGTTCGGCAAGCTGACGCTGAACGCGGATGGCAGCTACAGCTACGTGCGCAATCCGGGTTCGGCCGGCGGTGGCAGCGACGTGTTCACCTACACGGTGAAGGACGGCGACGGCGACCTGGCGCATACGACGCTGACGATCAGCCTCGGCGATGCGACACCGACGGTGTCGATCCCGGCGGCCGGCGGCGCGGACACGACGGTCTACGAGAAGGGCCTGCCGGTGCGCGGGCTCGAGTCGGCCGGTACGGGCGAGATGGCGGACGGCAATGCCGGCAACAACTCCGATGCCTCGGAGACGACGGGTGGCACGATCAACTTCACGTCGAAGGACGGCGTCTCGGCGATCACGCTGGGCGGCCATGCGCTGACGACGGTACCGCAGACCTTCAGCGATGCGACGGGCTCGCTGACGGCGCACTACAGCTATGACGCGGCGACCGGCATCGGCTCGATCGTCTATGCCTACACGCTGGCCGACAACACCTCGGGCGACAACACCTCGGCGAGCTTCGCGGTGGTGATCAGCGACGCCGACGGCGATGCCGCCCCGGCGGGCAACCTGGTGATCTCGATCGTCGACGATGCGCCGATTGCGGCCTTCGACACGGACAGCATAGCAGCCGGCGATTACACGCCGGCGACGGGCAACGTGATCAGCGGCGCCGGCACGACGAATGCCGGTGCGGACACTGTCGGCGCGGACGGGGCGAGCGTGGTCGGCGTTGTCGCCGGCAACAGCGGTGCGTCGCTGGACGATGCGGCGACGGTGAGCACGCAGATCAACGGCCTGTTCGGCAAGCTGACGCTGAACGCGGATGGCAGCTACAGCTACGTGCGCAATCCGGGTTCGGCCGGCGGTGGCAGCGACGTGTTCACCTACACGGTGAAGGACGGCGACGGCGACCTGGCGCATACGACGCTGACGATCAGCCTCGGCGATGCGACACCGACGGTGTCGATCCCGGCGGCCGGCGGCGCGGACACGACGGTC
>NZ_JBVQPO010000032.1:0-12643 GCF_055710065.1 Ensifer sp. VA4 | reverse complement strand
GCGTCAACAAGCTCTACGCCGTTCCGGCCGCACTTGTCGCCTTCGTGCTCGTCATAGCCTTTGGCGTCGAGATCCCAGAAGGAGCCCTATCCTCCCTGTCTTCGGCGCTGGTGCCGACGGTCGAATTCGTGACCCCACAGTTCAACATCGCGGCCATGGTCAGCATTGCCCTGCCGCTCTTCATCGTCACAATGGCCTCGCAGAACATCCCCGGCATCGCGGTGCTGAAGGTCAACGACTATCACCCGGCTCCCGGACCGCTGTTTGCGACGACCGGTGTCTTCTCCGTGCTGAGCGCACCCTTTGGCGGTCATGCGGTCAATCTTGCGGCGATCACGGCTGCCATGTGCGCCGGCAGCGATTCCCATCCCGATCGCGGCAGGCGCTACTGGTCGGCGATCAATGCCGGCGCCTTCTACATTCTCTTCGGCCTGCTCGCCGGCGTCGTCACCACCTTCGTCAGCCTGGCGCCCTCCATCCTGATCGAGGCGGTCGCCGGCCTCGCCCTCGTCGGGGCCTTCGCCAGTTCCGCCATGGCCGCCTTCACCGAGGCGAAGACCCGCGAGGCGGCGGCCATCACCTTCCTGGTCACCGCCTCCGGCGTCAGTTTCGGTGGCATTTCCGGCGCCTTCTGGGGGCTGATCGCCGGCGGGCTGATGCTGGCGCTGGCGCGCCTCACCCGCAAAAAGGCCTGAACCCGCGGCAAAGCTTGCATTTGCGGGCGATCTCGTCTATGCACCGCGCGTCCGCGTAGACACCCTTGGAGGCAACGCGGATGAAGCCCATGCGGCTTCGGTTCATCCGGCATGCCGGATGAGCTCTCCAGATTTAGACATAGAAAGGTCTACCCATGAGCCACGCAACTTACGAGCTCAAGGCCGAGACGCGCGAACGGGTTGGTAAGGGGTCCTCCCGTGAACTTCGCCGCAACGGTCTTATCCCGGCTGTCATCTACGGTGACAAGCAGGCCCCCCTTTCCATCGCACTCTCCACCAAGGAAGTGACGATGAAGATCCACGCCGGCGGTTTCATGACCACCGTCGCAACGATCGACGTCAACGGTGAAAAGATCCGCGTCCTGCCGAAGGACTACCAGCTGGATCCGGTCCGCGACTTCACCATGCATGTCGACTTCCTGCGCGTCTCCAAGGACAGCCAGGTTACCGTCGAAGTTCCGGTTCACTTCGTGAACGAAGAAAAGTCCCCGGGCCTGAAGGCTGGCGGCGTTCTGAACATCGTTCGCCACGAAGTCGAGCTCAACGTTTCGGCTGACGACATTCCGGAATTCCTGACCGTCGATCTCTCCGGCCTCAAGGTCGGCGACGCCATTCACATCTCCAACATCAAGCTGCCGAAGGGCGCGACCCCGGTTATCGCCGACCGCGACTTCACCGTTGCAACGCTTGTTGCTCCGGCTGGTGGCGTGAAGGAAGAAGCCGAAGGCGAAGCAGAAGCCTGATCGGCTTCCGGGTGACTGGCGAAAGGCCAGTCCCGCCGCACTTCATCGAGAGCCCGTCCCATTCGTTTGGGGCGGGCTTTTTGCTTTGGTTCACAGGCCGCTCGCCACACGGCGCCACCATCGCATCCCATCATTTATCACGAAACGATTTCAGCAACATTTAAGGTTTTGATGATGTCCTTCTGGCGGGGAAACTGGGGCTCAGACTGAAGAGAATCCGAATATGAGATGCGTGGCAGCACCTTCTGAGGCGTGCATCCGATGATGCACTCCGTGGAGAACCGATTTATTGCGATTGTCTGTGGCGCAATGCTCGTTTTCATTGCCCCGCTGCTCGTTCTCTTCCTGAGCATTTCCGGCGACCGCATTGCACGCGAGCGGATTCACAACATAGAACTATTGATGGCCGCAAGCGCCGAGGCGCTGGGCAAGCCGATCTGGGATTTCGACAGCGACGGCATCAAGCACATTGCTCGCTCGCTGATAAACGGCACCGATATCCTCTCCGTCACCGTGCGCGACCAAACCGGCTCGATCCTCGCCCAGATGCCGCTTGGCGGCGCCGTGCCCGGCACCAAGGACCGGATCCTCGGCCTGCCCATTTCCTATCAGTCCATGGATGGAATGAAGGAGGTCGGCCGCATCGAAGTGAGAGTACCGACGCCCGGCCTTCTGTCGCAGTTCAGCAAGGATGAACTGGCGATCCTCGCCATCCTGCTCTTCGCCGTCGCGATCGTCTTCGCCGCCGCACTCGTCGGCAATCGCTTCACGGTGATGCGCCCGCTGATGCGCCTGACCGCAGCGATCGAGGCGACGCGCCGGCTCGGATCACGCCACCGCGTCGACTGGACCTCCGATGACGAAATGGGCGCGCTTGCCGCCAACTTCAACGAGATGCAGGACCGGCTCGAGCGCGAGGAGACGGAACTGAAAAACGCACACGAACGCGTGACCGACATCTACAACCTGACGCCGGCCATGCTGTTTTCGCTCGACGTCGACGGGCGCCTGCTCGCCGTCAGCGACTATTGGCTGCTGGCGACCGGTTACGATCGCGACGACGTCATCGGCCGCGACTTCGTCGACTTCATCGACCAGCACTGGCACGAGACCTATCGCACTCACGCCAAGACGATCGCGGTCGGCGATCATGAGATCCGCGAGGTCACTGTCCCGTTCCGCAAGGCGAACGACGAGCTGATGACGGTACTGATCCAGGAAACGAAGGCGACCGGAGAAGGCAGCCTGTCGCTCTCGGTCATGACCGATGTCACCGCGCTGAAGCAGGCGGAAAGCCGCAACCACACCCAGGCGATCACCGATCACCTCACCGGCCTGCTCAACCGCCAGGGGTTCGAGGCAGCACTCGACGACGCGATCCGCCAGGCCGACGATTGCGCCATGCAACTCGGCTGCCTGTTCATCGATCTCGACCGCTTCAAGTGGATCAACGACAATTTCGGTCACGCAGCCGGCGACGACGTGCTGCGGCACACGGTCGAGCTCATCCATGACGCGCTGCGCCCCGGCGACATCATGGCCCGTCTCGGCGGCGACGAATTCGCCATCCTGATTTCCGACAGGGACGCCGCAACGCTCGCGAGCGAGATCGGCGAGCGCATCGTTTCGACGCTCCGCGAGCCGATGCCGATTGCCGGCAACGAACTCCTCGTCAGCGCCAGCGTCGGCATCTCGGTCTACCCGGCCCATGCGGAAAACGCTTCCGACCTGCTGCTCAAGGCGGACATGGCGATGTATGCGCGCAAGCACGATGGCAAGAACGGCCTGAAGCTGTTCGATTCCAGCATGCTCGACGCCTCCCGCGAACGCCATGAGATCGAACAGTGCATCGAAGCCGGGCTGAAGGACGACCACTTCGAGGCCTGGCTGCAGCCGATCGTCAGCCTTGCCGACGGGCAGATCGCCGGCTTCGAGGCACTGATGCGCCTCAACCACCCGGAAAAGGGCCTGATGCCGCCGGGCAAGATCATCGGCATCGCCGAGGAAACCGGCACGATCGCGCGCATCGGCGATCGCATCCTCGAGAAAGCAATCCGCAATTTGGCAGCGATCTCCGAGCTGGACGGCACGCAGGATACCTATCTGGCCGTCAACTTCTCGCCGTTGCAATTCGAGCTGACGCTGCCGCACAAGCTCGCCGCCCTGCTGCTGAAGCACCATATTTCGCCGAGCCGGATCGTCGTCGAGATCACCGAAGCCGTGCTCATGCTCGACAATCCGGAAGTGCATGCGGTGCTGAAGCAGCTCAACGAATTCGGCTGCCGCATCGCGCTCGACGATTTCGGCACCGGCTATTCGTCGCTGAGCTACCTCAACCGTTTCCCGGTCGATATCGTCAAGGTCGACCAGTCCTTCACCCGTTCTCTGAGCTCAGGCACCGCCGACATCCGGCGCAAGAGCCGCATGCTGATCAAGGGCATCCGCACCATCTCGCACCAGATGGGTTGCACCGTCGTCGCCGAGGGCATCGAGACGAAGGAGCAATGGCAGCTCCTGCGCAAGCTGGGTGTCGATTGCGGCCAGGGCTATCTCTTCAGCCGGCCGATGCCGATCGAAAGCATGTTGAACATGCTGGAAAGCGACTCGGAAGCAAAGGCGGCGACGGCCGCAGGCAAGCGGGCATGATGTTCGCCGCCAGCGGCCACGATCCCGATGGAGGTTCGGGACGCGGACATATTCCGCGGACATCGCAACAGGCGGCAAAAGGAGGAAGGCACGTGAAGGCGCTGATCCCATTATTTTTTCTCGGTCTCTTCACGACCGCGCAGGCGCAGACGATCAGGTTCGTCACCGAGGAGTACCCGCCTTACAATTTTTCGACCGAGAACGGTCCGAGCGGCGCCGCCGTCGACCAGGTCAAGCTGATCATGGAGCGGCTGAAACAGCCTTACACGATCCAGGTCCTGCCCTGGGCGCGAGCCTTCATGCTGGCCGAAACCGATCCCGCCTATTGCGTTTTCACCACCGGCCACGACGCCGAACGCGACAGGAGGTTCCAATGGGTCGAGCCGCTGCTCGTCGATCACATGGTGATGGTTCGCCATACCGGCTCCGATATAGCGCCGAGTTCGCTGGAAGCGGCGCGTCAATACATCGTCGGCACGCAGCGCGAAGACTTCTCCGCAACCTATCTCAGGGATCACGGCTTTCCGAAGATCGACTATGCCGCCAACCTCGATTCCAGCCTGAAGAAGCTGATCGCCGGACGCGTCGACCTGCTGATGACGTCGCAAAAGACCTTCGAGATCATGCGCGCCGAGGGCAAACCGGTCGAAGCGGCGCTCGTGCTCGAGGGCAAGCTCTATGGCATCGCCTGCAACCGCGACGTATCGCGCGTAACCGTCGCCGCGATGCAGCGCGAACTCGATCGGTTGGTCGGCAACGGCACCCAGGACGAGATCTTCAAGCACTACGGCCTGACGCCGAATGCCAGCCTGCATGCCGAGAAATAAGCGTTGACTTCCCCCTGGCACGATGATTTTGGATGGCCCCACCCCGAAATCATCGACGCGTGACGAGATGCTGATCATCGCAGGGCTTGGCAATCCAGGTTCGAAATACTCCGCCAACCGGCACAATATCGGCTTCATGGCGGTCGACGTCATCCACCGCCGGCACGGCTTTTCCTCCTGGTCGAAGAAGTTCAAGGCCGAGATCGCCGAAGGCGAGATCGCCGGCGAGCGCGTGCTCTTGATGAAACCGCAGACCTTCATGAACCTCTCCGGCGAGGCGGTCGGCGAGGCCATGCGCTTCTACAAGTTGCAGCCGAAGGACATCACCGTCATCTATGACGAGCTCGACCTGCCCGCCGCCAAGGCGCGGCTCAAGGTGGGCGGCGGCCATGGCGGCCACAACGGCATCAAGTCGATCGACGCTCATTGCGGCAAGGACTATCGTCGCCTGCGCCTCGGCATCGGCCATCCCGGAGTCAAGGACCTGGTGCACGCCCATGTGCTCGGCGATTTCGCCAAGGCCGACCAAGCCTGGCTGGTGCCGCTGCTCGACGCCATAGCCGACAATGCCGACATGCTGGTGCGCGGCGAGGATTCCCAGCTTCTGAACAAGATCGCGCTCGCGACCGGCGGCAAGCCGGAGGCAGACGAGCCCGAAACCCCGAAGAAGCAGGGCGCGCAATCGCACATCCATCAGGCCCGCAATTCAGCCCAGCCGAAGAAGCTGCCGGCGACCGGCCCGATGGCCGACATGCTGAAGAAGATGTTCGGCTCGAAGGGCGACTGAGCTCGCCTCTTCCCGCGTGCACCGGAAGCATGATCCCGCGCGGATCCGCCTCCGCGGCCCCCACCGAGACGGCTTGGTTCGGTTCGACCACGGCGGGGCCGACATCCTCATCTAGGCTGCCCTGTGGGCTGCGAGGAAGATCCGCACCGCCTCCTCCGCATGCGCTTTCAAAGCCTCCGGCGCTGGAATGGCGCCATCGCCGAGCAGCATGGCGTCGTTCACCGGTCCACCCATGACGAGCCAATTGAAGAACCCGCCGGCGGCCTCAGCGTCCTTCACCCGGATGTCGCCCTTTTCGCCATAGCGCTTGAAGGCGGCCGCAAGCCGCCTGATCGAACGCATCGGGCCGCGCTCGTGCAGTGCTTCGCCGAGCTGTGGAAAGCGCTCGACCTCGGCGATCACCAGGCGCCGCACCTGCATCAGCCGCGGCGTCATCACGATCGTCAGCAACTGGGTGGCATAGTCGAGCAGGAACTCCTCGATCGGCTCATCGCCGTCAGGGTCGGCGACCTGTTCCTGAAACGCGTCGCCGGCGCCACCGGTCATGCTGCGCACAACTTCCAGGAACAGCGCCTCCTTGCTCTGGAAATGGGAATAGACCGTCTGCTTCGACACGTCAGCGGTCGCCGCGATCTCATCCATGTTGGTGCCGAGAAAGCCGCGCTTCAGGAAGAGATCGCTCGCCGCCGCCACGATCGCCCTGCGGGTGCGCTCCATGCGCGTCTTTGCGCCGTTGCTCAAACCTGCCCTTCCCCCTGCCTTACATCGCCAAATCACTTGCCACGCAGGATAGGCCAGTCGGATTGACAAATCAAACTGGACGGTCCAGTCTAATTAGCGAAATGGGACCGGGGGAGAACCATGGTCAAGCCGCAAGCAAGAAATCGCATTGCCGCCTGCCGCTGCGGGCTGGTTGCCTTTGAAGCCGTCGGCGAGCCGATCGTCGGCGCCGCCTGCTACTGCACCAGTTGCCGCACCGCCGGCGAGCGCTTCGAGGCCCTGCCCGAAGCGTCGCCGGTGCTGGAAGCCGATGGCTCGACGCGCTTCGCGCTCTACCGGAAGGACAGGATCCGCTGTCTCAGGGGCAGCGAGCTTTTGCGCGAGCATCGGTTGACGCCCGCGGCTCCGACGCGCAGGGTCATTGCGAGCTGCTGCAACGCCGCCATGTTCCTCGAATTCAAAGGCGGCCACTGGCTGAGCGTCTACAACCAGCGTTTCGCCCCGGATGACCAGCCGCCGCTGGAAATGCGAACCATGACGAAAGATCGCAAGGCGGGCATCGAATTCGCCGACACGTTGCCGAGCTACAAGACCCATTCGGGCCGGTTCATGTGGCGGCTGCTGAAGGCCTGGGCAGCAATGGGCTTCAAGGCGCCGGCGATCGACTATGTGAAAGGCGAGGCCAATGGCATCCGGGACTGAGAAGATCGAGATCGAAAACATCGCCTCGCCCGGCCACAAATACCGCGTCGACCGGGTAAAATACGAGGCAATGCGGGAAGCCCTGCTCACGGTGCTGCCACCGGCCGCGCCGGGGCTGACCGTCGCGGAAGCGAAGGATCGGCTCTTGCCGCTGTTGCCGCAGGACCTTTTCCCCGGGGGTGCAAAGGCCGGCTGGTGGCTGAAGGCGGCTCAACTCGACCTCGAAGCCAAGGGCACGATCGAGCGAGAAGCGACCAAGCCGCTTCGTCTGCACAAGAAGGCATAAGGCAAGCCGGCAGCAGTCGGGCATCCTCGGCACCGGCCGCTATTCCTCGGGCTCTGTGGTGAAGAGCAAAGGAAAACCCGCTTCCTTGGCAAGGTCGGTCGCCGCCTTGGCCTTGGTTTCCGCAATGTCGCGCACACAGACGACGACCACCGAAGTGCCCATCTTGTGCGCCGTCATCATCACGCGATAACCGGCCTCCTCGCTCATATGGAACACGGCCTTGAGCACGCCGACGACGAACTCGCGCGGCGTGTAATCGTCATTGAGCAGCATGACCTTGTAAAGCTTCGGCCGTTCGAGCTTCGGCTTTACCTTCACTTTGACTTTTCTGGCAACCTCGTTGTCACTCATCGGAACCACCCCGTTGATGACAGAAAGAACGGCACGACCGCTACCGCATGGTTCCTTAAATCGAAATGGATTCAAGGACAGATCCGTGCAGCAGATCTCAGTGTTGCGGCGGCCTCTCTAAGATCGCGCGCCGCACGACGCGCACTATCCTATGGGCAGGCGCGCCGATCAAGCAAAAGCCGGGCTTCAGTCACGGCCTGTCAGTGGCCGGGCCGGTGGCCGACGAACATTGTCGCTGCCTCGTCGTAGGAGCGGGCTCGCTCCAGCGCCGCCTCTGGCGTCTGCTTGCGCGCAAGAAGCGCATGATAGAAGCAATGGACGAAGAGCGGCGCATCGGCCCCTCCGGGCGAGCCATCGGGAGCGACATAGAGCGCTGCCCCTCCCTTCTCGACCATGGCATCGGCGAAGGCCTTGCCGCCGGTCTCGCAGCAGGTGCTGAGAACGATCTTGCCATCGAGCCTGGCATGCTCGGCGACCACCGAGGGCGGCAGGCTGCCCTCGACCAGCATCGAGGTATCGATATCCGCGATGTGGTCGCCGAAGACGAAACCGTTTTCGTCACCGTGGCCGCAGATGATCAGATGCTGGTGGACGAGTTCACCGCCAGCGATAAGGGTCAGGAAATCTTCAGGCGTTCCCGGCAGATGCAGCGTGACGACGGCGCCAAGGCTCTCCAGCATGGAGCGGATCAACAGGGCCTCCAGCGTGTCGCCGATATCGACGACGGCCACCGGCACGCGCGGGAACATGAACTTCTGGTCGATCAATGCGGGCTCCCCGGAATTTTTTCGCTGCCTCGACAGGGCCGGTGGAATTCTAAGACGCATATGCGGCCCAAAGGTCGCGCGTTCAACGGCGCAATCCCCTTATTTACCGTGAACGGGGCGTGCGCCCTTGACCAGGAGGCGCCCTTCCCGCATAGCCACGCCAACGGAATTCTTAAGATACGGACGAGACCCCATGGGCTTCAAATGCGGTATTGTCGGACTGCCGAACGTCGGCAAGTCCACCCTCTTCAACGCGCTCACCAAGACGGCGGCCGCGCAAGCTGCCAACTATCCCTTCTGCACCATCGAGCCGAACACCGGCGAAGTGGCAGTGCCGGATCCGCGCATGCGCAAGCTTGCCGAAACTGCCAAGTCGAAGGAAATCATCCCGACGCGCATCTCCTTCGTCGACATCGCCGGCCTGGTGCGCGGCGCGTCCAAGGGCGAAGGCCTCGGTAACCAGTTCCTCGCCAACATTCGCGAAGTGGACGCCGTCGTTCACGTGCTCCGCTGCTTCGAGGATGACGACATCACCCACGTCGAAGGCCGCATCCACCCGGTCGCCGACGCCGAGACGATCGAGACCGAGCTGATGCTGGCCGACCTCGATAGCCTGGAGCGCCGTACGGAGCAGACCCGCAAGCGCGCCGTCGGCAAGGACAAGGAGTCGATGGCCCAGCTTCCGATCATGGAGGCTTCGCTGAACCTGCTGCGCGAAGGCAAGCCGGTCCGCACCCTGCTTTCGAGGCTCGACGCCGAAGAACTGCGCATCCTGCAGGGGCTGAACCTCCTGACCGCGCATCCGGTTCTCTATGTCTGCAACGTCGCCGAAGGTGACGCCGCCGACGGCAACGAGCACACCCGTGCCGTCGCCGAAATGGCGAAGGCCCAGGGCGCCGAGTCCGTCGTGATTTCGGCTGCCATCGAGTCGGAAGTGGCGCAGCTGCCGGATGAAGAGGCCAAGGAATTCCTCGCCGCGCTCGGCCTGGAAGAAGCCGGTCTCGACCGCCTGATCCGCGCCGGCTACAAGCTGCTCGACCTCATCACCTATTTCACCGTCGGCCCCAAGGAAACCCGGGCCTGGACGATCCAGCGCGGCACCAAGGCGCCGCAGGCCGCCGGCGTCATCCACTCGGATTTCGAACGCGGCTTCATTCGCGCCAACACCATCGCCTATGACGATTACATCGCGCTCGGCGGCGAAACCGGTGCCAAGGAAGCCGGCAAGGCGCGCGACGAAGGCAAGGAATACGTCGTCCAGGACGGCGACGTCATCCACTTCCGCTTCAACACGTAAGTGTTGCGGCGGTCTTGCGCGACACGCACAGGATCAAAGGCCCGGCGCGATGCAAAGAGTGTAGCGCGCGACGAACTCGGCACTACGGCGCGACATGCAACCGCGCCGCAATCGTTTCCGGCAGCAGGTCCATGACCAAGCGGCGCAGTCGCTGCCGGAGGATGCCGACGACGTTGAGGCCGGCATCCAGCCGTCCCGCTCAAATCGATTCCGCTCCGCGAAATTATGCAGTAGGTAAGGCGGCAACAAATCAGACCGGGGCCACTCAAGCATGCTGTATTTCGAGGATTTTTCCGAAGGGCGGCGCTTCGACTACAAACCCGTCGAGATGAAGCCGGCGGAGATGATCGCCTTCGCCAGCGAATTCGACCAGCAGCCGATGCATCTCGACGAGGAAGCGGGAAAACGCAGCATCCTTGGCGGTCTTGCAGCTTCCGGCTGGCACACAAGCGCCGTCGGCATGCGTATGATGCTCGACGCCTTCATGGGCAACTCGACGTCGCAGGGCTCACCCGGCATCGACTTCATGGACTGGAGGAAACCGGTTATCGCTGGAGACGTCCTCACCGGTTTCAGCCTCGTGCTCGAGGCGCGGCGCTCGCGGTCGAAGCCCGATCTCGGCATCGTCAAGTTCCGCAACGAAATCACCAACCAGGCGGGTGAGCCCGTGGCGATCTCCGAATGCACGGTTCTCTTTCGCGCCCGCGAGAAGGGCCCGGCCTGATGATGACGATGGAAGAATTTTACGCCGCCAGGGCCAAGACCGCCATCGGCAGCCTGACTTTCACGGCCGAGGACATCGTCCGCTTCGCTCGCGACTTCGACCCCCAGCCTTTCCATCTCGATGAAGAAGCGGCGCGGCATTCGCTGTTCGGCGGGCTCTGCGCATCGGGCTGGCATACCTCAGCCGGATGGATGCAATGCTTTGTCCGGTTCTGGAAAGACGAGCAGCGCCGGCTTGCCGCCGAGGGGCTGCGCGCACCGAACCTCGGCCCATCACCCGGCTTCCGCGACCTCAAGTGGCTGAAGCCGGTCTATGCCGGAGACACCGTCACCTATTTCGTGACCTTCCTCGCAAGCCGCTCGCTCAACTCGAAACCCGGCTGGCGGATCAACACGATCCTGTGCGAGGGCGACAACCAGCATGGCGAGGCGGTGATCCGCTTCGAGAGCAAGGTGATCGAGTTCGTCTGATGCGGCGATGGCCGCCCCGCTACAGCGCCATGCTTCTCTTAAGAGGCGCCAAGATCGCTGCAGCACCTTGAACTGTCGCGCCTCCATAAATTTGCCGCTGACCAGAGGTAGACTCTCCGTTCGCAACTGAGGTCGCGCGCCGTCGGCCGCGTCTCCGGCGGTCCGAGGGTGATGAACCGCTCGTAGCGGAGGAGCAGCCATGGAAAAAACCCATGTCCGCGAACTGGCGGACGAATATATGCGTCTCGGCGGTCACCGTCGTGTCGTCATAGACGACAACCAGACATCGGTCAGAAGCTGGGAAGAAGAGCCGCCGGAAGCCGAACGCTTCTGGCAGAAGGAAGTGGAAACACTGCCACCGGCAACACAGCGTGAAGTGCAGCTGATGTTGCGGACGATCAATCGGTTCTAGCGCGGAGACGAGAAAGAGGTGCAGCTCTCGCCCGCTCTACGGCGCCGCGCGTCTCGTCACACGCGCGAAGGTCGCCGATTTGCTGCCTCTCTTCGTCCCCAAATCGAGGTCGATCCAAGGCGACATGCAGGAATCGCTGGACTGATCAGTGGCCTTCGAATTCGATCAGCGTCCGGACATTGACGCCGAGCGCTTCGAGCTTCTTGCGGCCGCCGAGTTCGGGCAGATCGATTACGAAACAGGCCGCTACGATTTCGGCGCCCATCTGCTTCAGAAGCTTGGTAGCGGCTTCCGCCGTGCCGCCGGTAGCGATCAGGTCGTCGACGAGGATCACCTTTTCACCCGGTCGGATCGCATCCTTGTGCATCTCCATCTCGTCGACGCCGTATTCCAGGCTGTAGGCGATGCGCACGGTGTCGTGCGGCAGTTTGCCCTTCTTGCGGATCGGCACGAAACCCGACGAAAGCTGGTGTGCAATGGCGCCACCGAG
Organism: Ensifer sp. VA4; assembly: GCF_055710065.1. NCBI lineage: Bacteria > Pseudomonadati > Pseudomonadota > Alphaproteobacteria > Hyphomicrobiales > Rhizobiaceae > Ensifer > Ensifer sp. VA4. The sequence goes on along the minus strand of NZ_JBVQPO010000032.1, from coordinate 705 downwards.
AATGAAACCGCGCGCCTCGATGCCGGCGATCTTTTCGATCTTCGTACCGGCGTAGGGATGCACCAGCTCGTCGATCGCGCGGCGAAAGGCGCGTGGATTACCGAGCAGCGTGGTGATATCGCGAAACATCACGCCCGGCTTCGGATAATCTGGAATGTTCCGGATGGCGGAGATCAGTTCCGATTGAACGGTGGTGGTCATGGGCAAATGGGCCTTTGCGTCTCTTGTTACCGCAAACCCATAACACCATCAGCACGCTTGTCGATAATGCTTTCTTCTCGCGCGCCCGGCTGGAACAATTTGGCCGCCTCGGGGGTTGATGCTACTCTATTTTGCGCGGTCGCCCGGCTGGCGCACCGCGCTCTCGCATCAAACTCACACAAGGAAGGAAGCACCATGCGCCTGTTTGAATGCGGTTCACTCGTCCCGGGTTGCGAATGGCACACGCGCGCCGACAACGATGCCGAAATCGTGCGCCGCGTCGTGGAGCACATGCGCGAAACGCACGGCGAGACGATCATCCGCGAAAACATGATCGAAAACATCAAGGCCCGGATCACCGACGAATCCAAGGCGGCCTAGGGCGAATCGACATTCACTGGAGCCAACTCATTGCGGCGACGAGATAGAGGAAGCCTTGGAAGTGAATGGTTCTACGGTCGTAGCGCGTGGCGAAGCGACGAAAGTGCTTCATCCGATTGAAGC
>NZ_JBVQPO010000031.1:0-17431 GCF_055710065.1 Ensifer sp. VA4 | reverse complement strand
GATGCCGTCAAAAATGCAATCGAACTCCCGTGGAGCAACGGTCAAGCCGAAGGGCAGATCAACCGCCTCAAGATGCTGAAGCGTGCAATGTACGGTCGCGCCGGCCCAGCACTGATGAGGGCGAGAATGCTGCCGCTGAATCACAGAAATTGAGGATGAACCCGGTTAAATGCAAAACGACAAACCCGATCTTCGGTGGTGGTCGCCACCATCTTCTTCGCGACGCAAGGAACGAGCTCTTCCAGTTCGGCCCACGTGGGACCAAGATCGAGAAATTTGTCCATCAGAGAGCCACTCCAACGCGTCTGAAGCACATGAACAGGTGTTGGGGGTATCCGGCTCAAAGCGGTCCGGTGGGAGCAGATGGGTTCCTCGGCACGTCATGCGAGCCTCGCGTAGTAGTCCGCAGTGCCTGCGCTTCTTTGGTGAGAGCGCAGGCCGATTGCGGGCACGCGTGGTCTGCCGGCGGTAGGCATTGTTACGGCGTCGTGAAGACACCCAAATTGACAAGCTGGACGCGTCTGTTACTCGCTGAATCGCCCTTTGAGCCATCGATCGGGAAGTACTCGCCGACACCAATGGCATAGAGCCGTTCAGGGGCGACCGCGAATGTCGTTGAGAGAATTTCCGTGATGGCCACGGCCCGTCTTTCGCTGAGTTCCAGATTATGCTTGTCACTGCCTGTTGAGCTCGAGTGCCCGACAATCAGAAACTTGTAGGCCCAGAGATTCGGATGATGAAGCGCATCGGCGAGCAGGCCCAGAGTCCTGTAGGATTCCGGCTTGATCATCACCGAATCGTTCTCGAAGTCGATCTCGACGACCATTTGCGGGAGCTTGGCGATCTTTCCCCAGTTCGGAAGCGACGCCATCGCCACTCCGCCGCCCTCTATGGCTTCCTGACGCAGAATTGCGATGTCGATCAACGGAGCCGCCTCAACGAGCTTGCCAAGTCCTGAGACGATCCGTTGTTGGGAGACCTCCTGGGCGGCTGCAAAGTCCGGTGCGCTCGATGCCGCGAGTAAAAGAGTGAGGAGTAGGTTACGGAGCCTGGTCATTTGCTTATCTCCAGCCGGCATCGGTTATCGCCTGATTACACGGTTTGCCTACGCGCTTTTCGGCTTTGATGAGACATGCGAGACGGTAGCCGTCGCCTTTCACGCTTGAACAGAGTTGCGCGACATCGTGTTTGCAGACTTTCGCGTATGCGGCCTGGGCCTGCTCCCGCTGGCTGATCGAGGTGAGCACAGTCGTGATCGATCCGACGCAGACCGGTGAGATTTTTGCTGCGTTTTTCTGGAGGCAATCGGCGACCCGCCCGTTGCCGAGATTGAGGCCGTGGCAGAGCTTTTTGATGTCGCCGCCGCAATCCTGCGCCAGCCTCGTGACGGCGTCGGCGTAGCTAAGTGTTTCTGCGCGCGTCGCGCCCGCTAACGCGAGCCCGATGAACAGTGCCGCTGCTATGGTATTTCTTGTCTTCAAAGCTTCGTCTCCTTCAGATTTGTGGTCGCTCGATTTGTTTGGAAAGGGGGTCGGTGGGTTTGAGCGGCTCCGCTTAGAACCGCACTGAGAGCCCCAGCATCGGACCCTGCTGAGTGACGTCGAACACGAAACCGTCATTGCTGTAGTCCACGCCCAACGCGCGGTAGCCGGCAATGGCCGATATCGAATTTTTGAACCTATAACCAATTGCCGCCGCCACGTCCCAATCGAGGTCAGCGCCACCAGCACCGACAAGACCCCAGCCCGTCAGGTAGAGTTCGGGCGTGAGAGAATAGGTGCCGCGGAAACCCGCCAGACCGTCTACCCAAGTTGCCTGATCGCTTCTGCTGCGCCCATCGAGAATGCCGCCATGGAACGAAAGCTCGCTTTCGACGGACCATACGCGCAGGCCGGCGACCACGTCGAACCGCGCTGTATCGTTGTCGATGACGGAGTATCCCGCGCCGAGCAGCCCGGCAAAGGTCTCCGATGTGAGTTCGACGTCTGTCGCAACAATGCCTCGTGGTGTCCCCGACTGCCCCGAAATCTTGGTATACATGGCATCGGCGAAGATGCTGTAGGGGCCGTTGCGCGCTTCGCCGATCGCCATCGCACCGAACTCAAGGTGGTCGAAGATGTCACGGAAGCTGGCATTGACATCGACTGCGGGCAGCCCGAACTGCTCAAGGTCACCCGACAAACCGGCCGCCCAGAAATATGGGGCGAAGGAAAATGTCCATCCGCCTTCGGTGGTCTTCTGCTGCACTTCCGGCGTCATCGGGGAATAGATTTCGGTGGCCTGCGCCGTACCCGCAACAAGGCAAGTTCCGATTGCCGCTAGAGTACGAACGATGCGAATCCTCATGTTGTCCCCCTGTAATGCTCGCTGTGGCGAGCAATCGCTGTTGTAGGCATTTCGTTCAGCCAATGGCGGCCCGCGGCTTGGTCCTGTGTACTCGGAGCGATTGGCTATCGGCTGCAGGTTCCTGATCTCGGCTCCCTGCAGGCATTGCCGGCGGTGTTCGAATTCGCGTTGCCGGATGGTCCGACGAGCGCCTCCACGTGATGAACATAATTTTGCCGTGTGTTTTGATCGACAATCGCCGCCGGGGCGGCAACGACCAGGCCCGCAGCTGTGCCGACCGAGTGCGCGGCCCCAGCAGTGGCCGCCACAATATGGTCGCCAAGCCCCAACCGGCTGTCGGTCAAGGTTTGACCGCTCGACAGCCGGCGGCCGATCAATTGTACGATTTCAGGCGACTCTGCGAACTTTGTATGGTGGAGGCTATCACCTTCCTTGAGTTGGGTCAGATCGACGACGGTGATTTCATTCACCGCCAGTTCTTCCTTGTAGGGCGATTGTTCCGGGTCTATTGCGCCCAAGCGCGAGACGTTTCCCCACACGCGGCGCGAAACGGCGAGCGCACGATCGTCACGAGAGACGAATAGCGTAAAGCGCGGCCGTTGCTGGCCCATATCCGCGATCTGCGAACGGAATACATCGACGTCTACGTCAGGCGCCGCCAACATGACATTCTTGAACTTGGCCGGCAGCCCATCGTTGCGGATCGCCATTTGCCGCAACGATTCCAGTGCCAGCCAGTTGCCCATGGAATGGGCGAGAACAGACACTTCCTTGACCTGAGGGTCGGCTGCCAGGTACTGGAACAGCCGCTCAACCGCGTTGCGCGTATAGTTGGTGCTTTCGCGATCGTAACCATAGGCCAGCAGGCTTCCGCGCGACGGCCATGTGGCGAGTACCGGCACGCTACGTGCGCCGGAATCGTGCACGATCTGCGCAAAACGGAAGACGGCGTCCTCGAAGTGGTTATTAAAGCCGTGAATGAAAACTAGAACACTGCCGTCCGGGCTTTTGCGCACATGGCTATTCAACCACTTTTCAGCCGTTTCGCGGTCGATTTCGTCAGCCTTGAGCGCTGCAAAATCGGCTGCTGGATCTGGCGGAAGCTTGCGCGGCCAGGCAACCTCGCCTGCCTTGCGCGCGGAGTCAGGCGGTATTGAAACGGTGATGTCAGCGAATGTCGGGTTGAAAGCACGTTCGCCGCTGAACATCTCTCCGGGGTTTTCCGAGCGACCTCGAGTCGTGGTGACCAGCATCTCGACTTGGGTGGCCGACGGAATGGCTCCCACAGGTTCAAGCACGCCGGTCGGGCGGCTCGCACAAGCCGCGAGCAGCGTCAAACCCAAGAGGACGCATGTCGAAAGCGACCAGGAGAATGCGCCGGTTTTGGCGTTCCGGTCGTGAGCAGACTGAAATTGCACCAACGATCCCCTCAATGTCCGCATCAAGGAGTTCGCCGACCGACCGCTACTCCTCTTCATGTAAATCCTACCTACAAGGGAAGCAGGCGACGAACTTATCATTTGACGCCACGCCCGGTCTAAGCGACTTATCTCTCGGGTCCCGACTGCAGATGTTAATCGATCGGTTCGAACTCGCCCGGCCGCCAGGTCTTATCGAACCAGGGCTCGAGTGGCCCATAAAGCCGCAGAAGCGTGTACCATCCCTTGCCGGCGACGGTTTGAATCCAGTTTGCCTCCTTGCCTTCGGGTGCCTTCGGACCGAAATAGAGCTCGACCGAGCCGTCGGGATTCTCGATCAGCTTGTCCCGCTTGTTGTTTTTGCTTGGGAAGGTCTGGCCGGTTTGGAGTTCCGAGCGCGTCTGCGGATCGTAGACCACTACGGACCAGAAATCCTTGGCCGGTGGATTGGCGGGAATGCGAAGCTTGTATGTCTTTGCGCCATCCAGATAGTCGCCGTTCCGGTCGGTCGCAGCATATGCATACTGGGAACCAGCGCCGATCATTTTCTCCACCATGGCAGGTGTGTTGACCGTCGCCTGGTAGAAGAAGAGGGTTCTGGCGTCGAGATAACGGCCACCCTTGCCGCCGTCCCGAAGCCATTCATAGCTTCCCCCAACGAAGGCCGCGCCCCATGCGCTGTTCGGGTAGAGATGGAAACCGTCAAGACGGGGTCGGAAAATCAGCGCGCGGGCGGTTGCGTTGCCGACAGCGACTGCCTCGGTCAACAGTTTCTTCATCCGCGCATCCGGGGCGAAGGGCTTGCCCTTTTCAATGCCGATAGCGGCAAACAGGCCGAGCAGTTCGGGATCGAGCATAGACGTCGGTTCCCGATTGATGACCGTGTGGAGCTCTTCGTAGAACGCGTAATTGTTGGCATGAATGGTATTCCAGGATTTACGCGATCCGCTGATGAACTCCATTTCCGGCGGGTTATCACGCTTGCTGAGCGGATAGACCTTCAGCCCGCTCTTGAAGGAAGCGACTGCCGCGTCGGGCTTTCCATCGACCAGAAAGCCACGCAGGATCAGCCAATTTACATAGCTCGTAGACTTGGAAACGAAGTACGTTTCACCCTCGACCTCCGCCTCGATGCCGCCGACCGGCGGATTGAGATCTCCCTGGTAGTCGGGCGGCAGGATCAGATACTTGCCGCCCTTGCCGCGGTCGGGGCCCGGCCCGCCCATGTCGGTCACAAAGCGAAAATAGGCATCGTTGACCGTGCCGGGACCAGACCCGGCAGGAATCTCCACAACCGTCGGCCCGTCTTTCCACAAGTCGAGAACAACGCTGCCATAGACAGTGTCGGTGTTGCCGGTGAGGAACAGCGGCGCCGAGTCCATCAGCTGGTCAAGAAGGATTGCCTTATATGATGTGTCCGCGCCCAACTCCAGATGCCCGAGCCGAATGCCTTCGACGGATGTGGCGGGGATGCCGTTGAGGAACGTCTCGACGCCGCGCATGAGGTCGAGATTGTCATAGAGCCTATCGACAGTTGCTTCATCCGGCATCCCGTCAAAGAACCTCAGCGTACCCAACCTTGTTTCCACCTTGTCGGGGGTCATAATCTTTTCGGGGATTTTATGGTTGTAGCCCGGGGTTTTTACCTCGCCGGCCGCAGTCAGCGTCGTTGCAAGCAAACCGGCCGCGGCCAACACCGCAGGACGAAGCATTTCAGATAACATGTTTGCCCTCTCCTGGACTTTCTAGCTGATACGACCACCTGCGTTGCAGGAAAGCCTCCCGACGATCCGACAACCAAACCGAAGCGTTCGTTGCGGGAGACTAGCTGTGCCTCCCCTTGCCAATCTTACCATTTCCCGCCAAATCGCAGACGCATCCCGGGAACGCACAGTTGCAACAACCTACCACTTATGATTGCTTTGCAAAGCGCGAATATTTGACCATCCGCTCCGGGGCCGATGAGACTGGCGTGAAAGGATAAGACCCGGTTTCGTTTCCGTAGCATCTTCAGGACGAGGTCTCGGGTGCTTGCTTCGGATGCGCTCCGCGTCTGTGGCTTGGGGGGCACCCGGTAAGTTGGCCGCATATTGAAGGGAGGCTGATCTATGCAGGCGTATGTACCGTCTACATCGAATTGCAGATATTGCTTGCCAATTCTACCGGCGGTCGAATATGTGAAAATTATCCATTTCACGCCAATCCCGTATTCAGGAACCATTTCAGATCGCCGCGATTCCCGTGATCTCGAGCCACGTCTTGCAAGGCCTACCCGCGTTTATTCGAAGCGAACTTGGGGAGCGAGCGTTGTTGCGCGCCAATCGCGCCGCGGGCTTCGACGTGGAATTGATCGAGGACCGCAATGTCTACATTCCCCAGCAATCTGTGGTCGGGTTCGTCGAAGCCATGGCGAGGGCAGTGGGCGACACAAACCTCGGTCTCCTGCTCGTGCCGAATATGGATGTTTCCGCGTATGGCAGCTTCGGTCGCTTCATAACCGAGGCAGACACGCTCGGCGACGCGATCAAACGAGGTATCGTGGCGCTGCAGTATCACAGCAGTTTTGACAATCTGACTGTCACCACCACGAAGGAGGAACTGCGCTTTGGCTATAAATTCGCTTTGGCTGGGTCTCGGGGGTATGAGTCGGTCGCATGTGCCGCTGCTGGCGAACTGCTAAGCTTCTTCAAGGCATATCTGCCTGACCATTGGCACCCACTTCGCGTCGAACTTGACATCCCGACTCCAGCCCATACCTCGCTTTTTGAGGACGTATTCAAATGCCCGGTGATATTCAATGCGCCAGCAGTGGCGGTCGTCGTTGAGCGGCATAGGTTGATGGCTGCGTCGCGACGAACATCTCGGTCGATTGTGACCCTCGAGGATGTGGCTCGCGATCGTCCTGGAGGTGCACCTCGGAGTTTGCTGGAAATCGCCACTGCACAGATTCGCGCCCAACTGCTGGCGGGCGATGTGTCGATCGAGGAGGCAGCGCGAACGATGAACACGAGCGTTCGGACACTGCAGCGTGAACTTCGAGTGGTAGGCGCCGACTTCCGAAGCCTGACCAGCGCGGTGAGAATGCAACGTGCGACAGAAATGTTGCGCGATGGAACCGTGTCGATCACCAACATTTCCGAGGATCTTGGCTACTCCTCTCCCGCCGGCTTCACCCGAGCTTTTCGAAAAGCGACCGGATTTGGGCCTCGCGAGTTTCGCGTCAAGGAAAACCTATCTGCTGCCGATACCGACGGCGACCCCCCAGAACGAACGGGCGAGCTGTAGCCGAACCTCGCTAAGGCAATTGCTCCAGAGACTCCACGTGGGATTTTCAAGCTGGCGAGGCGGTGCCCGGCGAAGTCGTCTTACCCGGAGACTGCCGCGCCGCGAACGTCGCTGCCGCTGTCTCCTTGTCGTCTCCGCTGACTTGAACCATCGGTTGAGCAAAGTCGATTCCATTTTCATGGAAAGCCTGCATGACCATTGCGTAAGCATTGCGACGGATCATTGTCTGTTGCCCCGGCTTGCAGGTGAAGGCGATGCCAAGCTCAATTCCATATTCACCGATCTGCTCGACGCCCTTCAGTTTGAGCGGCTCGATGAAGAGCGAACCGAGTTCCGGATCGGCCTGCAATTGCGCGCCGATCTCCTTGATGAGCTTGCGGACTTTGTCAACATCAGTTTTGAAAGGGACACGAATGCGGAACTTGTCGACAGTCCAGTCGCGGCTGGCATTCTTAATCGCGCCAAGCGAACCGAAAGGTACGGTAAAGATTGGCCCGCGGTGGTGCCGCAGCCTCACGGAACGCAGGCTGAAGGATTCCACGACGCCCGTATAACTTCCTGCTTCGATGTATTCCCCGACCCGAAACGCGTCGTCCAGCAGGTAGAAAACGCCGCTGACGACGTCCCTGACCAAGGTCTGCGAGCCGAATCCAATTGCAACGCCGACGACGCCCGCCCCAGCGACCAGCGGGCCGATTTTGACGCCCATCTCCGAAAGAATTGTGAGCACCGCGACACAGAGAAGTGCCGCTGCCAGGGCGTTGCGGAAAACGGGCAGCAAAGTGCGAAGCCGGCTTTCTCGGGCGAGTGCGTTTGAGGGAGAGGTTCCCTCATCACCGACGTCGCGCAGCTTGCGGGTGATGTAGGCTTTTGCCAATTGCCAGACGAGGTCAATGATTAGCAGGATGACGACGCTGTTGAATGCGCCGGCAATGATCGTCCGGATCAATGTTACTTCTCCGGAAGCAAAAGGGAAATTGTTTCGCCAAACGAAGGCGACCCAATCGACCGCTGCAATCAGGATAATGGCGCGCGTTCCGCGGACGAGCAGGACCGCCTTCGGGTCCGATGGGTCTCGCTCATTTGAGCGAGAGGGCGAGAATGAAAGCATCAGGCTGTCGGCAATCGACAAAGCGCGCGGCACGAGGACAATCATGACACCGAGCCAGAATAGAGCCATGAAGTCGCCGCACCAGAGCAGCCAGAGCACAATTGCGCCGGAGATGCCCATAGCGCGAGAGATCCGGTCTCGCCACGATCTGACATCGCTGGAGCGCTCACGCCAGATCATCGCCATTGCCAGAACAACAATTGGGATGGACAGTCCGATAGTGAGGGCTGACTGGACGTCGGCTGCAACACCAAGGCGTTCGCTTACAGCCGAGAATGCCATCGTCGCTGCCAGCAATGCGACGAATATCCGGACCCGCAAATAAGAGCGGGCCGACATTATGGACGCGGCGAGCGCGATGCGGCAGAGCGCGGTCGCGAGCTTGCAGGCGATCAATGCGAGGAGCGAGTACAGAACGACCACACGCACGAGTGGCGGCCAGGCGAACAGGAGAAAAAGGATCGCGACGATCGCCGTGAATATCGAGAGCGTCAGAAACTCCGTGTAGGTCTGCCTCAAGAGTGGGTTGGGGAAGGGCACAGCGGGCACTGAATGGCGAAAAATCCATTCGATGCCAAAAGCTATGCCGGCGATGATTGCCAACACGAGCGCCGCTGGCATGACGCCGTTGCTCCGTGCGTCCTGCCAAACCGTAGACCCGACGCGCGAAAGCTCATCGCTGACGCGTGGCACCGCGGAAAAAAATGCGTTGAAACGGGCGCGCAAGAGCGCCTCACGTTCCTCAATGAACCACACTGCCTCATTGTCGCGGGACTCGGAAGCGGCGGCTTGCTTCTGCTCCAGCCAGACCCTCACATCCTCATTCTCAAGCAGACGCAGCAGTTCGGCCACCTTGGACGGCTGAGCAATTGGGGGCACAGGCGTTTGCGCCTGCAGGTGCGTAAGCCCACAAAGGCAGAGGAACAGACTGCATAGCAAAGTCCGAAGGATGTACATAAAAGCCCGGTCCACTGGATCAAATCCCCTTTGTCAAATTATTGGTCTCCAAAAACCAATGACAGGACCGAAGCTGATGTAATTTGATTAATCTTCACTGAGGACCGATCGCACCATGCTCAACAAGAGACGTGGATGCCGAGACTTCCTGTTTGCAGCCGCCAGGAACCGGACCCGCGGCGGCTGCATGCAGGCTGGTGGAATTAGCTCACCTTCTTTACCGGCGGTATCGTCCAAGAACCGTCAATGATGGAGGGATTGCTCTCGTTGGGCCAGTAGAGGCGCATCATGAGAATGAACTTCCCCTTGGGTGCTGGAAGCCAGTTCGACTCCTTATCTGCCCCGGGTGATTCATTCTGAATGAACAAATCGATCGAACCGTCGGGATTTGCCTTCAGGTCCTGCCGTGCACTAATCGAATAGCGATTGAGCGGATTGTCGACGAAAAAGTATCCCGCGTCATACATAGTCAAGGACCAGAAACCCGAAACGGGCGGCGTCTGGCCTTTCTTGAAAGTCATCACGTATTTCTCGGAACCGTTATAGGCCCGCTTGATCAGACCGCCGCCGGACTTCATCGACGTCGGGTAGACCGCATCCTGCGGCCGGTTTGCCCCAAGGCCGATCGCGGTGACCAAGGCACGCTGGATGTAGTTGGTGCCATAGATGCCAGTCTTGGTCGTGAAACCCCAGCCATCGATATCCTGCACGTCGCCATCGCTGAGCTTGAAGTGCATCATGATGCGCGCGAAGGCGACCTGGGGCACGCGCTTGGCAAACGCCGGTTCGAACTTGCTTTTATCGAAGTCCTGACCCGGGACAATGCCAAGCTCGGCGAGCTTGGCAATCATCGGTGCATCCGCCTCACTCGGTGGGTTGCGTTTCAGAAGCTCGGCAAAGAGGGTGAAGTACTCGATGGCATCCATGCCATTGACCTGCTCGCGAACGGCAGTCTCCATATCGATGGTCGGATCGACCTTGCCTTTGGGTGCTGTCCAGTCCTTGCCCCATGCACTCAAGGGATAGAGCTTCACTTCGTCCTGGAGCTTATGAACTTCGGCGTAGTCCTCCTGGGTACCCGTGCAATAGATGCGTCCAAGCAGCCAAACGATGCTCGTCGGAGATTTGTATTGGGTCACGCCGTCGGGAAGTGTGCCTTCCCAGCCGGGTCCTGTCACCACGAATGTCTGGGCCTCGGTGCCCGTCGTGCGCTTTCCAGGAACGTCGAAAACGGTCGTCCAGCCATCCAGCATTGGGAACAGGGCGTAACGATCCTTGAGGTCGGGCAGGGTGATGACCCAGGGCTCATCGCCCACGTCGAAGAACGCGGTCGTATAAAGGGTATCTGCGTTCGGTGCGGTCACATCCCGAAACTTGGCGTCCGGATACTGACGCAGCTTGATCAGATGCCCCATGGGGCCACGGGTTCCTTCAGGTTCCGCGACGTTGGTAATCACGCGCCGGGTCAGTTCCATTGTCACCAGTGGATAGGCATAAGTGTACGCCTCGACGGCGAGCGCGAATTCGTCGAGCCCTTCCGGCAGATCCGCCACCAACCCGTCGGCGGCAGCACCAGGTCTTGCGAGAGAACCTGCCGCCAACACTCCAAGACCGGCGGCCGTCAAGTCACGACGCGTAATATCCATTCTATTCCTCCATCGAAAAATCGAGTTGCGACGTAATGCTCTGAGTTTAGTCAATGTAAACGACGACGTAGCGCCCGCCGTACGGCTGGTAGTAGACCCCGCCGCAGCGCCACACGACCGTGCCATTGACACTCGTTCTAACGCAGCCGGTGGGCAGTGCGGCAACATACACCGTGGAGCGGCGGATCACTCGGCGCGTGGTGCGGCGAGCGACACCCGAAACACTTCCAGGTGTCAACGGCCGTCCCACGACCGCCTGCGCCTCGGGCACGAACGAGCCGAACGGCGCGGGAGCGAGAGCGTCTGCCGCGAGCATGGCAAAACCGGCGATGGCAAGTGAAAGGATCTTTCCGTGCAGCGTGTGCGTCCTCATTGCACCGTCTCCAGCGAAAGCTCGCCGGTGACATCGGCGTGGACGTGTTCGAGCTTCTTGGCAGCCGGAGGCGGCGCAAATTTAAACTGCGCGGCTACGATCCCATCCGACCTCCAGTTGCTGAGCCGCAGCGAATATTGGGGTGCTCCGGTGGTCCATTTGGTCGTGATGACGTATTTGAGCGGCAATGGTCTGCTGCCCCTGCTGATCCAGATCTGCCAGTCCACAATGTCGGTCCTGAAGGCGAGATGGTCGCATTCCACCCCATTGACGAAGGCCGATCCGACAACGGTTCCTTCCGTCACGCCGTCAGTGAGGACCGCATAGGGCTCGCCTGCCAGAAAATCGGCTCCGGGAGCGTCAAGTCCGGTGGCGGCGCGAAGCTCCTCGGCCGCGTCTTCAACGCGTCGTCCGGGGCTCTGAAGCTGTGCGTAAACGTTCAGCACTTTGTCGTGCAGTGATATCGTCTCGCCATCAAATATCACCTCCGCCTGGGCAAAGGGGCCCATGCGCTTCATTCGAAAACCTCGTTCGCGATCGACGGCGATGGAACCGGAGGCGCTGTACTGGATTTTCTGACCTTGCAGATTGACGACTTCCTGATCCACGTCGTAGTCGACACTGAGGGTCGGCGCCGACTTGAGAGTTTCGCTCATCGCGACCAGGATCCGATGCGCCTCAGGCTCGATTCCGTCTTGCGCCGATACCGGCCAGGCCACCATGCAACCAGCGGCCACCAACATTGCGGTAAACTGGCGCCGCCAAGCTGCGCCGGGTAATCTCAGTCCGCCATCCATTCGCTCACCCACAGGCTTGTTGATTTGCTTGCCGGCCGGATCTCGCAACGGTTCTGGCTGATCTTGTGCGAAGGCATCCCGGCTTAGGGATTACTGCTGTATTAGCCGCGTGCGATCTTACCATTTCACGCCAAGTTGCAACTTTAATGTTGCATGCGACCGTGGGCGGAATCCGGTCAAAGATCGAATGCCGACGCGGACGCTTCAGTGACGCCAAAACCCGCGGTTGATTTTGAGGACTTGCCTAAACCCTCGGCATCGCAGTTATGCCTTCGGCTGCTCCGCAAAGGGGTTCACGCAACGAAATCGCCTTTGACGTGGGATACAGCGACGCCGCCCACCCCGAGTTCAGTCAAAGTTCCCGTTCTGTGCGTCTGGGATCGCGTAATGTATCGTCAGGAACTACGATTGCGTGCGATCTGCGTACCCGCGCGCAATAATGATCGACGGGATGCACCATCATCTCGCGAACTCCAGTGGCAAGTTCGGTGTTCCTCGCTAGCATTTCAGGGGTGCGGTCGAGTATCGTGTGAGTGGGAACTAGTCGACGACCGACGCTACCGCGTTCTCTACGATCGAATGGCATCGAGGACGGTTTGGATCAGTCGGCCGGACGGCACGCTGCGAGGTCTGAGCAGGCCGATTTCGCGGCATGGTGCATTGCGCAGCGGCAGCCGGGCAACGCGCAGGTTGTCGAACAGGGATGAACGCCAGTCGGGCATCAGAGATACGCCCAGCCCTGCTTCAACCATCACCGATATGGCTTCGAGCGAGTCGAGTTCCAGCCATTCCCGCGGAAGAACCCGCTGGGATTGAAGATAGGTATCCGCGAGCCGGCCACCCCAATTGCTTCTGTCGTATCGAATGAACGGTTGCTCGCGAAGCAAGTGGTCGACGGGGACGTTCGCGAGGTCGCGCGGCGCCAGAAGGACGAACGGCTCCGATCGGATCAGTTCCCAGTGTAAGGTCTTCGGTATGGGGAAAGGCGGTTTGACGAGGATTGCCGCGTCAATCTTTTCCTCGAGCAGGCTGTTATAGAGTTCTGCCGACGTTCCCGGCAGCAGGAAGATGTCGACGCCCGGTGTTTTGTCGAACACGCTTCGCAAAGCGTTCGGAAGCAGGCCCGTCAGTGCCGTCGAGATGGCGCCAAGCCGCAACTCTCCGAATGCCTGGCCGTCGTGCGCCAGCCCTTTCAACTGCCTGACTTCCGATAGAACACGTAGGCTCTTCTCCAGGATCGCAACCCCGGCTTCCGTTGGCTTCACTCGCCGACCTGATCGCGCGAGAAGGGGCAGCCCGATCTCGTCTTCCAGCGCCTGGATACGTTGTGCGATTGCGGCCGGCGTCACGCCCAGGCGGCGCGACGCCTCGGCCAGAGAACCGTGTTGGACGACGGTCAGGAAGGTTTCGAGAAAGCGGGTTTCCATCGTTAGTTTTACTATCGTCTGAAGGAAGAAAAAGGAAGGTTTTTCTTGCGTTTTCGCCTTGTCATAGTGGCCGAAAGCGAAGGAGGAAAAGTTGGATCTTCAGTTGAATAGCAAGACGGCGCTTGTCTTCGGCGCCGGCGGCGGGCTTGGTGGCGCAATCGCAAGGTCGCTTGCGGCGGAGGGCGTTTCCGTCATCGTCGCCGACATCCACGGAGAAAGCGCCAAAGCGACCGCGGATGCAATCACAGGAGCAGGCGGCAAGGCCATTCCGCTGGCTTGGGATATCAGCGACCTGTCCCTGATTGGCCAGAAGCTCGATGCCATCAAGAGCGCGTTCGGCCCGGTCGATATCCTGATCAACAACACCGGCGGGCCGCCGCCGACGCCGGCCGAAGGACAGTCGCCTGACGATTGGTCGAAATACTTTGATCTCATGGTTCGCTCGGTGATCGCGGTCACCGATGCGGTGCTTCCTGGCATGCGCGAGCGCGAATGGGGGCGCATTATTACCTCCACGTCTTCCGGCGTCATCGCGCCGATTGCAAATCTCGGGATATCGAACAGCCTGCGCCTGGCGTTGGTGGGCTGGTCAAAAACCTTGGCGCGCGAGGTCGGGCGCGACGGTATCACTGCAAACATCGTGCTGCCCGGGCGTATCGCCACGGGGCGCATCGTGTTTCTGGACGAGCAGAAGGCGAAGCGCGAGAACCGACCGGTCGCCGATGTGACGGCTGAAAGCACCGGGTCGATCCCGGTCGGCCGCTACGGTGATCCGAAGGAATACGGCGACACCGTCACGTTCCTTGCGAGCCCCCGCGCTTCCTATATCACCGGCTCCGTCATCCGCGTCGATGGCGGTCTGATCAACAGCATCTGATTTAGGTGAGGTTTCTCATGTCACTTGAACCCCATGTCGTTGAAATCCTGAAGGGCGTGTCCACCGCGACGGTCACGACGGTTCTCCTGAAAAAAGGGCTTCGCAACGTCTGGATGCGCGGCACGAAGCCTCTTAGACCCGGCCAGGGACGGGTTGTCGGCATGGCATTCACGCTGCGCTTCATCCCTGCTCGCGAGGACCTTGCCACGCCGGCGAGCTGGGCCTCGCCGATCTCCACCCGGGCGGCGATCGAAGCGATGCCGGAAGGGTGCGTCGCCGTCGCCGATGCGATGGGCGTCAGTGATGCCGGTATCTTCGGCGACATCCTGTGTGCCCGAATGGCGAAACGCAAAGTCGCCGGCCTCGTCACCGACGGCGCCATGCGTGACGGCGAGGGCGTGCTGGCGAGCGGGATGAAGGTGTGGTGCAATGGCATCGCAGCACCGCCTTCCGTCGCGAGTCTGACCTTCGTCGGGTGGCAGGAGCCGATCAACTGCGGCGGCGTTGCCGTTCTTCCTGATGACATCGTCGTGGTCGACGACGACGGAGCGGTCCTCATCCCGTCGGCGTTCCTCGACAAGGTGCTCGCCGAGGCGCCCGAACAGGAGCGCATGGAGGCCTGGATCATGAACGAAGTGGACCGGGGCGTGCCGCTTCCCGGTCTTTACCCGATGAATGCAGAAACGAAGGCCCGATATGAGGCCTGGAAGGACAGCCAGAAATGACGTTCAGTACGCAGTCCAAGGGCGTCTACGCCATCGCAACCACGCCATTTCACGACGATGGTTCGATCGATTTCAATTCGATCGACAAACTCACGGACTTTTATGAGGAGAGCGGCTGCACCGGCGTCACGATCCTCGGGATCATGGGCGAGGCCCCGAAGCTCGAGCCGGAGGAAAGCCGTGCCATCGTTAAGCGCGTGGTCTCCCGATCAAAGATCCCGGTGATTGTCGGGGTCTCCGCTCCAGGGTTCGCCAGCATGCGCTCGTTGGCACGTGTCTCGATGCAGATGGGTGCTGCCGGAGTAATGATCGCTCCGCCCCCCGCATTGCGTACCGATGACCAGATCGTCAACTATTTCGCCGGTGCGGTGGAAGCCGTCGGCGAAGACGTGCCGTGGGTTCTGCAGGATTATCCGCTGACCCTCACGGTCGTCATGACGCCTGGCGTGATCGCGAAGATCATCAACAATCATCCGTCCTGCCTGATGCTGAAGCACGAGGACTGGCCCGGTCTTGAGAAGATATCGAAGTTGCGCGCCATGCAGAAGGCGGGCGAACTTCGCGAATTTTCCATCCTGTGCGGCAATGGCGGCCTGTTCCTCGACTTCGAGCCGGAGCGCGGTGCCGATGGTGCCATGACCGGCTATGGCTTTCCGGACATGCTCACCGAACTGATGGAGCTTTCTGCGGCCGGGAAGAGGGATGAAGCGCACGATCTCTTCGACGCGCACCTGCCGTTGATCCGTTACGAGCAGCAGTTCGGGATTGGCCTTGCCATTCGCAAGCACGTTCTGAAGCGTCGCGGCGTTATCGCCACCGACGCGCAACGCAAGCCAGCCCAGATGCTGACGCCGACAGCGCGGTCGGAAGTGGACTATCTGCTTGCCCGTCTCGCGAAGCACGACAAGCGAGCTGCTTTCTAGGCTTCTTCTCCCTGGGGCCCCCGTCTCTGGTCTGGAGCGGCGGACGGGTTTGCAAGGTCGTCCCCGTTCTGCGACTTGTCATTGCGGTCTGTGCTCGCGCTTGCGCGCCTGATACTCTGACCTTGCCGATTGTCGATACACCTGTTGCAGAACGAGGTTTGACGATGCAGGGCCAGGAAACTTTCCTTGAAAGAACGTTGCGTGTCGGTGTGATCGTTGTGGTCGCGATCCTGCTTGCGGCGATCCAGTACGTGGTGTCTTCGCGAGGCCTCTATCCCGCTCTCTGAGAGAAAATCGCGACCTCCTGACCTGGCGGCCTGGGCAACTATCCTTGCGGACCTGATCTGTATATCGAAACAGCCCCGCCGCCCAACACCGAGATGGATGTTGGACGCCGGGGCTTGCCTCACATTTAAGCGAGCGTGTAGGCCGTCTTGACGGTGGTATAGAACTCGGCGGCGTAGCGTCCCTGCTCGCGCGAGCCGTAGGACGAACCCTTGCGGCCGCCGAACGGCACGTGGAAATCGACGCCGGCCGTCGGCAGGTTGACCATCACCATGCCGGCCTCGGCATTGCGCTTGAAATGGGTCGCATGCTTCAGGCTGGTGGTGGCGATGCCGGACGACAGACCGAACGGCGTGTCGTTGGCGACGGCGAGCGCTTCGTCGTAATCCTTGACGCGAATGACCGCGGCGACCGGCCCGAAGATCTCCTCGCGGCTGATGCGCATCTTGTTCGTCGCCTCGGTGAACAGCGCCGGCTGCAGGTAGAAGCCGGGCGTGTCGCGCTGCAGCAGCTCGCCGCCGAAGGCGAGCCTGGCGCCTTCCTGCTTGCCGATGGCGATGTAGTCGCTGTCCTGGTTGAGCTGGCTCTCATCGACCACCGGACCGATATGAGTGCCGGCCTTCAGCGCATCGTCGACCACGAGTCCTTGCATCCGCTCGCCCATCGCCGCGACGAAACGATCGTGGATGCCTTCGGTAACGATGATGCGCGAGGAGGCGGTGCAGCGCTGGCCGGTGGAGAAGAAGGCGGAATTGACCGCCGCCTCGACCGCGACCGAAAGATCGGCATCATCGAGCACGACGAAGGGGTTCTTGCCGCCCATTTCCAGCTGGAATTTGCGATTGTGCTCGACGGAAGCGGCGGCGACGCGTTTGCCGGTTCCCACCGAACCGGTGAAGGTGATGGCATGCACGTCCGGACTATCGAGCATCGCCTGGCCGACGACCGAGCCCTTGCCCATCACGAGGTTAAGGACACCCTTCGGCAGGCCGGCACGATGCAGGATATCGACGATCGCCCACGAGCTGCCGGGCACCAGCTCGGCCGGCTTGAAGACCACGGTGTTGCCGTAGCAAAGCGCCGGCGCGATCTTCCAGGCGGGAATGGCGATAGGGAAGTTCCACGGCGTGATGATGCCGACGACGCCGATCGGCTCGCGGGTGATCTCGACGCCGATATTGGGCCGGGCGGACGGCAGGACTTCGCCGGCCAGGCGCAGGCACTCGCCGGCGAAGAAGTCGAAGATCTGGCCGGCGCGCAC
>NZ_JBVQPO010000030.1:0-18232 GCF_055710065.1 Ensifer sp. VA4 | reverse complement strand
CGGAGCGGCAATCAGAACACGATGAGACTCTTGCCAGCGACAATCAGCATGATACCTTCGTGCCGACCGCGACATAAGAGTCTCATCCAGATTGTCGCCGCCGTCTCATCCTGATCGTCGCGCCATAGCGACATCTGGGCCTTCACCAAACACGAGTTGCGTTGCATATTTATAGAGGTCGCAACGCTGACATTCGTGTGCCTGATGCTTGACTGCGCTTAAAGAAGCGCCAGCTGCATGTTTCGTAGCAAGCGCCGGGCCTGCCTTCAATGTGACTGACCCTGGCATAGCACACCTGCCACTACTCTGCGCTTAGTTCCGCCTGACTGTCTGGGTGTCCACTGACACCACAATCCCCGGAGCGGTGAGGGCACATCTGGCGAGCCAGCCGATTGACCATATGACGGCATCGGTGCGTCGCCTCCGGAAGGACGAATTGATAGAGTGATCCGGCGGTCGCGGGGCGAGTAACTGAAAACCAAACCGTCCGCTTCGGCTTCCATATCGAGAACGCGATCGCCGAGCGCCAGGCACATGAATTTGTGGTCAGGGGCCCAGATAGAGAACCGGGCTCGATCTGGTGACAGCATCCTCGCGCCCCAGCGCGGTTCTTCAAGTATATCCATGGGGGTCGTTCCTGTTGCTGCATTAGAACCTCAGAGGCACTCGTTCGTTCCTGGCATGGTCCTGCCGGAACAATCATCGGCCCGCGGGGTTCGCACTCCCGGGCCCTTCACACGTTGCCGCCCGGACACCTGGGAGCTGCGGCCCGCCTGAATTCACTCCAGGAGAGCTTGTACGTGGATCTCGTGTTTTCGGAATTGAATGCGCTTAAATCGGAACTCGGAGCCGAATTCACGGGCGGGCGACCCATTTTGCGCTCTTCTCGACGCATGCTGAAAAGGTGGAACTCTGCCTGTTTTCTACGGACGGCAAGAAGGGGCCGGCCTCGCTCTGCCCAACCGGGAGGGGGACATCTGGTCCGGTTTTATCGCTGGAACAGAACCCGAGACCATCTATGCTTATCGTGTCCACGGTCCCTACGAACCAGACGGCTATCGTTTTAAGCCACACAAGCTGCTGCTCGAATCCCTATGCGATATTCGGCCGGCTTCAATGGAACGATGCGCTGTTTGGCTACCGGCTCGGCGACCCACAAGCCGATCTCGGCCTTGGGGCAACAGACCCGTACCTTATCCCGTGCCGGCGATGTCCTCTGCAACGTGTCGGATGAATGGTCGCCGCGTGGACTGCGTAAAGCCGACGCGGCAACTGGGAATCTTGCGCCATTCAATTGCTTGAACCCGAAGGAAGCTCGTATCCCTTCCGCGTAAGGAGATCGACTCTGCCAAAACTTAAATTTTGGTCTCGTTGGCCACGCTTCGCCGGAGGCTGCTCGGACAACAGGCGCTATCTAACATGGTCGTCGCCACGACGGCGTTAGCGGTCTTGGCGCTTCATACGGGGCTTCGGTCGCCGGAGAGCCGACCCAATTGGGCTCGCGCTTCAAGAGGGGTCGCGATTCCGAGCAGTTTCGCAAGGCATGTTGGTCAAGCGATCCAGGCTGCGCCTATCCGGGGAACAAGGATCAAATTCGTTGGTTTGATGCGCAATGAATCGGGCCGCCGTCCGATCGAAGAGGAGGCGCAAATGACCGACGACCCAAAGGACCCCAGACCCCAGCAACAGCAAAGGTTGTCGTCGTCCGAGGAGAACGGCCGGTACGCGACGAGCTCCAGAAATGGTTTCCCCGAGAGGCCGGATGAAACTCGGGCTGATTCACGCGGTGATGATCAAGGCAGCCAAGCGAAGGTAGCCGCAGCCCAGGCCATCGATCACGAAAAGAGCGCTCTAGCGCGCCAACTGCGCGGTCTCGCAAACGCCATGGAGAAGGTCGGATCTGAACTCCGCCAGTCGGAGCAACCGGCGCTTGGGCGCTATACGCAACAAATGGGGAGCTCAATCGGACGGCTGGCGCGCGACTGTGAGGAGCGAAAGCTCGGCGAAATAGCCGCAATGGCCGAAGATTTTGGGCGAAAGCAACCCCTCGCCTTTCTCGGCATGGCAACAATTGCGGGATTGGCGGCAAGTCGCTTCCTGTCTGCCTCGGCCCAGCGATCCCAGAGCACTTCAGATGATGCTCGATCGAATTCCTCTCCGACAAACGAGAAGGAAGGCGATTGGGACTTGGACGAGGAAGGCGATTGGGACTTTGAGAAGGAATTGCGCGATGCTTAACCCCCGTGACGACCGCTCCCTAACCGACCTCATGGCAGGGTTGGTGATAGATATATCCGGGCTTTTCCGAAAAGAAATCGAACTTGCCAAGGCCGAGGCAAGCGAGAATCTGGACCGGGCGATCGGTGCTCTCGAAACACTTCTTGTCGGGCTTATCTTCGCCATCGCGGCCATCGGCGTGCTCCTGAGTGCTGTTGTGCAGGGCCTCGGTGCCTTTCTCGTCGCACAAGGAATGCAGGAAGCCAACGCCAATGCCTTGTCAGCGGTTATCGTCGGTGTCCTCGTCGCCCTTCTCGCCTGGGCAATGATCTCGCGCAGTCTTGGCAAACTTGGCGACCGCAGCGTGCGCTTCGACAAGACGACGGCTTCCCTCCAACGCGACCTCGATGTGGCTAAGGAAACAGTACGATGAGCGCTGACACGCATTCGCCTGCCGAATTACAGCGGGAGATCGAAGCCGATCGACAAAGGATCGAAGACAAGCTTCACACTATCCAGGAGCGTATGTCCCCTGGCGAATTGATGGATGAACTTTTCGCCTATGCGAGGCGGAGCGGAGGAGCTGAATTTCTCACCAATCTCGCTGGCGCAATGAAGGCAAATCCTATCCCGGTAGCTCTGACGGGCATCGGCCTAGCCTGGCTACTCGCGGATCCCGCCTCCCGCGCACCTCATGCTTCAGCCCCCGATAATGGTTTCGACAACTATCCACTCGCGTCCGTCAAAGGCAACTTGCGGCGTGTTGGCCCGGTCGAGGCGAATTTTGGCGAGCGGTACAGCCACTTCGAAGACGAAAGTGGCAGTCGCTTTCGAGCCCGCACCGATGCCGCTGGCCGCAGGGCCGGTCATTTCGTCGATCCCAGTGGCACCGTCTACCGTGGCTTCGCCGACGTTACCGGACGGCCGATCGAGGATATCCGTGATGAAACAGGCAAGTTGTTCGATGAAGCCTCCGGCTGGGCGTCGGCAACGTGGCGAGAGATAAAGGGCGCGGCGGGCGGCATTTCTGGTACCGTTGCGGACGCCGGCCGGGCGGTGGCAGATAGTGCTCGCGATGTCGGCCAATCAGCGCAAGCTCGCAGCGCACAGCTAAATGCGGCCATTCTCAAGAACTTTCGCGACCAGCCGCTGGTGGGAGGTGCGTTGGCGTTTGCGATCGGTGCGGCGATTGGCGCTGCATTGCCTGCGACAGCGCTAGAGGATGAGGCCGCCGGCGAGGCGTCGGACAGAGTCCGCGATCACCTCGCGGCCACGGCCGATGCCGCAGCAGAAGGGGCAATCGAAGGCGCCGAGGGAGTTCTGGATGATACAGCGAAGGCGAGTGAGGCGCATTCTCCTGGATGACGCTCAATCTAGTATGGACCCGCGCAAACATGGACATTATTCAGGGCTTGGTGACATGCCGGTTCATCGTGACGACGAAATGCGGGCGATCCCAGGAGACCGTCTTGTCAGCGAGACACGATGCGGCCACGGAAGCGGAGAAAAGCGGACATCCGAACCGGCGATGATCCATTCCGTTCGGAGGACATCCGATGAATACCGGTTTCCCGCGACTCTTGATCATCGTTACCTTCATAGGGCCCTTGTCACGGGCTGTGTCGCCAATTCCTCTGAGAAGACAGGGGCAATTGCGGCCAATGGCAGCTACGGCCCGAACCCGACGCTGCCAAAGCCGCGATCGACGCTGATCCCCACGATCCGCATTGCCGAGGCGAAAGGCTGGCGGCGCCGACGCCGGCGAAGGGCTTGAGGGTCAAGGCCTTCGCCGCCGGTCTCGATCACCCGCGCTGGCTGCACGTCCTGCCCAATGGCGATGTGCTGGTCGCTGAAAGCAATGCGCCGGAAAAGAAGGGGGGCGGCTTCAGTCTTCGCAAGCTGGTCATAGGCGCCGCAATGAAGCGTGCCGGCGCACAGCAACCAATCGAACGGCACGCTCTATGTCGCCAACCCCGATGCCCTCGTCGCCTTCCCCTATATGAACGGCCGGACTCGAATAACCGTTCCGGCGCAAAAGATCGTCGATCTGCCGGCGGGCGATCTCAACCACCATTGGACCAAGGACGTCATCGCCAGCCCAGACGGACGCAAACTTTACGTGGCTGTCGGCTCGAACAGCAATGTCGGCGAAAAAGGGTATGGAGGGGGAGACGAACCGAGCCGCGGTTCTCGAGGTTGACCGCGCAAGCCGCCGCACGCGCGTTTTCGCCTCGGGCCTGCGCAATCCGAATGGCCTCTCCTGGAATCCGCAAAGTGGCGCACTCTGGGTCGCCGTCAACGAACGGGACGAGATCGGTGACGATCTCGTGCCCGATTACATGACCTCCGTCCGCGATGGAGGCTTTTACGGCTGGCCGTACAGCTATTTCGGCGGAAACGTTGACACCCGGGTCAAGCCTCAGCGGCCGGATCTCGTTGCCAAGGCCATCAAGCCCGACTATGCCCTGGGTTCGCACACGGCCTCGCTGGGCCTGACCTTCTCCAAAGGCGCTTCACTCGGCCCACGCTACCGCAACGGGGCATTCGTCGGTCAGCATGGCTCCTGGAACCGGAGCGTCTACAGCGGCTACAAAGTCGTCTTCGTGCCCTTCCGCAACGGCAAGCCCAGTGGCAGGCCACAGGATGTCCTCACCGGCTTTATCGGCCGCGACAACAAGGCGATGGGGCGTCCGGCCGGCGTGGCGATCGACAAAAGCGGCGCACTGCTTGTGGCGAACGACGTCGGCAACGTCATCTGGCGCGTAAGTCGACGCAATTGAGGGATATGGGTGCTCCGGAGACCCTGTCGTTGCCACGGCAATATTGGACCGCTGGCTTCACCACTGGACGGTGATCACCATCCGAGGCGACAGCTACCGGGACCGCGAGAGGTGCCGCTCCGGGCCTCATGCACCGTGAGCGGCCGCCACTGTTCTGCGATGTATCGAAACGGCGGTTCGATCGGCTTAAAAAAAAGGAGGTGGGCAATGCCCCTCAGAGACAAGCCGACGAACACCGGCAAACAGCAGCGCAAGAGCGATCATGGTCGCGGGGAAGCCGATAGCAACACATCGCCCCAGAAGGGCGGGCAGATCGGCGTAGACGCCTCCGTTCGTAGCTCCAAGGCGGATCGCACTGCCTCGCCGAAGAAGGCAGCCGAGACGCGCAAGCCGATCAAGGAGCGTACTTTGCGCTAGTGGCGCTCTTGTCCGTTTCCGGAACGATCGCGCTCTTTCTTGGTTTGATCGTCGCAGTAGTGTCGCAGCAGTCGGAGGCAGCATGCTCGACTTCGAGTTCTCGCGGGCCCGAATGATCAAGAACCAACTGTCGCGAAGAGGGATTACGGATCCCGGCGTCCTGGCGGCCATGGGCAAGGTCCGGCGAGAGTCTTTCGTTGCCCCGGACCTTGCCGAGTTCGCCTACGAAGATGCGCCACTGACCATCGGATTCGGCCAGACGATTTCCCAGCCCTTCATCGTGGCCGCCATGATCCAGCACGCACGGATTGGCCCCGAGGACAAGGTGCTCGAGGTGGGGACAGGATCGGGCTATGCGGCAGCCGTACTCGCGGAACTCGTTCGCGAGGTTCACACGGTCGAGCGCAATCGCCGACTGGGAGAGGCCGCACGCGAACGGCTCTCGCAACTCGGCTACGACAATGTGAGTGTCCACATCGTGGACGGAACCGGAGGTTGGCCGGAGGCAGCCCCGTTCGATGCGATTATCGTTGCCGCGAGTGCGCCATCTATCCCCGAACCGTTGAAAGAACAACTCGAACTGGGCGGCCGCCTGATCATTCCGATCGGCAGCGAAGACAGGCAGCATCTCATTCGGATCGTCAGGACATCCGCCACCACCTTCTCGCAAGACGATCTTGGCAGGGTCATGTTCGTACCGCTCATCGGCCGGCATGGATGGAATGAGAACTCAACCCAGCACGCGCGCGCCCTGTCGTTGCTGGTAGCAAATTCCGCGACGGCGCTTCCCGCGCTCGATGATCCGCTATTCGGTACCATGTTCGATCGGCTCGCTGAACACCGTATCGTGTTGTTGGGCGAGTCCACGCATGGAACGTCCGAGTTTTACCGCGCCCGCGCGGCAGTCACCAAACGACTCGTCGAGGCACACGGTTTTCGTATCGTCGCCATAGAGGCGGATTGGCCGGATGCTGCAATCGTCGACCGCTTCGTCTGCGACCGTCCACATCCGCAGAAGGAGCCAGTAGCGTTTCAGAGGTTCCCGCGGTGGATGTGGCGCAACCGCGAAACCTCCGAGCTTCTCACCTGGCTGAAGGGGTTCAACATCGGGCGTGCTGAGGCCGATCGCTGCCGTTTCCGCGGCCTCGACATCTACAACATGCATGGCGCAATCGACGCTGTCATCACCTACCTCGAGAAGATAGATCCCCGCGCTGCGGCCGTTGCGCGCGAGCGGTATGGTTGTCTCACCCCTTGGCAGAACGAACCGTCGACCTATGGGCGCGCTGTCCTGACCAAGGCCTACAAGGCATGCGAAGACGCCGTGATCCAGCAGTGCCGCGACCTTCTCGCAAGACGCCTCGACTACGAAAGCGCTGACGTTGGCGCGTTTTTCGATGCTCAACAGAATGCCAGGCTCGTTGCGGCCGCCGAGCACTACTACCGCATCATGTATTACGGCAACGCCTCCGCCTGGAATCTGAGGGATCGGCAGATGTTCGACACCCTCGAACGTCTGCTCGGCGCTAAGGAGAAGGCGGTTGTCTGGGCGCACAATTCCCATGTCGCCGACGCGCGCCACACGGAGATGGGTGCGTCTCGCGACGAGCTCAGTCTGGGGCAGCTATGCCGCGAGGGCCACGGTGCCGAATGCGCGATTGTCGGATTTGGGAGCTATGAAGGGACAGTGACAGCCGCGCACGATTGGAACAGGCCGTCGGAGACGATGTCCGTTGCTCCGGCGCATTCCGCAAGTTACGAGCGGATTTTCCACGACGCCGGCGTCTCACCGGCACTCTTCGACTTCATCGCCGACGAGGCGCTCAAATCCGAGCTCTCGACCTCCAGGCTTCAGCGTTTCATCGGCGTCGTCTATCGACGCGAAACCGAGTTGCGCAGCCATTACATGGAAGTTGCTCTCCCTCTGGCCTTCGATGCCTTCGTCTGGTTCGACCGCAGCGAGGCGATCACGCCGATCGATGGAGATGGCGTACGCCGCGGCGCGCCCGACACGTTCCCGTTCGGTCTATGAGCTCAGCCGCCGGGCAGAAACAATCATGCTCCCGTGACGCACGGCGCGCGGATCGACGGTGTTCCGGACCGTTGCTGATAATCGCTAAAAGACCGCACAGGAGACTCATTTGCCGGCGAGCCGCATGATAATGTCTTGTGACCGGATTTGCTCTCATCGGTGCTTTGCTCGCGAGCGAAGCAGCAGCCGAAACCTTGAAGTTCAAGGCTACTCTTGCGGGATCCAGCGAGGTGCCGCCGAACGAAGGCGTGGCGAAGGCAGCCGGTGATGTCATTCTCGACACGGATAGTAAGAAGCTGACCTGGACCGTCACCTCCAGCGGCTCATCCGGCGACGCCACGGCGGCTCATTTTCATGGTCCTGCAGCGTCCGGCGGTCGTCGATATTTCGAGCGCCATGGAGACTGGATCGGCGGAGATCCCGGACGAGCAGATCGCGGATCTGCAAGCCGGAAAGTGGTATCTGAACATCCACGCTGAAAAATTCCCCGACGGAGAAATCCGAGGGCAGGTGGAAAAGGCACAATTAGCGGCGGCCTGATCGGGCCTTCATGGGCACGCATGAGGCCTTACGCACTCGGCCGGACGTCAGCTTCGTCCAGGTTTGCGAGGGCGTGCCGTCCTTGCCAGTGTGGGGCCTGCGAACAACAGCCAATGCTCGGATCAAATGGAACCTTCCGCTGCGCTTTGGGTTACGCGTGAATTGGAATCGGAAAGGAAACCATCACGTGCACTAAGAGTGAAGGGCGAGGGGCGTTTCCTGCGCATCCGTACCGCCTGCTTGCGACATTGCCGATGCTGGTCGGCTGCCAAGGCGTGCAGTCTGCGCTGGATCCCGCCGGGGCGGAGGCTCGCGCCATATCGACACTGTTCGTGGCCATGGTCCTCACCGGCGGCGCGGTATGGCTTGGGGTCGCCTCGATCCTCTGGTTCGCGATGCGCCAAGGTCGAGCAGTCGTTGCCGAGCAATCCGCAAGCCGGCTGATCTTCTGGGGCGGCGCCGTTTTTCCGTCCGTCACGCTCATCACTCTGCTTGGCTATGCTTTCTGGCTGATGCCATCGCTGCGGCCCTTTGCGACAGCCAGCGAGGCCGCGCTGCGCATCGAGGTCACCGGCAGGCAATATTGGTGGCAGGTGGCCTATCACCGCTCGGGTCCGCCGATCTTGGCCGCCAACGAGATACGGCTGCCGGTGGGCAGCCGGATCGAGTTTTCACTGAAGAGCGACGATGTCATCCATTCCTTCTGGATACCCTCGCTCGGGGGCAAGATGGATATGATCCCCGGTCGAGCAAACCGCCTCTCGCTGCTGGCAGACAAGCCCGGCGTCTTTCGCGGTGCTTGCGCCGAATATTGTGGCAGCTCGCATGCTCTGATGGCACTTACCGCCGTGGTGATGGAGCCGGCTGCATTTGACGCCTGGCTTATGACCGAGGCGAAAGCCTCCATCAACGCCGGCGGCGAGGGCGGAGCGCTCTTTGTGCACCATGGCTGCGGTTCCTGCCATCGGGTAGCGGGAACCGAGGCGTCCGGTACGCTTGGGCCCGACCTGTCGCATCTTGGCTCGCGACAGATGCTGGCCGCCGGAATCATCGCCAACACCGAGGATAACATTGCCCGCTTCATCGCTGCGCCGGACGCGATCAAGCCCGGCGCGAACATGCCGGCTTTCTCCATGCTGCCGCAGGAGGATATCCGCGCCATCGCCGTTTGGCTGAAGAGGCTGGAATGATCCGTCCGAGCGACCGCCTTCGGGACGATGAGGGCGACGCGCAAGCGGCGCGCCTGCGCAAGGTGTGGGCAAACCCTGGCGGCTGGCGGTACTGGACAAGCGTCAACAACACGCAGATCGGCCTGTGGTACGCGGCAACCGCCTTCATCTTCTTGCTTTTCGCTGGTGTGCTGGCGTTGATCATGCGCGCGCAACTCGCCGTGCCAGGCAACGACTTAATCTCGGCCGATTTCTATAGTCAGGCCTTCACGCTGCACGGCACGGTGATGATGTTCCTGTTCGCCGTGCCGATCTTCGAGGCCGTTGCGATTTTTCTGCTGCCCCCGATGCTCGGCGCCCGCGAGCTACCGTTTCCGCGGCTTGGAGCCTTCGGCTTCTGGAGCTTTTTGCTCGGCGGAATTTTTGTCTGTGGCTCGATTTTTTTTGATGCCGCGCCGTCCTCGGGCTGGTTCATGTATCCGCCGCTCGCGACCGACGAGAACCTCTCCGGCATCGGCGCCGACATCTGGTTGCTGGGCCTTTCTTTCATCGAAGTCGCCTCGATCGCGGCGGCCGTCGAACTTATCGTTGGCATCATGAAGTGTCGCGCACCCGGCATGCGCATCAACCTGATGCCGCTGTTTGCCTGGTATCTGCTCATTGTCGCCGGCATGATCCTGTTCGCCTTCCCGCCGCTGATCGCGGGCGACATATTGTTCGAGCTGCAACGCATGTTCGATTGGCCGTTTTTCGATCCGGCGCGCGGCGGCGACCCCTTGCTTTGGCAGCACCTGTTCTGGATCTTCGGCCATCCGGAGGTCTACATCATCTTCCTTCCATCTATCGCGCTGATGGCGATGATCGTACCGACCTTTGCGCAAAGGCCGATCGTCGGCTACTCCTGGATTGTACTTGCTGCGGTCGGCACCGGCTTTCTATCCTTCGGCCTGTGGGTGCACCACATGTTCGCGACCGGCCTGCCGCAAATATCGCTCGCGTTTTTCTCGGCAGCGTCCGAGGCGGTGGCGATCCCGACTGCGGTGCAGATATTCGTCTTCATCGCGACAATGCTTGCCGGCCGCGTCATTCCCTCGACGCCGATGCTCTTCGGAATGGGCGGCATCATCATCTTTGTCATTGGCGGGCTGACTGGCGTGATGGTAGCGGTGGCCCCCTTCGACTGGCAGGCGCATGACACTTATTTCATCGTCGCCCATCTGCACTATGTGCTGATTGGAGGAATGTTGTTTCCGGTCATCGCCGGCATTTACTATTACTATCCGTTGATCGATGCGAAACACTTGTCCGACCGGCTCGGCCGCATCGCCTTCTGGCTGATGTTTGCCGGCTTCAACGTCTCCTTCTTTCCCATGCACCTGACTGGTCTGCTCGGCATGCCGCGCCGGGTCTTCACCTATCCGGACGATGTTGGCTGGAACGGGCTGAACCTCATCTCGACCCTCGGCGCTTTCGTGTTCGCGGCCGGCATCTCACTCGTCGTGCTCGACGTCCTCCGCCCTAAACACCGGCAGCGCCGAGGAGAGCAAAATCCTTGGAATGCCGGAACCCTCGAATGGATCAGCGAACCCAAAGAAAACTGGGGCGTGCGCTCGATCCCTTTCGTTGCGAGCCGCTATCCCCTCTGGGATCAGCCTGCACTCGCCCGTCAAATCGGCGAAGGGCGCTGGTACCTTCCGGACGCCGAGGAGGGCCGTCGTGAAGGGTTGGTCACCTCGGTGCTCGATGCAAGGCCGGAACAGGTTCTGAGGGTTGGCGGCACATCCTATGTTACCATCATCTCGGCCCTCTCGCTCGGGGCGGTGTTCGTTGCACTGACCTTCAAATGGTGGATCGCGACGATGGTTGCGGCGACCGTCTGCTTCTGCGCGATCGTTTACTGGCTGTGGACCGGCACAGCTGAAATTCCCGAGAAGGCGGAGAAGGAAGTCGGGGTCGGGCTTACATTGCCGTTGTACACATCCGGGCCGCCTTCTGTCGGTTGGTGGGCGATGTTCATCACCATGGTCGGCGACAGCACCGCCTTTGCCAGCCTGGTTTTCGGCTATTTCTTCTATTGGACGATCCACGACGACTTCACCGCGGGCGTCATCGGTCCGGGGATGAAGTGGCCGTTATTGTCGGCCGCACTCTTCGTCGCCGCCTGGCTCATGGTACTCATGGCAAGGCATCTCAATGGTCGAGGGAGTATCATCCTCACGCGTGCCGTTCTGGCGGTGGGGGTGGTGCTTGCCGTCGTCGCCTCGACGGCTGGATTCGCAGGACCCTGGCAGTACGGCATGGATCCGAGGGCGCATGTGTATGCGGCCATTGTCTGGCTGCTGACCGCCTGGACCCTGGTTCATGCCGCGACGGGCGCCGTGATGCTTGCTTATTGCCTTGCCCGCCACTTTGCCGGCCGCCTGACGAAGGATCATGACATGGATATCGGCAACGTCGCGCTTTACTGGCATTTCATGGCGATCACCGCGGTCGTCACCTTCATCGTGATCGGTCTGTTTCCGGAGGTTCTGTGATGCGCCTGCTGCCGAAAGAGGTCGATTCCCTTTGGACCTTGTTCACGGCGCCCGTAGTTTGGGCCGGGCACTTCCTTATCTGTTATGTCAGCGTCGCGATTTTCTGTGCCAAACCGGGACTATTGAGCTTCGAGTTCGGCTCATTGCGTCTCGGCATCGCCCTCGTCACGGGCGCCACACTGGTGGCAATCACTCTTTCGGCTCTTCTCGCCTGGCGACAGTGGGGTTTCGGCGCCCACGATCCACCACATGACGATCCGACGCGCCACGATCGGATCTTGTTCCAGGGGTTTGCCACGCTGCTGCTCTCGGGCCTGAGCTTCGTTGCCGTGGTGATGACGGCCCTGCCGGCGATGTTCATGACGGAGTGCCTGCGATGAGGTTATTCTATCTCGCCCTTGGCATTCTGGTGGTGGCTCTGATCTGGCTGGGGCCGCTGGTGAGCGCGTGGCGCGGTTCCGTTACCGCCAACATGCTGGCGCATATGGGCGTGGTCGCGGTCGCCGCACCGCTGATCGCGTTCGGTCTTGCGTCTCGCCTAGTCCTGTCGAAGGCATCAGGTAACTCGATGCTCATCGGGTTGCCGATTATCGGTTCGCTTATCGAGCTCGCCGTCGTCTGGGGGTGGCATGCACCGGCCGCACGCCGGTGGGCGGAAAGCTCGGCGTGGGGTACGGCGGCAGAACAGGCGTGTTTCCTCGTAGCGGGCCTGTTCCTCTGGCTTTCGTGTCTTGCGGCCGGAAGCACCAACGCGTCTTCGCATCGGGCCGCCGGTGCCTTCGGTCTGCTGCTCACCACCATTCATATGACGCTGCTCGGCGCCCTTCTCGCACTGAGCCCGCGTCCTCTCTATGGCTCCGGCGATGCCAGCTGTCTTGGGACGACCCTCACGGCGCTGCAGGATCAGCAACTCGGTGCCGTCGTCATGCTGTTGGTGGGCGCAGCCGTCTATCTCGCGGGCGGTGTCGCACTATTGGCAGGGCTGCTGGCGGAGCCATGCCGGAGAATTGCCTGATGCACGTTCGATGGAAACACCTGGCCATCGGGCTCGCGATCCTGCCGATCGTCGTGTTCTTCGCGACCTGGATCGGTTTCTTCAACGTTGGAGCGTCTACCGGCCATTGGAAGATCACCGAATGGTTTCTGCATTTCGCGATGCGCTCGGCGGTCCGCACCTATGCCTTTACGGTCGATGTGCCAGACAGGCTGCCGCGGGAAGGCCTGCAACCGGCGGGGGGGCACTTCGCGCGCGGCTGCGCCATCTGTCATGGTGCCCCGGGCGAGCCGCGCTCGCCGGCAGCACTGGCTATGTTGCCACGTCCACCAGACCTCGCGGACGTCGTCGGAAAATGGAAGGACAGGGAACTCTTTCGGATCGTGAAGCACGGCGTGCGTTTCACGGGTATGCCGGCCTGGCCAACCCAAGCACGCGACGACGAGGTCTGGGCGATGGTCGTATTCTTGCGCGCGCTTCCGGCCATGGATGCGACGACCTATCGCAGGCTCGCTTATGACGGCAAACCATCACCGCCCATGCATGCGACCGGGATTGAAGAAGCCCTCGCCGAATGCAACCGATGCCACGGCGTCGATGGAATGGGCCGAAGTCCATCGACGCCCGTACTCGCGGGGCAGAACGAGGTTTACTTGCTTGAAAGCTTGCGCGCCTATGCTGAGGGCCGCCGACCGAGCGGCATGATGACCCTTCCCGTCCAGGCCATAGATTACGCGCGTCTGACGGCTCTCGCGCGCCATTTCGCAGAGCTGCCGCGTGCTGTCGCGCCGGCGAGGGGCGAAGAGGAGCGTTTCCGCCGTGGTGAACAGATTGCGCGGCACGGCCGCCCGGTAGAAAGAGTGCCGGCCTGTCTTGGCTGCCACGCCAGCGCGAAGCGTAGCCCGGCCTATCCTAGACTCGCGGGGCAATCTGCGGCGTATATCTCGGCACAATTGCGTCTGTTTCGGGAAGGCAGGCGGGGAGGAACCCGGTTTAGTCCCCTGATGGAGAATGCCGCAAAATCCCTGTCCGACGCCGATATCGAAAACGTCACGACCTATTTCTCAACGTTGTCTCCGGGCGATTGAGACGGGTGGAGTCTGGGATCGTATTGATGGAATATCGAAGGGCTCAAGCATGAAAGAGCTTCTGGTCGCTGCTCCTTGCGTGGACGTCCGTTGCACTGCCAAAATCCCTTAGGTCCCGTTGCGGAGTCGGGAGGCGGGGACGACTTGCCGGTTTGATCGTTTCGCCTCCGCTCAAACGCGCGCTCCTGGCGGCGTGCGTCCCTGAGTTCCTCGAGGGTGGGCTCCCACCAACCTCTGTCGCGTCCACGTGCAATTTGCGCTGGAGTGGCAGGTCGCGTTCTGACCAGCTCTGCGAAAGTGGCTCGGCGCCACTGTCCCCAGATGTATTCGAGCCCGGTTTGCGCGAGCTTGGGATAGGAGGTTCTAAGGACTTCAGGGTCCACGATCTCGCCCTTGACCGCCTCAAACTTGACTATTCCCCAATTGGTCGTCGCGACGGGGCGGTCAAGCGGAGGAATGGATGTGGCGAGAACGGGGTGGCGACGCTTGCGTCTCTCTCGAGTGTTAAGACGAGCCTTAACGGCCTTTGGCGTGTTTTGCTCAGCCTGTCGGCGGCGTTTGCGTTCTTCCGGCTCGGCCGAACGCGCAGCCGCCTCGATCTTCGGCCAACGGTTGCGAAGTTGCTCATACGAACGGAAGGGAATCCGCCACGCCCGCAAACCATCGTCCCAGTTCGACCATGGGACAGATCGCAACAGGGCGACAAGCTCCTTGGAATACGGGGTGCGCACGAGCAGGTCGTCATCGGCTGTGAGATAAGGACTTTCTATCGGCTCGAATTCGAAGGCATCCCTGCCTCTCTGATCACCGAATGGATCGTGGTGAGCGCGCTCCTGGTCGAACCAGCGGGCAATCCTCTGACCGGCGGTCTTTCCTGGCACAAACCATTCCCTTCGATCGGGATTCCAGCGCGCGCGGCGGAAACTCTCCCGAAAGCGATCTACGGCCGTGCGTTCATAGTCGAACCTTATCCAGGTTCCCGGCTTCGACTTGTTATCGTTCTCTGACCGGTGTCTCGATCTTGGCATCGCCGAACACCTCACAATTGCCCTAACTAAACGCGCGGGCAGGCCGGTGGTTCGGACAAGAGTAAGAAGGAGCCCGGACTCAGCCAGCGCCTCGGCAGCAGATGAGTTTCGCGCGCATCGATAGAAACGAAGAGGGTGTCATCGGCTACGAGGGCATGCCGCCGACATCGAGGCCGGGTTCGTCAAAATCAATGCAGACGAGAACTTAACAAGCCCGGTCAGGGAATATGCTGCCTGGCTGGGCAAGGAAGCGCCGGGCTTCCCGCAGTCGGTCGCCGTTTCCGTCACCAGATGCTTCGACAAGATTGTCGATGTGAATGGCGATGGAAGTCACGTGCGCCCGGAATTCGCCGGCCGAATCCTGCCGGTTGACGATGCGGTTGCGAGACGTTGCGCGCACCTGCGCATCCCGGACCGGCGCAACGAGGCCGACGCACTGATTGCTGCGACGGGTTTGGCCAGCTTCATCGGCGTATCGATCCCGGCGGCGTAGCCGGCACAACCAATCACCGTGTGGTATCGTGCGAACAGTGAAGCGAGCTCATCGATCGAACTCTTGACCAGGTCGCCAACAACGATCTCGATGCCGAGCTCCCGAATCTCCGCAATGGCGCGCTGCTTATCCGGGTCATCTGACGAGACGGCGCTGGCGCGCAGGAGGACGCTGATCGTCGTCTCCTTTGTCTCGCGTGCACGGCGTGCCAGATTGCGAAGGACGGGTTGCCCGAGTTCCCTGGCACTCAGCACGAGAATGGACCGCGGCGTTGTATCGTATGCTGTATCGCTCATCGTTTTGCCTCATTGAGAATGCGTTTCGGCCTTGATGACGGAGTGCGCAGCGAACTGCTCGCGCATGCCGGCAACCGCTGGTCGCTCGGCGTCATCCACACGCTCGGCGTCTACGGTAGGCTGCGCCATGCGGAGGAGATCGGGAGGCGCATGCACGGAGTTACGCAGCGAATGCTGACACGGACGTTGCGCCAGTTGGAGCGTGACGGTCTGGTTATCCGAAACGACTTCGGAGAAGACCCACCGAGGGTCGAATACGAGCTGTCCGAAACGGGCATGGATCTGCTCCTGCGCATGATCCCGTTGTGGACGTGGATCGTTGAGAACGCGGATCGCTTCCGAAAGTCTAGGGAGGCCTTCGACGCCAGGAGGGATTGCGACTGATTGCGCCGCCAATTGCGGCCCAGGCCTCCGTACATCGAACGGAGGTCGGGCCTTCATGGCATCACTGTGAGGACTGCGTTTGAGGCGCTCCGAGCGGTCGCGATGGAAACGGCCCAGACGACGGCGCGTCTGTTGCCCGGGGCCTTGTCAAACAAACTGAAGCGCTGGTGGCGCGCTACAAGGCCGAGGCGGTTCCGCAAAGCATACGGACGAACCGTTGAACCAGAATGTCCGCTTCCCCGCCCTATCTGATTAAGCGAACGGCAGCTTTCAGAAATTCAACAGCGGCCTGAGTGTCCGACATGGTGCAAACCTGCCGTCCCTGCGTACCGAATTTGATTGTCCGGTTCGGACTACCAAATCGTGTCCGTGGCCAAAGTGCAGAGTGATAGAAGGGCCCTGTTCTTCGCGCGTTGGATGGCTTGTTGCAACACGCGGCTAGCTGAATAGCTGCCGCGATCCTGCGAACTGGCCTTATCCAACAATTGCGCTCGGCTTTCTTAATTGGGCTAAGCCCCGACCGACCACGCCGACTGAAGCGATAAACCTCGCAGTGGCTTCTCTTTTTGCTGGCGTCGCACGGGCAATTTGCGTCTTTCACGGTAGACAAGCGCTATCGGGCAACGCGTTGTCATAACTCAGGCCTCTCTCAAAACCATGTCTCGGCGAACCACTGCCTTCACACAGACTGCCCCGACTATATCCAAACCCGCCTTATTGCATCGAAAGCAGCCATTATAGAGGGATCGCCGATACGAGCCTCCAAGCAGAGGAAACTCAGCGTCGTGGAGATTTTAACATTCTCAGCGATGACAAGGCCGTGTGCCTGTTGTTCATGAAGGGCAATCGACTCTCGGCAAAGGCTCAATCCCACCCCTGTCCGTACCATGGCAACCATGGACGCCTCCTGATCCACTTGGGCGACTATATTTTGCCGGACGCCTAAATCGGCAAATAGGCGCGACAGCAATCGATTGTGGACCGAGGCCTGCGGTGTGCCGATCCAAGGAAGCGATGCGAGCTGTGACCAATCCGCGCCGCGCACGAAACCGGCGAGCGATGGTGGAGCGACGACGCGATAGGTTAATTGCGCCAGCTCGCGGGCATGAAAAAGCGGTGCGGCGCTTTCTCCGGTAATCTCGGCGGAAGGATCATAATCTCTTGGGTCGCCGAGATAGAAACCGGCATCGAGTTCATTTCGCCTCAGCCCCTCCGGAACGTCGCCGCTCATGCCGTGGCGCAGTGTGGTTTCTATGCCCGGCCCGCTTTCGATCAGCGCCTTCAGAAACGCCCCCAACCGGGTGAACTCCGGGTCGATGATCGTGCCGATCCGCAATTTCCCTCGTACGCGTGTCGCCAAATGTCCGGCCGTCTGCCCAAAATCCGTCAATGCCGTCAGCACCTGCTCCGCCTTAGCTGCCAGCAGGGCGCCTTCCTGGGTCAGTTTCAGCCCCGTGGACGTCCGCCGGAACAAGGTGAGCCCGGTATCGGCGGCAAGGCGCTTCAATTGCAGTGTGACGGCGGGTTGGGTGACGTGCAGTTGCTCCGCGGCGCGCGTGACGTTGCCCTCGCGCGCGACGGTGACGAATGCCTTCAATTTTCTCAGGTCGATTGACTGAAGCATATTAATTTCACTTATAATGCCTTGCGTTATTTGTCATTGGATTTCCGGGTCGCTCCTCCGCTATTCCTGAAAACAGAGATGAGGAGGAGGCTAAAATGCTGCGGCAAATCGTCGAAGCTTATGATTGTGCGGTATTGCATCGCAGCAGGCGGGCAAGCCGATGACCAGCCGCGCTTCTTACCGCGCCGCCGATAGTTTTGACTATATCATCGTCGGTGGAGGCTCCGCAGGCTGTCTGCTCGCCAATCGCCTCAGCAGCGATCCCGCGATGCGCGTGCTGCTGCTAGAAGCTGGCCGAAAGGACGACTATCACTGGATTCACATCCCCGTCGGCTATCTCTATTGCATCGGTAATCCGCGCACCGACTGGCTGTACAAGACCGAACCGGATGCCGGATTGAACGGCCGGTCGCTGCGCTATCCGCGCGGCAAGACGCTCGGCGGCTGCTCCTCGATCAATGGCATGATCTATATGCGCGGCCAGGCGCGCGATTTCGACGGCTGGGCGGCGGCGACCGGCGATGCCGCCTGGTCCTGGCAGAATTGCCTGCCCGATTTCAAGGCGCATGAGGACCATTACCGGCTCGACAACGGCGCGGACCCGAAGACCGGCGGCAACAGCCGGTTCTCCGACAT
>NZ_JBVQPO010000029.1:0-32749 GCF_055710065.1 Ensifer sp. VA4 | reverse complement strand
GACGCCTAAAAATTGCGCCGCGGCGGGGGGTGTAACTCCGGTCGGGCTACGCCCTCCCTTCGTCACACCCCCGCCGCCGAGTCTCATCCTGATTGACGCTGAGTCTCACCTTGATTGTCGCCGCGCATGTCGCCAAACTCGTTCTCGTTGGCGAACAACCCGGTGACAAGGAGGACGTTGCAGGGCGCCCCTTCGTTGGACCAGCTGGAACCGTTTTGACCGAATGTCTCCGGGAGGCTGGAGTCGAGCGGAAGGATTGTTATCTGACGAACGCCGTTAAACACTTCAAATATGAGCAACGCGGCAAACGCCGGCTGCATTCGAGACCGAACGCCGGTGAAGTGCAGCGCTGTGCCTGGTGGCTGGGCGCCGAGCTCGAGCAAATCCGACCGGACGTCGTTGTGGCATTAGGCGCCACGGCGGCAAGAACGCTGCTTGGCGCTGCCGTGAAAGTGACGAGAGATCGGGGAAGGCCAATTGATATCGGTCGTGGCTTCTGGCTGCTTGTGACGATACACCCGTCTTATCTCTTACGAATCCGCGATCGGGAAACTGCTGCGCGCCAACGCAGGGATTTTGTCGACGACTTGAAAACCGCGGTTAAACTTCAAACCCGGTCCGGATAACAAAAATTCGCTAAAACACCAGCATGCAGATACCTCGCCAAACAAAAGATTCGGCGAATCCAGCCGTTCCTCGTCTGTGGCAATGGCAATGCGAGACTTTTGTCGCCGCCTTACCACCGCGACATCAGCTATCTCAAAGCAGGCCTTATGTCGGCGCATGCGATCACTGTCGTCAGTCCGACATACGCGCGCGAAATCATGTCGCCGCGGCAAGGCATGGGACTTGAGGGTGTCATCAATGTGCGTCACGACGACGTGGCAGGAATCGTGAACGGTATCGATTCGTCGAACCCCTACATACGCGCACCCTTGCGGAAGGGGGTGCAAACGGTCAGACCTAATACGGCCCCTCAAACCACTTCGTCCTGCGTTCCGGCGGTGGTCGATGAACGCACGCGCAGATTGTTCTGAACGTGCGTTACACCGGAGACCATCTCGACGCAATCCTCAGCCCGTCGCTTGTCCGATCGGCTCGACACCTCGCCCGACAGCGTCACTTCGCCGCTCGCGACGGAAACGTCGATGTCCGAAGCATCAAGCCACGGGTCGTCGGTCAGACGATCGTTCACGTCTTCTTCGATGCGCTCATCGGCGCGAGTATAGCCCTTCGGACCCTTACCGCGGAACTGGTCGGCTCTGCGCCGCGAAGCGGCCTCCTCATCGCCAAACCAGGGACGCGATTTCATCGCCGGCACGGTCCATGAAGCGGCGCTCGCGCCCATAGCGATCTTCGCGCCGGGGCTCATAGCGGCCACGCTCTGAGCCATAGCGATCCTGGCCATAGCGATCTTGGTCACCATAGAGGCTGGAGCGCCCATATGACGGATAATCGAGATCATCGGTGCGCCAATCGGAGGGGGCACCCCGATCGTAATCGGAAAACTGGTAGTCGCTGTCCCCATAGGGGCGGCTCCTGAAATATCCACGCCGTTGGAGGCCATAATCATCCGGGCGCGAGTTGCCGTAGCGGCGCCCATAACGTTCTTCGCGTTCGTAGCGGTCCTGTGCCATCGATAGGTCCTCCTTATTGGCGGCTCTTGCTTGAACGGGCTCAGAACCAGCAACGGTCCTTCCTGTTCCTCTGAACGGCAACGCGAATTCAAAATTGTGCCAGTCATACCAAGGGACCTGCCTATCGCTGTCCACTGCTCCGCATCCGCCAAGTGCAGAGGGCCGATGCAACGGTCCGCTTCCACGGCAGGGGCGGTGGCTCGCCCATGGCATAATCCATCCTCGACATATCCTGGAAACGTAACCTGAGAAAAAGGCTGCGTGGCTCGGTGCGCGGTGCCACGAGGCGACCTTCAAGTCACGACTTACGTTCACCAGTTCCCGATCCGGGAGCGGTGGGCGTCCTCTGGCTCTGGAAAGGGAGCTGTGGCACGCGCAGCGATATTTGACCGGGCGACACCTGGGGTTTCGCAGACGGCCTTCATTCCAAAATTCCTCTCGGAAGAGAGATTGAGCGCAACATCCGTTTTTTTGGGCCACCAGCGACTTCGAGGGCTTCCTTGACGATTTCGCTCTCCATCGTCTTTTGGCCAGACCCATATAGATCGAGACGCCGCTTGTGATGCTGCACAGCGCTATACATGGGAGATGCTTGGCTTCAAAGCTGGGCGCCCTGAAATGACAGGTCCGTGCGACGTGCCGGTGTGGCTGCGGTGACTTAACCGGCGATGCCAACGATCTAATGCAATCCGAAGAAAGACAGGATCGCGATGACGATTACGACAAGGCCTACAAGATAGATCAGCTGGTTCATGACCTCCTCCTTTTGGGAGGTCTAACCGGTGAACGGTGGTTCCGTTCCAGTTCGGATTGATGGATTGCGTTCTGGGCCAAGGACTGGAATGCAGCCTGATCGCGGAAGAACATGGTGACCGAGATCAAGAAGTCACTAAAAAGCGCTTGGGATTCCTCCGGGCGTTTCGCGCAGATGGGCATAGTATTCTGCAAGCGTCTCCTTGCGCGTGACCTGGGCGCGCCGCGCAATTCGACGCAGGATCGTCGCCCGCTTATACTGCGAGAAATCATGGCCGGTGCGCACCTGTATGTGCGAGAATCCTGCCAAGAAAATCCTCGTCCCCGGAACGAACATAGGTCGCCGGAAGTTGGTCGCGCAGCGCCAGCAATTCTGCAAGCCGGTCGGCAATCTGTGGAAGCGGCAATACGAAATCCGCCGCCTCGGTATCGATGGCGCTTCGGCATGGAGGCATACTCGGCGTCGTTCGGTCCTGCACCAGCACGATCCCGCCGGCTTCCTTGACGGCCGTCACCCCTAGGGCCCCGTCAGCGCCGGCCCCAGTGCCGCCCCGGCTGGCATTGCCAGAATTCTCTTCTTTATCATCTTTATCGTCGTT
Organism: Ensifer sp. VA4; assembly: GCF_055710065.1. NCBI lineage: Bacteria > Pseudomonadati > Pseudomonadota > Alphaproteobacteria > Hyphomicrobiales > Rhizobiaceae > Ensifer > Ensifer sp. VA4. The sequence continues at coordinate 29,760 of NZ_JBVQPO010000029.1, read as the reverse complement.
GCAATCTTCATCGTGTTTCTCGCGCTTGCGTTCATGCAGGGAAAGATCGCCTTCTAGATAGCGCCGTTTGCAATCTCGAGCGGTTGTTGCTGACCCGGCGAAGATTTAGGAAGAAGCGATCCGGTGGACATGGACCGTTCATCGCCGTGGCAACGACAGCCCTGTAGCCGGGATTCCTCGGCGTTTAGTTAAATGCCAGGCGAGATCCTGGCAGAGCCACGGATGGGGTTCTCGGTTTCTAACCTGTCTAGGCACCTGTTTTGGAGTGAGGATCAGAAACCGACTTTGACTCGGGGGAGCCTCGGAACCGCAGGAAAATCGACAGGACGACGAGAACTGCTGTCGACAGGAATTCCGATTGCCAGTTCTGAAAAGACTCAAACCACAGCTTGGCACTGAAGAGGTGTTCGCCAATCGTGGGTGCTTGTTGGCCATGCAGCATTGCCTCGACGGCCTGCGCAGACGCGCTCTCACGCAGATGCATTGGAAAGCTCAGCATGAAGAGCAGGAACAGTATCCAACCGAGTGAATAGGAATAAAGTGACCTTGCCATCCCGCCCGTCCTTACGGGCAGAGGTGCTGCGGGATCGTCTTGGTCGAGACCAGAGTCTTCTTCCTGGGAAGGTTGGTCGGGGTCATTTGATTCCGCCGAGCCGCGCTGGAAGAGGAAGGCTGTAAGTACCACATAAGCACTCATCTGCAAGAACTCGGACTCCCAGTTCTCAAACAAGGCGGATAGGAAGTGACCGCTTAGAAGGTATGGAGCAAGCGTTACAGTTTGCCCGCCATGTTCCGCCAGTTCGTCGTTGTAGACACGAAGACCCGTAAAGAGCATACCTGTCAGCGTGCCGAGCGTCGCCAGCAGCAAAACGATCGTCAGGCTGTTGTCGCGCAGTACTTTCATTAGGACCTCCACAATGGCACACAGCTGGGACGACAATCCATGCCCCGGAAATCACACCTTGTCGGCTTCCTGTTCAGTGTCACTTCGTCTTCAAGGCTCGATATCAAACAGCGCGGCTACACGTGCAGTTTCTCGAATCTCGAGCGGCTTCTCGCAAGCTGGTGCCGCGCCGGTGACAGTCGCGGGATTCCGGTAATCATCGGATGTCCTTTGGACGGAAGGTATTTTCTCCGCGTTAAAGTTAGACAGGAACCCGCCGATATTATTCCGTGGTTTTGCTAGCCGCGAGGGCTCACGCGCTGGCGCGGCTAATCAAGCCTACCCTTGCGGAGCAAAGCGCGTTCTGATGCCAGCCTCAGCAAAGCGGGTGAGTTGATTCTGGGTTGCGTCCTCCGTGTAAAGAATTTGAAACGTGCGGCCGCTGGCCGTGAGCTTTTCAGCCTCTTTGAAAGCCTCTTCAAAGCTGACGGGAATTGCATCGGCAGGGTTAGCGGGATCGTCCTGTACCAGCACGTAAAATGTGGCGTTTAGGATATCTGTTGTCATCGGCTTTCTCCTTTCGCGCAACAATAGCTGGCGAGCACGATGGTTCCGGATCACGCAGAATTTGGCTGTCGCTGCATCACCGCCGCTGGGGAAGTGGCCAGTGCGCCAGATCGGCTCATATTTCGCGATTGCTGCGGAGTCGCTGGGGCCGGCGGCTGCAAGACAAGTCACGCTTTCGCCTAATATAGGAGGGCAGTGTACGCCGATGCTGTGGCGCTCTCCTATCGTGCGCAAGCCTCTCAATCGCACGTCAAGGCCTACTTCTTCAGTCTCCGGACGCGTACGAGCAATTCATCCGTGACCTTATCGCCCTGCCGCAAAGGGCGCAACTTCGCCGAAAGGTCCGGCAGCCGCATGAGCCGCAGCTGTGTGTGGCACCGGCAACTTCGGCGAGAAGTAGTGGGCGCTCAAGCCGCCTTTGCCTTCGGATTTGCGGCGGCCACGGCAAGCTTCGTTAATGCCTTGTCGGTCGCTCCCTCTTCCTGCAGCGTGGCATCGAGCAGAGAAACCGCTTCTTTCAGCCCGAGCTGGGTAGCCCAAGTTTTCAAGGTGCCATACTGCGCTATCTCGTAATGTTCGACCGCTTGCGCTGCGGAGATCAGCCCTGCATCCAGGGCAGGTGAGCCCTTGTACTCTTCAGCGATCTCCTCCCCTTCGGTGATGATACCGTGAATGGCTTCACATGTTTTTCCTTGGGCACGTTTGCCGATGATATCAAAGACTTGCTGTAGTCGCTCTACGTGCGTCTCGGTCTGTTCCTTATGCTTCTCGAAAGCAGCCTTGCAGTCAGCACCTTGAGCTGCCCTCGCCATCTTTGGCAATGCCTTCAAGATCTGGCGTTCGGCATAATAGATGTCCCTGAGGTGGTCGTAGAACAGCATCTCGAGGTTTTTCTCTGCCATCGTTAGGTCCTCCTGATCGTCGTGAAGACCACATAACCCCGTCATGAAAAATCAGTTCCGGGCTAACAATGAGCACTCGTGTGCGCACGGTGCGGCCGGGCGATTCCGTCGCCTCCGGGACAGCAGCGCAGCGGTCGGTGCCACTGCCAGTCCAACCGCACGAACTTCCGGAAGTCTCCGCGCTGCGCGGTAGGGTCGTCCCGCTCCATTTCCTTCCACTTGGGCATTGGTTGCTTCTTTCGTTTTTCCCTCGGTTTCGCGAAACCGTCGAGAGAGCACTCAGTTCCGCAGCTCGGAGGTCGCCGCCACAATCGCGCGGTCAGTTCCGCCGGCGCGGTATGCACCCGAATGTGGGGTGGTTTTGAGCCGCTGATCGATGGCGTCGAGGCGCGCCGGCCCTCTGTTTTGCTGCGACTCGGCCAACCGGTGAAAGGCGCATTGGTCATGTTGGCCGACCCGATGCGCTGCAATAGAAACTGCTGGGCCCACACCAAGAAACCCCGCCGAAGCGGGGTTCCTTTGAGTAGGCGACGCCGGAATTTACCAATTCCAGGTCTGGCGCTCGTACCAATCATCGATGTCGCGCCGAATGCGGTCCTTCTCGATGCCATAGCGCTCCTGAATCTTGCCTTCGAGCTGTTCGCGATTGCCGGCGATTTGGTCGAGGTCGTCGTCGGTAAGCAGACCCCACTGCTCCTTGATTTTGCCTTTGACCTGCTTCCAGTTTCCTTCGACGCGGTTCCAGTCCATCGAGTATCCTCCTGCGTTCACACACCGTGAAGCTCAAACTCTCGACGACGGATTTGGTTCGGCCATTCGCGCGCCACCGGCGCCTATACGCGGGCCAGGACCTCAGTTCGATATGCCGATCAGTATTTTTCGAGGGCATTCGGAAGACGCTTGCCGACGTCGCCGCAAACATTTACCTGATCGATGCCACAAGGCGGCTCAGCGTCGCCGCTCTCGACGAGGGCACCGGTCGTCAGTGATTTCGGCCGTCATGAAGCTCCATGCAACTGAGCGGATGCGCGATTGCGTTGCAATGGCGATGGACATCCACCGCGGCAAGGCGATCATCAACAGGAATTACCTCCAGCTCAGATGGGCCCGATCGGCATCACGGTCGAGGGTGCGATTATCCTCACGCGCAATCTGATGATCTTCGGGAAGGGCGCGGTGCGCTCGCATCCACATGCTGAAGGAATATTGGCGCTGTCGGATGAGGAGGTGGCGAAAGGTCTGGACGCGTTCGATAAGATGGTCTGGCGGCATTTCATGCATTGGCCGCGCTTTGGGGAGCCGTCGTGCGCGGCTGGTCGGGCGGGCTCGTCGGGCCGCTCCAGGCACAGTGGCAAGGTTGGCTACTGGAGACCGCTCTCGCGGCACGCTCCATGCGCAGCCTAGTCCGAAGGGGAACATTTCCGGAAGCGAGAGGTTCGTTGGATTGGCCAAGCGCAAGAGACCGCTTGGAAACAACAAATGGAGTTTAGACATGAAACTCGTATCCGCTGTCTTAGCGGCAGCTCTTTTCTCGGCGGCCAGCCTGACTGCCTCCGCGCAGACCGGAACGAGCGCCACCGGGGACCAGCTTTCGATGAATACGGAAAAATGCAAGCCGGGTAGCCCCAATTGCAAGGTGGAGCAACAGGAGAACAAGTCGTATTCCGACGAGACCACTGGCAGTGTGAAGAGCAATGACAACAGCGCCGCCGGGGAAGCGCAGGACGAGGTCCCGAACAAAGATTGCCCGCCCGGTCTCACCAAGAAAGACGCCAACCCCAGTGAAGGACGGGATATAACGGGCTGCTAAGGAGCTCAATGAAAACGCCCCGCTCACCGATGGGGCAAGGTGCGTATCCAGTTGGCTCCTAAGATGCGGGAAAGATGTAGCGCCCGATGGAGCTACACCATGAATCTAATGAGTTAAGCTGGCTAAGGTCTGTTCCCGCTTTGTTACCCGCCGCGCGACATCACGTTTACGAGCGGAACAAACCCTTTTGCATCGACGTTCCCGATCATCGAGGATGTTGCGCGCGCTATACCGCGCATTTTTGCGAGAGTGAGGCCGCATTGTGGCGCCGAGAGCTAATTGGAAGGGCTACCTGAAAGTCGCAGAAGTGAGCTGTCCGGTGGCGCTTTACACAGCAGCATCGACCTCGGGACGAATTGCCTTCCATACCATCAACCGTGCGACCGGCCATCGCGTTTACCGACAATTCGTCGACAGTGAAACGGGAAAGCCGGTCGAAAAGGATGATCAGGTCAAGGGGTATGAGGTCGGATCTGGCGATTACGTCGTGCTTGAGCCCGACGAGATCGCCGCGGCCGTCCCGGAAAGCGACAAGACCTTGTCAGTCTCCGCTTTCATCGCCTGCGGTGATATCGATGACGTTTACTTCGACAAGCCCTACTATCTCGCTCCCACCAAGAGTCACGCAGAAGACGCCTTCACTCTGGTTCGCGAAGGCATGCGAAAGAAGAAAGTCGCCGCCATTGCTCGAGCTGTGTTGTTTCGGCGTGTGCGCACGCTTCTGATCCGCGCGTACGAGGACGGGCTAATCGCGACGACATTGAACTTCGATTACGAGGTTCGCTCGGCCGAAGACGCGTTCGATGAAGTGCCGCACCTGAAGATCGAGGGGGAGATGCTGGAGCTTGCCGAGCACATCATCAAGACGAAGCGAGGCAAGTTCGATCCGGCAAAGTTCTACGATCGTTACGAGGAGGCGCTTGCCGAGCTGGTCAAGGCGAAACTCGAGGGCAAGAAGATCGAGCCGCGCCAGGAGCCGAAGCGCGAAAAGGTCGTGGATCTGATGGAGGCATTGCGGCAGAGCGCCGGCGTCCAGGCCAAGAAAGCCAAGGCGGCCACCCAAACCAAGAAGAAAGCGGGCCGCGCGGCGAAGCCGAAGGAAGCTTCATCGCGGCGCAAGGCGAGCTGAGCCATGGCTCTCGAGGTCTATCGACAGAAGCGCAATTTCGGGACGACTCCTGAACCGAAGGGCCGCAAGGCGCGCCGCTCGGGCAACAGCTTCGTTGTCCAGAAGCACGACGCCACACGCCTCCACTACGACTTCCGGCTGGAGATGGACGGGGTTCTGAAAAGCTGGGCGGTCACCAAGGGTCCGAGCCTCGTTCCCGGTGAGAAACGCCTGGCCGTTCACGTCGAGGACCATCCTCTCGAATATGGAGATTTCGAGGGTACGATCCCGAAGGGTGAATATGGCGGCGGAACCGTGATCCTTTGGGATCGCGGCACCTGGTCGCCGATCGGCGATGCGCATCGAGGTTACTCCAAGGGGCATCTTGACTTCGAACTTAACGGCGAAAAGCTTGGCGGGCGATGGCATTTGGTTCGGATGGCCGGGAAGCCGCGCGAGAAACGGGAAAACTGGCTGCTGATCAAGGGGGACGACGAGGCGGCGCGCTCAGAGCATGATCCCGACATTCTCGAGGAGCGACCGGAGTCGGTTCTGACCGGTCGCGAAATCAAGGATCTGGCCGGCGAAGAGCCGGGCTGGTCATCGAAGACCGGCAGGATACGTAAGAAGGCCCGCGCCACGACAAAGACCGCGTCGCGAGAAGAGGAGCGCCAAGCCGCTGCCAACCTTCCCGATCCCGCCAGGATCAAGGGTGCCAAGCCCGCCCCGTTGCCGGATTTCGTCGAGCCCGCATTGGCCACGCTTGTCTCATCCGCTCCGGCCGGTGAACGCTGGCTCCACGAAATCAAGTTCGATGGCTACAGGCTGCAGGCGCGGATCGAAGCCGGCCGCGTCAGGCTTCTCACCCGCGGCGGGCTCGACTGGACGAAGAAATTCGGAAAGGCGCTGGTCTCGGCATTACAGGCATTGCCAGTCGCAAAGGTGCTGTTCGACGGTGAGGTTGTCGTCGAAACCGGTTCCGGCGCGTCAGACTTCTCAGCCTTGCAAGCGGACTTGAGCGAAGGCCGCAGCGATCGCTTTCGGTTTTACGTGTTCGACCTGCTTCATCTCGATGGTTACGATCTGCGTACCCTGCCCCTGTTCAAACGCAAAGAGCTGCTTGGCCAGATGATCGGCGAAAGCGACGGGATCATCCGTTTCAGCAGTCATTTCGAGGAGGAAGGCAAGCTGGTGCTGCGTCACGCCTGCAGACTGAGCCTTGAAGGTGTCGTCTCGAAGCTGCGCGACGCGCCTTATCGAACGGGCCGGAACAAAAGCTGGGTGAAATCCAAGTGCTCGGCACGCCAGGAGTTCGTGGTGGCCGGCTACGTGCCCTCGACAATATCGCGAAAGGCGATCGGCTCGCTGGTGCTCGGTGTCTACGATGGCGGCAAGCTTTATCATGTCGGCCGTGTTGGCACGGGGTTCACTGCGGCGTTTGCCGAGGACCTATTCAAAAGGCTTGAGCGATTGAGGACGACGGAAAGCCCGTTTGGAGCGCGGCTTAGCGCGGACGACGCGCGCCAAGTCCGGTATGTAAGGCCCGAGATCGTCGCCGAGATCGAGTTCAGGGCCTGGACCGCCGACGGACATCTGCGCCACGCGTCATTCAGGGGTGTGCGAGAAGACAAGCTTGCCCGTGACATCGTGCGGGAGGCGACCAAGTTTGGGACTGCTCAGCCCAAACTTCAGCGCCGAACCGTCACGCTCACGCATCCGGACCGGCTCTACTGGCCGGATGAGGGGGTGACGAAAGAGGGTCTCGCCGATTACTATGCCGAGATCTGGCGCTTCATTGCGCCGCACATCGTCGGGCGACCCCTGGCGTTGGTCCGATGTCCGACCGGAATTGCCGGCGAGCAGTTTTTCCAAAAACATGCTTGGAAGGGCCTGAACGCCAACATCGTGCTAGTCAATGATCCGAAGGAGCCATCCGACGAACAGCTCTTAAGCATTCGAGACCTCGATGGTCTGACCGCGCTCGTCCAGTCGGCCGTTCTCGAAATCCACCCTTGGGGTTCGACGGTGGCCGACTGGGAAAGGCCGGACACAATCATCATGGACCTTGATCCTGGCGAAGACGTGCCATTCGAAGCGGTTATCGAGGCCGCTTTCGAGACGGCAGACCGGCTCAAGGCGGCCGGTCTTGTGCCCTTCGTCAAGACATCCGGCGGCAAGGGGCTTCACGTGGTTGCCCCGCTTAAGCTAAAGGCAGAATGGCCCTTGATCAAAGCCTTCACCAAGTCGATTGCCGACGCGATGGCCTCCGACGCCCCCGATCGCTTCGTGTCGACGATCACCAAATCGAAGCGCCGCGGCAAAATCCTGGTCGACTATCTCAGAAATCAACGCGGAGCGACCGCCGTTGCAGCCTATTCGACGAGAGCGCGACCGGGGGCTGCCGTATCGATGCCGCTCTCCTGGGATGAACTGACACCCGGCATCGGACCGGCCTACTTCACGGTGGAGAACACACCGGCGCGGCTTGCATCGTTGAGCACCGACCCGTGGGGGGATTTTCGCGCGGCTGCCGTTCAACTGACGCAGCCGAAGATCAGACGAAGAAAAGCTACCTGACCGCGGGACGCGGGTAAGCGATCGGTGAAGCAAATGCCGTCGCATCTGATAAAGAAAACAGACTACGATCCCGAGACGCGGACGCTCTCAGTTTGGCTTCTGACCAACGACAAGCGGTACGATTACGAGGATGTACCTGTCGAGATCTATGCCGCGTTCAGAAGGGCCTTCTCGAAGGGCCGCTTCTTCAACGCGCGTATCCGCGACCGCTTCAAGTATCGAGTCTCGGAGCCCGACGGATCTCCGTGATCTCCTACTGACCTTTCGTCTTTTTCGTCTTTTCCGAGCTGATGCTCTTGCGAAGCACGTCCATGATATCGACCACGTTGCTCGGATGGTCCTCTTCTGCCTTTGCCTTTGCCGGCCGTTTGCGGCCCTTCTTCTTGGCGGAGATGATCTCTAGGAGACGGGCTTGGACGGGATCACTCACCATGTCGGGGTGCCACGGCTTGCTGCGTTCTTCGATTAGCGTCGTCACCAGCCGCATTAGTTCAGGATCGTTTTCGCCGTCATCGATGTTGCGGAAGAACTCTTCCGGTTGCCTGACCTCGTCGCCATATCGGAGCGTCCAAAGAATAATCCCCTTGCCTCTCGGCTCGAGCATCACAGCGCGCTCGCGGCGATACAGGACGAGCCTAGAGATCCCGACTGTGCCTGTTGAGGCCATCGCATCGCGGATCACCGAGAAGGCCTCTTCACCGACAGGGTCGTCGGGAACGAGATAGTGAGGCTTGTCGTACCAGATCCAACGAATGCTGTCGGCCTCTACGAACATATCGATGTCGATGGTACGTGTGCTTTCCAGCCCGACGGCCTCGAGCTCGTCGTCCTCCAAAAGCACGAAATCGTCCTCGCCACGTTGGTAGCCTTTGACTTCGTCATCTTCGTTGACAGGTTTTCCGCTAACCGCATCGACGTACTGGCTGACAACGCGATTGTTGGTCTTCCGGTTAAGCGTGTGAAAACGAACCTTTTCATTCTCAGTGGTCGCTGGCGTCATCGCCACCGGGCAGGTGACGAGCGACAGTTTCAGGTAGCCTTTCCAGAATGAGCGGGGCGCCATAATGCGTGCCTAGTTGAACTTGCTAGCTTCGGTCTATCGAAACGGCCCTGATGCCGAGTTAGTTCCTGACGCAGCAGCCGCTCCCTCGCATGTTTCATCAAGTCGAAGGCTCGTGTGGAAAGACATCCCAAGAAGACATCAGTAACCGCCGACGATCGGGAGAATCTCGCCGGTGATGTAGCTCGACATCTGCGAAGAGGCGAGAAAGACGTAGGCCGGAGCAATTTCCTCCGGCTGTGCAGCACGCTTCATTGGCGTATCGGAGCCGAACTTCTCGACATCTTCAGCCTCTTTGTCCGAAGGATTGAGCGGTGTCCAGACCGGGCCAGGAGCAACGGCGTTCACGCGAATACCTTTAGGCACGAGATGTCCCGAAAGAGCACGAGTGAAGGCATGAATGCCGCCCTTGGTCATGGAGTAGTCGAGAAGCTCCTTCGAGCCAGTGAGGCCCGTGACAGACCCTGTGTTGATGATTGCCGAGCCGTTCCTCAAATGAGGAATAGCGGCCTTTGCCATGTAGAAGTATCCATAGAGGTTTGTTTTCAGCGTTTCGTCAAAGTGCTCGTCGGTAAGGTCCTCGATGTCCTGCGTGTGAAGCTGGAAGGCGGCGTTGTTGACGAGGATGTCGAGGCGGCCAAGCTGCATCACCGTCTTTTCCACTGCACTTCGGCAAAAGCTCGCGTCCTTGACGTCGCCTCTGATCACAAGGCACTTGCGTCCCTCCTTCTCAACAGCAACCCTGGTGTCATCTGCGTCCTGAGTTTCGGCGAGATGCACGATTGCGACGTCTGCCCCTTCACGAGCGAAGAGTATCGCCACCGACCGACCAATGCCGGAGTCGCCCCCAGTGATAAGTGCTACCTTGTCCTTCAGCTTGTCTGAGCCCTTGTAAAACGGGGCGTCACACATGGGCGCGAGAGGAAGATCGGCCTCTGAGCCTGGCTTGTCCTGATGAACCTTTGGAAACGGTGGCTCTGGATAACGGCGAGCGCCCGCCTGCATGGCTCCCGAACTCTTCGGCTTTCGCTTTTTGTCGGCCTCTTCCACCTGCTTCTGGATTTCGCGCTGCTTGTGACCAGTTTCGGATTTCATTGGAACCTCCTTTGATTGAGGAGGTAAAACGTTGGTACGGCCAAAAAGTTTGGGCGCGCGCAATGTTCGCTGCCGTGCAATGCTCGGTCTGGACGCAAAACCCGGGAGGTATAAGTGAGCAGCAGCATGTAGAACGCATGTCCGGCATTGGACACCGGTACGCGCACCACCGTGCTTTTTGCCAGCGGCCCGCCCAGTATAAGCAGGCAAGTTCGCGAACTCGTGGTCACAGTCTTGCTGAGTGCCCGAGCAGGCACCAGGACGGAGCCCGGCGACTCCTATCCATGAAGTGCCAGAATTAATTCCGCTTCGCTTCAGCGGCCGGCATTAAATGCGGCCACCCAGTCCTGCGCGAATGCTATCCAACATCGACTCGTCAACCTCTGCTGACGAAACAAGATAGGCGGGCTAGGCGAATTCCGGACTGTCGAGAACAATCTCAATCTGCTGATGTTGGTGCCCCCGCAAGCGATCTGGGATTCGTTCGGAGCGTGTAATGGATGGCCTCTGATCCGGCGGCCATCCGTTTTCGCCCTGCCATCTTGGAACAACCGATTTTGCAGCGGGTTCTAGGTTGGTCGTCAATGGAGGCAGCAGCCATGAACATAGTCGGGCAACAGGTGTTATCTGATCCAGGTGGCGTAATGACCGTCGAATGGGTCGCGGAAGGCGGTGATGTGATTTCCGTTCGTCTGCAAAGCTCGAGCGATCTTGGCGTCGATAAGGCTGTGGCAAAGGCGAAGGCCATGATGGTGCAGGTGGCCGCCTTCGAAAAGGGAAACGCCGAAATTGCCACCGCGTCTGATGCGGGGGGATCTCCGGCGGTTGAATCTTTGCGAAGTGCTCGTAGCGCGAAGGATACCGGCACGCTTGAAGAGCAGCTTGACGAAGGTCTGGAGAGTTCGTTCCCTGCCAGTGACCCGGTTTCCGCCACTAGCAGCTCTATTCCGACAGGGCGCGCCGAACCTCCCGATACCGGGACATGAGCCATCGACAACGTGGTCGCTATGATGACGCCCCTCCCCGATCAGCTTGCAAGACCTTGAAAGCGCCGGTCATTGTATGGGGAGTGAGGAAACTTGAGTGAGCGGAACTGGCCACGCGACTTTGCATCGCCCTTGGACTTTGGACCGGTCGGCAGACATGCGCAGAAACAGAACAGGAAGGCACCAATGGCTCGCAGGATCAAAACTGAGAAGGCCCAGAAGATTAACCTCATGTTGAGCCATGCCGTCACGGCAATGCGCGTTAACGAAAGGCTGGTATGCGAATTGTTGCGGTGGGCGGCAGATCACAGCCAGGATCCCAACCGATTCATCCATGCCGTCCTGGAGGAAGCCAGAAACGATCTGACACGTGCCGGCAGGGACGACGTATGACGTCTTTGATCGCGACTCACGAAGCGCTCGAATACCTTGATAATCTCGCCGCAGAGATCCAGGACGGGCGAAAGGCTCTCCAGCCGAAAATGGCGAGGGCAAGCGGTACCCAACTATCCACGTTCCGTTGGTGAGAACCTGAGGGACCCGCACCGCGGCAAACCATCGGATGTGGGCAAGACCAAGGGTGATTGAAACTGTGCTTATGGACTGGATGCGAACAATATCTGCCTTGGCGCGAGTTACGGAGAACTGGTGGTGAATCACTATCTTTTTCGAATGGCTGATTTTCTGTCTCGTCCTCCCGGCTTTTACTTCGTGATCCTGGCGATGGCTGGCTGCACTGCACTGGTGCCCTTCGGCTTCACAAACGTCATCACCTATGCTCTGTCGGTCGCAGCGATCGTGATCACCAGCATCGTTTTGATCCAAGGCTACCGCGATACGGCAGCAATCCAAGCCAAGCTCGACGAAATCATCGTGTCAATGCATGAGCCCCGGAACGAGGTAGTCGGCCTCGAGCACGAACAGCCGGAGCACATCGCGGCCACCGTCGAGCGGCTCGAAGCGGAAGCTGACGAGCAAGACGGAGCTACTCGAGCGGCCCCCATCTAGGGAATTTGCGTAGTTCAACAGCGACCCTTCGGCAGAACTGCGCATTATAGGTCAGATGGCACGGTCGCCCCGAAGACGAGGGCTCCCGGTGTAGCAGTGGAAGGTGATGGAAAACTTGATGTCGGTCGGGCGTCACATGTCTCTTGCCGAAAAGACGAAAATAGCTCTCGATGAATCCCGGATGTTAATGCTGGGTGCCCAAAATTCTGCTCGGATTTCAGTTGCATGCGCCATTCCAGGACGGGTTTTCGCGATTCCGCCTGAAAAGGCGACGGAGATCGTTGTCCTTTACTCGTCGTCGCACTGCTGATCACGCCGAGCGCTCGCCATCGGATAGTGGAGCGAGGGGAAGCCACGCCGGCTTTCAACCGTTTTGTAACTCAAATTGCTATGATCACACTTGCGCCGTTTGCCCTTGCGCTCAGCCTTGACCTTTATGTTGCCGGGAACCTGAGTCTTGGATCGCCCACCGGGGCGGTAATGGGTTTTATCGGAGGCCTCGCCGCTATTGGCCTCTGGTACGGACCATGGGTGCTTAGGAACCCGGAGGGAGATGTAGCCGTGTCAACTTCGAACGAGAAAACGTCGAGCGCCGCAAAGATCAACTACGTGTTGACTGAAGCGCGAGTCATACTGCCCGGCGTCCAAGCGTTGCTTGGCTTCCAACTTGTAATCGTTCTGACAACCAGTTTTGCCGATCTGCCTGCCGGAGCTTGTGCGCCTCACCATGGCCGAGGTCTTTAGGTCTTTAGCCATTCACGAAGCGAACCATAGCGGGCGATCTCGTAGTGCGCGACAGCTTGGCAAGCGGCCAGAAGACCGGCTGGAACGCGGTCCCTTCAGCCTCTTTCATCAACCCGTCTGCCTCCTTGATCAGACCCTCGATGGCGTCGCATTTTTCGCCACATGCCGTTTTGCCGATCGACTTAAAGACCTGCTCCAGTAAACGAGCTTGGCTACAATTTGGGCGGTGGGTTTCGCCCGGCCACGTCCCGCTCTGTCACCGCCCAGGTGTCGCAGCCAGCCATTCCTCAGCAGTTGCGAACTCGAGTTGAACTGAGAAGCGATTGCCGAGAAGCTGAAGCGAAGCATCGTGTGTTTCATCGAGCGAGCTGTAAACGCTGTCCTTCAAAAGGATTACTTTATAACCGAGATCGATCGCACCCAAGACCGTGGCCATGACACAGACGTCAGTCTCGCCACCGGTGATGATGACTGTTTCGATGTTCTGATGCGTCAGCACACTTTCCAACCTTCCGCTCATCCAAGGTGAATAGGTACGCTTGTCGAGAATGCGAGCGGGCGGCACAAGCAGATGCAGTGGGTGGATCAGATCAATCAGGCCCGGATCCATCCGGGTCGCGGTCATCATCGGCCACTTTTCGTAGTACTGGCGCCACATTCCCGGCATCTCTTCAGATGAATGCGGCGGGACGAAGCGAGTAAAAATCGTGCGTTCCGGAAACCGGGTGGCAACCTCGATCACCTGATCGGCGATCTTTCCCATCCACTTCGCCTGCCAGGGTGTTTCCTCCTCGAACATGCGCTGCATATCGACACAAAGATGGATCCACCTCTCGGATTTCATGCGCTCTACCTAGGAACGATTGAACCGAGGTAAGAACCTGGTTGATACAGCGCAGTTCCCTGTCCTCGTTACGATTGCTGGAGATGCTGCGAAAGCTCGCTCTGGCAGGTCAAGCGCCTCGATCAAAGTTGCGTTGACGAACGCAAATACGCCAGCCGATCAAAAGTCCGCAACACCCACGACCGGCTGCTGCCATTCTGCCTCCCAACCGCTAGTCTTGAGCAAGGGCGCGGTGAATTCCTTCATGATTGACCGCCCGCTTATAATCGCAATAACCCCACGGCCGACTACGCCCTCGGCGCTCCTGAGTACCGCGGCGATGCTTGCCGCGATCGCGATCACGAGTGATGCAGGTTTCACCGCGGTTCGCCACTTTTTCTCAACCACGCACCACCGGAAATGGCGTGAGTGGCTGGGCGGTATGTGCAACACAAGTGAACTGCCGTACTCGTCATCGAGAACAAGCCAAAGATGCTGACGGGCTTGAACCAAAAGGTGCACGGTCGGATTGCTTCCCGCCAGTTTGGAAGCACGCGAACAACATGACCGCCGGCGAAAAGGCAGGGTCCACCGATTACCACGAACCAGGCGCTCGTCGAAACCCGAAGGCGGCGCCGTGCTGCCGACGGCGTGAAAGGCGGAACGGAACCAAATCGCGCCCGAGTGGTTGGGCGGGTCGGGATTAAACCCGATCTTCGGTAGAGGTAACGACATGAAAAACAGGACCATTATTGCGGCAGCGCTGATGAGCGCTGTGGCCACGGCGTCGCTCGCGCAGACGACACCTTCTCCGCAGGGAAACACACCAGCGATTGCAACACCCGACTCACAGAATCCGACCGCGCCCGTTGCGGGCGCTAACAGCTTTACGGAAGCCCAAGCCAAGAAACGGATTGAAGAAGCCGGATACACCGATGTCAGTGGACTGAAGCTCGACGACAAGGGTGTGTGGCAGGCGATTGCAATGAAGGACGGCAAATCCGTTTCCGTCGCACTGGATTACCAGGGCAACGTAACAGCCCAATAAGCCCTCGTTCCTCTAAACCAAGGGAGAATGAATATGAGAACCGTGACAGGTCTCTTTGACGATTATAACGCAGCTCGCAACGCCGTGAGCGATCTGGAAGCGGCTGGCGTGCCGTCCGATGATATCAGCATTGTCGCCAACAACGCGGGTGATCGGTACTCAGCCGATAGCTCTGGCGCAGCCGAAGGTGCCGGCGCTGGCGCTGGACTTGGGGCTGCTGGCGGTGGCGTGGTCGGGCTTCTCACAGGGCTCGGCCTCATGGCCATTCCCGGAGTGGGACCCGTCGTCGCCGCCGGATGGCTCGCATCCACCGCTGCTGGCGCTGCGGCTGGTGCGGTCGCTGGCGGCGCGGCGGGAGGCATCATCGGCGCGCTGACGGACTCCGGAGTCAAGGAAGACGACGCCCATGTTTATGCCGAGGGCGTTCGCCGCGGAGGCACGTTGGTAACGGCAAGGGTAGACGACAGCCTGGCACTCAAAGCAGAAGCCATTTTGCAACAACGAGACCGCGTTGATCTTTCCGCCCGCAGGCGCATTTATGCCCAAGAGGGCTGGTCCCAGTTTGACGAAAATGCAGACCCCTACACGCCGGATCAGGTCAAGCGCGAACTTGAGCGTTATCGCACTATGATGCCGTAGCGGCGGAACTCGACTTCTCACATCGCCGAAAGGCCCGATCTCTTCCGAGCTCGGGCCTACCATTGATTGGCAGCAGGGCCGACCGGCGGCTCGCGCCGACGGAGGCGTCAACGCGCTAAAGCCATTACCCGGTTGCCGGAATTCACTCCCCCAACCTAGCCTCGCCTGGCCCGCCGGCGGCCCGACCTATGGATAGGCGCGACGCATTGGTGGAACAAGGCGCGAGAAGGAACTGGCCACCGGACCTTTTCTCAAACTTCGGTGCTCTCCTACATGCGGCTCGTACCGCACCATTGGAGCGCCGCTTACACCTGCCTCGGCGAAAAGAACCGCGAGGCGACGCTCCGCATTTGCCCGACGCTGGATCTGCCCGGCAGCAATCCGGCCAAGCAGTTCAACATGGAGTATCGCGCCGCCGACGCCTGCGCCAGCCCGCATCTGTCGCTGGCGGTGCTTTTGAAGGCCGGCCTCGAAGGCATCAGGGCCGGGCTCGAACAGCCGCCCTTGATCAACTCCGACCCCTCCGATTTCTCGGAGGAAGAGCAGAAGAAGCTCGGCATTCGCCGCCTGCCTGCAAGCCTGCCGGAAGCGCTCGACACGCTCACCGCCGATCCCGTCGTCACCGGCTGGTTTTCGAGCGATTTCCTTGCCTGCTACATGGCGATGAAGCGCAAGGAGATCGAGATCGTCCGAGGCCCTCTCCCCGGACGAACTGTGCGCCCGCTATGCGGCGGTCTACTGATTGACGGACGGGCACATCATGACCTCGACAACGGCCATCAAGAGCCCCGAACGCGGCGCGCGACACGACCCGAGCGCGCCGTTGCTGGCGATCGACGAACTGCCACCCTATGCGGTCTTCAATCCGGACGGTACCTCACCGATCCTGCTTCTGTGCGAGCACGCCTCGAACCGGATGCCGCGCGCGCTCGGCGACATGGGGCTGCCGCTGCACGAGCGCCAGCGCCACATCGCCTGGGACATCGGCGCCATGGCGCTGGCGCAGCATTTAAGCCTCAGCCTCGACGCGCCGCTGTTCTTCACCAACTATTCAAGGCTGGTGATTGACTGCAACCGACCGTTTTCCGCACCCTCGATGATCCCCGAGATCAGCGAGACAACGGAGATCCCGGCCAATCGAGGCCTGAGCGAGGAAGAACGGCAGCAGCGGATCGATACGCTGTTTCGGCCTTTCGCTGACGCCGTCAGCCGCCGCCTCGACCGGCTGGAAGGCCAGGGCAAGCGACCCTTCGTCGTCGGCATCCATAGCTTCACGCCCGTCTATTTCGGCAAGCCGCGTCCCTGGCAGGCCGGCATCCTCTATCGCGATGCGGTCGACTTTGCCGGCTCGCTGATCCGCGAGCTCGCAAGCGAGCCCCAACTGACGATCGGCGACAACGAGCCCTACAACATCCATCCCGACGAGGATTATACCGTGCCGGTTCACGCGGATGCGCGCGGACTTCCCGGCGTTCTGGTCGAAGTTCGCCATGACCTGATCGACACGGATGCGGGCGTCGCCGCTTGGGGCGAGCGGCTCACCCGCTGTCTGAAGGCGAGCATCGGGGAAGTTCGGTGACTGGGCTCTACGAAAGAGACAGGGCGGCGATCGCCACCCTGCAGAAGCTGCGCTTCTTCCCGCTCGCCATTGCCGGCGGGCGCGGCGCACGGGTTGTGGAGGAGAACGGCCGTGAATTGATCGACCTCTCCGGCGCCTGGGGCGCGGCAAGCCTCGGCTATGGTCACCCGGCGCTTGTCGAGGCGATCTCCGGTGCTGCGGCAAATCCCGCCGGTGCCAGCGTTCTCTCCGCCGCCAACGGACCGGCAACGGCGCTTGCGGAAAAACTGCTCGCCGCCTTTCCGGGGTCGGGCGACAACAAGGTCTGGTTCGGCCATTCCGGTTCCGATGCCAACGAGGCCGTCTTCCGCGCGAAGGCGACGGGCCGCAGCGGGAGACCGGTAATTTTTCTGGGGTGCGCACGAACTCCGCATCAGAACCGTCTTTGGCACAGGGAGGATTCGCAATCCCCGCTGGATGGTGTGCAGCGATTGCTATCCAGGCATGGTGGGTGCGTTCGCGCCACTGAAGGAAATCTGCCCCGATCGGGCGACGCCTGAGCTGATGGAACCGACGGCACGGCTGGGAAGCGTTATGTCCTACAGGCAGGCAGCGAATGTACTCACCAAGTTTCTTCCTGTTGAGACAACCGAGACGCACGCGACCGTGCCCAAGCGTACATCAGGGTCGGCGAGCGAGTCGACGACCAGGTTGCAAATGAAGAATGGCTCGCGACAAGGAAAATGGAGGAGCGGCATCAACTCGAAATGCCCGCTTCCTGGTGATCGACGCAAAGAGTTTGTCATCAGCATCGATACGGCCCATGTTCGTAGCGCCGAACCCAATTCAGCGCGAAGCTTCGAGCTTGTTGTGGCCCGATGCGGTCGCGGTGGTAGGGGCGATGCCGGCGGCCGCTATTTCGTCACCGCCAGCACCGAGCCGAAAGTTGGAAATATACTGAGCACCCAAGTCCAATCGCAAGGGACGAGAACGTGGACAAACATGGCGTAAAGGGCACCCGCGCGGGCACAAACTCACCGTCCGAGCTGCAGGACATTGCTCAGAAGCTTTCGGCTCTCGCTCAACAAATTAAAGCAATCGCGGCCGCCCCGCTCAGCAACGCTGTCGATCTCGACGAAAGCGGAGAAGCGACTCAGAGAGTGGCAATCGAATGACCTGGAAGCATTGGCATTATGGCAGAGCGAGCGGATCGGTGACCCCGCCAACTCTCCCAGCCTGACGTGACCAATCTCCCGAAAGCCCGAAGCCTCATGCAGGTTCTAGTCCTGCCGGGTCAGCTCACCTTCTTCACGGGCGGTGTCATCCAGGAATCGTCGATGATGGAAGGATCGCTCTCGTTGGTGGTGCATCGATGCAATCGCTCCTGCAAAAACTAGTTCAGTCAGTCGTTGCTCGTCATTATGCTCGCGACCAACGATGGCACATCCCGTGCCGGTACGGGACCGTGGCACATTGCACCTGTCACGACAGATGGCCCTATTCTTGCTGCAACCGATCTTTCGGAACAATCAGTCGAACGACGAGCCCCTCCGGGTCCCAAATGCGGTTGATCTCTCCGCGGAATTGTTTCTCTAGAGTGAGCTTGCCAAGTTTCGTCCCGAAACCCTCTGTCTCCGTCTTCACGACAGCCGGCCCTCCTCGCTCCGTCCAGACCAGTTCCAGCGTTTCCCCACGGTCGGTACATTCGATATCGAGTCGGCCACTGTCGGCTGACAACGCTCCATATTTGGCAGCGTTCGTTGCCAACTCGTGCACGACAAGCGCAAGACCCGTTATGGCCGAGCGTGACACGGAAAGGTCACATCCCCGGATCGTCACTCGATTTCCCTGATCTGTTTCGCCAGCGTAGGGTGACAACAATGTGCCCAGCAGCTCCTGCAGCGTTGCGCTACCCTCCCCGGTTTCTGCGCCACCCAATCGCGGGAGAGTGAGCGCGTGCGCTCGCGCTAAGGAAGCCAGCCGCGCGCCGACGGCCGTAGCGAGCTCATCCGCAGAACTCGCGGATCTCGCACTGAGCGTTACCACACTGCTCGATACGGTGAACAGGTTCTTCATCCGGTGGGCCATTTCGCGGATGAGCAGGTCTTTCTGTTGCTCGGCCTGCTTGCGTTCGCTGATGTCGCGCGCGATCTTCGAAGCGCCGATGATGACCCCACCATTGTCGCGGATCGGTGAAATTCGAAGCGAGACCGGGATCAGGGTGCCGTCCTTGCGACGCCTTACCGTTTCGAAATGGTCGACGGGATCACCAGCACGGATTTGCGCCAGGATGTGATGCTCCTCGCCAAGATGGTCCTCAGGGATCAGCAGTGTAACTGGACGTCCAATCGCCTCCTCGGCGGTGTAGCCGTACAGCCGCACAGCTCCAGCATTCCAGCTGGCGATTACACCATTGGGGTCCATCGACAGGATCGCGTCTTCCGACGACTCGACGATGGCGGCGAGTTGCTGAGCTGCTCGGTCGGCTTGGAGCCGTTCAGAGACTTCACGCTCCGCCGCTTTGAACAGCTGAGCGTTGTCGATTGCGACAGCGGCATGGGTTGCGATCGAGATGACCGTCTCCTCGGCTTCGGTGGTGAAGACGTCCGGTTGGTCGTGGCCGAAGAAAAGGCCGCCATGTACCTCGCCCGAATGCGAAATGACTGGAACGGCCAGATAGCTGACCACTGGCGGGTGCCCCTTCGGTATCCCGTAATAAGGAGCCGACTTTCCATAGCGCGGGTCGGCTCGGATATCCGCCGAACGGACAACGCTAAGGCCGCGAAAGGTTGGGTCGAAGACGGCCGTATTGCGCGGTAGTTGGAAGTTCTCGAAAGCCGCTCGTGGCCCGCCTGACAGGGTATAGCGCGTGTATCGCTCACCGTCGGGATCGGTGCGATTATAGAAGAAAGCACCGAACTTGGCCCCGGTGAGTTCAGTCGCGGCGTCGGTGACCGTCTGAACGATATGATCCAGATTCTTACTCGCGATCGCCTTGGCGATCTTGTCGACCGCCTCAAGCCGGCGGTCGCTCACCTTGCGCTTTGAGATGTCGAGAATGGAGACATAGGCGCGTTCGCAGCCCGGACCATCGAAAACGATTGTGAAGACGACGTCGATCCGTCGCCCGGAAAGAGTGCGTACTACGGTGTCGCTGCCGAACCGCCGTCCGCCTTCCCAGATGGTCACCAATTCCTCGAGGAAGATCGCCGACGTTTCCGGCAGGAAAGATCGAAGCAACTCTTCCTTCCTGGTCGCTTCAAACAGTTCAACTGCGAATGGGTTGACGTCAAGGATCCGGACGCGCGTGATTGCTTCTTGCAGCACGTCTGGATGTGCCGCCAGATGGCTTCGTAAATCCTTCACCCCCTCAGCCTGCAAGCTGTCCAGCAGGTCGACGACACGCAAAAAGTCTCGCTCCCAGACAGCCGCACCAACGTTTTCGAAAAGAGAGCGGAACTTCGTTCCGCTCTCGTGGTTGCGCTGCTCGGGCGCTTTGAGCTCGCTGATGTCCATCAAAAGGTTCACCGCGCCGACGAACGCACCGGTGCGGTCAAACAGCGGCGTAGGGTAAGGGATGAACGCCACCCGGGTACCGTCTGGCCGCTCCGCCAACACTTGATATCCGCGCACAGGCAATCTCTGCTGCAGGGTCAGAGCCATTGGACACTCGTCATGCGGCAATGGCGTACCATCGGGCCAATAGAGTTTCCAGGAGCCGCAGAATTCGGTTTTGCCGAGTTCTGGGCGAACACCCCAAAGCGATACGGCCGCTTCATTGAAAAAAGTGATCCGCCCGTCCGCATCCGTCGTGTAGACGGCCACCGGCAGAGCTTTAAGGATCTCTTCGGCAGGGTAATCGCCGGTCCCGAGCAGTTGACACTGCTCGGATAGTGCTTTTGGAGCATTGGTTGGTAGTGACTGCATATCGCGATCGACCGTGTGCCCGTTACCGGTTTTCATTTCGATCTCCATCGCAGTCTCCGGCCAACCCCATCGTAGAGATCCGAGCCGTTTACACGATAGCAACTTACCTGAGCCCGCACAAACGGCGCGTGCGGAACGCAAAGCACTGCCGACACGCGTCGGACTTGGGCGCAATCGCGGAGTTGACAGCGCGGACGCGACATTCTCAGTCGACCAACGGCTGACTGGTGCTCGTGTCGTTTAGGAGTTGCGAGATCGCCGTCACGAGCTGAGCCATGGCGAAGGGTTTCTCAAGCATAACGCTGTTCGGGACACCCTTCGAGGCCCAATCACGAGCGCTGTCGCCGCTGACATAAACGACGGGAATCTGTGGGTCGATTTCTCGCGCGGTGCGTGCGATATCCCACCCGTCAGGTGGAGCACCTAGCCGGATGTCAGTGACAACGCCATCGATTGGTGGGGTCGGGGCGTTTAAGATCCGCATGGCGTCCCGTGCATCGGTTGCCGTTACAATATCGAAGCCGGCGTTCGCCAGCGCTTGCTCGAATTCCAAGAGCAGCAGCGCCTCGTCCTCAACCAGAAGTAAAGTTACGGTTTCCATTTTCCCCTCATGCGACATTGCCCCGTCACCCGAACGTTAAGGACTGAAAAAGGTTCCCCCTATTTTCGGGGGCTATCGATAGCCGAGCAGATTGAACCGGCTCCGCTAAAGCGCGACTATCAACCTGGAGGGTGGCAGCAACGCCCCTGCGATCCGACGAGATGCGACCTCGCTCACCTCGGTGATCCTGAGAGTGCCTGGTGTCTCTCCCCGCAACAAAATCCGTTTGCCTTTGGCTTTCGGTCTCGGCAACCTCCGGTCGGCCTACCGCCCGGTTACTCCCACTAACCTTGCGACAGGAAGAGAACAAAGGCGGCGGAAACACCGTTTGACAGAGGAACCCTTTGCTTCAGAGCGCTCGCGTCGTAATTGAAGGTTGGTGACCGCCTCCGGCGGCGACGAATGCATCCAGATCCGAGGCGAGTTAACGCGCCGAGAGAAAAGTGTTCCCCGCTATCCGACTTGGGTCCCATAGGCGAGCGCATAAGTCCTAGGGAGATTGTTGACGAACCCAAAGGGCGCATAATTCGCAGTGCCTATCGCGCATCATCCACACAGCGCGTCTGGCCGAACCCAGAACCGTTCGCGCTTACCCTTCAGGACGGTTCTGGTCGCTGCGTCCCCTGGAACCCAGCGGCTCTACCTCAGGCGGTCACGGTCGGTTGCCTTATCGTCGGATCGGCCCATACTGTGCTTACCTCCGGGCAGACCGTCGAACGGTAAAACGGCAGGTTCAGACCGGACCTTGTTCGGGGCGCGCCGAGCTGGTATTTTCAGAAGGCTGGAGCGATAGACGTTTTAGTTGTTTCTTTATTAAGGGATACGACACCGCTGGTGCAAAGGGATGAGTTGGCACTCACCTCACGTGCGGTAGCTTGCCGAAAAGATCTTGCAGACGGATTGCGAGCTTACGTCCAACACCGATTCACGAAAGAGTACGTGAACTTGCTGCATGACCCCGCCGTATCGGACAGGGATCACGGCAGGCTTCAATTCTATCCAATCTGACAACCGAATTACGCGCGGAACAGGCGGACGGCTGCGCGTGTCCGCCTGTTCTCGTCATGGGGGGTTAACATGGCCAAAAGTACCTCGAAGGCATTGCCCGACACGGTTTCCATTCTTGAGGACGCCAGCCGAACGGGGAATGTGCTCTCAAACGATACCGGCCTCATCCAGGTTACCAAGACGAAGTTCGCAGGCAGTTCGTTTAACGTGGCCTCGGGCGGCACAACGATTCAAGGGACTTACGGCTATCTGACGATTTGGCCCGATGGCAGGTACAGCTACACCGCCAATACGCCGAAGGCCGAAAGCCTTGCTGAAGGGCAAACGGGCACGGACGTTTTCACCTATACCGCCGTCGACGCAAGCAAGAAGACCATGAGCACAACGCTCACGCTGACCGTCACCGGCGTAAACGATGGACCGCTCGCAGTGGCCGATTCCTTCTCGGTCACGGAGGACACCAACAATGCAGCCTTCCCCAACCCGGTGAGCGGCAATGTGCTTGCCAATGACACCGACGTGGATCTCGCCGACACCCACACGGTATCTGCGGTCAACGGTTTGGCAGCGAATGTTGGGGCCGGCGTTCAGGGTACCTATGGCACGTTGCGGCTGAACAGCAATGGCAGCTTCACCTATATCCTCGACAACTCGAAGACGTCAGTGCAGGCGCTTACTGACGGCCAGACGGTAACGGACGTCTTCACCTACACAAATTTGGACAACCATGGTGCCTCGTCCATCACGACGGTGAAGATCTCCGTCATAGGCACCAACGACGCGCCGGTTGCGGTGGCCGATGGTGCCGTGGTGAAAGAAAATACCAATGACGCGGCGTCTCCCAATCCAGCTAGCGGCAACGTCCTTACCAACGACACCGACCCGGATTCCGGCGATGGGCACACGGTCTCAGCAGTCAACGGCCTGGCAGCAAATGTCGGGCTCGCCCTCCAGGGCATATATGGCTCGCTGCGGCTCAACGGCGACGGCAGTTTCACCTATACCCTCGATAACTCACAGCCGTCGGTGCAGGCTCTCGCTGAGGGCCAGACAGCAACTGATGTGTTCAGCTACACAAATACGGATAACCACGGCGCCTCGTCCACCGCGACCCTGACGGTCACCGTAACCGGCACCAACGATGCGCCCGTTGCCGGGAACGATGCCCTGTCGACCGGTGTCAACACGGCGCTTGTTTTTGCAGCCGCAGATTTGCTCACCAACGACACCGATCTCGATAAGGATGCCTTGGTTGTGACGGCTGTTTCCGGCGACAGCGATATCCATGGGACGGTGAGCCTCGATAACGGTACGATCACCTATGTTCCCGATCAGGACTTCGCCGGACAAGCGTCGTTCATGTACGAGATTTCGGACGGCAACGGTGGTATTGCGACGGGAACCGTGAGCGTCAGTGTCACATCGGCCCCGCCCGTCGCGGTGGCTGATGCAGCATCCGTCAAGGAAGACACGAACAATGTCGGCTTCCCCAATCCGGTGGTCGGCAACGTTCTGACCAACGACACCGATCCGGATTCTGGCGACACGCACGTGGTTTCGGCAGTCAACGGCGCGGCGGCGAACGTTGGGGCCGCCATAGCAGGCGCATATGGCACGCTGTCGCTCAGCGCCGATGGCGCCTTCACCTACACCCTCGACAACCTGAACCCATCGGTGCAGGCGCTCCGTGACGGCCAGACGGCAACTGACGTGTTCAGCTACACCAACGAGGACAACCACGGCGCCTCGTCCACCACGACCCTGACGGTCACCGTCACCGGCACCAACGACGCGCCCACCGCCGGGGGGGATAGCTACAACTGGAGCATGGATACGAGCATCACAATTCCGGTGCGCAAGGGCGTCCTGGGCGATGACAAGGATGTCGATGGTGATCCGTTGCATCCGGTTCTTGTTTCCGGTCCCTCCCATGGGACGTTGGCGCTCAATGCGGACGGCTCGTTCACCTACACCCCGAACACCAACTATACAGGCAGCGACAGCTTCAAATATGCCGCAAGCGACGGGATTGCCACGAGCAACACCGCAACCGTCAGCATTCACATCAGCGACACGCACGAATGGGCGACCAATATCTACCCAAGCGGCGATCCGGCGGGGCTGGGCTGGAATCCGTTTACGGGGACCCTTTTTCTTGTCGACTCTGAAGCCGATGAGTCTCCCTATTTCTCGAACGATAATATGTTCGAGCTCAACACCAGGGGTGAACGTCTCGCGACGATTAGCCTGGCGTCCTTCACCAAAGAACCCACAGGCGTGGCCTTCGGCGTTGATCCGAACACCGGGCAGCACCTGATGTTTGTCACCGATGACGATAAGAAGAAGGTCCTGGTCCTAGATGCTACGGATCCTTTACATCCAACACCGATTAGAAGTTTTTCGACCGTTGGTCTCGACAGTACGGTCATCGACACGGAAGACGTCACGATCAATCCTCGGACCGGCAATCTCTATATCGCCGGAGAGCTGACCCACTCGATCTATGAGGTCACGCAGGCGGGCGATTTGGTCAGAAAGATCGAGCTCCCCGACCCGATCACCAATCCGGAAGGCATCGCCTACGACGTCCAGAACAACGTCTTCTACGTCGTTGGCTTCTTCAGCCAGAATGTGTTCAAGGTGAGCGCCGACACCGGGCAGATCCTGGAGACGATCACAGACCTGGCGAAGCGACCAAATCCGTATAATGACGGCAGGGGCCTCTATCCCAAGGGCGTCGAGCTCGCGCCGTCCAGCGACGATCCAAGCAAGATGAGCCTATGGGTCGCCGACTACGGATATGACCAGCATGCAACGCCTGACGGAAGGCTTTTCGAGATTCCGCTTCATGTGCCGTTTGAGTATTCTCTTTTGGTTTGATGTTTGATCCAAATCCGCTGGTCCCCGCAATGCCGGTGAAGAGGTTGAATTAGCCCCCGAAAGGCACGGACATGCTCCCTTACTTAGCTAAGTGGGTAGGAGTAATGTTGGTAAGATGACTAGTAGCAATTTTAAGATGGAAGTCCTTTCGGGTCCGGAACGGCGACGGCGTTGGAGCACGGCGGAGAAGCTGGCCATTATTCAAGAGACCTACGAGGCGGATGCGACGGTGAGCATCGTTGCCCGGCGCCACGGTTTCCAGTGGATACATTATACAACGAGCGCAATGTCTGACTCTCGTGGGATTGAACTAACCCGCTGATGCGGGAGAGGTCGGGTTTGGAGGCGCGGTCTCCTGATGGGATGTTGGGGTGTTGAGAACCAACCCCTGACCAGGAGACCGACCGATGACCGACGCTCCGGCAGCGGTGAGCCCGCTGCGCCGCCGCATGATCGACGACATGACACTCCGCAACCTGTCGCCGGCCACGCAACGATCCTACCTGCATGCCGTAACAAAGTTCAGCCGTTATTTCGACCGCTCCCCCGATCGGCTGGGTTTGGAGGATGTGCGCGCTTCCAGGTGTACCTGGTGTCGCAGGGCATCTCCTGGCCGGCACTCAACCAGACGGTCTGCGCCTTGCGCTTCTTTTACGGCGTGACGCTGGACCGGGCGGAGATCCCCGAGCGGATTGCCTATGCGCGCACGCCCCGCAAGCTGCCGGCGATCTTGAGCGCCGACGAGGTCGTGCGCTTTCTCGAGGCGGTGCCGTCGTTGAAGGCACGCACGGCGCTGACGACCGCCTATGCCGCTGGACTGCGTGCCTCGGAGACGGTGAGCCTGAAGGTCGCCGACATCGACAGCCAGCGCATGGTGATTCAGGCCCGTCACGGCAAGGGCGCCAAGGATCGCACGGTGATGCTGTCGCCGCAGTTGCTTGCCATCCTACGCACCTATTGGCGGCTGGCACGCCCGAGGAACTGGCTGTTTCCCGGACGCGGCGACAAGCCGATCGATGTGCAGGTGCTGTATGCCGCCTGCCGTTCGGCGAGCGGGTCAGCGTGCACACGCTGCGGCACAGCTTTGCCACCCATCTGCTCGAGAGCGGCGTCGATATCCGCATCATCCAGGTGCTGCTCGGACACACCCACCTGTCGACGACGGCGCGCTACACGCAGGTGGCGACAACGACGATCGCCCGGACCGAGAGCCCGCTTGATTGGCTGCGCCTGGAGGTCGTGCCGCCGGCCTGAGATCGCGCTATGCGACCGGCGCTGGAGGTGGCGGACATCTTCCGCCGCCATGGCCCCCGCTTATCGTCCTACCCATGACGGTCATCTCGGCCGGGGAGAGCGCCGCGTCATGGCGGCGATCGAGCTGTGCCGGACTGCGGCGCTCGGCGGCCATGTCGAGACCTGCGACGATTGCGCCTTGAGCAGCGTTGCCTACAACTCGTGCCGCAACCGCCATTGCCCCAAATGCCAGGGTGCCACGCGCGATCGCGATTACCTCCACGGCAACGCACCGCGCTCGATGACGCTGGCGCCGCACGAGTTCATCCGCCGTTTCCTGCTCCAGCCTGCCCGTCGGCTTCCACCGCATCCGCCACTACGACTTCCCCGCCAACGGCATCCGCCGCGCCCGCCTCGCCGTCATCAGCCGACTGCTGGCCGGTGCCCCACCGCAACGCCGCCGGGCCGAAGGCGGGCAGCCCGGGCACCAGCGCGCCCGCTTCGATCCGACCGTCTGTCCCTGCTGCGGCGGCATCCTGCGCATCACCGCCAGGCTGCGGCGGGCGCGGGCATGGCCCGACATGTCATGAGTGCCTGCCGCCGGTCCCGACAGCCTTGCCGTACCGGCCCAGGTCGGTGCGATGCCGATCTGAGCTCCTGTGTCATCTCGCTGCGGTTCTGGCGCTGCCAAAGCCGCGCTCAAGACCTCGGTGTTCCCCGCAACACCAGCGCCGGACGCCACCGCACCGCGGCATTGCCCCCGCCGCAGCGGCGCGCGCCATCAATACCGGCGCGCCACGATCAAACGCCGTAGCACTAAATCCATAGCGCCGTGCCAGCGTCAGCGGGCGAGTTCAATCCGGCTTCAATGAGGTCGCGCCCGGCGCCAGTTCGCCAGCCCATCCCTGCGCGACCTCACAGAACCCTCCCGATTCCTTTTGGGCTTCGAATCCGAATCGATGCTGCAAACAGGAGGTTTGCGGTGGGTTCAGCGATATCTCTTTGCGACAGGATTATGATGGGTTGGCGCTCCGGCGGTTGGCTCGGCAAACGAGGGATGCCGATCAAGCCCGTCGCTTGCTTGCGCTGGCGTCGATCTACGACGGCGGCTCTCGTTCAGAGGCCGCTCGCCTCGGCAGCGGGACGGTGCAGATCGTCCTCGACTGGGTCGTGCGGTTTAACGAGCGCGGTCCCGATGGACTGATCAACGGAAAAGCACCGGGTGGACCCGCGAAGCTGAACGACGCGCAACGGCAGGCGCTGGCGAAAACCGTTGAAAGCGGCCGATTCCCGCTGTGCACGGTGCGTTGGCGGCGCAAGGACCCCGTTCAGTGGCTGTTTGAGGAATTCCGGATATCACCGCATGATCAGCGCACGATGTGGGCCGACATCTTCGGCGCGATCTGCCCGAAGAAGGGCAAGGGTGCTGGTCTCGTCCTTCCCTATTGCGACAGAGGCGATGCAGGAACACCTTATCAGCAACGCCGTCGATCCCGGAGCACATGCCGTGCTCATTCTCGACCAAGCCGGATGGCACGTCACGCCGAAGCTGAAGGTGCCGGACAACATCACCTTGATGTTTCTGCCGCCGCGGTGGCCGGAATTGAACGCGGTCGAGAACCTCTGGCAGTTCATGAGGGACAACTGGTTGTCGAACCGCGTCTTCAAGGACTACGACGACATCGTCGATCAATGCTGCCGCGCTTGGAACAGGCTCGTCGAGCAACCGCGGAAGATCCCATCGGAATGCGCGATTGGGCGCATCGGTCATGATCAGCGCACGTTGGCACAGAACGGGAACAAACGTGGCACAATCGTCGCGCGAACCATTCGCAACTGGAAACCAAGCTTCAAGGTTTCCGTCGAAAACCCGCACGTTCCGTCTGGGACTAGCAGTGTGATGACGTCCCAGGGCGTAGGGCAGCATGCGCTCCGAGACACGGGCCGTCGGAGTATGCATCTTCTATGTTTCCTACAACGGCACTAAAAACAAGCCGAACGGAGTTCCGGGTGTGGCGTCGAGATCAAAACGCTCGATCGCCCAGGGCGTCAAAGGGGTGTTGCGTCACGTCTCAGGCGCGGCCACGATCGGAGGCAACGCATAACGAATGGTGGCGTTGTCGTTCAGCCGCTTCTTACCGCGCTGAAAGGCTCCCGACCCAGCACAAGTACGACGCTGCTATTCGCCACACGCTTTGAGCACGTCGACTTTCCCTCCAGGAGCAAGCGCAAAATGGCAAACAACTGTCGTGCCTGGCGAAAAAGTCGCGGTACCCCCAACCTCAACTCGTGCTCCATCTCCGAAAAATTCAATCTCGGGCGCGCCAACGCTGTAGACCCCGCCTTTGACGAGTTCCACGGAATGAACAATCCGGGCCCGGCCTTTCTCGCTCCCCGCTAGCTTCCATTCCGCCACGACGCGCGACGAAACGTGTTCGAAACCCTGGCTTACAACGATGATGCGATAGCTGCCTTCGCCAATGCCGTCTTCTCTCCAGTACCCGCCTTCCACGACCGCCATAACGTCGGGATCCACCAGCCCCTCGGCGAAAGACTCGTGGGCAGCGAACAGAACAAGGCACCCGAACAGTTTGCCAAGAATGCGGCCCCCTTTTGCAATGCTCATTGATCGTTCCCCCCCTTGATGTTGATTGGCTGGTTTCGCGGTTACTGCCATATGTTTACCTCTGGTTGATCCTAACCGCCATCATTTCGCGTTCTTCTCGTTTGACGGCACCAAATTGGTTGCATCTGTCTACCGGTATCCTGCGGTCGGAGTGGCCGGTCGTACGTGGCCATTTTTAATCGGGCTCTTATGCCGGCACGACGGTCGTTGTTGCGCTCGACAATCGCTTATTGTTAGGCACCGGCGACCCCAAAGCTGTTAGCTCAACAGCGAAACGCAGCGGTCCCAGAGTTGGTCTGCAACGCCTACAACAGGAGCCATGATGACGAGACCGCTGGCATCCCAAAACAAGCGACCGGTCAACTTCAAAAGGCGCCCACTGCAGCGAGTGACTTTTTCTTTCCGGGAAATCCTAACTATTCTGAGACGTCAGGTTGCCAGCCTGGCCGGGTCGATAGCGTAGCGTGCGGTCGCTTCTTGCCCCAGGACAAAGCGGCACTTGGTGCGAAGCTTCTGAGACAGGTATGGGAAGCAGCGTAGTCCCCGCAAATTTTCCCGACAACTTGATAGGTGTAGCACCTAGTGCTATATGAAGTGATGTCAGAACGAACTTTCAAAACGGCGTGGTTTTCCAAGGCAGCGAAGAAAGCGTGGATCTCCGACAAGGCCNTTGCAAG
>NZ_JBVQPO010000028.1:0-42130 GCF_055710065.1 Ensifer sp. VA4 | reverse complement strand
CGGCTTCCTTCAGCCTGAGCGCCTCTTCGACCGAGATTTCGTCGAAGGGGTTCATCGACATCTTCACGTTCGCAAGCTCGACGCCCGAACCGTCTGCCTTCACGCG
The DNA here is from genome assembly GCF_055710065.1 of Ensifer sp. VA4. Lineage (NCBI taxonomy): Bacteria > Pseudomonadati > Pseudomonadota > Alphaproteobacteria > Hyphomicrobiales > Rhizobiaceae > Ensifer > Ensifer sp. VA4. Next base: position 42,024 of record NZ_JBVQPO010000028.1, on the reverse strand, counting down.
GATCTTGACGTTGTAGTCAACGACACGTTTGACGGTGACCAGGATCTTCATGACTCAATCTCCTCAGGCGAGCGTATAGGCCGTCTTAACGGTGGTGTAGAACTCCGCGGCGTAGCGACCTTGTTCACGCGGGCCATAGGACGAACCCTTGCGGCCACCGAAGGGTACATGGAAGTCGACGCCAGCTGTCGGCAGGTTCACCATGACCATCCCGGCCTCCGAATTCCGCTTGAAATGGGTGGCATGCTTGAGGCTCGTCGTCGCAATGCCTGAAGACAGACCGAAGTTGGTGTCATTGGCGACGGCCAGAGCCTCATCGTAGTCCTTCACGCGGATGACGGCCGCGACTGGTCCAAAGATCTCCTCGCGCGCAATCCGCATCTGGTTCGTCGCCTCGGTAAAAAGGGCGGGCTGCAAGTAGAACCCGGGCGTTTCCCGCTCCAGCCTTGTGCCGCCGAAAGCGAGCTTTGCCCCCTCGCCGCGACCGATGTCGATGTAGTCGGCGTCTTGCTTCAGTTGGCTTGCGTCGACGACCGGGCCGATATGCGTTCCTGCCTTAAGGGCGTCGTCAACGACGAGACCCTTTAGCCGCTCTGAAAGAGCACTGACGAAGCGGTCATGGATCCCTTCCGTAACGATCAGACGTGATGAGGCCGTGCAACGCTGCCCAGTGGAGAAGAAGGATGAATTCGCCGCAGCCTCGACTGCGACGGACAGATCCGCGTCGTCCAGCACGACGAAGGGGTTCTTCCCGCCCATCTCGAGCTGGAATTTGCGGTTATGCTCGACCGACGCGAGCGCGACGCGCTTGCCGGTCCCGACCGAGCCCGTGAACGTGATGGCATTGACATCCGGGCTGTCGAGCAGCGTTTGGCCGACGACGCTGCCACGCCCCATGACAAGGTTGACGACGCCGGCAGGCGCGCCAGCACGATGCAGGATGTCGACGAGCGCCCAGGCGGAACCAGGGACAAGATCGGCGGGCTTCAACACGATCGTGTTTCCATAGGCAAGCGCCGGGGCGATTTTCCACGCGGGAATGGCGATGGGAAAGTTCCAGGGCGTAATGATGCCGACGACGCCGACGGGCTCGCGGGTGATCTCGACACCAATGTTTGGCCGTACCGAAGGCAGGATCTCTCCGGAAAGACGCAAGACTTCACCGGCGAAGAAATCAAAGATTTGCCCGGCGCGCGTCACCTCTCCGATCGCCTCAGGCAAGGTTTTACCCTCTTCGCGGGCGAGCAGGCGACCCAATTCTTCCTTGCGAGCAATTATTTCGTCGCCCGCCTTCTTCAACAGCGCATGGCGATCGAGGATCGGAGAGAGCGACCAAGAGGGCAGCGCCGCCTTGGCGGCGACGATGGCCTGCTTGGTATCTTCGGCGCTCGCTTGAACATATTCGCCGATGACTTCATTGGTATTGGAGGGGTTGATGTTCGCCGAAGCGTTGCCGGACACCCATTCGCCGGCGATTAGGTTCTTATGCAGCATCGTCATTCCGTTCAGTGCAGGCCGAGATAGGCTTTGCGGACGTCTTCGTTATCTAGAAGGGCGGCGCTTTCGCCTGAGAGATGGATCCGTCCATTCACCATGACATAAGCGCGCTGTGAAAGTTTCAGCGCGTGATTGGCATTCTGCTCCACGAGGAAAATCGTCTTGCCCATAGCGGCAATCTCGCTCAAGACTTCGAACACACGCTTTACGACGAGCGGGGCAAGTCCGAGCGACGGCTCATCGAACAGGATCAGCTCGGGACGCGCCATCATGGCACGGGCGATGGCGAGCATCTGCTGCTCGCCCCCCGACATGGTGCCGGCCGTCTGGTTGCGGCGCTCCTTCAAGCGAGGGAAGAGCTCAAACATCGTCGCCCGGTCTTCGTCGAAACGATCCATGCCGATCGGCGTCGTGCCCATCATCATGTTCTCCTCGACACTCATGTCCTGGTAGATCTGACGCCCTTCCGGGACGAGCGCTATGCCGCGCCGCGAAATCCGATTTGTCGGAGTGCGGGAAATATCCTCGCCTTTATGCAAGATCCGTCCCGTCGAGGCCCGCGGCGCGCCGAAGATCGCGGAAAGAAGTGTCGTCTTTCCAGCGCCGTTTGCGCCGATAAGGCTTACGATCTCTCCTTTGAAAATGTGGACATTCACACTCTTCAGCGCCTCGACTGCACCGTAGTGGGCATGCACTCCAGCGAACTCCAGGAGAGGAACGTTGTTTTCGGACATCTGCTTCATGCGTGGACCTCCTCTTCGCTGACGCCGAGATAGGCCGCGACGACTGCCGGATCATTCGCCACTTCGTCGGGCGTTCCATCAGAAATGACTTCACCATGATCGAGCACGACAATGTGCTGCGAAATCCGCATGACCAGGCCCATATCGTGCTCGATGACGAGCACTGTCTGACCGTGTTCCCGGCAGAGCCGTTGAATCACCGCGGACAGCTCGCGCGTTTCCGAGGGATTGAGGCCGGCCGCCGGTTCATCGAGGCAGATCAGTTGCGGGTCTGTACACATGGCCCGCGCAATTTCGAGACGCCGCTGGCGACCATAGGGTAGCTCGCCAGCAAGTCGGTTGGCATCGTCTGCAAGGTTCATTTCGCCGAGCCAATAATAGGCACGGTCGACGGCCTCGCGTTCGGCCCGACGGAACGCCGGCGTGCGGAAGACGCCGCTCAGCAGATTGTTTGCCGTGACCAAATGCTGGGCCACGAGCAGGTTCTCGATCACAGACATTTCCTTGAACAGTCGAATGTTCTGAAACGTACGAGCAATGCCGGCCCGGGTGACGAGATGGGACCCACCGGTAATCGGTTTGGTCGTCAGTACACCGATATCCCGTGTGCCGTCGCGCCCGTTCAGGACAATCTCGCCTTCACTCGCGCGATAAAAGCCGGTGATGCAGTTGAACATCGTCGTCTTGCCGGCGCCGTTTGGGCCGATGAGTGCCGTCACCTTGCCGCGTTCCACCGAGAAGCTGACATTGCGGTTGGCGACAATACCGCCGAAGCGCATTGTCACGTTGCGCACGTCGAGAAGGGGTGCGTTCATCGGCCTGCCTCCGCGTTTGCTGCAAGTGAAAACCGGTGGCTGCTTTCCTCTGCTTTACTCGGGAAAAAGGCAGGGCGCTTGATGCGCACAAGTCCGCGTGGCTTCCAGATCATCATCACGACCATCAACACGCCGAAAACCAGCACGCGGTACTCGGCAAAGTCGCGCAGCAGCTCCGGCAGAATGGTCAGCACGAGTGCCGCGGCAATGACACCGACGGTCGAGCCAAGTCCACCGAGGACGACGATGGCCAGGATGAGGGCGGATTCAAAGAAAGTGAACGAGGTCGGGTTTACGAAACCCTGATGGACGGCAAAGAAGACCCCGGCCAATCCGCCAGTCGAAGCGCCAAGCATGAAAGCGGTAAGCTTGGTGAACACGTGATTCACGCCGAGCGAACGGCACGCGATTTCATCCTCGCGCAATGCCTCCCACATGCGACCAAGTGGCATGACGCGAAGGCGTTCGACCGCATAGATGACCAAGCACACCAGCAGGAAGAGCACGATGTATATGAACCAGAATTTATAGTCGGCACTGTAGGGAATGCCGAGATATTCGTGCAGCGGAACGCCGCCCTGCTTGGCCGTCCGGGTAAACTCGATGCCAAGGAAAGTAGGGGCGGGGGCCGGGGCACCGTTGGGTCCTCCGGTGAACTCCAACCAGTTGTTGAGCACCAGGCGTATGATTTCGCCGAAACCCAGTGTGACGATCGCAAGGTAATCACCATGCATTTTCAACACCGGGAAAGCGAGGACCATGCCGAAAAAGCCGGCGAGCAAAGGGGCAATGACCAGCGCGCTCCAGAAGCCGAGACCGAGGTATTGCGCACCCAGCGCAAGAAGGTAGGCGCCGACGGCATAAAAGGCGACAAAGCCGAGGTCGAGCAAGCCGGCGAGGCCAACAACAATGTTGAGGCCGAGGCCGAGCAGGCAGTAGATGAGCGCGAGGATCGCAATGCCGAGGAAATACTTGTCGGCGACAAGCGGCAACGCAAGTCCCGCGATGAACAGTAGCGCGAGTAGCAGAACCGGAGACTTCTCAGACCCTGTCATAACTGTCACGCCAGCCCCGCTACCGCCGACCCGGCCAATGATCCGCTGGCCAATGGCGGTCACTGCGATCAGTGACATCGCGACACGCCCGATGGTGACAATGGCAGCGAGCACGACGGCCCGCGTCATTTCATTGCGGAACGAAAAGCCCTCCAGGACGAGACCAGAGATCGGGCCGAACAGGATGAGCGACACGGTGAATGTGAGGAGCGCCTGCTTGAGGAGCTGTGGTAGGGGATTTTTTTCCATGTTGCTTCTCCTCATACTTTCTGGATTTCCGGGCGACCGAGCAGGCCGTACGGGCGGAAAAAAAGCAGGAGAATGAGCAGCGCAAAGGCGAACACGTCCTTGTAGTCCGTGCTGACATAGCCCGCGAACAGAGCTTCGGTGAGACCAAGCAATACCCCGCCAAGGACCGCGCCGGGCAGCGACCCAATGCCCCCCAATACGGCGGCAGTAAAGGCCTTGATGCCCATGACGAAGCCGATGAAAAAGTTGAACGAGCCGTAGTTGAACGTGACGAGCGTACCACCGACGGCGGCCGTCGCTGCGCCGATAACGAACACGGTTGAGATGATCCGATCGGTGTTAACGCCAAGGACCGCAGAGATCCGGATATTTTGCTGCGTCGCCCGGCATTCGCGGCCAATGCGCGTGTAGTTGATCACATAGGTGAGAATGCCCATGGCGATCAGCGAGGCGATAAGGATGACCGTCTGCATGTAGGTAATCTGCGCAAAATGAACGTCGTCACCGAAGCGGAACGCCCCGCTAACAAGTATTGGGACGCCCTGGTCACGAGCACCCTGAGAGATCTGGACATAGCTTTGCAGCATCAACGAAATGCCGATCGCAGAGATCAGAGGAGCGAGTTTGGTCGAGCCACGCAGCGGCCGGTAGGCTACCCTTTCGATAGCCCAACCATAGACGGCGGTGATGAGGCACGTGATCACGAGGATGGTAATCAATGCGAACGGAACGGACTGAACGCCGAAGAAGGCGAGAACAGCAAGTGTGATCGCGGCGATGTACGCGGAAACCATGTAAACGTCGCCATGGGCGAAATTGATCATACGGATCACACCGTAGACCATGGTGTATCCGACTGCGATCAAACCGTAGATCGTGCCGAGCGTGATCCCGTTTATCAATTGCTGCGCCAAGATAAAGATATCCATTGCAGACCCCTCTTTTCTTGATTGGTGGAGGGGACCGGAGGAGCGCACACCAACCGGTCCCCTGGCGGGGCGCGACTTGTTAGTTGCGAACCGGATTACCCTTGTCGTCGAACGAGTAGAAGACGAACTTGAAGTCCTTGACGTCGCCCTTTTCGTTCCAAGCGAGGTTGCCGACCGCCGACTTCACGCTGTTGGAGCGCAGCCACTTGACCTGATCTTCGATAGTCCCTTCCTGGGTGCCCTGCAGGGCAGCGACAATGGCCTGTGCGCTGGCATACCCAAAGAGCGTGTAGTTGTCGGGAGCGACGTTCTTGCTCTTGAGGTCGCTGAGGGCATCGGCCGCCGCAGGGTCTTCCTTCGGATCGGCTGCCGACGAATAATAGACACCCTTGAGGTTCTGCGGGCCGCCCGAGGCGGTAACGATTTCAGCCTGGGCCAAAGCGTCGCCGCTGACGAACACGACGTTCAGGCCCTGCTCGTGGATCTGGCGGATCAGGGGACCAGCTTCGGGAATGAGGCCACCGAAGTAGACTGCTTGAGCGCCTGTGCTCTTGATCTTCGTGACCAGTGCATTGAAGTCGCGTTCACCGCGTGTCAGGCCTTCATAAAGGACCGGCGTCACGCCACGCTCGGCGAGCGTATTCTTCAGCGCGTCCACCAGGCCCTGGCCGTACGTATCCTTGTCGTGGATCAGCGCGATCTTGTCGAACTTCAACGTGTCGAGGATGAACGATCCGGCCACGACCGCCTGCTGGTCATCGCGACCGCATGTGCGGAACATGGTGTCGAACCCGCGGTCCGTAACAATCGGATTGGTCGAGGACGGCGTCACCGTCAGGATGCCGGCATCGCTGTAGATCTCGGAAGCGGGAATCGTGCTGGACGAGCAGAAGTGCCCGACAACGGCCTGCACCTTGTCCTGGTCGACAAGACGGTTCGCAACGGCAACGGCCTGCTTTGGCTCGCAAGCATCATCGCCCTTTACCAGTTCGATCTGCTTGCCGTCGACGCCACCTGCATTGTTAACGTTCTCGACATAGGCCGAGACCCCTTTCCACACTTGCTCGCCGAAAGTGGCATTGGCACCTGTCATCGGTCCCGCCACGCCGATCTTGATCGTATCGGCAGCGGAAGCGTTGAAAGCGAGAACCGCGGAGACGAAAGCCGCGGAGGTGAGGAGCTTGGAAATAGATTTCATCGATATTCCCTCTGGTTAGGCCCTGTCTGGCCTCGTTTGTTCGAGCAACCGCGTTGGATCGCCGTTGATTGTTGTTGGCCAGCCCGAATGCCGGTGGTCAGGCAATCAGGGTGACAGTTTTATTCGATTGTCAGGTTCAGCTGTGGACTAAGGATTAGCCCTGCCGGCCATATAGAGCGTGCATCAAGTGCTCGCTGGCCCAAACCAAGAAACAACGGCGATAGACAAGTTTTACTTTTCTAGGCCGCTTCCGCTTGCGTGCTTCAGTCGAACTCGTGCGTGGAGGACCAGTCTTCGGAACAAATCCAGTCGCAAAACGTCGAGATGATCTTCACCCGCTTGTGGGCACGGGGGACGACGAGATAGAAGCCGGGAATATCCTTTTCGTTCATGTCCTGGAGCCGATCGACACCAAGCGGCGCGACTAGCCGGCCGGCGTTGATGTCCGCCAAGGCGTCCATTCTCGATACCAGCCCCACTCCCAGCCCGGAAACCGCTCCGCGGCGCATCGTGGCAGCGTCCTGAAACTCGATCTCGCCGGCAACCTCGTGCGCTTCAAGTTCGAGATGCCGGAGGACTTTGCCCCAAAGGTTACGTGCCATGACGGGATGGAGGAGCGTAAGCTGCGTGAGATCTCTGGGCTCTTTGAGCCGAGAAGCGAGCTCGGGGGCGCAGCAGATGACTTTCGGATCTCGGATCAACAACTGGCAGTCATAATCCTTCCAGTTGCCAAAACCCCATTGTATGCACACATCCACTTCGTCCGCGGCGAAATCTCGAATGTTGACCATTGTCGTCATCCGGATATCCGCGCCAGGCATGAGCTCCCGAAATCGCTCTAGCCGCCCCATCAGATAGCGAGTGGCGAAATAGGGACTGACGTTGATGTTGATGCGGTTGCGGTAGGTGGAGTTCGTGACGCGCCGGATCCCCTCGGTAAACTCATTGAAACCGGCCTCGATAAAATGAGAAAGGACGATAGCCTGTTCCGTAGGCTCGATGACCCTCGCCTTGCGCTCAAAGAGCGGTACGTGGAGAATATCCTCAAGAAGCTTAATCTGCTGGCTAACCGCCTGAGGCGTGACGAGCAACTCGTCAGCAGCACTGCGGAAACTTCCCTGGCGCATGACCGCCCAGAACGCGCGAAGCGCGTTCAGGGGCGGAAGCCGCGTATGTTGTCCAACCAATTTCGCCTCCCGACAGCAGAAACCAACGTTTCAAGCGCCATCTTTCGGCGCGGCCGAGCCCAACTATATCACTGCCTTTTCAAGGAATGGGCGGTTCTCGACCACGCGTTCATAGCCGACTTCAGTCAGATCCAAAGTGCGATATTCACCATAGATGATCAACTCGGATACGCCTCGTCCGGTCGCTGGCCCCTGCTGGAGGCCATGGCCGGAAAACCCGTTGGCAAACACGAAGTTGCGCACGTCTGGATGACGACCAACGATGAGGTTGTGATCCAAGGTGTTGAAATCGTAATGGCCCGCCCACTGATTGACCACCTTGATCGCCTCGAACGCGGACGAGCGCTCGGCCAAAGCCGGCCAGATAATTTCCTCGAACTCTTCGTAACGGGGTTCGAAGTCATCCCAATCTGCTGCCGGGTCCTCAACGGGCGGGCACCCCGTCAGGAAGAAGCGCCCCTCAGGCCGGCAGAATACACCAGAGGGATCGATCATCAGCGGCAAACGCCCTTGGTTAACGTTGGCGGTTCCCTCGGGCGTTTGTGCGCAATCGAATACAAAAAGGGTACGCTTGCGAGGCTCGACAGGGATATCGATGCCCGCCATGCGCGCCGTCAGAGCCGCCCGTGGACCGGATGCATTGACGATTGTTCCCGCCTTGACGGTTGCGCCCGACTTCAAAGTCACCGAGCTCACCGCGTTTCCTTCGCGGCCGATTGCGACGACTTCGTCGTTGACATACTCGACGCCGAGGGAGCGGGCCTTGTTCTTGAAGCCGTACATCAACCCGGTGTTGTTGAACCAGCCCTCGCCTGAACGACCATAGGAGGCCAGTTCGATGTCGGCAACGTTCAGATGCGGGAACGCGTTGGCCAGTTCGTCTCGGTTCCACAGCACGACATCCGCCCCGCAGGAAACCTGGGCCTCATGGTTCTCCTTGAGAACCTGCACTTGCTCCGGAGTACTCGCCAGAAACAAGTAACCGCCCGAATGAAAGGCGAGATCGGGCTTGTCATCACCGACCTGCATCATGTCTGCGAAATTGCGGATGACCTCGGAACCGTATTGGCTGATCCTCACGTTGATCGGGTTCGAAAACTGCGTGCGGATCGAGGAGGACGACAGGGACGTTGCCGCCTTCAGATAGGTGGGATCCTTCTCGACGACGAGGATCGTGCCGTTGAAATCCGGATTGGCCGAGAGATAATACGCGACGGCGGAACCGATCACGGCACCGCCGACTATGACGACGTCATACTGGTCTTTCATTTGGATGCCTCATCGTCGGGATGGCCGATGTCGACGAACCAACCCCCAAGGTGAATAGTTGATGGCGCCATCGGATCGAGGGGGTCTTTCTGCGCCTCGACCTTGTCGCGGTAGGGCTCGGAGTTGTCTCTTGGAACATAGCCGATGTGCCCGGCCTTCGAATTGTCGACCGGCTTGACGGCATTGTCCGAGATGCCAAAGCTGATCGTGTGGCCCACACGGGACGCCGTGAGGCTTGCAACCACGAGCCGAATGCAGTCTTCGAAGGACAGCCACGACCACAGCATGCGTCGGTCGGCCGGCTCGGGAAACGACGAGAAGATGCGCAGGCACACGCTTTCAAGCCCGAACTTATCCCAATAGAACCGGCTGAGCGCCTCCACGAAGCACTTCGAGACGCCGTAAAGGCTGTCGGGCCGAACCGGCGCGTCCGCGTCGATATGCGCCTCGAGCGTGTGGTAGCCGATCGCATGCACGGAGGACGCATAGACCACGCGCTTGACGCCGTGCTTTCTTGCACCTTCGTAGATGTTGTAGCTTCCTCGAATATTGGAATCGAGGATATCCTGCCAGGACCGCTCGAGCGGCACGCCGCCAAAGTGTACGATGGCGTCGACGCCTTCAGTCGCCTTGATCACAGCTGCTTCGTCGGCGAGATCAAAGATCATCGCCTCCTCGTTCGGCTTCAGATCCTTGACCTCCGTGATGTCGGCCAGCCGCAGCTTGTCGGCCAACGGCGCCAGGCCACGACGCAATTCCGTGCCGAGGCGACCGGCTGCACCCGTGATCAGAATGGTCTTGTAGAGCTTGGGCATTCGTCCTTCCAATCAGATTTCGAGTTTGCCGACAGCAGCGCCGATACGTTTGACCGCCTCTGCAAGGACCTCTTCGGAGGTCGCGGTAGAAATGCGGAAGAAGGGTGAAAGGCCATAAGCACTGCCCGGAACGGCTGCGACATACCCTTCTTCGAGTAGGTACTTTGCGACGGCCACGTCATCGGCCAATGTTTGACCCGATGGCGTCGTTGCGCCGATCAGCGCGGCGCAGCCGATATAGGCGTAGAAAGCCCCTTCCGGCGGATCCAGGCTGAGCGCATTGATTTTGGCAATACCGTCTACCACAAGGTCGCGACGACGTTCGAATGCGGCGCAAAACTTCGCCACGTCCTCCTGCGGGCCGTCGAGCGCCGCTGTGGCTGCAATCTGCGCCGGAGCGGACACTGACGTGCAGGACTGGCTCTGGATCGTCGCCATGGCCTTGATGAGATCCCTCGGACCTGCAGCATAGCCAACACGCCAGCCGGTCATGGCATAGGCCTTGGACATGCCGTTGACGATCAGTGTGCGTTCGCGCAACTGCGGGCAGGCTGCACCGAAGGAAACGAAGGTGCGCCCATCGAAGATGATATGCTCGTAAATTTCATCCGAGAGCACCATGATCCTTGGATGCCTGGCTAGCACCGCTCCGAGTGCCTCGAGCTGCGCCTGGGTATAGACAGCTCCGGACGGATTGCCGGGCATGTTGAGGAACAGCCAGCGCGTCCTGTCGGTTATCGACGCTTCCAGCACGTCCGGCGTCAGCCGAAAGCCATTTTCGGCCGGGCAAGCCGGCGTCACGGGTACGCCGCCGAAGAGCTTCACCATTTCCGGGTAGGAGACGAAGTATGGAGCCGGCAAGATTGCCTCGTCTCCCTCCTCCATCGTCGCCATCAGCGCATTGAAGATAATCTGTTTTGCGCCATTGGCGACGGCGATCTCATCGATCGTGTAGTCCAGGCCGTTTTCGCGCTTCAGCTTGCCCGCAATGGCCTTGCGCAGATCCGGAGTACCCAGGGAAGCGGTGTAGAGCATGCGCTCCTTGCGCGCCGCCTCGAAGGCCGATTGGGTGATGTGGGCGGGAGCAGGGAAATCGGGTTCGCCGAGGCCAAGATCGATGACATCGATGCCGGTTGCTGCCAGATCCTTGGCTGCCTGGGACACCGCCATGGAGGCGGAGGGTTTCACCGCCGAAAGCCGGCTTGCGATGTGGCTCATTGCTTCTTCTCCGTCACATAGCCCTTAAATAGGTCCTCGGCCTTTGCCTCGGCCGAACGTTCGGCCGGGTTTCCGTAGCCGCCGCCGCCCGGCAGTTCCAGCACCAGCCGGCGGCCCGCCGGCACATGCTGCCAGCCTTTGGGGCGCAACTTCGTGCCATCGTCGAGCCGCGCGGACCCGGGTGCTCCGTCCTGGCCGCCGTCACGTCCGCGCGGCGGCGTCGAGATCCGATCGAACATGGCCGAAAAATCGAACTCGTGACCCTCGGCAGGCGCGATCTCGATAATCTGGCCGAGGCCCCCACGATACTTGCCCGCTCCGCCTGAATCGGGACGTAGTTCCTTGCGCCAGACAACGATCGGACCGGTATGCTCTGTAGCCTCGATCGGCATCGTATGGACGCCGGAGGGAAATGCTGTCGACGACAGGCCGTCAAGGGTCGGACGCGCGCCCATGCCGCCAGAGTTGAACATGAGTACTTCGGCGCGGCGCCCGGTATTGCCCGAAACCGGGCGCGCCGAAATGTGGATGTTCCAGAGAGCTGCGGCGCCTTCCGCGAGGATCTTACCAGGCAACGCCTTGGCGAGAGCTCCGAGCACGAGGTCGGGCACCATGTGGCCGATGACGTGACGTACCGAGACTGGAGCGGGACGTTCGGCATTGAGTATATTGGTCGGTGAAGACACGTTGAAGACGGCAAGCGAGGCGGCGTTGTTCGGAATATCCGGGGCAACCACGCATTTCAGTGCGTAGCACGCGTAAGCCTTGGTATAGATCAGGGGGACGTTGATGCCCCACCGGCTCATGGCGTCCGTGCCGGCGAAATCGACGTTGACTCCGGTTTCGGTGATTTCGACATTTGCGGCAAGCTTGATCGGCTCGTCGTAGCCATCCGTCAGGACTTCATTGGACCACGAGCCTTTTGGAAGACCGGCGATGCGTTCCATAGTCGCTGTGTGCGTGCGCGACAGGATGAAGTCTCCGAGCGTGTCGAGATTGTCGTAACCGACCTCGTTCAACATCTCGATCAAGCGCCGATGCCCAACGTCGTTGCAGGCGGCAAGCGAATAGAAGTCGCCGATCACCTGGTTGGGTTCGCGCACGTTAAGGCGAAGGATCTTCAGGAGATCCTTGTTCACCTCGCCGCGCTCGGCGAATTTCATGATCGGGATCTGAATGCCTTCTTCATAGACGGACTTGCCGTCCGCCCCGAAACCGCGTCCGCCGACGTCGACGACATGGGCGGTGCAGGCGAAGAAGCCGATGAGTTCGTCGCCCTTGAAGGACGGCGAGACCATGGTGATGTCGTGCAGATGGCCTGTACCCTTCCACGGGTCATTGGTGACGTAGGTGTCGCCCGGATACATTTCCTCGCGCGGAATCTCTGCGATGAAGTGCAGCACCGCTTCGGCCATGGTGTTGACATGGCCGGGCGTGCCGGTCACGGCCTGGGCGAGCATTTCGCCCTTGGCGTTGTACACGCCGGCCGACAGATCGCCCGCCTCGCGCACGGACGTCGAAAAGGCGGTGCGCAGCAGAGTTAGCGCCTGTTCCTCGACGACCGAAATCAGGCGGTTCCACATTACCTGCATGCGGATTTCATTGATATCGCTCATAGATCACAGACCTTTGCGCACGAGAAGAATGGTTCCGTCTGCCTGGATCACGGCATCGAACGGCGATGTGACGATGGTCGAGGTTTCGCGCTCGACGATGACAGCTGGCCCTGTGACACGATTGCCCGGCGAAAGCGTGTCGCGCGGTATGATTGCTGTCTCCAACTCCTTGCCGGAAGCGGGATCGAAGACCGAGCGGATCGATGGAACGGGCGCCCGGGCACCTTCCACCTTCAGTTCGAATTTTTCGCTCTCGGGCCGAACATCCTGCGCCTTGACCGACCAGGTGACGAATTCGATTTCCGGGCCCTCTACGGCGCGGCCGAAGAACTGCGCGTAGCGCTCCTTGAAAGCCTTCTCGATCATCGCCGTATCCGCGTTGGTGAAAGCGCGATCAGGCAGCGCCACCGGGATTTCCCAGCCTTGACCGGCATACCGCATGAAGGCGGTGATTTCGCGGATAATCTTGCCATCCGTGCCGGCACGCACGAAACCTTCGGCCGTCGCCTTGAGATCATCCAGCATGGCATTGATCAGGCCGGGCTCGAATTTGGAAAGTCCCATGATCTTGGAGGCGAGCGCCTCATAACCGAAAGGTGCCTTCAGGAAGCCGATCGCCGAGCCCACGCCTGCGCCCTGCGGGATGAGGCACTGGTCAACGCCGAGCTTCTCGCACAGACGGGCAGCATGGAGTGGGGCTGCTCCGCCGAAGGCGATCATGATGTTCTCGGAGATGTTCTTGCCGTTCTCAACGGCATGAACGCGAGCGGCATTGGCCATGTTTTCGTCCACGACCTCGACAATGCCGAAGGCAGCCGCCTGGGAATTTAGCTTGAGTTTATCGCCGACATCCCGGGCAATTGCCGCGCTCGCGTTCGCGACCGACAATTTGATCTTGCCACCGGCGAAATTATCCGGATCAAGCTTGCCAAGAACGAGGTCGGCGTCGGTGATCGCCGGGCGATCGCCGCCGCGCTGGTAACAGGCCGGTCCAGGCTCGGAGGCTGCCGATTCCGGCCCCGCCTGGATGCGGCCCATGGCGTCGACCCAAGCAATGGACCCGCCGCCCGCACCGATCTCGATCATCTCGATCACGGGAATGGAAATCGGCATCCCCGATCCCTTGCAGAAGCGGTATGTACGCGCAACTTCGAAGGTGCGGGCGGTATGCGGCTGGTAGTCCTCGATCAGGCAGATCTTTGCCGTCGTGCCACCCATGTCGTAGGAGACCACGCGATCGAGACTGAAGCGGCGCGCGATATCGGCGGCAAAGATCGCCCCGCCGGCAGGACCCGATTCAACGAGACGCACCGGGAACTCCGATGCTGTCTCCACCGAGATGAGACCACCACCCGAGTGGATCATGAAGACCGGGCAATCGGCTCCCATCTCCTTCAGCCGCACCTGCAGGCGGGAGAGATAGTCCGCCATCTGCGGACGAACATAGGCATTGGCGCAAACGGTATTGAAGCGCTCGAATTCGCGCATCTGCGGAGAGACCTCCGCCGAGATCGAAATCGGAATCGAGAGCTTTCTCGACAAGATTTCGCGGGCGCGCTCTTCATGCGCCGGGTTCATGTAGGAATGGATGAAACCGATGGCGACGGCGCCGAAGCCGCGCTCGGCGATCACGTCGGCGAGGCTTTCGAGCGCCTGCTCGTCGAGCGGTTGCAGTTCCCTCCCCTGTGCATCGATGCGTCCCTTGATCGGAAAGCGATCTTCGCGAGGGATAAGCGGCGTTGGCAACACGAGGCCAAGATCGTATTGCTCGAAGCGGTTTTCCGTGCGCATCTCAATGACGTCACGGAACCCTTCGGTGGTCACGAGCGCAGTTTTCGCGCCGCGGCGCTCGATTAGGGCGTTGGTCGCAAGCGTCGTGCCATGGATGACGATATCGATATCCTTCGGCTTGATGCCCGCGTCGCTGGTAACGATATCGATTCCATCGAGAATCGCCTGTTCTGGTGCCGAGTAATTGGTCAGCACTTTCGTGGAGTAGAGCTTTCCTCTGAGGTCCAGTGCGATGTCGGTAAAGGTTCCGCCGATATCGGCACCAAGTCGGATTTCGTGACGCTGTGTCATGCGGTTTCCTTTGCAGAAAGGGCAGCATTGCGCATCTGGCTGAGCGTCTGGCGCGGGGTCAGCGCTTCGGGCGAAATGTCGAGATCGAGGAGCGCACCGGTCTTCGAGGCGCAGGCGCGCGCGAAGGCAGCGGCGAAATTAGCGGTCGACTCCACCCGCTCGGCATGGAAGCCATAGGACTTTGCGAGCGCGACGAAATCGGGATTGATCATCGTGGTGCCGGAAACGCGAGCCGGATAGGTGCGCTCCTGATGCGCCCGGATTGTCCCGTAGATGCCGTTGTTGAGCAAAAGTATGATCGGCTGTGCACCGTGCTGGAGTGCCGTTGCCAGCTCCTGGCAGTTCATCTGGAAGTCTCCGTCGCCGGCAAAGCAGACGACAGTTCGATCGGGATAGGTGACCTTTGCGGCCACGGCCGCCGGCACGCCATATCCCATCGCGCCCGACTGTGGGGCAAGCAGGCGCGCCCTTGGACCGAACTTGAAGAATTTGTTCGGCCAGACCGTGAAGTTGCCCGCGCCATTGGTGAGAATGACGTCATCCGGCAGCACATCGTTCAAGAAGGCGGTCACCTTGCCCATGTCAACCGGGGACGGCAGGTCGGGAAGTTCAAAACCCTTTTCATAGGCCGCGCGTGCCCTTGCGCGCCACTCGGCCCAGCCGCCCTTGATCGGCTCGAGAACACCAAGTGCCTCGGCGAAGGCGTTCGGCCCGCTGTGAATGCCGAGAGCCGGGCGATAAATCTTGCCGATTTCCAGGTCCGAGCCATGGACATGGATGATTTTTTGCTGCGGCTGCGGAACTTCGAAGAGTGTGTAACCCTCCGTCGAATTTTCCCCGAATCGGTTGTTGATCGCGAGGATGACGTCGGCGGTCTTAAGCAGTTCCTTGATCGATGCCACCATGCCGACGCCGGCTTCGCCACAGAACGTCGGGGAGGCGTTGTCATACTGGTCCTGGTAGCGAAACACGGAAACGACCGGGATGTCGGAGGCTTCGGCGAAGCGCTGGACCGTGGCCATGGAGCCATCTTTCCAATTGCAACCGCCATAGAGAATCACTGGGCGCTTGGCGCTGACCAGGATCTCCCGCACTTGCTTCATGGTTGACGCGGCCGGCGCTGGCTCCGCGAGATCGATGGACCCAGACAAAACGGGGGCGGTGGTGAGGGAGGTAAGCATGTCCTCGGGAAGCGCAACCACGACCGGGCCCGGCCGGCCCGAGACCGCCATCGTCCAGGCACGCGATAAAGTCTCCGGAATACGTTCGACCTGGTCGATTTCCACGGCCCATTTGGCCATGGTGCCGAAGACCGCCTTGTAATCCAACTCCTGGAACGCTTCGCGCCCCTTCATGTCGGTGGCGACCTGGCCAACGAACAGGATCATCGGCACCGAATCCTGCATGGCGGTGTGCACACCGATCGAGGCATTTGTGGCGCCGGGGCCGCGCGTGACGAAGCAGATGCCGGGCTTGCCGGTCAGCTTGCCGTATGCTGCCGCCATGAAAGCGGCACCGCCCTCATTTCGGCATAGAACGAAGTCCAGACGGCCGGGCGTGTCGTGCAACGCGTCGAGCACCGCGAGATAGCTTTCTCCGGGGACACCGAAGCTCTTCGTTGCACCGAGCGCCAAGAGGCATTCGACGAGCAACTGCCCTCCATTACGTTCCATGTTCATGTTCCTGTCGTTCGATAGATTCAGATGAAACCGGAATTGGGTTCGAGTGAAAGCCCGAAGCGGCCAACAGTGAGATCGCCTCAAGTCCCAATCCGTGGAATGGCGGCTTGCCTAGGGGAAGGCGATGGACCATGATCCCTGTACCGCGAAGTTCGTCGTCAAGGGCGCGGGCGAGTCCGTCCACTGCCGCGGCAACTGTCCTTTCGACAGCACTTCCTGCAACTCTGTAATCGGGCGATACCATCAGAAAGGCGCCGCGATGCCGCGCGATCATCGAAGGCAGGACGGCTCGCGTGACATGCAGCGTCGCGGACAGGTTGACCTCGAGCGCCATATCGATGTCCGCCTCCGTGAGGCGCAGAAATCCGATCTCCTCGGGCCATCGCAAGGCCGCGTGGACGACGACCTCGGGCTCCATGCCTTCGACAACGAAACGAACATAGTCGCGATCGGTCAAATCCATTGCCATCGGGACGATGCCATGGTCGCCGCGCATCTCCTCAAGTACAGTTCGATCCCGGCCGAGAGCATGCACCTCCCAGCCCCCTTTTGCGAGTGTGGTCGCGATCACGCGTCCAGGGGCGCGCGTCGCCCCCGTAACTAGTGCTTTCGTCATCACACGATCTCCATGAGGCACCTAGAGAATGCCGCCGGGGGCCGCGTCTAGAAATCAAGAAATTGACACCTTTAGGCAAGTTCTGCTTGTCCCAATGCCGCGCATCTCGGTAACAGGGGTGGCCTGTCGCTCGCGACGCCTGCGTCCGCCCTAAGCCAATTTCCGAACCTCTAGCCTTGAAGAGATACGAACCCAAAACCCACGATTTAAGAAAGGGCGGCATAAGGCTCGACTATGCACTTCGAGTTGGTCTCCGGCCTGCCGACGCACTGACCAGCTGCACACTCGTTGAATTTGGGAGAGCAGCGCCACACATACCGTATGAAACGGCTTCATCGATGGCGAGCAATCTCCGTCTGTGTGGTGCGAACAAGCGCGTTTCGAGGCGTAGTTACCCGTCTCACGTCGCCGCTTCGAAAAGCTTTATTCTTGTGCGAAAGTTTCGCATAA
Organism: Ensifer sp. VA4; assembly: GCF_055710065.1. Taxonomy (NCBI): domain Bacteria; kingdom Pseudomonadati; phylum Pseudomonadota; class Alphaproteobacteria; order Hyphomicrobiales; family Rhizobiaceae; genus Ensifer; species Ensifer sp. VA4. The sequence continues at coordinate 24,606 of NZ_JBVQPO010000028.1, read as the reverse complement.
GCTTTCGTTACCAAATTCCGATATGTACGAATTGGCATATTTCCGCAGGCTCCGCAGCACATGACCGACGCAATGATCAACGAGAAGGTTCTGGCTTGGGCGGTTGACCGCGCCGAGATACCGCTCGATGTCGTCGCGAAAAAGGTCAACGTGAAGCCGGAGCGTATTGCGACCTGGATCGAGGGCGAAGAGCGCCCGACCTTCCGCCAGGCCCAAAGCCTGTCTAGCGCGCTGCATATTCCCTTCGGATACCTGTTCCTGAAGGAACCTCCCGAGGAAAAGCTCGCGATTCCTGATCTTCGAACCGTCGGCGGCGACCCAGCCCGTAAACTCGATCTGAACTTCCGCGACCTCCTGAATGACGTTCTCTTCAAGCGCGACTGGTTCCGTGACTTCATCCAGGATCATGCCGGCCGCGAACTGGAATTCGTCGGAAAATATACCGTCAACGATAGCGCCGAGACTGTCGCCGCCGACATGCGAAAGTCCCTTTACGGTGAGGAAGGGCCGCCGCAGACCGGTAATTGGGAAGAGCATCTACGCATGCTCATCGACAAAGCCGAGGCGGCCGGCATCTGGGTCATGCGCAACGGGATCGTCGGCAGCAACACCCACCGCCCGCTTTCCGTCAGCCAGTTCCGTGGCTTTGCCATCAGCGACAAGGTCGTTCCGCTGATTTTCATCAACGGAAAGGATGCCAAGGCGGCGCAAATCTTCACCTTTGCGCACGAACTCGCGCATATTTGGCTTGGCGAAAGCGGCGTTTCCAACGTCCAGCTGGGCGACGCGAACTATGGCGTCCACCAGAAGGTCGAACGCAAGTGCAACGAGATCGCCGCGGAGTTCTTGATCCCGGCGGCCGGTTTCGCAGCACAATGGCGCGCGGCGGATAGCCTGTCGGACAATGCCGACCGGCTGAGTCGCATCTACAAGGTCAGCCGCATCGTCATCGTGCGGCGCGCGCTCGATCTCGGCTTGATAGATCAGGCGAGCTATTCGCGTTTTTACGCAACCGAGGTCGCGCGGTGGAGCGATACGCCAGCAAGCGAAGGCGGGAGCTTCCACAATAACCTGCCCTTGCGCAACGGGCTGCGCTTTACGCGCGCGGTCGTCAATCAGGCGGTCGGCGGCGGGTTGCTTCTGCGCCATGCTGCATCCTTGTTGAACGCTCAGCCGACGGCGATCCTCAGCTATCATAAGAACGGTCGCCCGACGCAATGAAATTTCTGCTCGACACGAACGTCTTCATCGAGGCTAAGAACCGATATTACGCGTTCGACATCTGCCCTGGCTTCTGGGACTGGATGGATGCGGTGTGTGACGGCGACGTCGCGTCAATCGTCAGTGTTCGCGACGAGATGACCGGCGGGAACGATGAACTCGCGGACTGGGCTAAGGACCGGAAGGATGCCGCGTGGTTCCTGGCCGTCGATGACGTCGACACGCAAGGCAATTTCGCCGAGATCGTGCAGCACGTGGCAACGGCCCATTATAGTGAGCCGGCAGTTGCAAAGTTCCTCGACAGCGCCGATTCACTGCTGATCGCCAAGGCCCGTTCGATCGGCGCCACCGTCGTCACCCATGAACTGCCGAACCCGGAATCGAAGAAGCGCGTCCTGATCCCGGATGTCTGCCTGGTCTTCGACGTTCCCTTCATGAACACATTCGAAGCGCTCCGCCAGTTCTCCGCAAAGTTCGTTTGGTCGGCTTAACAATCGAAAACCGGCGGCATGCCATGCTCGAACCGATGCGGAATCCGGGTTCCCGACGATACATTATGCGACTATTTTGGCCCATAAAGAGAACAACCTAGGAACACGCCTTGCCTCACTTCGTAAGTGATCGGCACGAGAGCCACATGGGATCAAGACCTTCGGCCATCATGGCGATCTCAGATGATGTCGACGAGGCTCACGCGAAGATCGTTTATGACGGTGGCAAGGCCTGGTGCTCCAATCAATGCCACCACGCGTACCGCCGACAATTTTGGGATGGCGCGGTCAAAGATCGCGAGATTTGTGTGTCCATTCAGGCGGGATGGATAAATTATGCCGTCCGGCACGGATTGGTGCTCATGGAAGGCAAGCGACCACGGCCGCGCAAGGCTTTGGCGGGAAGATTTCGCGACATCCGTCGGCACTCCCATTCTGATCGCGTGGTCCTCGCGGAGATCAACAACACGGAGATCCGCGATTGTCTCGATCTCTGCATAGCGCCGCGCGTAGATCTCCTTCTCCTCAATCGGGAGATCGCCCACGAGACCATCGCGCCTATCACGCAGGACCGCTTCCAGGAAGCAGACCTTGAGCGTGTCGCCCAGGTAGACGACGCCAAACCGCCTTGCCGGGTCACGCCGGCGGGGATCACTGAACCGGCTCGGCGTCTTTCCATATCCTAGCGGGTCGGGAAAGGCACTCGCATAGATTCGTCCAAATCGACGACCGGCAGGAACGGTCTCGATGTCGAGCACGGAATTTTCGAACCCCGCGGGCGGCTTGATACCGGTCATTCAGCGAAAATCACCGCGGGCGACGCTCTCGGCCGCTGCAACTACTTCACCGTCCTGACCACGTTTCAGCGCATCCAGAGCCTTCCGGCCGTCCAGACCACCATGTGGCGTGACAAGGAAGCGGTAAACCGCCCATGCACCGCCGAGGATCTCGTGCAGTTTCGGAAGGACGGCATAGGGCCGACCGTCCCGATCGAGCTGCCATGACGGAAAACGGAAACCCCGCTTGGCTCCGTCGAGACCGAGAACCTGCCCGTTCTGCCGCTTTGTGTTGACCGTGACACGCGAAACGCCGAGCAGGTCCGCGAACGTTTCCGCGCTCAGCATATCATCCTCCGCGAGAATCTCCGCCACACGACGCTGGCCGCGCTCCCGTGCTGCAGTCAACGCTGCCTGGAGCTCGTCATCCGGCTCTGGCGCCTCTTCAACCGGAAACGCAACCTGATGAGGCTGCGGCTCTTCTTCCACGACTGAAATTGTCTGCGCTCCGGCCAGCGGATCCACGACGACGCGGAAACTGACCTGATGGCCGGCCTTTCGGCTCAGCTTAATCGCCTTAGCGTATTGCCTGATCAACGCCTTCTCAAAATCTGCCTTCCGGGGCAGCTTCATCGAGAGCGCAATGTCGGAAGAAGCGTTTCGGGGCTCGTTAGCAACAGTTTTCGTAGTGGGCATGGTCTTCAGTCTCCTGCGCTACAACTTAGGCAAGATGTAGAAGTTCGTCAAGTTTGTTAAGTTCGTAAATACACGGCGGCATTCGGGCAGCGCAGGTTCGAGTCCTGCCGGGCCCACCATTTACCACCTTACTTATGCTCGCGGCCAGAACCCGATCTGCTGTCGCTGCGGGTTTTCTTGTTTCAGCGTGCGCAGCATCTGCTCGTATTCCCGCTCGACTTCGGGCGTCACCGACGGGCGGATCTCGTCGAATGCTTTGTTGAAATGTTCCTGTGTGACGTCCCCGGCGTCGAGATTTTCTCGTAGAGCGATGAGACCCGCGCGCCTTGTGAGGTCCTCAAGGTCCGCACCCGTGAAGCGCTCGCTCCTCTGCGCCAGATCGTCGAGGTCAACGTCCTTGGCCAGCGGCATCTTGCGCGTGTGTATGCCGAGAATTTTGCGCCGGCCCTTTTGATCTGGAACCGGAACATAGACCAGCTCGTCAAAACGGCCCGGTCGAAGCAGGGCTGGATCCAGGAGGTTCGGCCGATTGGTTGCCGCCATGACGACGACACCTTGCATATCTTCCAACCCATCCATCTCCGCCAGCAACGTGTTTACCACACGTTCGGTCACGGCCGGCTCGCCGATGCCACCACCTCGGACGGGGGCGAGGGAGTCGATTTCGTCAATAAAGATCACAGTCGGCGCGACCTGCCTTGCCCGTTCAAAGAGCTGCGATACCTGCTGCTCGGACTCCCCGTACCATTTCGAAAGCAGGTCCGACGACTTGGTCGCCACGAAATTCGCCTCCGCTTCCCGTGCGACCGCCTTCGCCAGCAAAGTCTTTCCGGTGCCCGGCGGGCCGAACAGCAGGAACCCCTTGGCCGGACGAATGCCCATTCGCTTGAATGATTGCGGAGACCGCAACGGCAATTCGATTCCTTCGCGAAGGCGCATCTGCGCCTCATCCAGCCCACCGATGTCATCCCACTGAACGTCGGGGGCCTGAATCATGATTTCGCGGAGTGCCGAAGGCTGTATCCGCCTCATGGCACTCAGGAAGTCAGCCTGGTTCACACTCAGTGTTTCGAGGCATTCGCTCGAAATGCCCTCTTTGAGATTGATGTCGGGCAATTTCCTGCGAAGCGCATCCATCGCCGCCTCGCGCGCGAGCGCGCCGACATCGGCGCCGACAAAGCCGTAGGTAGTCCTGGCGATTCCGTCGAGGTCGACATCTTCCGCCAGAGGCATGCCTCGCGTGTGGATTGCCAAGACCTCACGCCTGCCTTTCTGATCCGGCACTCCGATTACGATCTCACGATCGAAACGGCCGGGCCGTCTCAGTGCTTCGTCAATTGAGTCACGACGATTGGTGGCCCCGATGACGACAATGTTCTGCCTGGGCTCGAGACCGTCCATCAAGGTCAGTAACTGCGCGACGATCCTGCGCTCCACTTCGCCAGCTACTTTCTCCCGTTTCGGCGCGATCGAGTCGATCTCGTCGAGAAAGATGATGGAAGGAGCGTTCCTAGCCGCCTCCTCAAACACCTGGCGCAGACGTTGTTCGGATTCACCATATTGACTGCCCATGATTTCCGGCCCGGCGATATGATAGAAATGGGCTTCGGTTTCGTTTGCGACCGCCCGCGCCAGGAGCGTCTTGCCGGTCCCCGGTGGACCATGAAGCAGCACTCCTTTGGGCGGATCGATGCCAAGACGTTGGAACAGCTCCGGATGACGGAGCGGTAGCTCCACCATTTCCCGTACTTGATCGACGGCGTTTCCGAGCCCGCCGATGTCATCATAGGTGACGTCGGCCCGCCTGGCTTCCTTGGGCTCCTCGTGTTCCGGCCGCAGTTCGACGACCGTATTTTCTCCCATTGTAACTACACCGCGCGGCTGGGTCGACACGACGATGAGGCGTATTTCTTGGAGACCGTAGGCAGGAAGTTCGACCATGCCGTGCATGATCTCCTGCCCTGCGCGGACGCTGCGAGGGATACGCTGCTGCACGGACGTCGAGATTACATCCCCGGCAGCCAACGGGCGGCGAAGGAATGTACGCTGAAGCGCTTCGCCCGATCCCTCCAATCGAAGGTTTTTCTGGGCCGGGGCGAGGACGACCCGCTGGGCAGGTCTCGCATCTACCTTGTGGACTTCGACATAGTCGCCGCTGGTTGCGCCGACGTTCACGCGCTGCAGGCCGTCCAGTCGAATGATGTTAAGGCCCTCGTCTTCATCATAGCCCTGTAGAGCGATCGCTCCCGTATGACGTTTCCCGACAATCTCTATTATGTCGCCCTCTTCGACACCGAGTGCGGCCATGATCTTCGGCGTAATTCTCGCGAATGGTCCTCCAGAGTCTTCGGGACGGGTGTTAGCGACCTGAAGCTTGACGACATGGTCTTGGGGTTGTGCCATTGAACTCTCCGGGGTCGGAAAATGGGCTGAATGCGGGACGCGTACAGTGCCGACCTGCCCTCGCTGGACTAAAGATATCATCGAGGACAGTCATTTCCAGCCTCATCCATCAAGTGTGGGAGGCCTTGCGTCAAATGTGGTGGGTGAGCGCCTGCCCATGGCATCCATATGTCGGCTTATGCGCGACATCATCGGGCATTGCTTGCGATCTCCGTTCCCGGCGCGGGAGAGCATCGTCGCGCGCATCGAGAAGAAGCCCGTTCCTTTTGGATTGGTACGCTCAAATAGCCAGGCCGCGAAGATCGAGGACCCATCGACTCTGCTCAAACTCCGTCAAATGTCACCGACCGCCTGAAACTGTGGAGTCAGACGATACATTATGCGATCCTAAACGCACAAAACACGAACATAAACAGAATTGGGCCCATTATGTAGCGCCTGGGCTCTGGGTAAATGTTGGCCGAACAGAATAGACTTTGGACAGCAACTTAGTGCTTACTTAGCTGGCACCGAGACCCGAGTAATGCATATTACCTCGCCCGGAGATCCCGGATAAAGGCTTCTGCATCGCGGGCGTATTACCGGAGATCGCAGTGTCCCACCCATAGCGCGTTTTCCTAACAATCAACGGTGTCCTTTGATCGCGTCTCAACCAGAGGGGTTCCAAGTGAAAGCAGAAGCGCTTGCCGCGATGATACGGGAGCTCGCACCCTCGACGTTCCGATCCCGTCGTGAGGAGCCGGTGCTGATCGGGGACGGCGGTTGGCGAGAGCTGCCGGGCGAGGTGCCGAACATCGGACCCGTCCGCGAAGAGATTGGAGGAATCGTCAAGGAGCTGGACCATATTCTGAGGCGCAACAATTGGCAGCCCGACTCCAGCAGGCTCCCGCTCCCAGACGCCGGCGACTGGACGCTCGGTTCGATAGAGCAGCGCGCACCGATCCGGCAAATCCGTCGCGGCTACCTGGAACCGATCAGATGCTTTGCCGTCCTGGAACGCGTGCCAGACCTTGTCGTTGCTTATCTGGCTAGGATCCCTGGCTGGGATGATTATGTGAAACGGGAAAACCACCCCGGCGTAGGGTGGCACTACCATTATCTCCCCGATCCTGGACGACGCTCGGATGTGCTCTTAGCTTGGGACACCCAATGGCAGGCACCCACCGTTTTTCCGGCGAACAGGCCACCACAACGGCGGCCGTTTTTCGGCGAAAAGCACGGCGAAGGCAAAGCCGATGTCCAGGCCAAGCCGTGGCTCTGGGGTGATAAGAAAAAGGAGTCCATGTATCGGGCCTGCGCGCCCGACCTGGAAAAGTGGAAGATCAACGAATTTCGGTGCGCGTCGAATCACGCTGAGCTGGTGTGGCCGCCAGGCGCCGTAATTACGCCAATGCCGGTCTCAGCACTATCGAACGAGGCGAAGAGCGGGAAAAAGAAGCGGCATCGTTGACGGCACGGTCATCGCTGGCCGATCGCGGCCATATCAGGTCAATCATAGCCCCAAACAGGATAGCGGGCCACTTGACCTACAGCCAGTCACCTGTGCCTCCGGACCGGTAGGTGCTGCCGCACTCCTCGGCGACAGCGCCTTAAGACCGTGTTCGCACGCGCTCGCGAAGCATGATCAACCTAAGCGATATTTAACCGGAGCATCCTATGGATGTGAAGACCTGCGCTGGGAGAAGACATGTCGCGCTATAGCCCGTTTCATCTGAATTCCGAGATCACTTTAGAGGCCGCGAGGATCTGGCGAATACGCTGTCTGACGGAAGAAGGTTCTCTCTTCAGCACCGACCACCTTTGGTCTTCCGACGGTCTTTCGGTAGTTGCCGAGCGATTCAGCGGGGCAGTCGGGAGCGGCGTCGGCGGCTTCTACGATAAGCTGACGCAGCAGTTCGAAGGCGCGTCACCGAGCGCATGCAAGTTACTCTCGGAGATACTCTGGATCCTTTTCCTATTTCCCAACAATATGGGGCCGGAAGTGAAACGTGAAGGGATACGGAAAGTGTGGGAATGGTCGGGGGAGCCGATCGTTGGCGATCAAGCCGACCGACTTCTTACCGACGATGTTCTAAAAGGCCTCGGTACTGCGCCCCCAAATTCAAGCTTTCCAGTAAGAATCTGAATTGCTTATCCCAGTTTGCTCCATACCGAGATTCAAACGATTCCACCACCCCCGCCCATTGCGCGGGCCACGCCTTAGGGCACCTTCGAATAGCAGGTTTCGCGTAATGCGTTATTCATCATTTTCTATCAATGCATGCAAACGTCCAATGAAATACGCGTTGACCCGCTCCATGGCGGCGCGAACCGGAAACCCAAAATGCTCGTCTAGCTTGCTGCCCGGGATCGCCAGGGGCGGCGGAAGCGAAAGCAAATCGTAGTAAAACACAATATGGGCGTGACTGCTCCTGGGAGCCAGACCGCAAGCTCGACCATATCCTTCCAACAACATGTGGGTACGCAGAAGATCTTCCTGAATCATTCGGCGCTTGCCCCCATCGTAGTACCCGTTGCCTCTTTTCACATTATATGAGGTCAACGCACCACTCTCTTCGTCGAACACAAGTATGTCGATGCGAATGGCTCGTTCACGATCCCCATATGCGACATTGGTTCGCAGGAGGGGCTCGATACGTTCGGAAATACGGGTCCGCTGCAAGGACTCATGTGAGAGCTTGAAATCGTCCTCCGTCCACACGCGAAATCGGGAGCAATCCTTTAGGCGCTCTAGAAGGGCCTGATCAAGGATGGCGCCATGACGTTTATACGCGGAGCTGATAATCGAGGTGGCACGAGAGTATTTGCGCCCAGCGATGGGGTCCTCCCGGAAGCTTGCGTTTCCAAGCTTTATAATTGTATCGTCCACCAATTGACGCAACCTAGAGAGGTAATCATCCAGTTCGGAACCGGCTGATTTATTGGGCGTTTCCAACGTGATGGACATTCGATACCTTTTGTAATACCCGTTATACTAGCAGTAGTTGTCATCTATCTTGAGAGCTTTTGGCTAATTTTTTATGGAAATCTGGGCATGACGGGGAACCAGGATAACATTTCGACCATGGCTACCGAGGAGTTTGATCTTCAACCCGACCCTAGGGTCTTGCCCATGTTGGGCGAAATCAACATCGACCAGTGGCGCTGCCTAGCGGAATTGATCGACAATGCCGTTGATGGTTTCTTGAAAGAAAGCCGTGCTGAAGCGCCCATTTCAGGCGCCAGGGTCACTGTGATATTGCCCTCTGTCGACAACGAAAACGCGACGGTACGGGTCATCGACAATGGCACCGGCATGTCGCCCGACGTCTTGGAGCGCGCGGTCAGCGCGGGTTGGTCTGGAAATAACCCGATCGACAGCCTTGGTTTGTTTGGCATGGGATTCAACATCGCGACGGCGCGACTTGGATCGGTGACGGAGGTGTGGACGACACGCAAGGGCGACGCCGAATGGCATGGCCTATCCATTGACTTCGACGCGCTGCGTCGTCAACGCCATTTTCGCACTCCTCATCTGAGGCGTCCCAAGGTTGATCCGGAGCAGCACGGCACGGAAATAACCATCAAGCAGCTCAAACCCGAGCAACGTAAATGGCTCGCTAAGAACGCGAACCAAACGGCGGTCCGAAAGCGTTTGTCACAAGCGTATTCCTCGATGCTGCGGCAAAACGGCGTGCCTATCTCTTTCGAACTTCACCTCAATAACAAGCGTGTGGAAGCACGGCGTCATTGTATTTGGAGCGAAGACCGCGTAGTTCCGGGCGTCGGCGGCATCAACGTGAATGCCGTCATGCCCATCAATCATTCGCTATCCGATCGGTTCTACTGCACGAACTGCATGACGTGGCTGATGGAAGATCCGGGGTCGGCGGACTGCCCCTTTTGCTCGGCGCATGGAACGGTCGTCAAACGCACGAGGAAAGTCACCGGCTGGCTTGGGCTCCAGCGCTATCTCGATCAATCGGAATACGGCATCGATTTCATTCGCAATGGCCGAAAGATCGAACTAGCCAACAAGGATCTATTTTCCTGGCACGATGGAGAAAGCGAGGAGCGCGAATATCCGATCGATGACCAACGCAACCGCGGACGCATCGTCGGCGAGATTCACATCGATCATTGCCGAGTTAGCTACGCGAAGGATCGCTTCGACCGCGCGGATCCGACCTGGGATGAAATGGTCCAACTGGTGCGCGGGGAAGGCCCCTTGCGTCCGGAGAAGGCCAAGGATCTTGGATATGGACCGAATGAAACGCCCTTGTTCCGGCTTTTCAGGGCATTCCGTCGTACAAGCCCTCACTCAAAAACGGCGGGCGCCTACGCGCGGATCATGATCGTGAAGGACAATAACCGAGCGATGGAAATGGCGAGCTATTTCCATGACGGTAATCCAGAATATCAAGACGACACGAAATGGTGGGAGTTGGTGGAAGCCGCCGACCGCGAGCTGCTTTTTGGCCAAGGTGGTGGTGAAGCACCCACGGGAGGCGATGACCTGCCCACCGGCTTGATCGATGATCCTCCCACAAATGAACCGCCGACCACCACCGCAAGCACGCCTACTCCTCCGCCGGCACCCAAACCCGCGCCCCCCCCGCGTCGAGAGGTTCCGAACTTGAGCAGGAAATACCATCATCAGCCGTCCAGCACGCAATGGAGCGTGATGGCGTTCGAGGTCACCGCCAATGACCCCGACCTGCCCGCCGATAGTGCTTGGACGGTTCGGATGGGGGACATTCCGACCAAGACTTATCATTTCTTGTACAACCCCGCTCATCCGGTTTTCCAGTCAATCACGATGACGCCGCGAGATGCGCTCTTGACCAATCTCGCGTTCATGACCGCGGATCAGACACGGACTACCAGTCAAAACCCGGATATAGCCCGAATTCTGACGGAGTTCCGTCTGGAGTACGGCGTTGAGAACGCCCTGGATTTTAAGTCCCTACCAACCGACGCGGCGGCGACGCTCATCGATATCGCCAAGGCCTTGGTGGCCGCGTGCCCCGAGGAAGAGCGGGCGTCCTTGTTCAATGACCTGTCCGTTTCCGAGCAACATACCGTCATGCGAACCCTTGCCGGCAAGAAGATCAAGCCAGCGGAGGCGACCATTGATGGAAGTTTTCTCCAATCAGCCCCATTCGAGATCATCAAGATCCTGGTGGAAAGCCGGCCTGAACTGTGCTTCGACGGCAAGGTGTGGGACGAAACCTATTCCGACCTCGACTATGGCGAACCCAACATCACCGAAGATGCCAGGGACAGCGTGCTATCGAAGTATATTGGCCTGATCAGCGACGCGATCTGGCTTTCGAAACAAGATAGCAGCGATCTAGCCGTGGCCTCACGTGATGAAATCATTCGGGCGGTGATGTCGCTGGAACTGCTTAGACCTGATATCGAACCCGTCCAATGACCGTCTTTCTCGATGATCGCAGGCTCCTTCGAGGCCCTTGGCAGGCATTCGAACGAGATGTGGCCCGGCTTCTCATCCATGCGGGGTTCGATGACGTTCGCGTTGTCGGCGGGTCGGGAGACAAGGGCGCGGATATCGTCGGGGTCAAGAACGGGGAGATTTGGGTCGTCCAGTGCAAGCACACGACAACTGCCCCACCCACGAAGTACGCGGTTCAAGAAGTCGTTGAGGCTGGCACGTTCTATGGAGCCAGCCGCATGCTTGTCGCCACGTCGCGAGCGGTTGGCGGCGGCGTCAACGCCGAAATCGAGCGGTATAAGCGCATAGGCATAAATGTCGAATTGCTTGATCCCGCGCGGCTCATGGCCATGGCGGCGCGCGTGCCTGAATACACTAAGGCCCGCCGTGAACTTCGTCCGTACCAGCAAGACGCGCTCGTGAAATTCCGGGAGGGACTGACGGACACTGGCCGGGCGCAAGTCGTGCTGGCCACTGGCCTGGGCAAGACGGTAGTGATGGCGGAAGTGGTCAGCGATTTGTATCGCGACGGCCTCATTCGAGATAACCGCGTGCTTGTATTGGCGGATAAGCGGGAGCTGATCCGCCAGCTTCAGTTCGGTTTCTGGTATCAATTGCCAAAGTGGGTTCCGACGCATTTGCTTTCCGGAGATGAGGTTCCAACCTTCCATGACGGCATCACCTTCGCGACGGTGCAGAGCGTGGTTGGTCGTATCGACGATCTTCCAAGCTTTGGCTTGGTGCTCGTCGACGAAGCCCATCATATTGGCTCACCGACGTTCCGGCGCGCGATCGAGGAGCTGCAACCTCCGATGTTGGGTGGCGTGACGGCCACTCCTTGGCGAGGGGATGGATTCGATATCGACGATCTCCTTGGAAAGCCCCTCATCCGTCTTGGCATCTCGGATGGATTGCAGAAGAAATATCTCAGCGAAGTGGATTACCGTCTTCTCGCGGACAACATAGACTGGAAATTCGTCCAGGATATTTCCGCGCACAACTATTCTCTAAGCCAACTGAACAAGAAACTCATCATGCCAACGCGCGACGAGGAAGCAGCCCGCCAAATAACGGAAGTCTTTCGCGCCGAAAACCGTCGGGGCGGGATCGTTTTTTCCCCCACGGTTGACCACGCTGAGAGCTTCGCCGGCTCATTGCGAAGCTTTGGGTTACGAGCGGAAGCCATATCATCGAAGCAGGACGCCCGGGAGCGGGATCGGCTGATGGTGATGTTTCGTCGAGGCGATATCGATATCTTGACGAGTGTCGATCTATTCAACGAAGGGGTCGATGTGCCCGACGTTGATCTAATCGCCTTCATGAGAGCCACTCATAGCCGAAGAATTTTTGTCCAGCAGTTGGGGCGCGGCCTAAGACTAAGCCCCGGCAAGGATAAGGTGATCGTGCTCGATTTCGTCACCGACCTGCGACGCATGGCCGAGGTGGTCGAGCTGGAAAAAGCGGCCGCCGGTCCCTTGGAGCGTTTGCCACTTGGCCATCACCTGATAAATTTCCGTGATGCCTCGGCTGGCAGCTTCATGTTCGAGTGGATGAAGGATCAGGCTGATCTCATGTTGCGCGAGGGCGACGCGCAACTTGAACTCCCGCGCTTCGATTTCCCTCCCACTCCTCAACCGGGAGGAGTTGCATGAGCGTTCCAGAAAAAATAAAGCAAGGTATCAAGGAGCGACTTTGGGCGGAGGCAGATCGCCTGAATTGGTCAGCCCTCTCTTCTGCAGATAAATCGCGATACTACACGATCTGGACCGAAACCAAGGAAGTAGGTGGTCGGCTCTCCGCCTACATGGATGCCCGTCAAGTGCGAGTTTACATCAAGGACACGCTGCTCAAGGCTTACACGCGCGAGACATCCGCGAATCCTGGGCTGGCGTTCCGAGTTCTCAATATCTCGCCGGACAGTGCGACGGTGAAGACCTATATAAAACCTCATGGCCGCCGGCTCGCAGATGAGCGTCAGATCGCTTGGAGCAAGGCTAGCGATTGGAAGGCGACCTTGATGGCTCTTCATGAGCGCGCCTTCGAGGCGGGGCGCCCATACGCGGCGATCTTCACTGAGGCGGCAGCCAAGTTCGCCACGAATAAAGATAGAATGGTGGTTGAAAGCGCGGCGAAGAAGCTAGGGATCGAACACGTGATTTGGGTTGATTAACGGCATCAAGCTGCGGCGCGTGGTAGACAACCGCCAACGCTTTCACCAACAACGCGCGCGAGCTCAACTGGAACGGCGTTACCGAGCTGCCGCATTGTTTCCGTCCACGAGCCATGGAATAGAAAATTGTCGGGGAACGTTTGCAGCCGCGCGCTTTCGCGCACCGTGAAGTAGCGAACCGATGCATCTGGACGGCGCAGCATGTTCTCGCCGCCCGGCACACCATGCACGCCCGCTTTTAGGGTTTTCGCAGGTTCATCCCATAGGCTTCCGGTGTGGCCTTGGTATGAACGCGCGCCCGGTTGGAAGCGGTGATTGGATATCCTATTGCTTTCCTCCACCTCGAATTCCGGATCGGGAAGGTCGGCTAAAGCATCCCTCGTCGTTCGCCAAGCCAGCTCGCCTGGCTTCTCATCCTTGCTGATGCCGTTAGCGCCTTTCGGGAGTGATCTGTGCTTGCGAGCCACTTCATGGCGGTCCCAATAATCACCATGAAGTTGGTCCCATAGCATCGCCTCCCGGGAATGAGTGGTCCCGGGAAAATTCCAGCTCACGCCAAGATCCTCGCGAAAGCCAACGAAGAACACCCGCTCCCGCTTCTGTGGAACTCCATAGTTAGCGGCATTCATGAGCCGCGTGATCACACGATAGTTCAGCCCTTGCCTGCTTCCACTTGTATGATGCTGCTCAAGGCGCGCGAGATGATCCGCCCAATCCTCATCGCGCTTGGCCCGTATCTCTGGATGTTCGAGCTGAAGCCGCACATATTCAAAGTAATTACGGAAAGTGGCGCGCGTTAGACCCTTGACGTTCTCGAAGATGAACGCTTGCGGTTTTGTTTCACGCACGGCTCGGATGGCTTGTGGAAACATATCGCGCGCATCATCATAAGCGCCATGCTTTCCGCCCATTGAAAACGGCTGGCAAGGAGGGCCGCCTGAAACGAGGCGCACTTTTCCTTCATAGGGCTTGAAATCGACGGAACGAACGTCGCCTTCCGTGACCTTCCAGTTCTTCACGGCATGGATGCCGCGGGACTTGTTCTCGCGGATGGTGTCGCAGCAGTAGGGATCCCACTCGATGACATTCACGGGACGAAAACCGGCGTCGTGCAATCCGATGCCAAGTCCACCCGCACCCGCGAAGAGTTCAATTGATTTCATTGGTTAATGAATGCCTCCATTTGGGATTTCAGGAGAGAGTGATCTTTAAGCTGGCATTCCCATAGGACGAGCACATCCCAGCCTAAGGCACGCAATTCCTCCTGATTTCGCGCATCCCTCTTGGCGTTCGCCTCCAGCTTCGGAATCCAGAATTCACTTCTCGATTTGGGTAGTCGAGCGAGCTTGCAGGCCGAATCATCGTGACGATGCCAAAAACATCCATGCACAAAAATGGCCTTCCGCCGAGAGCGAAAAACGAGATCTGGACTACCTGGCAGGGAACGGTCATGCACGCGATAGCGATAACCCATACCATGAATCAGCCGCCGCACGACCAATTCAGGTCCGGTGTCCTTACCTCTCACGCGCGCCATTCGCTCCGAGCGCTGTGCCTGCGTCAATGTATCGGCCATCGAACGATACTAACCGAGCATCGTATGATGGAGCAACTCTGTGGATTTACCGTTTCAAACCGGAAATTGTCGGATGTAGTTGGCTTTTTCAATTGAAATCGGGAACCAAAAGCCTCAGGTGAGCGGCAATCTCCCACCGAAGACGATCGTTGCACGGGCTGATGACTCCCGCGTTTGAAAAATCACAGTTTTATCCGCTCACCTTGATGGGAATCGAACCGACGGCGTTTGATATTCCGATTTCACCCATCAGCAAATCAATTTCAGATGCATCTTTGCCGCCGCATACGTCAACGACTTGGGCAGGAAAAACACTCCCACCCGATCGCCGTTCCGCGGCCGAAGACCGCCATGCCGTCCCGGCTTCTCGCACCATTTCCGCTGTGGGTGACGCCACGTTAGCGCACGTTCGGATTGCATTAGCGAGCATATCGTTCTTGAGTATTGTTCGGGGAAAAGAGAATCGGGCGCATCATGAGCAAGATCCATCGTGTTTCTGAGGCTGAATGGCCGATCAATCCAGAAGGCCCGTGGCCATACAGGATTCTGTCGGAAGCTTTCTTGAAAAGAGCTTTCTTTTTGTCGCTGCCTATGAAGACCGACACCTCGGCGGTGGTTGTACGGAAAGCCCTGAAGGTCTTCTTGAAGCGCGTCTTGCCGAGCTATCGTAAGCTTACTGTGGCGAATGATTCCCTTAAGGCCCCTGATCAAGACCAGCTACTGGTGCGTGCCGTATGCGACTACCCTCGTGCTAGGGCGCGCATTGTCGAGCTCGAGTTGCAACAAGAGCGCGATTCCCCTCGTTTTGGCCGAATGCAGCCCAATGTCGCTCGGACCCGTATAAACCAGGACATGGCCAGCCTGTTGTGGGGAGTGCTCATGGCGGATCCCGACAACGTCGCGGTTCGGGAGTGGATATTCAAAGTATGCGATGTCGGAACTGGCTCGGGTGAGCGGTACTTCCTGACTGCGGCCCGCCTTCGTGAAGCCGGACCGCCGGATCAGTGGCCATGCGATGCGCGGGGCGAACTGTTTGCTCAAATCGTCGTGCTGATGGCCGCCAAGCTATCCGTGGAAGACGCGTTTGCTCTTTTCACTGAAGCAGCCGCTCACGGCAACGAATATTTCGAACGCCTCGAAACGTCTGCCGCGATCGAGTCGCTTCCTGCGGCTAGGCACGAGTTGACCCCTCCACATCTTGATGACGCCATCGAGCCTCCGTCGCTTCCCGCCGCCCTGCCAGTGAGCGAGAAATCCCAGGCACTGCTGGACGCACTTGACCAGTCGGAAGCCGACTTGAAATCGGCTGCCTCTGAACTGGCCGCCAGCGCGATACAAGATCTTTTGGGACTCTCCGAGCTCAATGATCGCGATTACGACGAAGCAATCAGGATCGTGACCCAGGTTAGGGCAGCGCGCGCTGCCGTTGGAGCACGGATGGCGCAGTGCTCACTGGAGACGGAGCGACTGATCGCAGAAAGCGCGGAGCGGGTTGGCCTAGTCGCGCCGGCCATCGTTTTACACCCCGGGTCTGTCAATGAAGGTCTTAAGCAGGCAGACCGTGTCCAATCACTCGTGGAGGTTGGCACGGAGGCCGGTACGGCGGTACTCAACGCATGGCGTAAGGATCTCGGTAGCCAAGCCGCGACGATCGGTGACCTGGAGCAATTAGCCGTTTTGGCTGCCCACCATTTGAGAAAACAGCAACTTCGGACACGCTTTGGAGATGAGGTCAGGGAATATTGCCGCAAGCAACCTTCGGGATCGCTTATCCAAGGCTGGGTGCAAAATCTTTGCACCGAAGAAATGGCAGCCATTGGAGCAGCTTTTCCGGCGGACAGCTTGCTTCCTTTGCGGGCCATCCTGCTGAGATTGATGACCGAGAAAAACGGCGACGAAGCCGCCAGCGAGCTCCGGCTGCTTGTTGGTGAGAAAACCATAGTTCGCCGCGATCTCCTTCGCTTTCTTGATTCCGCGACGTCGGCTTTCGACAGCGAGCCGATCGTACGAAGAGTAGTGGCCCTCGAGAAATTCCGGGACGCGATCTTCTTCGGACCCTTGGCTCAAGTGTCCGACCCCGCGTCTGGGCTTAGCGACGTGAATGTGGTCGGACGCACGGTGCATGAGCTATCGCTGATGCTCAGCGAATATCTCGACATCGTGGCCTGCGCGGACGACCTGCGGCGCCTATTAGCGGGTCCGACCAGCACCCAGGATACCTTTGGTGCCCTGAGGGAATTCATTAATACGCCGATCATGATGACGGGGATCTACAGGAAGCTTCGCGAGGCAGCGCGTGAAGAACTCTTCGCGCCGCTTTGCTCGCCATCGAAGCCCAAGCTCACGGTAATAGCGAGTACCCTAGCGGACCTGAAGTCTGGCAAAGCGGTTGAAGAGATTATTGCATCGGTATCCCGAACGCTGGGAGTGAGGGTCGAGGCTCGTCATCGTAGTCAGCTTGAGCGTTACGTGTCGCAAGGCTCGGTGTTGCTAGAGCGGTTAACGAGCGAGGGAGCCGGGCGAGCAAAGTCCGACTCGCGGGAAGTCGCGTTTCGCGGAAAGTTGGAGAGGCTATTAGCGCAGCTTCGCAAGACTGGTTCCGCTGGATCGATCGAGTGGTTTGAGGCGAACATTCACTTGATGCTCACGGGAGTGGAGTCGCCACCCGAACATCCGACCCTCCTCGGCGATGCGGAGCCATTTTTCGCCAGAGAGTGGGACGAGGGAGACAGTCACTGGGCACGAACTCACCTGGAACTGGCGGAATTCTATGACGACCGGCGGCTGAATGGCCTGGAGGTGACCTCCGCTCTATTATGGTGGACTTCCCAGGACCGGCTGCCCACGAAGGATGAAATCGTCACGCATTTGATAGCGAGCGGAAGGTACGCGGTCGCCCTTTCGACGATTCAGGAGTTCGGCGATCAAGTCGACCGCCAGACTCTTCTCGGCTTGCTGGGCAGAGAATCGAGTAGCCAGACGATTGAGGCACTGGAGCGCCTGCGGGTGCTTCGCGATCTTTCGAAGGAGCTCGATTTCGCCGACGATTCCATCCTGGATCAACTCAAGGAAGCCATCGATAATTTTGACTTTGACGCTGCTCGCGAGCGCGGCGATCTTGCGGAGCTGATGTTGTATGAGGCTCAATCGTCGGTGCGACCTGCACTGGAAAGTGAGGCGGACACCAGCAAGCGCGGACAACTTACGAAGCTTCTTCTGAAGGCTGGTGTTGCTGTTCGCGAGGAACGTTCTCCAGTCTACGACCTCGAGCAACAATGGACCGAAGAACTCAAGCGGCGAACGGCCAATCGAACCCATATACTATTGGCTGAGGGTACCTTTGCGATTACATCCAACGTCATTCCCGAGTTGGCTGCCGACCTCGCCGTCTTCGAGGATCTGGCAAAGGACCCAGACACCTGGTTGACGTCAAGGACCGCCGACCTGTTCTCCGAAATGCTCGAGCCGTCCGCCTCCAAGCTTCGTACTTGGATAGAGTCGTCTCCGGCTTTTTCCCTCGCTGCCAAGAATGCACTGCCAATACTCATCCGATGGTATCTAAAGTTCTTCATCGAGATCGCTCGGACACTGAACGCCAATGGAGACGAGGAAGCGGACCGCGTTTTGGAGCGTGTCTACGAGATCTCGGACATCATCGGGTCGTCGGGTGAGCCGATCAACTGCATAGCGCGTCTCACGGAAATTGGAGAGGTGTTCGCGGATGAGCCCACGGAAAGTTCGCCCCTTCGCGATGTCGACGCTGTCGACGTGGACGAGCCGGACGAGGCATTACGGGCCAAAGTTACTCCCGAGGAGGTCAGTGTCGACAAGGCGATGGCCTCATCCTTGATGTCCAAGGTCGGCGAGGCAATGATCGGTCAGGACTGGGAAAAGCTCCTTGAGTTGGCGGCCGCTAATCCAACCGTTGAGCATTCGCATTACTTCGCTGAGCTGGCAAGATTGATCATCGCCGCCGACGAAGGCTCTACATCACAAATTTCTAGCGAGGTGGCGGAAGTAAGTTCCTTGCTGTCATCGGATGAGCTGCGTTTCATTCCCAGGTCCATTCGCGCGGAGATCGCTTACAGGATCGTGTGTGTCGCCCTGGAACTTCGGCGCAAGCCCGATGGCGGCCCGTGGGCGGAGGTATTGGCAAACCGCCCTGACGCGGTGAAGAACATCCTGCAACTCACCGGTAATGGCCGCCGAGCGGTCGAGAATTTGCTTAAAGGTAGCCTTGGCGTTGAGCTGGCCGAGAAACTCTGGGATGCAGCGACGAATACGGGCGAACCTCAAGCAATTCGCACTCCACTGCTGTTCTTCCTGTACGAGCGCTCCTCGGAACTGGTGCTCAAGCTGGCGCAGAAGCATGAACCGTCATTGCGCGACAAGCTGGAGCAACTTTTCGAAATCAGGTCTGTCGCGGTGACGCGTGGTGATCTTGTTCCCGTGGCTCAGTCGCTGGCCGCGCAAACCGCCCAACAGGCGAAGGCCGGACCGTTCCGCAATTTCATTCGGGGGTTGCCGTCTGCTCACGCGGTGGAACAGCCCAGATTGATAGCCACGACGGATGAGCAGATTTCGTTCAGGCTCGAGAACGAGCGGCCGACGCGGGTTGAGCTGCCGATAACCATTGAGCCGCGTGGCTTGGTGCCGGAAGTACTGAGCGTGACGCTGTTCCAGGAGGATGACGTCACGTTCGCCGACGGAAGTAGGCGAATGGAGCTCACGAAGCAACCCGTATATTTCGCGGCGGATTACTTGGTGTCGATCAACCTCGGGCGCAGCTGGGCGAAAGCCGATGCGGAGCCAGCCCGCGAATTGCTTCGTATGCGCGTTGGGGCGAAGACCCTGACCGGTGATGTCATACAGACGGACATCGCATGCCAGCTATCCCGGCATGATCGCGGTGGTGGCGGCGGACATTCGCTCGACAACTCGTCACTCTGGGAAATCTACCCAGGTGTCGGAAGTCAGCCCGCCAAGGACGAGGAGTTCATTGGTCGGGTAACGGAGATCGAGCAGCTTCGGACTGTTCTGGTTTCGAGCAGGAAACCCAGTCCCGTTTTGCTCACGGGCATGCGGCGCGTGGGTAAGACCTCGCTGCTTCAAGAATTCCATAAGTCGTACAAGCAGCCGAACGGCCCCAACGCGGTCACCGTTTACCTTTCGATCGCGGAGAAACGATCGGCGTTCATGGACAAGAACAAGGACGTGTCGAGCACTATGTTCTCGGCGATAGTAAACGTGCTCGCAAAACGTGTTTCGCTTGGCGACAAGAACCATGAAGTGGTGGCCAAGCTCCAATCGAAGTTGAATTGTGAATGGCAAGCGGTGCGGGTAAAGCTGCAGGAGTGCTACGACAAGGACAGCTTTGCGGAATCCCTTATTTATCTGAGCGAGAAACTTCTCGAGTGGTTGGGGGGCGCAAGCAAGCGCATCATCTTCCTCGTTGACGAGGCTGAAACACTTGTCGTTCCCTATCAAGCGGGAGGTGCGAAGCGGACGGAGCTAGAACAATTCCTGCAAAGCCTGCGAGAAGTTTCCCAGGCATCTGAGAACATCGGTATAGTCCTGTCCGGAAGTAACCACATCGACGTTTTCGCGAGGGAGTACAAGAACGCTTTCTTTGGAAGCTGCTTCTCCATCAACCTCAGGGGCTTGGAGGATTTTGGCGACTGCTCCCACATCATCGCGCCCAACAGGGTGAAACCCTTTGTGCAGTTCGATCAGGCAGCCATTGAGTATGCCGCTCAGATTTCCGCTGGGATGCCGCTTTTCATGTGGCAGCTGGGCGCGGCGACCGCGGCCCTCGTGCGTAGCGGACGGGCAACCAAGACTGACGTACGACGCGCCGTTCAAGCGCTGGTTCTTGATGATGGGGTGACCCTGCCTTTCAAGGCTTACGAGATACTGGAGCCTCTGGAGCATATGCTGGGGCTCCGGCCCGAGCCTGAACCAGATCTTTTATGGATGCTCCTCTATCGGGTTGCGAATTCGACTTCGCTGGTGGCGCCCGAGGCCAATGTTGGCTTTATCCTCGATCAAACGTTGCTTGGCGTGAGGGATAAGGACGTATGGCGCCAACATCTGGTGGATCTCGCCGAGATTGGCATCCTGGAAATTCCGAGACCCGGCGAGTATCGCTTTAAGATCCCGATCTTCGCAGAAGGGTTCCGTGCTCCAGATCAATGGGGCGAATTCACACTGCGTCATCAAAGAGCAACGATATGAGATCGAACTGTGATTGGTTCACCGAGCGGGCGACATCCACCTGGAAGGCATCCCCGGGCAGGTCCTTCCTGGTTTTATCTCCACATGGAATTTCCGAGCCGGGACTGGCGGAGCTACTCAAGCAGGCCATGGAAAAGTCATTCGTGGTCCCTGGGAAGTTCGCGAACGCTCGGCCGGCGTTCCTTCGAATATCCCCGGACACAACCTCGTCGAGCAGGCACTTCGTTAAACGCATCGGCCTGCTCTTAACGAAGGCGTGCGCCGTGACATTGAATGCCGAAGGATTAGAGGATCCAAGCGACTATTTGCTAGAGCTCGTTGAACAGGCCCTGGAGATGGGTGTCTACCCGATACTCATAATCGAGCGCTTTCACGCGTTCGTTGATATCGTAGACGATCACCTGCTGTCGACACTGTCGACCCTCCGATCATTGGAGCATGAGTTTCAGATAACAACGGTCGCTATCTCCCCCATTTCCTACGCGCAAATGCGACGGCAGATGGCTCCGACATCCGCCTTTGTCAGCTCTTCATACGGTGATAACCATGACAGGGCGGTTCCGACGCCGCTCAGCAAGGACGATTTCGTGGCGAGCGCGATCCTGCGCGGTCTCAAACCAGGAGATGCGCATAAACTTTTCCAACTGGGCGGGGGACCTGATCTCTTTTACCAACGTCTCATCGAGGCCAAGATCCGTGGTGGCGACGACGTGATTGGCTCGACGTTGGTGAGCTTGGGGGATCATGTGGACTCCTTCATGAAGCGCTCCTTTTCCGAGATAATGGACAGACCGGAGGAGATACTTACTCGTTTGGGACTGGGCGCACTCACGCTGGCCGATCAAACCTTGCTGCAAGGAAATGCCCTGAAGGCATTCGTTGTTAAAGAGACCGCCAACGGTCCGGTGGCCTCCACGCCAATTCTGGCGCGCTGGGCGATAATGAATGGCCAACCGGATTGGAGAGCGTATGAGCTTTCCATGGAAGCGCTGCAGGCAAGGGAATATGGTCGTGCCTCCGCGTGCCTGTCTGGAATGCATCACGGCCATCCGCGATTGAAATGCTTCGCGGATGTAGTCAGTTTGCTAGCCTCGCTCGGCGAGGGAGTTGATAGCGGGATGCTGTCCGTTGAATGGGATCGCGTGGGACGGAGTGCCACCTTGGTGGCGGCAAGCGAGTATGCGCCGCTGAACGTCAGGAATTGGGCCCGTCAGCTCGAGACATATTCCAAGATGATCGCGGCGGCCTTTGGCAAGGGCGAGAGGGTGCAACTCGACAAATTGACGGTGTTAGCGAGTGATCCGCTACACGAGACATTGCTCATCTTCTTTGTATCCGCCTTCATCGAAAAGGCGAGACGGCTTCACTCGCCAACTGCGAAAGTCAAGGCGCTGGCCACGGTTCCCGAGGCGATCATGCAGGCTATCGCCGCCGCGAGATGCAACATTAAGTATACTTCCGCTCCAGACTTCGATCAGAATCTGCCGTACGCGGATTTCTTCGCTGGCCCAGGCGATTTTAGGGTGCCAGAGGTTGGAACAAAGCTTGATTTGACAACACTCCTTGTCGTCGTTTCAGCGGCGATCCGGGGCAAGGGCCCCGACACAATATTGTCCGACCCAACGAAGGTCGTCAGGATCCAGTCGAAGCTCGTGCAACATGTGCGCAATCCCTATGCGCACACGGAGGCGGTATACGATGAGCGGGACGCGAAATATTTGATCGAGGTTTCGGAAGATCTGATGGCAGCATGGAAAGCCGGCGCTCCAGTCCCGACTACGGCGAACCCCTTGTCGGAGGCGGCTCCGACGGCCAATGACCTCATTGGATTGCTTTACGGTGACTTCGCCATCGAGGGCCAACCCGCCGAGACCGAGAGTTTATCGGCCACCTACACCTAATCAGCGGCTCGCCCTTTTATGCCTTTGAGTAATCGTACTCGTAGGCGTGTCGCTCTTCGAGCGTCTCAAGTGACTTCCCGCTCACACCAAAGAAGGCACCGCGGAAAAGACGGCGGCACGATTCGACACTCGCGATCAATAACGTGGCATGGCCACCGGTTACGCCCCGGTTGCACCCGGTCGCCACTTTTACCGTATGCGCCGCCTCCATCCCATTGATTTTGCGTGTTTGTGACCATTGAGGTTTCTGCCTTTCTGCCAAAAAGTGTTCGGCGATAGCTGGAGATTTGGCATGGCGGATAGTGAAGGATTTGTCGGACGATGCGAGGTGGTGGAGCCTCGTCGTGGAAACCGACGCTGGCCCGATGCTGTGAAAGCGCGGATTGTTGCGGAGAGCCTTCAGCCTGGTGCCCGGGTCGCTGACGTTGCGCGTCGTCATGATCTCGTTGCACATCAGCTTTCGAGCTGGCGGCGACAGGCGCGTCAGGGTCTTCTGGCGCTGCCTGCCGAACTGATGCCAGCCATTGACGGCGGGCCTATCGAACCCGCCTTTGTGCCGCTGGCGCTTACGACGGAGACGGCTACCGATGCTTTGCCGATTCCGGATCCGGTCGCGGCCGCTTTGCGGATCGTGACGATAGAAATAGGCGCAGACCTCGTGATGAGGGTTCCCGGCGATGTACCGGTTGATCGGGTTGCAGCCTTGGTGCGCGCGATGCGAGGGACGGCATGATCGTCGCGGGCCAACGCTTGCCGATCCTGATCGCGACGCGGCCGGTGGACTTCCGCTGTGGCCATCAGGCGCTGGCCTTGATGGTGCAGACCGAGTTGATCCGCATTCCGGGGTGACCGTGATCTTCCGGTCGAAGCGCGGGGATCGCCTAAAAATCCTGGTATGGGATGGCACCGGAATGGTGCTGATCTACAACGATCTGCATTCATACTGCATCTCTCTTTCGCACTCAGTTGAAGGTTTTGGCTTGGCTGGCATTTTCCTTATGAGCGGCGAGGCGATCGACGAGCTGGTTCCATCGACTGGATTGCTTTTGCGGTAAATCTGTCTTCGGAAGCTCGTACAGGTAGTAGTGTCCGTTGTAGGCATGGCTGGTGACGAGGCTGCGGATTCCGATCTGAAGCCGGCCAGCATTCCGATCAAAATCCGGCCACCGTTCCGATTTGAAGCCGGCCACGATTCCAATCAATTACCGGCCGGTTTCCGGCTCTGACGATACCCCCTGGGTCAGCAACTTTGGCATCAAGCCTCCCGATACACGAGGAGATTTTGATGCCGGCAAAGAGAAGGCTGACCATGAGACAATTACGACAGATGCTCCGGCTCGCCGGAAGCGGAACCAGCAGCCGAGAGATTGCGGTGATCCTCGGTGTTGCCCGCAGCACCGTGCAGGATAACCTGAAGCGGGCAGCAATGGCGGGGCTGAGCTGGCCATTGCCAGGAGAACTTACAGACGATGCTCTGGAGCATCGGCTTTTCGCCCGCGCCGGCGTCAAGCGGGTCTTCCTCAATTTCTGTGGTTAACAGAGTGTTAGCGCCTCGACTGCTATCTGCGGGGATGCGAGCGCAATTGAAATGGTCACCCGGCCCAGGGGTCAAGGTTCTGGGTATTACCCTTCAAGAAGAAGAAAACTGGGTTGTTTCTGCCGCTGCGAAACCTGTCGGTATCTGCCCGGATTGTGGAACGCAAA
>NZ_JBVQPO010000027.1:0-45101 GCF_055710065.1 Ensifer sp. VA4 | reverse complement strand
GCCACCTGGCGGGCCTGCGGGGCGCCCTCTCGGGCTGCCTGAGCATACAAACCACAGCGATCTCGGCTCACGACCTCGATCGTCGGACGCTCTTGCAACCAAGTTTTTGCACTCTCGACGCTGCGGTTCTCCAAAACATCGACGACCGAATGACGCTCAAGATCGACCATGATCGTCCCGTACCGCGAGGAATGCCGCCAGCTCCAATCATCAATGCCCACGACCCGAACAGTATCTTTTCGTGTGGACGCCGGATTATCGCGCGTCAATTGCCGCAAGATCGGGTCGTCGCTGACCGGCATGCCGAGCCGATGCATCAAGTGCTCTCCCGGACGACCGCCCATCCTGTGGCCAACCAAGTCCACAATTTCAGCCATCCGCTCAGTGCGTCGCATGTAGGGTGAAGCAATCTCAGGCACCCTGTCGGTGAAGGTTCGTCGCCCGCATTTCCAGTGTCTACACTGCCACCGGTTCAGTGCGAGCTCGATTTTCACAACTTGACCTTGAACAGGCAAATCCTGGAGGCGGCGGTTGTGCCAGCCGTGCCGATGCCGGCTTTGCGTTCCACAATCCGGGCAGATACCGACAGGTTTCGCAGCGGCAGAAACAACCCAGTTTTCTTCTTCTTGAAGGGTAATACCCAGAACCTTGACCCCTGGGCCGGGTGACCATTTCAATTGCGCCCGCATCCCCGCAGATAGCAGTCGAGGCGCTAACACTCTGTTAACCACAGAAATTGAGGAAGAACCCAGTTAAGTGCAAAACGACAGCGCCCCTGCATGGTCCTCTTTAATGGCGACGGCGTTTCCTTCCCGACACCCTGGCTGTGATTTCAGCCGAACCTAAATTTGCCGGAACGGAACCAGTACATATATGGCTCATTTCCGGCAGATCTGAATAGTGCTAGCCCGGACGGGGGAGGAACAACCAGAGAACCGGCTTCCCAGCGTGCACCTGCGAGCCTTCAACGGTGCAAGCGTCCACAGTCTTTTCCCCCGCACTGACGCGAGGCGGCCATCGACGTTCATCGCCTCGTTCCGATCTGGCGCTCGGATTTCCCAATTCTGGATTGCGTTATGAAATCTTACACCTTCTTTTACGCGTATCTGAAAAGCCTTTAAATCTGAGGGTAGATACCGCGCATTTCGTGGGTCTACTCTACTCCTAGTTTCAATGCACTTCTGCTTATTTTGACCGTCAACTCCGCCTTTTGGCGGCGTGGGAGTGGTGCGCGCCGCGTCGGCAGACGCCGCCACCAGTCTCAGGCCGCTGACCTCAAGGCACGGGGACACGATCGTTTTTCGCCGAATTTTCCGCAGACCTGGCAACGAAGGAGAACGCCATGCTGTCATTCAATGAACGCGCAGTGAAGTTCGGACACAGTCTTGAAGCGCTGAAGGCGGGAGACGAAATCGAAACCACCCGCAAGGTGCATTCGATCGAAGAACTGCGAGACCTACTTCATGACGGCTCGAGCCCGGAGATCCGGCAAGCTCGCGCGCGGCAGTACGAAAAGGACCATCCCAAACTCATGGATGAATCCAACGGCAGCATGGAGGCACTTTATCTTCGCGCTGAAGCTGCCGTCCACGCCGACCGGCCCTTGTCGCACGACGACGCCCTTGCGCTCAAACACGTTTTTCCGACGACCGTGCGGCTCGTATCCGCGAATGACAAGACCATCTCGTCCGAATGGACGCTCGGGGACGAAAGCACGCCTGTATCGATCAACATCGGGACGCTGACGATTAACCAGGGCGGCTATATCAACGCCTACGCGACGAGCGTCACCTTCGTGGCGCAGACAGTCGTCAACAATGCCAGCGGCGGAAGCAGCGGCGCGAACTACACGATCGGTATTTTCGGCGCGGCCGGTGCTGTGGGCACTGCTGGTACCAACCAACCGCAGGCGGCGAGCGGTCAAAATGGCAGCAGTTCCGGTACACCTTCGCCGGGTGTTTGCACCGGCGCTAAGGATCCGACACCGGGAACGGCCGGCTCCAATGGAGCTGCCGGCACTGACGGCCAGCGCGGTGCTGACGGCACACCGAACCTCACCGCAAACTTCACGTTCAACGCGATTACGCAAAACCCGATCTATTTCCTGACCCAGTCGGGCGCCGGCGGCCAGGGTGGATCCGGTGGCAACGGCGGCGCAGGTGGCACCGGCGGAGTCGGCGGCGACGGATGCCAGTCAGGATGCGAAGGGACACAGAGCGCCAATGGTGGCAATGGCGGTGCGGGTGGTGCCGGCGGCAATGGCGGCCCGGGAGGAAACGGCGTTGACGGACACCAGATCAACGTGACGCTTGCAACCGGCGTCAATCCGGCGATGGTTCAGAGCGGTGGGCTGATTGCGGCGGCCGGCACCGGAGGAGCTGCGGGCAGCGGCGGCACCGGAGGTGCCGGGGGTGCCGGCGGCTCAGGCAGCGGCAAGCACCGCTCGGCCGGCACCGCTGGAACGGCAGGCACGCCTGGCGCCAACGGCACGGTCGGCGCCGCCGGCACCTATACCGGCAATCCCGGCACGATCTCCGTCTCGAACGTAGGCTAAGGCGATGGGTCCCGGCTTCCTGGCGGAAATTGGCACCGCACAGTCGCCCTTGGCGGAATTCGAGAGGATCGCGACTGCGGCAGGTCACGATATGTCGGAACTGGAAGCCGGACATCTTGCAACAGCCTATCTGCGCGTTGGCGACATCCACAGCTTGCGCTGGTGGATGTCGCATGCGGCTGAAACGGCACGCGCGAAACGCCTGCAAAGCTTCGACCATTTCGGCGGCCGGGCGCGGCTTTGGCAGGGCGTGCACGATCGCGGCGAAGCCTACATATTTGCCGGAGAACCGCTTGAAGAGCGCGACGTCGAACGGATGGGCGAGCACTTCCCCGCCCGGCTGAAGGTCGTGTCTGCAAGGAACATCGAACTTGCGGCAGGCGCCGTGCTCGATGTCAGTGCGACCGCTGAGGATTGGGAAGTCGGCACCCGCGAAGAACTCTACACGCTCTTCAACGTTGGCACTTTGACGATCGGCCCCGGCGCGCGGGTGATCGTCAGAGGCAACGTCTTTTCCATGGTGGTTCAGCACCTCGACGTCCGTGAAAGCGGGGCGAGAGAGATCGGGCAGGACAACCACCATATCGGTATCCTCCCAACGCCTCATCCCGTCGACAGCCGCCTCTCCGGACCACTCGATGGACCTTCCGGATCGGCCGGCAGCGATGGCCAGCCGGGGCGCGACGGAAAATCGCTGCAGTTCCGTGCCTCGGTCTTCGGTCCTGCGGCCGCAAATACCGTTGCAATCATCGACCGCGACGGCAGCGGCGGCGCGAACGGACTGGACGGGCAGACCGGGCGGCGCGGACGCACCGGAGGCATGTGCAAAACGGCTGAAATCTCAATTCGCTCGTTTGCCGCTTCCAGCCGTCCCCTCACCATCTTTTGTCAGGCCGGGCAAGGTGGCCGCGGCGGCGCAGGCGGCAAGGGTGGGGACGGCGGCCAGGGCGGGAATGCGGGCCGCGGCGACGCGAGCTTTCATGACAGTCAGTTCGGCAATGCCGGCGCCGGAGGAAACGGCGGAAATGGCGGACGAGGTGGGAACGGCGGAAACGGCGGCATTTCATCGAACGTTTTCATTTCGTGCCCGCCGAACCGGGCCCATCTAATCGCGATCAAGGCCGTCGATAGCCAGGGCGGCTTTCCCGGGCAAGGCGGCGCTGGGGGACGCGGCGGCATGCCCGGGAATGGCATGACGGCGACCGCCACGGCTGCTCCTGGCACACCGGGACGACCTGGAGCAAGCGGACTTGCCGGCCGGAGCCGGCCGAAGGCCCGCATTCACATCAACGAAATCCTGCAACCTAACACCCGTTCTTTCCATAGGGGGAAGTCATGACCCGCCTCGCGACGTTCTGCAGAATGACCCTGGCACTTGCACTTGTTCTCGCCGGCCCGCCGAATGGAACCGTGCGCGCGGCACTCGCGGCAGCCGACGACGAGGCAGGATCCGACAAGGGTCGGTTCAGTGTCACATCGTCCGGTAGCGCGATCTACACGATCAAAGTTCAGATCCCTCCCGGCGTTCAGGGTTATCAGCCGGCGCTTTCATTCGGCTACAACAGCACGAGCCAGAATGGTCTGCTGGGAATTGGATGGAACCTGAGCGGTTTTTCGAAGATAAGCCGCGTGCGCAAGATCATCGCGATCGACGGCATTGATGGCGACATCACCTATACCAGTGAAGACCGCTTCGCTTTCAATGGCAAACGTCTTCTGGTGATGACGGGAGCCTACGGCAGCGATCGGAGCGTATATCGCACAGAGATAGACAATTGGGACCAGGTTACGGCAAAGGGGACGAGCGGTACCGGCCCCCAATCCTTCGTTGTGCAGCAACCGAACGGCGAGACACTCGTCTTCGGCGGCACTGACGATAGCCGCGTTCTCGTCACCTCGGGCCAGGAGACTGTTCGCGAATGGCTGCTGTCGTCGCAAACTGACCGGAACGGCAATCAGGTCACCTTTACCTACAGCACCGATCCGATCGGCATAGGTCAAGCGGGCACTCAGGCCTACCCGATCGAAATCGCCTACGGCGGCAACGTCAGCACGCAACCAGCGACGCCGGCCAATCGTTTCGTGCGTTTGACCTACGAGGACCGGCCAGATCCGATCGGAAATTATACGGGCGGCGCGTTGGCGGAAACGACACTTCGCCTGAGCGCCGTCAGCAGCTATCTCGCCGATGACCTCGTCGGCAATTACCGGCTCGGTTACGAAACTTCGCCCTCGACTGGCGCCTCGCGCCTGACAAGCATACAGCTCTTCGACAGCGAGGATGCCAGCGCCAAAGGTCTCTCACCTTCCCGTTTCATGTATCAAACCGGCGCCAACGCCTTCGCGGGCAGTCAGACCTGGCTGCAGGGAGCCTTTACGCCCGCAAACGGTTGGGACCAGACCGCTAACCCGGTGACGCTCGCAGACGTCAACGGCGACGGCTTGGTCGATATCGTCGGGTTCAAGAATGGAGTGCAGGTCGCGCTCGCCAAGCCGGCAGGCTTCGCTGCCCCGACAACCTGGCTCAACGCCTTTTCTCCGGAATACAACTGGTCCGGCGACGAGCCGCGCTACCTAACCGATATTAACGGCGATGGCCTTGCCGACATTGTCGGGTTTTCCGATGACGGGGTTGAAATGGCGCTCGCAGATGCGTCCACATCGACCTTCGTCAAAGTGTCGAGCACCTTTCCGTATTTTGCTCCCAATACCGGCTGGAGTGCGGACGCGCCGCGTTATCTTGCCGATGTGAACGGCGACGGGGCTGCCGACATCGTCGGTTTCAACGATGGCGCCCAGGTGGCACTTGCCGACGGGACTGGTGGATTTGAAGCCCCGCAAACCTGGTTTGCCGATATCGGCATCAAACAAGGTTGGGAGGGCGACGACCTTTTGATGGCCGACGTGAATGGCGACGGCAAGAGTGACGTCATTGCGATGAACCAGCAAACGCGCTCGGTCAACGTGGCGTTATCGACTGGCACCAGCTTTTCTGAAGAAGGTTGGAACCAGAATTATGCCAACTTCGCCGACAGCAGCCAGTGGAATGCGGACAATCCTCGCATGATGTCCGACGTCAATGGTGACGGTCTTTCCGATCTCGTCGGGTTCAGCACGCAAGTCAGTGTCGGCTTGTCGAATGGCGCCGGCTTCGAACCGCCGGCCATCTGGTCTTCGTCGTTTAACGCGCCAGACTGGTCCAGCCAGACGCCAAGGATGATGACCGATGTGAATGGCGACGGAAGGGGAGATATCGTCGGCTTCAATGCGGGTGGAACATCCATTGCGCTTTCGACGGGATCCGCCTTCGTCCCTGGCTCCTGGAACCAGGGATCATTGAACGGCCTCGGGCTCAATCAGGGCGGCTCGGCGAGTCAGACGAACCGGCTGGTGGCCGATATCAATGCCGACGGGCTTCTGGATGTCGTCGCGTTCACGCAAGAGAGCGTCGAGGTGGGGCTGACGGCAGGGGCCATTCCAGACCTCATGACCGGGATTGAGCGCTCGTCACTCGGGACGGTCGCGATCACCTACAAGCCGATTTCAGATCCCACGGTCTATTCCGAAACTGCAGGCACCGGAGCACTGGCGACCTACCAGCGATACCCGCCGCTCGTCCAGAACGAGGCATTGCCGCAATATCGGTCGAGTTCCAACCTGACCGGTCGCTACTATGTGGTGGCGAGCACGACGGACAGTAACAATCCGGCCATCACCACCAACCCCTACAGCTATACGACGACGCACTTCTATGAGGACGGACAGGTCAGCGACACGGGACGTGGCTGGCTGGGTTTTGCCGCAAGCACGCACACCAACGTCTCGATCGGCCGAACGACGACCGTTGCCTACAACCAGGCTTTCCCGCTCATCGGTCGTCCGCAATCGAGCACTGTGATCTGCGCCACGGCACAGGAGGGCCTTTGCTCGGCGGGAGACGTCCTGTCTGTCGACAGTTACCAGTACAAGTCGACGACGACCGAGGTATCGAAGGAGACCGGCTATAAGGCAACGCTCGTGCGACCCTCGTCGACGCGATCGGACAAATACCAGGGGGGCAAGTATCAGCATTCGCTTGGCCAGGTCTTTCTGTACGACACCTATGGAAATCGCACGCAGTCTGCCAAGCTCAACCTTGTCGACCGGTCAGGCAACGATCTTGATCCATCGGACAATGTCTACCGCAACATCGCCTATCAGAACGACCCGGCGAACTGGCGCTTCGGCTTCAGGCAGTTTGCAAAGACGACGCGCAATCCGTCGCTTTCCGATGTTCAGTCGTTCCAGCCGGCTGAAGACATTTCACTGGATAGCTGGGCCTATGATGACACTATGAACGTGACCACGCGCGGTTCCTGGGATGAGGCGCGGCAGGCGTATCTCGAAACGACCTATTCCTACGACAGTTTCGGCAACCGCATAACGATGACCAAGCCCGGTTTGGCGACGACAACCTATGCGATCGAGCCGGCGTTCAACACCTATGTCCAGAAGATGTCCCAGCCGACCGGGGCGGGCGACACAGTGTTGCTGACGCAATATGGATACGATGCGCGTTTCGGCAAACAGACATTGAAGGTCGATGCCAACGGCAATCAGTTCACCACCTGCTATGACAGTTTTGGAAGACGGCAGACCATCCAGGGTCCGGCGCCTGAGGGAACCGACACAAGCGCGCTGGCTGCAACCTGCCTCTCGACATCGGTAACGGCTCCGGCCGGCCTCGTTCCCGCCAAGCTCGCGACACTTTCGACCTTCACCCATGGCTGGTCGAGCGGCGTGCCTTCGGTCACGCGCACGAACCTGACCCAGTGGCCGGCTGAGGGCAGCACGCCTTCGGTGCAATCGGTGACCTACCTCTTCGACGGGCTCGAACGCCGGTACCAGATGCTGACGCAATCGAGCGAGGGCGGTGCGGTCGATCGTGTCATGGAAGACATGACGTTCAGTGCCACCAACAAGGTTCTTCAAAGTGCCCTTCCCTACCTGACGGGGGATGAAGCGCTCTACGAAACGACAGCCTACGACCCTCTCGACAGGACGAGCGAGACCACGTTCCCGTGGCTGAACGGCGACGAGGTCCAAGCAATCGCCTCACAGACCAGCTACGAGATGACGGGGACCGGACAAACGGTAACGCGCACCATGGCAAGCGATACCGCCTATAGCGCAACCCTTGTCGAGGACCGTTCCTACTACGCCAACAAGGCGAAAGCGCAGACGCAGACATTCCAGGATCTGCGATCGCCTGGATTGCCGAGTGTCAAGACAAACTACGAGCGCGACGTCATCGGCCGCGTCACCGTGGTCGAGCCCCCACAAGATGGAGGCTCCACCACCGCGAAGTACACCTATGACAGCCTCGGTCGCGTTTCGGCAAAGACGCTGCCTGCACTCGGCGCCTCAACCTTCGAGTATGGTGCCAACGGGTACCTCGCAAAGAAGACCCAGGGCAACGGCACGTTCGCCTATTCCTATGACAGCGCCGGGCGCCAAACCACAGTGACCTATCCTGCCGGCATCTCGGTTGAATACGAGTATGACGGCGACAGCGTGGCGAATGGTCTTGGCCAACTGACGTCGGCCACCGTCAGCGGCCAGGCGGTCGATGTCTCGCGCTCCTTCGCATACGACGCTTATGGCTCGGTCGCAGATAGCACGCTTGAGGTTGGAAACCCAGCCGAGACCCTTTCACTAAACGCGCAGTTCGATCCGCAGAAACGGCCCACGAAAATTGAGATGTCCGATGGCACGGTCATCGGCCTTACATACATTTTGGATCACCTCGCGAGCCAATCCATTGCCGGCGTTCCGAAGATAACGCTCTCCGACTTCACCGCGATGGGGCAACCGCAAACCATCCAGTACGCAAACGGGGTCACCACCACACTGGAATACACACCGGATTTCGGGATCTCGAAACTTGGTGTCACGGCAGCGGGCCAGAACCTGTTCAGCGAAACCTACCAACTCGACCCCTACGGCTATCCGCTGAGCGTCAACGGCGCGTCGGCAAAATGGTCGAACTATACGAGGACGTCGAATTTCGAGACTGCGCGCCTCGGATCGGTCACGGACAGCAGGATCGCCGGCGGCGGCGAGACCTACCAGTACGACGGCGCCGGCAACCTGAAATCGTCAACCAATCTCTCGTTGGTGAGCAAGGGTTATCTGCTCGACCCGTCAAGCACGATCGATGGCCAGTCCCTCAACCCTAGCTATGACAACATGGGCAACCTTCTGTCGACATCGGCATCGAGCCTAACATTTAAAGCGAGCTATGACGGCCGAAACCGCCTTGAAAGCTTCAAGGCCGGCAGCGATGACAGTGCTGCTCAATACGCTTACGATCACGCCGGCAATCGTGTCTGGCGCAAGGATACGAGCGGCAGCAACTATCTCTATCTGTCGCCGCAATTCCACCAGATCACGGCCAATGGATCAACGACGTCCGAGGTAGTGCTGCATGGCGGCCTCGGCCCCGCCTACACTCGCAAGGCGACCGGCAGCACGGCAAATGAAAGCTACCTCCACGGGGATGCCCGCCATAGCTTGACCTTCACGACGGACACTGCCGGTTCGCCAACCGACTGGTTCCTCTATAACGCCTACGGCCTTCCGCTCGAACGCGCGGCAGGATCGCCCGACTACGGGTTCATGGGGCAACCCTTTGATGCCGATACCGGGCTTTATTATTTCAACCAGCGCTACTATCAGCCGGCGCTTGCAAGATTTACGAGGCCAGACACTCTCTATTCGGCGAGTATCTACCGGCACGACAGCGCGAACCGGTACGCCTTCATGCTGAACAATCCGGCCTGGGGCTTCGATCCGAGCGGCCACGGACTGCCCGCCTGCATCATCGGTCTTGGTGGTGGCGTCTTCGGCACTGCCGCCGGCATCTCGCAGACCGTCGATGGCGCAAAACAGAACAACGTGCTTTCGGCCGTGGGTGTAGGCGCGACGACCACCGTCGGCGGCATCTTTGCCGCGAGCGCCGGCGCATCCGCCTGCCTGAAGTACTATCGGGCACGCGTGGCCGGCCAGAACAATGGCGGCAACGATGGTGGAAACCAGGGCGGTCAGGATGGCGGTGGTCAGAACAACGGCCCACCTGACGGCAACGTCGCAAACAACGGCGACGTCGAAATGGACCAGATTGCAGCGCACGACGGCGTCCAACAACCACCACAACGAATGGACGATGACAGCCAGAGCGAAGACGGTAGTGATCAACCCTCGTCAAGCAACTCTTCGTCAGAGAGCAGCGACGAAGAAGATGACAACGACGGCCTTGATGGCGGACCGAGAGACGGGGGCGGAAACGGCAGTGGCGAGACCGGCAACGGTTCGGGCACGACAAGTGATCCGCTCGCCGCGCCAAGCCAGTCGACCAGCGAGGCAATCGGCGAGACGGAGCTTGGTGCGAACTCCTCAAACAATCTGGAACTGCCAACCGTCGCGACAGCCTCCCAAAACAGCGTCAATGATGCGGCGGTCTCGAATTCGTCCTCGCTGGTATCGTCGACTGAGGGAGATGCCGGCGGTATCGAGGCCAGCATTTCCGTCTCGACGGGAAGCGAGATAGCCGAAACCACGGCTACGACGACAGGGATGGTGACGGAGATCGCGGCAGACACGGCCGCCGCTGCAACCGGCGAAGCCGTTGCAGAAACGCTCCCGTTCTTCTTTCTGCTGTTTATTTGAAGCAGATAAACGGCGCCACTCTGTCCGTGGGTGGCGCCGTTCAAATCTCGCAGCACTTGCTGCCGCTATTATCGCCGCGAGGCGCTGTATCTTCAACCCCTTCGTCGGCCCGACCGCGGGCGACTTTCTGCAGGTCATCGAGGACGGCCTCGCGCGCATGATCGTCGCGCAGCACGTCGATCAGCTCCTGGAGCTTGGCTGGATTCGCCGACGGCTTCTCGGCGGAAACAGCTCATCGCCATTCGCCATGGACTGCTACTGATCGACAACGAGGGCGTCTCATGACCACGGATCCCCAGTCGCCCTGATTGTTCCGAATTGAACAGCGCGCCCAAAATCGCGGCACACCGGACCGCAGCCTTGACCAACGAAAAATGACCCGCCGCAGAACACGACGGGCCGAAGATCCGGAAATCTCTAAATTTTCATTTCTAGAATATGCCTTATGCAGTATATTATTTCGTGCACAGCCGTATATTAGCCATAAAAATACCACGAATCCCACCCTGAATCGCCACATTCTCACGGGATTGTGAACCTCGAGACCCGGTTAACGGCCCGTAAAGGGCATGGCTGCTGAATGAAACGCTGTGGGACACCGCCGGGCCCCATGCCGCTCCTTAAGCCGCATTCACACCCACGACCTTTCGGTTGAGGGTTGGCAAACGTTCCGAGGTAAACATCTGCAGGACCATCATGGCCTCAGTCTTCGACTGTGCGCCTCTCAAGCCGTCCAGAACGCGCGCGGACCTGAACGGCCGGCAAAGTTTGGCGAGCGCGGGAAGGAAGCTTTGGTGCTCGTCCTTCGGCCAAAGCACCGCCAAGAATACGTCGACGGGCCTATCGTCGGGAGATGCAAAGTCGATGCCGCTGCGCAGCGTCATGAGCACTTTGGCGGGCGAACGCAAGGCCGGCACCAGTGCATGCGGCAGAGCAAATCCTCCGCCGAAGCCCGTCGAGCCGAGGGCTTCCCGAGCCTCAAGGGACTCAAACAGGTCCCGCACCTCGATGCCGGTCCGCTCCGACAGATCTTCAGCGATCGTATGAAGCGCCGACCGTCTATCGAGACATGGTGCTTTGATGATCAACTCCCGCTGCCAGTGAAAATCATCGATCTGCATTACCCCTCCTTACCGGCTTCCATGTGTCAGTTCCTCCCATGCACAAGGACAGCCTGATGGTGTGCGTTACGCCTTTACAAGAAAAAGCCAATCGATCTTGAACGGCCATATTTCAAGAACAAGCTCGGGTTCTTGAGGGTTCAATCAACTCCGTTCACGATCGATCTACACATGCCCCTTTCCACCCGGCGGAAATTGAGCGAATTGCCACCTCGACGTTTATATCATAGCATGATATATGAACAATATACTCCGGAGGGAGGAGGTTCGCGAGCGCGATGGCCGAAACATGCCACTAGGTCATCACGCTCGCGACGCCGAAGGCCAAAACCGAGGCGCGAGACGAAGGCTTGCCGAACTTGAATCAAGACGAACGGACCCCCAATGAGGGAAAGGTTCGGCTAGGCGATTGCGCGCCTTCAATGGATGCAGCGCCGACGGCGAGCGACGCGCAGTGCATTTCCCGACATTCAAAGGTTCATTCATGACAAGCAGGAGGCGTCGCAGGCTCTGCGCTCCGCTGCCGGACGACATCAACGTGAAGAGCGAGTACATTGCCGATCAACTCGGGATATCGTTGGACGATTTTGAACGTTATCACCATTTGGGTTTGGTTTCGGTGAGCGTGAAAAAGGA
This sequence comes from Ensifer sp. VA4, assembly GCF_055710065.1. Classification (NCBI taxonomy): domain Bacteria; kingdom Pseudomonadati; phylum Pseudomonadota; class Alphaproteobacteria; order Hyphomicrobiales; family Rhizobiaceae; genus Ensifer; species Ensifer sp. VA4. The sequence goes on along the minus strand of NZ_JBVQPO010000027.1, from coordinate 33,083 downwards.
CCCGCACCCGCATTTCGGCCTGCGACATATAAGAGTGCGTCTGGGAAGACGGCTATTTGAAGCGGTGACCGACGGTCAAGGAACGGTCCTCTACGAAGCTTTAAGGAGCCTTGGTGGAAACGGGTCATCTGACAGTTGAACGGTCCAAGGCCGCACTACCGAGCATGACTGCGCGTCATGCGGTCAAGCATCCATCCCTCCCTCCGATTAACAGACCCTGCCGACAAGCCTCAGCATCTTGCCGCGCAAACCAAGCCGGAAACGATCCATGCCCGATTCCAAGCGTAAACTCAGAATCCTGCGCCGTTCCAAGGTCGTTTTGGGTTCGCGCGGCCAGTGGCGCACAAGGCTTGTTTTTTGGTCGGGGGCCATGGCGATTGGAGTTGTCAGTGTCGGCTTCGCCGAACTTGCAGACCTCGCGCAGGCGGCGTTTGCCAGCTTCACTTCATCGAGCGAACGGGCATATTTGACGCCTCTCGTCGTGACACCCTTCGGCTTCATCCTGTCTGCGTATCTCGCAATCAGGTACTTTCCCAATTCTCAAGGAAGCGGGATCCCCCAGGCGATCGCGGCGCGCCATTTGGATGAGACGGAGCGGCCTTCCCTTTTGTCGCTGCGGATCGCATTCGGAAAGATCGTTCTCACCATCCTGGGTCTGTTTTGCGGAGCCTCGATCGGACGGGAGGGACCGACGGTTCAAGTCGGCGCGTCAATCATGCTTGCCGCCGCTCGTTTCGGTGAACTCCCGCATGCACGCGGCCTCATTCTCGCGGGCTCCGCGGCCGGAATTGCGGCGGCCTTCAACACACCGTTGGCAGGAATCGTGTTTGCGATTGAGGAAATGAGCCGCGCTTACGAGTCCCGTTCCAATGGGGTGGTGCTGAGTGCGGTGATCCTGTCGGGACTGGCCGCGCTCGGTCTTTCGGGCAGCTACACCTACTTTGGGGTTTCAAGCGTTGCCCCGGCGCATTTGCGCGACTGGGGTTTGATTTTAGTATGCGGCATTGGCGGAGGAGCGCTCGGGGCCGGGTTCAGTGGTCTTGCTCTTCACGTGGGGCAGCGCATTCGACGCTGGACCCAGCCGGACCAGATGAAGCGCACGATGGTTCTGGCCAGCCTTTGCGGACTGGGTGTCGCGGTGATCGGCATCACCTCGGGCGGCGCCACATACGGGACGGGGTACGATCAGGCACGGCATGCGATCGAAGGCAATACGGCGCCACCGCTCTTTTTCATTCAAAAGCTGGTCGCGAGCTTCCTCTCGATGATTTCCACGATACCCGGCGGCATTTTCGCGCCATCGCTCTCGGTCGGAGCCGGTTTCGGAAGCACGGCCGGCCTGGTCCTGGGCACGAGCATCGGTCTTGGATCGATTCTCGGCATGGCCGGCTACTTTGCAGGGGTTGTGCAGGCGCCGATGACAGCCTTCGTCATCATCCTTGAAATGACCGGCGCCCACCAGGCGGTCATGCCGATCATGGCCGTTTCAATGATCGGTTATATCACGTCGCGAACTCTGTCGCGCGATCCACTCTACCACGGCCTGTCGCGCGTCTTCGTGGCCGCCGCCATCAGGGCGCGGCGTGCCGCGCAGAAGGCAGGTCAGGCGCCAGAAGTGAAATGACGGTCGTGTCGGGCGCGACGGTCGCAACCCGCCGCACGTACCCGATGCACCTAGGTCATTTTGCGATCAGTTGGCGCCGATCTAACGCTTCTGCGCAAGCTCGCGAAGCCGAGTTAGCGATTCAGCCAGCAGCGGCTCGTTTGCGAGCATGGCGACCAGGTGCCTTCTTGCCAGCGCGTCAAGAACCGCCTCGCCCAACGCGGTCAAGCCGACAAGGACACTTCGCTTGTCAACCGGCGATGGCGCTCGGTGCACGAGGCCGGCCGTCTCAAGCCGGTCGACGAGCTGAACGGCGCCGTTGTGCTGCATCAGCATCTCTTCGGCGAGCCCTCTCATTCTGATCCGGTTCTGTGGAGCGGCCTTGATAACCAACAGCGCTTGATACTGCTGTGAGGTGATGCCCGCCCGCGACAACTCAATCTCGCTACTGGTAAGGAAGCGCCGCATGGCGAGCCTTACCCCCGCAAGCCCTTTGAACACTTCAGGGTCAAGCGCCTCCTCCAAAGAGGCCTCGGGGATTGAAACCGCAGGTTTTACACGAACACCGGACGGCATCGAACGCATCCTTTATTTATGTCATGACATGATATATAGTCGCCGCAACTCCGTGGGGGAGCTTCGCGAGCTTCGGTGGACGCCATAACATGCCGCGCTCGCGATTGTTAATTTTCAATCGTGTCATCGCGAGGGCACAATTGAACAAGCTTACCGCAAGTGACCTTGGGGATGGATCTGCGAGGGCGGCCCAATCCCCATGCGTGAAGGTGACCATTCCCCGGCGCCAAATTACGTTTGGGAGAGATAGCCCTATGACGCGCAAGAGATGGCGAGACCTGACGCTACCTCCCTCGAAGGATCTCTTCATCGAGCCATCCTATATTGCCGACCAGCTTGGCCTTTCGGCCGGAGATTTCGAGCGGTACCGCAACCTCGGCCTGATCAACGTTACCGTCGAATGCGGTTGTGGAGAACACCAGGACCTTAACCGCGTGCAGTGCCGCCTCGGCAATCGGGTCTGGGAAGCCATGGTCGACAGCGACGGGGCCGTCGCCTTCGAAGCAACAACATACCTTCGCGGAAAACTCGCGAGGTTGAACTGGGGCCGATAGGCGAGCGCCAATCCGTCAACGAACTCGTTCCCGGCCACAGATGATCGCCATCATTCGGCGGGAGATTTTTCAAGATAGGTCTGCCCGCGCCCCAAGACCCGTGGCCGAAGTGTCAGATCGGTCACCGGCCCCTTCGTGACCGTTCGTTGCGCGATCGAAAGCACGCTGTCGAACAATTCGTCGCCTTCTGAAGATTTCGGCGCCGAGGAGGTGTGCATAACACTAATCACCGACGTACCAGGACACTTGGTTCGAATAGTGGCGTGAAACGAGTTCTTAGCCTTAAGATCCAAAGCGCTGGTCGGCTCGTCGAGCAGCAGAAGACCGGGCCGTAGCAGCAGAATGCGCGCGAGAATGAGCTTTTGCTTTTGCCCCCCGGACAAGAGCTGATCCCAGGTCTGATTGGCTCGGCCCTCATTGGCAAGGTCATCTACAAAATCGGATAACCCGACTTCCTCCAATATCGTTGCAACGTCCGCATCATCGTACGACTGCATGGGATCGGGCAGGCAAATCAGCTCCTTTAGCGACGTCGACGGCAGATAGACGTCTTGCGCGGCATAGAGCGTGCGCACGTTTCTCGGCAGAATGATCGTGCCCCGTCCATGCGGCCACAGACGACTTATTGCTTTGAGCAAGGACGACTTGCCGCTGCCGGACTCTCCCAAAAGCAGCACCCATTCGCCCCGCTCTACCCGCAGCCGATCCGTCGAAACAAAAGGCTCGGCGGCGCCCGGATGCATAAGTTCCACGTCCTGAATGGCCAGGCCTAGACGAGGCTCCTGGGTCTGGTAGTGCAACTGCGAGCACCCGGTGTGCGCGTAGAATTCCTTTGGACATTGGGCTTCTTCGATCGCCTCCGCAAGTTCTGTCACCCGTCTTGCGTTCGCTCGCAGTCTCGCGATGTCGGGCATGACGTGAATAAACCAGGAGCAATCGTTAATGACCGCATTCGCAAGCTCGGCTCCCGTAACATAGCCTTGGAGACTAATCCTGCTTTCAGCATAAGGAAGGAGTCCCGGTGCATAAGCGATGATGCGCGAGGAGAAGAAATTGTAGACGAGCTCAAATCCCATATAGCCCGCGGTGAGGAAATTCAGGCCGGCCCATGTATGGTCGATCTGAGCATATCGTTTCCTGTTGATGCGGTTTTGCACGCCTTCGGCTTGATTTGCCGCGACGTGGAAGCTTCGGTTCAAGAGCGCCGCGAGCTCACGCCGATAACTTCCTTCTGCCCACTGCATTCTGACGTCCAGCCGCTGCAAGATCGCTCCGAGTTTGACTGCAAGAAACGTGTTAAGCGGCACGTAGGCCAGTACCGCTGCAAATGTCAGGCAAGCGCTGGCATAGGTCCCCAGGAACTCGAGCCCCGTGATTTCGGTGGAGTTCGCGATGAGCTTTCCGCCGACAAAGTACAGGGAAAGCGTGACGCCGGCGATCCCCATTGCAAGACCGATGGCGCCCCCGGTAAGGCCCTTGATGGACTCCTGAATACGCTGATCAAGGTTGTCCGGCACCGCCGCCGCGGAAGGGGTCTCTTCTGCGGCGCCGTTCTGGAGGTGGAAATGCGTATGATTGCAGTCCAGGATCGCGCTATTGAAGCGCTCGTCGAGCCAGGCTCGCCACTTGCGATGCAGTGTTGTCGAGAAGTAGTGGCGGACCGCGATGAACCCGATTTCCTTGAGGACGACAATCGCAACCAGTGTAGCGGCACTGCTGAGCAGCGCGGGAAGGGTTGAGGGGTTTTGCGGGTGATGGAGGAATGCGATTGCACTGATGAGATCCCCGGACGCTTCGGCGAACCAAACGCTCGCCATGGCCGATAACGCGGTCAGTACCACGATTATGGCGGCCAGCCCCCAGGCCTCCTTCCACCTCTCGGAGAGCCAATACGCACCCATGAGCCCCCAAAAACCGCGCATTGACGACACTGGGGTCAATTGTGACCGCATTTCACCGAACCGCTTCTGCCAGTTCAATAAATCCTCCTTGTAAGTACGCTGCACGCCCCTCAATCTACCGAAGAGCAGCTCGCCCGGAAGCATGACAGCCATTCGCAGTTCTGCCTAAATTAGCACCATAGTGAAGCATGTTGTGACGCTTGCCTAGCCGCTCCGCGGAATTGAGGTGTCGCAGTGTCCTTTTTGCGACATCAACCCACCGACAATTGCAGCATGGCAGTGGCGCCTTTGCACCGGTGGCGATCGAGAGACCTGCGAGAGGCGGCTGATAAAGACAAGAAATGATCAAGCCTCCCGCAAAATCTGCTTATATCCATGATTCCGCGGAACTATTTGGCGCACGCATCGTTTGGAGCCCGCCACGACCGCATCGTCCGCGGCGAGACTTCGATGCTCGCGACAACAGTCAGGACTTATCGCGCTGATAGTCGCTTGATACGAGCGCGCGTGGCGGGCCTCAGACAGCGGCCCACTCCAGCGGGTTGAGACGGAGATAGATCAGAGTGAACTGCTCGCCGGTACTTCGACAATGATAGGCAGTTCCTTGAGGTCGATCAGCGCCTTCGCGCAGGTATCGGCGGCATTGGGAACCGGCGAGACGAGACCATCGACAGAAGCCCAACCACCATTTGTAATAAAATCGTCCCGCTCCCAACTGGATTTGGATTTGAGTTCCTTCAGATTTTCAACCGCATTGGCGGCAGAGACGAAGTTGTGAACGCATATGTTCGAGATCAACTCCGCACGGGCCATCCTGACCGCTTGGTCAGCCATGACGGACGCTCCGCCCGCGGTCATCCAGCCGCCAAAGGTAAAGCCCACAATCATCGTGAGCAGCGAAGCACCAACGGTCGACCAAAACCAGACTTTCTTGCTGGGGTGATACTCGGACCACGTTCCATTGTTCCCTTCGGTCATAGCATCCTCCTTTCAAATGAAAATATATCATACCATGATATAAAACAGCCACCAAATCGTTTTTGCCGACATGCGTGATCCGCCTCCGGTCTCGGCATTGCATTGCAACATCGTGTGGGGTAACAAGCATCATTCACAAGGACCCGGTGAGAATCCGGGTGGCTCTTCTGGCCGCCGATCCGCCAGACAACACATGAACGCAGCTAAAAGCCTGACCTATCGCGACCGGCTTGCTGCTTTCGATTGTGATCCGTTTCACCGAATGAATACGCTTTCAAACTACCGCCGGGAGTGGCTCTCCAACATCCGTGGCGACGTGCTTTCCGGCATCGTCGTCGCCCTCGCTCTTATCCCCGAAGCAATCGGCTTTTCGGTTATCGCGGGCGTCGATCCCAAAGTGGGTCTGTATGCCTCTTTCGCCATTGCGTGCGTGGCGGCCATTGTCGGTGGGCGGCCGGGCATGATCTCCGCGGCAACGGCGGCAACGGCGGTCGTGATGGTCACACTCGTCAAGGAGCATGGGCTGCAATACCTTTTTGCCGCCACTCTCTTGATGGGCTTGATCCAGATCGTCGCCGGCTTCCTAAGGGTTGGCCGCGTCATGCGCTTTGTCTCGAGATCGGTCATCACGGGCTTCGTGAACGCTCTTGCGATCCTGATCTTCATGGCGCAACTGCCGGAATTGGTCGGCGTCTCAATCGAGACATACTTCATGATTGCCGGGGGACTTGCGATCATCTACCTGTTTCCGCGCATCACCAATGCAGTCCCGTCGCCACTCGTTGCAATTGCGGTCCTCACCTGCGTTGCCTGGTCCACAGGGATGGATCTGCGGACCGTAGACGATCTCGGCGAGCTTCCCGAGGCACTGCCGGTCTTCAGCTTTCCGGATGTGCCGTTCACCTTGGAAACGTTGCGGATCATCCTTCCCTATTCGGTGACACTTGCAGCTGTCGGCCTTCTTGAATCGCTCCTGACCGCGCAGATCATCGATGACATGACCGACACGCCAAGCAACAAGAGCCAGGAATGCGTGGGCCAGGGAGCCGGCAACATCGCCTCCGCCTTAATTGGCGGTATGGGTGGATGCGCGATGATTGGACAGTCGGTCATCAATGTGTCATCGGGCGGTCGCGGGCGGCTCTCGACTTTCGTTGCCGGCGCCTTCCTGCTGTTCCTGATCGTCGGGCTTGATGATCTCGTACGCATCATTCCGATGGCAGCTCTGGTTGCCGTGATGATCATGGTCTCTATCGGGACGTTCTCCTGGCGATCGCTCGTCGAGCTGAAGCGTCATCCTTTGCCTTCATCGGTCGTGATGCTGGCAACGGTTGTCACTGTTGTTGCCACGCACGATCTTGCAAAGGGTGTGATCGTCGGCGTGCTGCTTTCGGGAATATTCTTTGCCGGAAAGGTCTCACGGTTGTTCCGCGTGACGCGCCAGCAGGACGCCTCATCCAAAGACGTCACCTACCTGGTCGAGGGCCAGGTCTTCTTCGCCTCCGCGGAGCAATTCGTGCGTGCTTTCGACTTCGCTGAGCAGGGTTCCAGAATTGCGATCGACCTCAATCGGGCTCATCTTTGGGACATCACAGCGGTCGGCGCGCTCGACAAGATCGTGATGAAGTACCGAAGGTCCGGAATCCACGTCGAGGTTCTGGGTTTCAACGAGGCGAGCGTCGAGATGATTGACCGCTTTGCCCTTCACGACAAGGATGAACGCCGCGCCGCGAGCGCGTCGATACACTGAAAGCACGGAATGAACGGAACCGCTTTGCGTCTCGTCTAACGCCCGTCGGGCCTTTCGGCCACAGGCTGTTCGTCGCCGCGAGAAACGATATCCGGCGATGAGCCCGTTTCTTGTTATCGCAATCCGAAGACCGAACGGGTCCTCGCGGCGATCAACTTCTCCAGAAAAATGGTGAGACCAATACCAGGACAGTCATCACCTCCAGGCGTCCCATGATCATGAGAACGGATAAGATAGCCAGTGCAGGATCGGACAGCGTGGAGAAATTTCCAGCTGGTCCAACGACAGGCCCCACTCCAGGTCCGACGTTGGACAGCGCCGTGATGACCGAAGACGCCGCGGTCATGAGATCGTATCCGAGCGCTCCAAGTGCCAATGTTCCGAAGGCCCAAAGCGCGATGAAGACGGCAAAGAAAAGGAAGACCGCTCGTTGCAGCTCGGGATCCACGGTCGCTCCTCCGTACCGCACAGGCGTGACACTGTTCGGGTACAGGATCTGCGTGATCAGGGGTCTGAACGCGCCTAAAAGAATGACGAACCTGTAGGCTTTGATCCCGCCTGCGGTCGAGCCGGAACAGCCGCCGGCAAACGTCGCGAAAAATGCCAGAGCGACGGCAAAAGGACCCCATAAGGTATAATCTTCGCTTGCATACCCCGACGTCGACAATATCGACGCCAGATTGAAGAATGAATGGGATAAGGCCATTGCGAACGGCACGCCATTGTAAACGCGATGATAAGCCGCCAGCGTCATGGCCATGACTGAAAGGTAGCCAAGAAACACTAGGATTTGCGGATCCCACAATGCCGTTGTGCTGCGTTTGACCACAAAGAGGATCAGCACGGAAAATGGCAGACTGCACAAGGTCATGAAGAAGGTTGATGCCCACAGAAGTGGCACGCTGTCGTAGTATCCAAACGAGGCATCATGCGTCGAAAACCCACCGGTCGCGACGGTCGTCAGTGCGTGGTTCAGCGCATCAAACTGCGTCATCCCGAACTGATGGTAGGCAAGAGAGCACGCCAAGGTGATCACCACATAGATCACCACGAACGCCCGCATGAACGTTGCAATCCTTGCAAAGACCTTCTCGTTCGTATCGGACGATTCCATCCGAAGGAATGATATTCCCCCACTCGTAAGAAGGGCATTACGAAGAGGCCAAGCGCGACAATGCCAATGCCGCCAAACCACTGGAGCATCGACCGCCAGAGGAGCACGCCGGGCGCCGTGTGATCCAATCCGACCATGACCGTCGAACCGGTCGTCGTGACGGCGGACACGGATTCGAAAATCGCTTGCATCAGGTTCATGTCCTTTGACGACAGCCAAAGAGGAACTGCGCCGACGAGCGAGAAGACCACCCAAAGCAGATTCACCAGCAAAAAGCCCATTTTTCGATTGAGCTGCGGCGGCGCATCCCGGGTCGCCAGGGCAGCGGCAGCGAAGAAGGTGCCGCAAAAGACGCTGGCGCGTGCAAACACGATCCAGTCTCGGTGATCGCTGTAAAAGTCTGCAAACGCCGGAACCAGCATTGTGCAGGACAAATAGAACCCAAATATCGCAGATATATGGATTGCTGACCTATAGTATTGCGGTGACATGACGACTCTTCGACCAGAAGTGATGAATGAGGCGCGTTGCATCAGCCGATCGCTGGGAAAGCACCGCCTGCACGACAATCATGAGTACGAAATTCGGGCCGATCAATTCTCATTCGCCCTGTTTCCTCGCCATTATTCGGTCAGCCTCTCAGTCGTTCAAGCTGCTCAATGGCACGGACGGCGTCGTCAATCCCGCCCTCGTCGCGCAATTCAGAGCTCAGCTGACGGACCTTCTCCCGCACAAAAGGGGTGTCCATCGCGTGCATTAAAACCGCGATCCCCTCAACCGACAGACGCTTCACCTTAACAGGAGGAGGCCCAGCGCCCAGATCGTGAACGCGCCTTGCCCAAAAATACCCCTCGCTAAAGGCTGGATAGATCGCGCTCGGCTTGCCGGCGCGCAGCGCCGCGGCTGTTGTTGCGGCTCCCCCATGATGAAAGATCATATCGGTCCTTGTCAGAAGCTCATTTCGCCCCGCATCAGCATAGATAAGCACATCGGACGATGACACCACACCACGAACCGGTCTGCCTCCCGTTGCAAGGAGCACCCGCTTGCCAAGCATTCTCGCCGCCCTCACCGCCGTGTGCGCCAGGTCGTGTGCGAGTCTTTCAGGCAGGCCGGCGAGCGCCACATAGACCGGCGGCGGGCCGTTCGTCAGGAATGTTTCCAGTTCAGCAGAGAGCCTGCAATGAGGCTCCTCAAGCCACCACGCGCCGGTGACGTGGATGTGCCGGCCCCAATCTTTGGGAACAGGCACCAGATGCCGGCTATAGGCGTAGAGCTTTCGATCGGGAGCATGGCGCAAGCGCGGGTGTTCTGGCAGCCCGAGCATCTTTCGCCGCCATTTCAGGATCGGGTTGCGAAACAGACGCGTGAAGTGCCGGTCGGCCACCGTGTGGCTGAACCTGTTGAAGGGACCGAGCGTTCGCCACGGCACGATCGGTGTCGGAAATGCCGATGTCGGGGTAAGGATAGGAAGAGGCGACGCCATGATCGAACGACAGCCGATACGCTCCACCATATGGGGCGATGCTATCGAACTCGGGTGATAGACAATCAGATCGGGCCAAAAAGCATGGGCGGCCAGCCACTCACTCTGCAGCAGCTCGTGGCTGAGCGCATGAATGTGATTTGCAAGACCGCGCTTTGGCAAGATCCCGCCGGCCAGTGCGCCGCGGCCGTCGGGCGTCTCACAACGTTCCAACAAATCGTCCGGCAATGGCTCATAGAGCACGCCATGTCGATACGCCAGCGGGGCAAAGCGGCGCGGCCCGGCAACCTGGACCGAATGACCCAGGAGGAGCAGCTTCTTGGCCAATGCGATGTAGGGCTCGACGTCGTCGCGCGTCCCATAAACGTGAATACCTATGCGCAAGATTACCCCTGCAAAGTCTCGGCTATGGACATCTCGCCGTCACGCCACCGCGGCAGCGGGCTCGACTTGCGCCAAATCAAGGCCGGCGGAAGATGAAAAAGGCGTTCAAGAACATCGACCAAGGGCTCGGCCCTGGTTCAGCCACGGCGCGTACACATTCCGCGACGCTCCCCGACCGAACGGTTTCACCGGTGTGACAGCTGCACACCAACTGATGCATTTCCAGATCGCTCAACCCGAAGAATCGTTTTGCTTCACCATAGGTGTCGTTTTTCAGACCTTCCTTTCGAAGCAGGACATCGTCGAAGGCTACACCGAGCGGAGAGCCTTCGCGTCGCATCGAATCGCGCACTGAAAGCGGCTGAAATTCGGTCTCGAACAGAGTATTCAGCCGCCGGTCAGGCGTCTGGTCGAGAAGTTCTGCCCACCGTTCAAGTCGCTCTTCCCGCGTCAGAGCATGCTCCTGCATGTCTCTGCGCACGCCAGCAATCCTCACAAGTCCTTCACGAGATTGGTGTTTCACGGCAGCCTCCCTGAGATAACGTATTGTTCATCATCGGCGCGCTCATTCCCAAGTCCCGCAGAAGACCGACACCCAATTGAGGTATGCCTGCCGGTCATCGCGCCGCTGCAAAAGTATATCACAAGATGACCTTCCTTTCGAACCACACAACTGACTATTGCCAGAACGAACGCCAGGCACTGAGGATGGCAGTGGCAGCGACTCTGAATGCTCAAGAGGAAACAAGGCAGCTGATCCACAGGACGAGATGGTCCGCACCCACAATACGTTCGGCGATACGTCGAATACGCTCGACGTCTGCTCGGGAGTTGACCGTTCCTTCAATAACGACAAGATCGCCAAGAGCCCGGAAACACAGGCTCTCCGTCTCCTTTGCCCCTTCGGCAAGCAGGGTGGTCTTAACAGACGAGATCAGGCTCTTGACGTCCACGCCATGCGCCCCGCGACATTCTGACGAAGGTGGGATCAAAATCATCGCCCGCTCCTTTACCTTTCCAACTTCGTCTTGCGACGCTTGTTCCATCCAAGCTTGCGCAATTGTGCAGATGCTTGGCTTTCATCCGAATGGGTGCTTGGAAGGAAGCAGATTTCCTGCATGTTTCTTCAATACCGATAGCGGGCGAGATAGGTCGACGTTAAAGGCGTGCAGCGACAGGGATCAGTGGGCCTCCCCGGGTCGTTTGTGATCCCGGAGTAGACATCGGGTCATCCACCGCGCAACACGCGATAAGGGGCGTGCGTCGTTATTATTGCACCCTTTACCTACGCCATTGGCGGCACGTTGTTCAGCGATCTCTGCTTGACATAGCGTTGGGCGGCGGTGCAGTGGGCTGGAGAGTTACTCCGCAACAGAAAAGATCGCCGACCAGGAAAACAAACGGTCGTAATTGTCCAACCATGAAAAAGCGGCGTTCAGACCACAAACTGTCCAATGGATCGGGATTGCGGCAGTCTGCGCTCTTGGGCTCGGGCAGGTCCTGGCTAGCATTATTTGGTATCTCGCTCGTATGTAGCCCTAAGGATGGCGTGCGTGGACTGTCCTTGTACTCGAGCGCACGGTAGCCGTGCCGAGCGTGCGGCGGCGAAACTCTTCGCCGGTGATCATTTCCCCAATCGCGAGACGATCAGCCCGGAGGCGGTTGAGACCGCTGATCGCGCTCGCCCTTGTCTAATTCGCCGCGCGCCACAGGATCTTTCAGGCGCCCCGGGAAGGAAGCCCCACTTGAGGCAGAGGCGTTTCCCTTTCCGGGGCCACGCTGCCCTAACAGCCGGGCGATTAGCACTGGAAGAGCGATCGCGAACACAAGGATTGCCACGAACGGCGCAAAGTTCACGATGTGGCGCGTGACCGTCGCTGGCGGTCTGATCGCCAGTTCTGGAGAAACGCCCGCAGTCGCGCATATCCGGGTGAGAACTTCGAGCATCTTTTGGTCTCCATCATCGACCGACGTCAACGCATGAGAGCCCACAAACATCAGGCGAGGCCCAGACGATAAGGCGAACGGCATGTGGGTCGAGCTGAAGCTCATTCAGCATGGCATCACCCAGCAAGTCAGCTAGATGCACAAATGTGACATGGGCGGAACACACGCTCACGACTATCGGCGCTAGAGATAATGATACACCAAGGGGCCCAACGAAAGGCCCCAAACAAGAACGGTGAAGGCAAAACCTATCGACCGATCTAATCGTTTGGCCGAGCCTGCTTTCATAACAGGCACGCCCGCTACGCATCCTTGTCTGGGCGTTCACAACGCCACCGTGCCGGGACATATCTCGCCAGAGCAGAGAAATTATGTTGACAGAACACGAAAGTCGAAATCTTATTGTAAAGCGGTTTAGTAAATCGGTTTACAAAAGCAGAGGCCAACGTGACCACACGACCCGTGACAAGTCTGAAGGATGTAGCCCGTGCTGCCGGTGTTTCCGTGACGACGGTCTCGCGCCTTCTGAACGGATCGCTCGACCTGCCGCACGAGACGAAGAAGCGGATCTCAGACGCGATCCGCGACCTCAATTACCAGCCCAACCCGCACGCCCGCCGACTTAGCCGCGGCCGCTCCGACACGATCGGCCTCGTCGTTCCGGATATCGCCAACCCCTTCTTCGCGACACTCGTGGCCGCGGTCGAAGAGGAAGCGGATAGCCGCGGCCTTGCCGTATCCCTCTACGCGACGCTGAACCGCGCTGGCCGCGAGGTCGCCTATCTCCAGCTGATCGAACGCAATCACGTCGACGGCCTGATCTTCGTCACCAACCACCCGGACGACGGGCAACTCGCCACGCTGATCAACCGCACCGGCAAAGTGGTGATCGCCGACGAAGACGTGCCGGGCGCCCGGGCTCCGAAGCTGTTCTGCGATAATGAGCTCGGCGGTTATCTGGCGGGCCGGCATCTCGCCGAGTTCGGACACAAGGAGGTGCTGTTCGTCGGTGGCCCGGAGGAAATGATCAGCTCACGCCGGCGTCTGAACGGACTTGAGCGTGGCCTGCGCGAAGCTTTCGGCGAAAATTCTCAGGCTTCGAAGTATGCCGGAGACTACACCGTTGGTTTCGGCCGGCAGGCGGCGAAGCGTTTCATTGAGGAAAACCGTCCCGCGACGGCGATCTTTGCGAGCTCGGACGAAATCGCCATCGGGATGATCGAGGTCTTTCACGACCAGGGGGTGTCCATCCCCGAAGATGTGTCGGTTGTCGGCTTCGACGATGTCGGTCCGCTGCACCTTTTCGGTCCGCCCATGACCGCCATTCGCCAGCCGGTCCGCGCGATCGGTGCGCGCGCCCTATCCCTTCTTCTCGAAACAAACTGGCAGGACAAGCAGGCTCCCGTCGAGGAGCTCCTGCCAGTCGAAATCGTCGTGCGGAAATCCGTTGCTCCGCCTGCGAAACGATAAATCACGCAATGGAGAACCAACAGAGGATGAGAACATGAACTGGACTTTGAAACGCAGGACTTTAGTTGCCACGCTTGGGTTCACGGCATTGACGTCCCTCGGCGCGGCCCTCTCGCCGGCCCTTGCCGCCGAAAAGACCTTTGCACTCGTGCAGATCAACCAGCAGGCGCTTTTCTTCAACCAGATGAACGAGGGTGCGCAGAAGGCGGCCGATGCTGCCGGCGCGAAGCTCGTCATCTTCAATGCCAACAACGATCCGGCCGCACAGAACAGCGCGATCGAGACCTATATCCAGCAGAAGGTTGACGGCATCGCAGTCGTCGCCATCGACGTCAACGGCATCATGCCGGCCGTCAACCAGGCCGCCGAAGCCGACATCCCCGTCGTTGCCATCGACGCGATCCTTCCGGAAGGCCCGCAAAAGGCGCAGATTGGTGTCGACAACGCCAAGGCGGGCGCCGACATGGGCAAGTACTTCCTCGACTACATCAAGGCTAATGCCGATGGCAAAGCCAAGATTGGCGTCGTCGGCGCACTGAACTCGTTCATCCAGAACGTTCGCCAGGAAGGCTTTGAAAAGACGATCAAGGATGTCGACGGCATCACATCCGCCGGCGTCGTCGACGGGCAGAACGTGCAGGACAACGCGCTTGCTGCCGCCGAAAACCTGATCACCGGCAATCCTGACCTGACCGCGATCTATGCGACCGGCGAACCGGCTTTGATGGGCGCAATCGCCGCTGTCGAAAGCCAGAGCAAGCAGGATAGCGTCAAGGTGTTCGGCTGGGACCTGACGGCCCAGGCGATCGCAGGCATTGATGCCGGCTACGTCGCCGCCGTCATCCAGCAGGATCCGTCCGCCATGGGTGCTGCCGCCGTGGACGCCCTGAAAAAGGTCTCCGAAGGCGGCAGCGTCGAGAAGAACATCGCCGTGCCGGTAACGATCGTCACCAAGGACAACGTCGAGCCATACCGGGCGATCTTCAAATGATGACGACTGAAAGACAGCATCCTCCCGCTGTCGCCGGTGTCGGGGGGGCTCTGCCCTCCCGCGCCGGTGTCAGTCCCCGCGTGTCCCTCAAGGGGATCGTCAAGACGTTCGGATCGCACCAGGCGCTGCGTGGCATTGACCTCGACATCTACCCCGGCGAATGCCTTGGCCTCGTCGGCGACAACGCCGCCGGCAAATCGACGCTGACGAAGGTCATCTCAGGAACCTACATTCCCGATGGTGGGACCATTACCTTGGAAGGCGAAGAGGTTCGGTTCTCCGGGCCTGCAGACGCGCGCAACCGCAACATCGAAATGGTCTTCCAGGACCTGAGCCTTTGCGACCACATCGATGTCGTCGGCAACCTCTTTCTCGGCCGGGAAATCAGCAAAGGGCCATTCCTCGATACGAAAACCATGCTCGCCGAAGCCCGCAAGATGCTCGACGCGCTGGAAATCCGTATTCCGAGACTCACCGGCAAGGTCGCCCAGCTCTCGGGCGGCCAGCGTCAGGCGATCGCCATTGCCCGCGCTGCATCCTTCAATCCGAAGGTGTTGATCATGGATGAGCCGACCTCGGCGCTCGCCGTGGCGGAGGTCGAGGCCGTGCTCGCGCTCATCAACCGCGTCAAGGCCAAGGGTGTATCGGTGATCCTGATCACCCATCGCCTGCAGGACCTCTTCCGTGTCTGCGACCGCATTGCGGTCATGTACGAAGGCACCAAGGTTGCCGAGCGCGAAATCGGCAAGACCAACCTGGAAGACCTCGTCAAGCTGATCGTCGGGGAAGGAGCCAAACAATGACGGCCTATACCGAACGCGCAAAAGGCTCGCCGGCGGCAGACTTCCTCTCGGAAAACGCCCAGGTCCTGTCGATCGCCTTCTTCTTCCTGGCCTGCGTCGTCTTCTTCGCCGCAACGACCGACACCTTCATGACGCTCGGCAACATCCTGAACGTCATCCGCCAAGCGGCGCCGATCCTTATCGTCGCGGTTGCCATGACGCTCGTCATCATCACCGGCGGCATCGACCTCTCGGTCGGCTCCCAGGTCGCGCTGGTCAATGCGGTTGCGGCCATTGTGCTGGCGGTGGGCTATCCCTGGCCCCTCGTCGTAATCGCCATGCTCTTCTTCGGCGCCTTCCTTGGCTTGGTGCAAGGCTGGTTCACGGCCTATCAGGGCATCCCGGCCTTCATTGTCACGCTTGCCGGCCTGTCGATCCTGCGCGGGCTCGCGCTCTATCTGACACAGGGCTACTCGATCCCGATCAAGGACGCACCGGGCTTCTTCATGCTTGGCCGCGGCGAGTTGCTCGGCATTCCCGTACCTGCTCTGATCGCGGTTGCCGTCGCGGTTGCCGGCTATGTGGTCATATCCTCGACCAGATACGGCCGCCAGGTCGTCGCTGTCGGCTCCAATATGGAAGCCGCCCGTCGCGTCGGCATGCCGGCAAAATGGGTGATCGCCTCGGTCTATATGATCGCCGGCGTTGCCTGTGCACTTGCCGGCCTTTTGATCGCAGCACGCCTCGGTTCCGGTTCGTCGAATGCGGCGGTCGGCTTCGAACTGCAGGTCATCGCTGCCGTGGTACTGGGCGGAACGTCACTGATGGGCGGCCGCGGCACGATCCTTGGCACCGTGCTCGGCACGATGACGATCGCCGTCATCGGCAACGGTCTGATCCTGATGCATATCTCGCCGTTCTTCACGCAGATCGTCACGGGCGCGATCATCCTCGTCGCCATCTGGCTCAACACCCGGATCTTCACCGCCAACTTTCGCTTCGGCGGCAAGAAGAGATGACCGCCATGAGCAAGGAACTGTCAGAAGCGCATGTGCGCTCCGGCAAAGTTATGACCGTCACCGGGGCGATCGACGCAGGCGAGCTCGGCGTCACCCTGATGCACGAGCATATCCTCAACGATTGTCGCTGCTGGTGGCACGCGCCGAAAACAAGGGAGCGTCAGTATCTCGCCGAAGGCTTCGTCTGCATGGAGATCCTCGGCGAACTGCGCCAGGACCCCTTCGTCAACAAGCACAACATCACGCTGGATGACGAACCGCTGGCGATCGCCGAGTTGAGAGCCTTCGCCGCCGAAGGGGGGCACACGGTCGTCGAGCCCACCTGCAACGGTATCGGCAGAAACCCGCTGGCACTCAGGCGGATTTCCAAGGCGACCGGTCTCAATATCGTGATGGGCGCGGGATACTATCTTGCCTCATCGCATCCGGCCGAGGTCGCCGGCATGAGCGCCGACCAGATCGCCGACGGTATCGTTCGCGAAGCGATCGAAGGCGTCGACGGCACGGATGTGAAAATCGGGCTGATCGGCGAGATCGGCGTCTCCTCCGATTTCACGTCAGCGGAGGAAAAGTCGCTGCGCGGGGCGGCCCGAGCGCAAGTTCGGACCGGTTTGCCGCTGATGGTGCATCTGCCGGGTTGGTTCCGGCTCGGCCATCGCGTGCTCGATGTTGTCGCCGAGGAAGGCGCTGATCTCCGCCATACCGTGCTCTGCCACATGAACCCGTCGCACGACGACTTCGCGTATCAGAGCGAACTCGCCGCACGCGGCGCCTTCATCGAGTACGACATGATCGGCATGGACTTCTTCTATGCCGATCAGCAGGTCCAATGCCCGAGCGACGAGGAGGCCGCGCGGGCGATTGCAAGGTTGGTGCAAGCCGGTCACATCGACCGCATCCTGCTTTCGCACGACGTGTTCCTGAAGATGATGCTCAGTCACTACGGCGGCAACGGCTACGCCTATGTGCTGCGCCACTTTCTGCCGCGCCTCAAACGACACGGACTGGACGACAAGGCGCTCGACCTGATGATGCGGGGCAATCCCCGCTCGGTGTTTCAAACCGGGGCCTGACATCCGGCTCCAAACGCAATTCACGACCTACGGATAGACCATGACCAAGAAAGTACTTCTCGTCGGCGAAAGCTGGGTAAGTTCCGCCACCCACTACAAGGGCTTCGACCAGTTCGGCAGCGTCACCTTCCATCTCGGCGCAGAACCGCTCGTCAAGGTGCTGAAGGACAGCGAGTTCGAGCTGACCTACATGACCGCGCATGACGCCGTGGAGCAGTTCCCCTTTGAGATGGCCGGCCTCGACGCGTATGATGCGATCATTCTTTCGGATATCGGCGCCAACTCGCTGTTGCTGCCGCCGGCAGTCTGGCTGCACTCGCGGACCGTTCCGAACCGCCTCAAGCTGATCAAGGCGTGGGTGGAAAAGGGCGGTGCGCTGCTGATGGTCGGCGGCTATTTCTCCTTCCAGGGCATCGACGGCAAGGCGCGCTGGCGCCGCACGGCCGTCGAAGACACGCTTCCGGTCACATGCCTTCCCTATGACGACCGCGTCGAAATTCCTGAGGGTGCGGTCGCCGACGTCGTCAAGCCGGACCACCCGACGATGGCCGGCCTTTCCGGCAACTGGCCGCTTCTTCTCGGTGTCAACGAAGTCGAGGTGCGTCCGGGAGCCGAAGTTATCGCCCGCCTTCCAGCAGACCAGGGCGGTCACCCGCTGCTTGTCCTCGGTGGCTTTGGCAAGGGCCGCACCGCCGCCTGGACGTCCGATATCGGGCCGCATTGGCTGTCACCGGCATTCTGCGAATGGGAGGGCTACGGCCGTCTGTGGAAGAACATCCTTGGCTGGATGACCGAGACGGCGCGCTAAGAAGCCGACGTTGCGCGCTGGGCAAAAACTCAGCGCGCGGCGAGGATCGCTTTGAGCTGCTCGATCGACGGAAACGCCGAGCGGGTGCCGGGACGACTGACGGTGATGGCGGCGGCCCGTGTCGCATGTTCGATTGCCGTGCAATCGAGACGGTTGCCGCGAAGCGCCGCCGATGCAAGCGCCACTGCCATGAACGTGTCGCCGGCGCCCGTGGTGTCGACGACATCGCATGCGACGGCCGCAATCCGGACACTGCTCTCGGCAGTGACGAGCATGGCTCCGTCGCCGCCGAAAGTCAGAACGACTTCGCGAACGCCGGCCGCAAGCAGCTTGCGGGCAGCATCTTCACCGCTGGTCCCGGTCAATGCCTGTGCCTCGCCCTGGTTGAGGAAGGCGATGTCGATCAAGGGCCACAGGGTGCTGAAGTAGGGACGCAGGGGAGACGGATTGAAGGCGGTGATCATTCGGCGAGCGCGCGCAGCTTCAAGGACGCCGCGCGTCGTTTCGTCCGAGAGGTTTCCCTGGAGCACCGCAAGGTCCCCGGGAGCGGCGTCGGCCAGAGGCGCGATGGCATCGGCAAGCGCGAGGTTCTGGGCGGAGTCGGTGGTGGTGATGTTGACGTTTTCGCCATCCGGCGTGGTCAGCACGATCGAGAAGTCGGTGGACTTGCCGGGTACCAGCACAAGCTGACTCACCACCGGTTCGCTCGCCAGATGCTGGCGGATCATGTCGGCGCGAAAGCCGCCGCCAAAGGCAGCTACGAGGCTTGTCGGGAGGCCCGTGCGGGCCATGACGACAGCCTGGTTCGCGCCCTTGCCCCCGAGGTCGCGCGAGCGCTGTCTGCCATGGATCGAGGCGCCCGCGGCCGGCATTTCCGACACGGCGATGGTCTCGTCCACCGTCACATTACCGATTACGTAAGCGTGCATGAACATACCTTCGAAAGGGAGAGAAATGCAGGAAATTTCTGACAAGTCCTCAAGCGCCATAAGGGAAATATTCGGGACTGACAAGGTTCTGATCGGCATGATCCATTGCCCCGCCTTCCCAGGCGCGCCGCGCTATCGTGGCGCCGATATGTCGACCATCTACGATGCCTGCATGCGCGACGCAGAGGCGCTGGTCGAGGGTGGCCTTCATGGCCTGATGATCGAAAACCACGGCGACGTGCCGTTCTCCAAACCGGAAGATATCGGCCATGAAACGGCAGCCTTCATGTCCGTCGTCACCGACCGGATCGCGCGGGCCACCGGTGTGCCGCTCGGCATCAACGTCCTTGCCAATGCGCCGATCCCGGCCTTTGCGATCGCCATGGCCGGCGGCGCCAGGTTCATCCGCGTGAACCAGTGGGCCAATGCCTATGTCGCCAATGAAGGCTTCATGGAGGGCCGTGCGGCAGAAGCAATGCGATATCGTTCGCTGCTGCGCGCCGAGCACATCAAGGTCTTTGCCGACAGCCACGTGAAGCATGGGGCTCACGCGATCGTCGCCGACCGGTCGATCCAGGAACTGACGCGCGACCTCGCCTTCTTCGATGCCGACGGCGTGATCGCCACCGGTCAGCGCACCGGCAACACGGCAACCATCGAGGAAATCGAGGAGATCGGTTCGGCGACGCACCTGCCGCTGCTCGTCGGCTCGGGCGCGACCAAGGACAACATCGTCGAAATCCTCAAGCGCACCAACGGCGTAATCGTTGCCTCGTCGCTGAAGCAGGGCGGGGTCTGGTGGAACCCGGTCGATATCGAGCGCGTCAAAGCCTTCCGCGCCGCTGCAGCGCCCGCGCTGGAGGCGTGACGATGCCGACCGAAACGCTGTCGGAACAGATGCTGCGGGAAAACGCTGCTGTCTTCGAAGCGATGGTGAACCATCGCTTCATCGAGGACATCGTGATGGGGCGCCTGTCCCCCAAGGTTTTCGAACGCTATCTCGTCTATGAGGGCGCCTTCGTGGAAACCGCGATCTCGATCTTCGCCTTTGCGACGGCAAAGGCCGAGACGATCGAACAGAAGCGCTGGCTGATTGCCGTTCTCGATGCGCTCGCCAACCAGCAGATCGCCTATTTCGATAGGATTTTTGCCGAGCGCAGCATCGATCCCGGCGCTTACGATCTCGATGTTGTCGAGGTCGAGGCTTTTCGAGCCGGCATGCTGGACATCGCCCGCAACGGCGGGTTCCTCGAAACCATCGCCGCTATGTTCGCCGCGGAATGGATGTACTGGACCTGGTCGAAAAGGGCTGCGCAAGCAAACATTGCCGATCCGCATCTGAAAGAATGGGTCGAAATGCATGCCCACGACGATTTTGCGGCGCAGGCGAAGTGGCTGAAACAAGAGCTCGACGCCGCCGGCGAAACGCTCGACGCTTCCGAGCGCAAGCGTCTGAGCACCATTTTCGGGCAAGCACAGCAACTGGAAATCGCCTTTCATGATGCAGCCTATGGCTGATCAAGGCGACGTGTGGGAACGACCATGACCCCTCGCATCAATATTGACGGCAAGCGCCTGCTGCAGCGTCTCGATGATTTCGCAAAGATCGGAGCGACGCCGGCCGGCGGAGTCAACCGGCAGGCCTTGTCGGCTGAAGATCAGGCCTCGCGCCGCCTGCTGGCGGAACTCGCGCTTGCTCGCGGTTTTCGGATCTTTCAGGATCCGATGGCAAACCTGTTCATTCGGCGGGAGGGTCGTTTTCCTCGAAGGGCGCCGTTTATGATCGGCAGCCACCTCGACAGCCAGCCGACCGGCGGGCGCTTCGATGGCGCGCTGGGCACGCTCGCCGCCTTCGAGGTCATGGAAAGCCTCGAGGACGTCGGGATCAAGGCCGATGTGCCACTTGAAGTCGTCGCCTGGACCAACGAAGAGGGTAGCCGGTTTGCCCCGGGCACAATGGGGTCCATGGCCTTTGCCGCGGGCGCGATCCCTGATGCGTGGTCAGATCTTCGTGGTCGCGACGGCGCACCATTCCTCGAGGAACTGAAAGCGACGCTCGAAGCCTTGCCAGCGGCCGAAATGCGCCCCCTCGGTTTCCCGATCTCCGGCTATATCGAGCTTCATATCGAGCAGGGTCCGTCGCTCGAACAGGAAAACACCCCGATCGGCATCGTCTACGGCATCCAGGGTACGCGGTGGCTGGAGGTAACGATCAGGGGCCAGGCAGCGCATGCCGGCACGACGGCACTCGAGTTCCGTCGCGATCCCATGGCGGCCGCCATAGCCGCGCTCGAACCGCTCTACAGCAGCATGATGCCGCGCGATCCGGGCGTCCGTTTCACTGTCGGCCGGTTTGCGGTCGAGCCGGGTTCGGTGAATGCCATCCCGGGCTTGGTGACGTTCACCATAGACCTCAGGCATCCGGAAACTACGGTCATCGACGCGTTGGAAAACCAGATCCGGCGCGCCTGCGATAACGCTGCCGCAGCCGCCGGCTGCCGGAGCGAATTGACACAGATCTTCGACATGCCACCGGCTGTCTTTTCGGAAGACCTGCTGGCCTGCCTCGATCGCGCCGCCGCGACACTCGGATTGAAGACAAAGCGCATGCTTTCCGGCGCCTTCCACGATGCCTTGTTCGTCAGTCGTGTTGCGCCGGCCGCCATGATCTTCGTGCCTTGCCGCGATGGGCTTAGCCACAACGAGGCCGAATATGTCGAGCCTGAGCACTCCGTAACAGGCGCGCGCATGCTACTTGCAGCCACCATGGAAGCGATTGTCCTAAACGCCTGACGGTCGGGCGAGATCAGTGACGAGTGATGGTGAGGCAACCGAGCCGCGCCCCCATTCACCGCGCAACTACTTCTGACCGACCAGAAGCGCGCGAACAGGGCCTCCCAGTTCCCAACGATACATTATGCGATCTTAAACGCACAAAACCGGAACATATGGAGATCGTGGCCTTACAGACGTTCGCCAATGAACGTCCCAAGGATGGAACCCGCCGCCCTCATGTCGACAAACAAACGGTTCCGGATGAGAGCGCCGAACCTCGCATCACGGCTGTAATGGGTCAAGCGTCAAATACGGCCGGACCGCCCAGAAGCGCTCAATCCTCAGACACCGAACGGAAATCGATTGGGAGATCCGTGGGTACGGTCGCCGAGCGTTCTCGGCTCGATTGAGAGCACGGGCGGGGCATCATGGCTTGAGCAGCTATAACCGATCGGGTCGCAATCGGTCGATAGAATTGGATAAGATCAGATGCGTCTATGATGTTTTTCTTTGGCCGGTCACTCGACAACTACGCGTCCTTTCCCGGTTCGAACTTCACCATCGTACCGCCACCCGTTGCCTGGTCCGTCGGAAAGACTTCTACACGCGCAACATCGACGTACACGGGGAGCGAGATCACGTCGTCGACAATGCGAGCAATGTGTTCCGGCTGGATCGGTCGGTAGCCTTCATAGAGCACCGCGTTTGCCTGATTATCGGGAATTGAGGACCGGTAGAGATCCGTTTGTACTCGGCCTGGGACAATTTCGCTGACCCTGACGGACGTCCCAAGCAAGTCGCAGCGCAGATTATCGCAGAACAGGCTGAGTCCAGCTTTGGAAGCACCATAGGCACCCATGTTCGGATATGGTGCCTGCCCGCCGCTTGAACCTATGTAGATGAGGTGACCGCGCTTTCGCGCCACCATGCCGGGGAGGAAGGCTCTCGTCAAATGAAGAGGCGCCTTGAGGTTGACATCGATCATCGCATCGATCTCGCTTGGGTCGATGTCCTGGAACGAGGCTCGGGTAGACAGGATCCCAGCGTTGTTGATGAGAATGTCAACCTCGACGCCTGCAAGCGCTTTTGCGATCCGCGCCGTGTCGCGCACGTCAGCGTGCACTGGAATAGCACCACTTGCCGCAGACAGCGCTGCAAGTTGCCCTTCATTTCGGCCCACGGCGTAGACCGTAAGCCCTTGGGCTCGCAACTTGGGCACAATCGCCTTACCGATGCCACTGGTGGCACCCGTGACGACGGCTACACGGTAAGCCTTAGACATAGATGTAGCCCCCACTGACCACGACGTTTTCGCCGGTGGCATACGTGTTTCGACTAGAAGCCATCATCACGATCCATTCCGCCATTTCTGAGGGCTCAGCTGCGCGTCCAAGTGCGCTCGCCTTGGCAAGCTCCGGCAGGAAACCAAGTTCCTTGGCTCGATCCGTTGCAAAACCTGCGGGAGCCACCGAGTTCACAAGGATCTGGTCTTTTGCACACTCCTGGGCGAACGACTTCGTCAGGCTTACCACGGCAGCCTTGGTAGCAGCATAGTGCGCGTTTTGAGGATGCGCCTTAAAGGCATCGACTGACGTGACGTTGACTATGCGGCCGGTCACCTCCGGTGCGTTAACGAACTGTCGCATATGACGAACGGCCGCAACCATCATGTGATAAGTACCTTTCACATTGACAGCGTTTTCCAGATCCCAATCCTCGTCTGTAATTTCCAAGATAGGTTTGCGCGGATAAATCGCTGCGCTGTTAACCAGCGCATGGATCCGACCGAGCTTGTCGACAATCGTTTCGAAACCACGGTGAGCGGTCTCGGAGCGCGAAATGTCCGCAACAGCCGTCGCGACCTCGGCGCCAAGTGCAGTCAGTTCGGCGGCGGAAGAGGCGAGTTGCGCCTCATTGCGATCGATCAGGCCGATCTTGGATGCACCGTGCGCGATCATCAATTTCGCCGTCGTAAGCCCGAGCCCTGCGGCCCCACCCACGATCACAACAGATTGGTTGTTCATGCTCACCCTCGTTTTTTGGAATATGTATGCTATAAGTTATATGATAACTTCTATCTGAACAAGACGATTTCAAAGCCTCACGTTCGATCGCCAAACTTTAGAGCGCAATCGCCTTGTTGGAAGAAAAATGTACCGCTTGTCGCCCGGCACGAAGCACATCGCTCGCGCCAGGCGGTGCGTGGCGCGCTAACTTTGGACTTTCGGTGGTTGCTGCATGATCCCCCGCCTTACATCGCCTCTTGCCTTCGACGATGCGGAACCGACTTTCTTTGAAAGTCTGATTGAAGCCGGATTTACGGGCGATATTGATGCGTCCGCCGCCGCGCGGATCGTATCGGCAACTGACAACTCGATTTATCAGCTAGCCCCACGGGCGGTGGTCTTTCCCAAGGGCGCAAGTGATCTTCGCGCGCTTTCGAAAGTTCTGCCTCGTTTTCGAGAGATCACTATCGCACCGCGAGGAGGCGGTACCGGCACCAACGGGCAGTCGCTAACCTCGGGGGTCGCCGTCGATTGTTCTCGGCACATGAACCGTATCCTCGAGATCGATCCCGTCCGCCGCGTGGCGCGTGTAGAGGCTGGCGTGGTCAAGGACCAACTCAATCGCGAGCTGGAGAAGCACGGTCTTTTCTTCGCGCCCGAGCTGTCAACATCCAATCGAGCGACTATCGGCGGCATGATATCAACCGATGCATGCGGCCAGGGATCCTGCCTCTACGGCAAGACAAGCAACCACGTTCTCGGGCTACGCGTAATCCTGATGGACGGCACGGACGTGTGGACCAGGCCCCTTGGAAATTCGGCCCTTTCCGAAGTTTGTGCACGCACCGATCGCCTCGGTGAAATCTACCGCACCGTTGACCGGATCACTCGTGAACAACGTGCGGAGATTGAAAGAGTATTCCCTGAACTGAACCGCTATATGACGGGCTACGATCTTGCGCACGTCAGGCGGGCGGATGGGAGCTTCGATCTCAACGCCATTCTTTGTGGATCCGAGGGGACGCTTGCGATAATCGCCGAAGCGGAACTCAACCTTCTGCCGATCCCCGCGCGCTCGGCACTTTTCAACATCCGATACGACAACTTCAACAGTGCGCTCGAAGATGCTCGCGAACTGGCCACACTTGGAGTGGCCTCGGTCGAAACGGTCGACGAAAAGGTGCTCGGCCTTGCCAAAGGGGACATCATTTGGAACGAAATCGCCCGCTTCTTCCCCGATGACGCCGCTTCTTCCTCCAACGGCATCAACATCGTTGAAGTCCTCGGCGACGACGACGCCGATTTGAAAGGCAAGATAGCCATTATTGAGAAGGCCCTGGGCAATGCCGCCTTGCGCCATATGGGCTACAGCATTGCGACGGAAAAGCGCGATGTGGAAGCGATATGGTTGATGCGAAAGCGCGCGGTCGGCTTGCTTGGAAATGTCGAGGGCTCAGTGAGGCCCGTCGCCTTTGTCGAGGATACGGCAGTTCCGCCAGAAAACCTTGCCGCCTACATTCGCGAATTCCGGTCTCTTCTA
Organism: Ensifer sp. VA4; assembly: GCF_055710065.1. NCBI lineage: Bacteria > Pseudomonadati > Pseudomonadota > Alphaproteobacteria > Hyphomicrobiales > Rhizobiaceae > Ensifer > Ensifer sp. VA4. Next base: position 7,397 of record NZ_JBVQPO010000027.1, on the reverse strand, counting down.
GACAACGAAGATCTCTCCTATGGGATGTTCGGTCATGTGGACGCGGGGGTCTTGCATGTCCGGCCTGCTCTCGATCTCACTCGCACCGATCACCAGCATAAGGTCCGCAGGATCAGCGATGCCGTGGTTGCGTTGACTAAAAAATATGGCGGAGTGTTATGGGGAGAGCATGGGAAGGGTGTGCGGTCGGAATATGTGCCGGAATATTTCGGCCCTCTGTATCCAGCTTTACAAGCAATCAAGGCCGCCTTCGATCCGGATAACCGCCTCAATTCGGGAAAGATCGCGACGCCAAGCCATGCCAAGCTGCTGAAGATTGATGATGTGCCCCTGCGTGGCACGTTTGACCGATCGATAGGCGATGACATTCGCGCCGCTTTTGACAACGCCGCATATTGCAACGGTAACGGCGCGTGCTTCGATTTCGAGGCAACCAGCCCCATGTGTCCGTCCTACAAGGCGACGCGCGACCGTCGCTACTCCCCTAAGGGACGGGCGTCATTGGTACGCGAATGGTTGCGCCTCCTGTCGGAGAAAAAGATCGATCCTCGCGAGCAAGCCGAGCGACAGAACCAGATCGGCAGCCTTCTAAAGCTCCCTATTCGCGCCTGGAACACCATCAATCCCGCAAATCGCAAGGATTTTTCCCACGAAGTGCGTGCCGCGATGGATACCTGCCTCGCCTGCAAGGCCTGCACCGGTCAATGCCCCGTGAAGGTCAGCGTCCCGGCTTTCCGTTCGAAGTTTCTTGAACTCTACCACACCCGATATCTACGGCCGATTAAGGACCCGATCGTAGCGATGATCGAAACGCTCCTGCCACTGATGGCGAAGGCGAGGCCGCTGTACAACACCTTTGTCGGGTCAGGAACAGGTCGCACTATCTCGCGCCTTGTCGGCCTAACTGCCCTCCCCGCCATGCCTCCACTCTCTCTAGAAAAGCAGGCAAAGGCGATGGGGGTAATGGTTGCCTCGGTCGAGCGTATTGCCGAACTGTCGGTCGAGGCACGGGCAAAGTCCGTCATATTTGTGCCAGACGCCTTCACCGCCAATTTCGATCCGGCGGTCATCGTTTCAGCATTACGGCTTGCTAAGAAGTTGGGCCTTACACCCTACCTCGCGGCCTCCCACCACAACGGCAAGGCGCTCCACGTCCACGGATACCTGCGAGCCTTTAGAAGGAGGGCTTCGCGGACTTCAAGCTATTTTGACAACCTTTCAGAACTGGGGGTGGCCCTTGTCGGTCTCGACCCGTCGATGACTCTGACCTTTCGAAGCGAATATGCTGCCTCGCCCGAAACCCGGACGAAGGCGCGAGTTCTCCTGCCTCAGGAGTGGCTTCGCAATCACCTCCATTCTCTAAAAATCGACAATCCTCTCATCCCGGAGCGCTTGATACTCTTGCCCCACTGCACAGAACGCACGAATGCCACGGCAAGCCTTGCTGATTGGCGTATGGTCTTCAGCGCGGCTGGTGCTGACCTTGAAATAGCCGATGTGGGCTGTTGCGGGATGGCGGGGACGTTCGGCCATGAAGTACGCAACCGGGCAATCTCCGAAAAGCTTTACGGAATGAGCTGGAAAGACCACATAGACCAGACAGAAGGCCGAGTCGTTATGGCGACGGGCTATTCCTGTCGCTCTCAAGTGAAAGAGATCGACAGGAAGGCTGTGCCCCATCCAATTTCTGTACTCAATGCCATAATGGGCAGCGATGAGATCTGAAACCAATTTGGCGAGGGCGATGGATCCACATATATGATAACTGGCATCAGATACCTGAGGCGTAACGTTACATGTCCATTATCCCCCGGCGCGGCAATCTCGCGCAGCTCGTCGTCGAAAAGCTGACGGACCGACTTGAGAACGGCACCTATCTGCCCGGTGAGAGGATGCCGTCGAGTGCCGAACTCTGTAAAGAGTTCGGTGTTTCTCGTACAGTCATGAGAGAGGCTCTTGCCTCCCTGAAGAGCGCTGGCCGTGTCGTGGCCCGCCAAGGCTCCGGTGTCTTCGTGACAGAGCGCGACAGTCGCCCCATTCAATTCGAGGCGGGCCGTATTGACGACATTCGGTCGGCCCTTGAGATCCTTGAGCTGCGTCTCGGCGTGGAAATGCAGTCGGTTGCCCTCGCCGCAGCGCGGCGGACCCCTGAGGCGCTTGCCGACATTGCGCGCGCCTACGACATCTTGAACGGACTTGAAACCGACGATATCGAAGCCGAAGCAGAGGCGGATTTCGCCTTCCACATGGCTATCGCACGCGCTACCCGAAATCCGCACTTTCCTCGTCTACTGGAAGCCCTCATGGGAGAAATCAGCTCTGAACTCCTAATGAAGTTCAGGCAGTCTGGTCCCTCGCGCGCGAGTTTCGTCGCCAAGATCAAGAAAGATCATGCGATGATCCTGTCTGCGATCACACAGGGCGATGAAAAAGCTGCGCAACAAGCTCTGTCGACACATCTGAGCGACAGTCTAAGCCGCTATCGTAGCCTGCTCGCGGCCGCACGATAGGAGGTAAAGGGGCTGCCCCGCAGAATCACTTATCCTTGCCTAATAAAAGCATTGCTTGCTTTCCTGGATTTGATTTCTGGCAACAATTTGGAGACGCGTATGAAGCAGTGCGACTGCTGAACGCAACGCCAACGTTGCCCCGGGACAGTCCCAGACCGAGAAGGCAACTGGCTTCTTTCAGGAAACAGGAGCACTCGCGATGAGTAAACACCGGGTCGTGATTGTTGGCGCTGGCTTTGCCGGACTGCAGCTTGCGAGGGATCTGACGCATCCAGCCGTCTCAATCACCATCGTCGATCGTAGGAACCATCATCTATTTCAACCGCTCTTGTACCAGGTTGCTACGACCGTCCTTGCGACCTCCGACATCGCATGGCCCATAAGGGCTCTCTTTCGGGGTCGCCAAAATGTCCAAACACTGCTGGGCGACGTCGTCGGAATCGACGCTGGCCAGAAGCTTGTTCTGCTCAAGAACGGCCCGCCTATCCCCTATGACACGCTCGTCGTCGCGACCGGAGCTCGACATGCCTATTTCGGACACGACGAGTGGGAACCGTTTGCGCCCGGCCTCAAAGCTCTGGAAGACGCGACAACGATCCGGCGACGTCTCCTCCTTGCCTTTGAACGAGCCGAGCTCGAGCAATCGCAGGCTGCCCGTCAGGCTCTGCTCACATTTAGCATCATAGGGGCTGGACCAACGGGAGTTGAGCTCGCTGGAATCATCGCGCAGCTTGCGCGGACTACCTTGGCCAAAGAGTTTCGCAGCATAGACACAAAGAGCGCGCGAATCCTGCTGATCGAAGCGGGGCCGCGTATTTTGCCAGTGTTTCCGCCTGAATTGTCCTCATACGCAACGGACGCCCTCACCAAGATGGGAGTGACTGTATTGACCAACAGTCCAGTCGTTGCATGCGATGAGCACGGCGTGAGGATCGGGAACGAGCAGATTCCCTGCAACACTGTTGTCTGGGCTGCCGGTGTTGAAGCGTCAAAGGCTGCCCAATGGCTCGGGGCTCCGAGCGATCGCGCCGGTCGAGTTCTGGTCAACCCGAACCTGACGGTACCCGGACGACCTGAGGTTTTCGTGATAGGCGATACGGCAGCTGTACGTTCGGAAGATGGTAAGCCGGTTCCCGGGATAGCACCGGCGGCGAAGCAACAGGGGAAATACGTCGCCGCGGTAATCGCGGCCCGGCTGTCGCAGAAGAAAGCGTTGCCCGCGTTCCGCTACAAACATCTAGGTGACTTGGCGACGATTGGGCCCAGCGCGGCCGTAATCGACTTCGGTTTCCTGCGGTTGAAGGGCTGGCTTGCCTGGTGGATTTGGGGACTTGCGCATATCTACTTTCTTATCGGAACCCGCAGCCGTATGGCGGTCGCCCTGAGCTGGCTTTGGGTGTTCATTTCCGGCCACCATTCGGCGCGGCTAATTACGCAAAAGGAGACCCTCAAAAGCGAAGTGTAAAGTTGCACCCGGTCTATGTTCCGAGAAAATGCCGTCATCGAGAAGCCGATGCGGCCGTTGTTTCTGGGCTCTTCCTTTGAGTTTGGTCAGACGCTGACGGTGAGCGGTACCATTCGGAATAGACCGGGCCTTCGCCAACATTTCTCACGGAGGTCCGTTCGGCCCGCCCCCCGCTCCTCACATGTTCGGATAGACCGGACCTTCGCCACCCTGCGGCGGCACCCAGTTGATGTTCTGGTTCGGGTCCTTGATGTCGCAGGTCTTGCAATGCACGCAATTCTGCGCGTTGATGACGAAGGTCGGCTTGCCGTCCTTCTCCACCCACTCGTAAACCCCGGCTGGACAGTAGCGCGTCGACGGACCGGCATAGATGTCGTACTCGGAGCGCTTCTGCAGCTCCATGTCCTTGACCTGCAGGTGGATCGGCTGGTCCTCCTCGTGGTTGGTGTTCGACAGGAACACCGAGGACAGCCGGTCGAAGGTCAAGACGCCATCCGGCTTCGGATAGTCGATCTTCTGATGCTGCGATGCCGGCTCGAGCGACTGCGCATCGGTCTTGCCGTGCTTCAACGTGCCGAAGAAGGAGAAGCCGAAGAGCTGGTTGGTCCACATGTCCAAGCCGCCGAGTGCGACGCCCACCGCCGTGCCGAACTTCGACCACAGCGGCTTGACGTTCCTCACCCGTTTCAGGTCCTGGCCGATGGCGCTGTCGCGCCAGCCACGTTCGATCTCGATCGGCTCGTCATTGGCGCGACCGTTGGCGATCGCCGCCGCCAGCTTCTCGGCCGCGAGAATGCCCGACAGGACGGCGTTGTGGCTGCCCTTGATGCGTGGCACGTTGACGAAGCCAGCCGAACAGCCGATCAGTGCGCCACCCGGGAAGGAAAGCTTCGGCACCGACTGGTAGCCGCCCTCGGTGATCGCGCGCGCCCCATAGGAGAGCCGCTTGCCGCCCTCGAAGGTGCCGCGGATCGCCGGATGGGTCTTGAAGCGCTGGAACTCCTCGAACGGGTAGAGATAGGGGTTCTTGTAGTTCAAGTGCACGACGAAGCCGACGGCCACCAGGTTGTCTTCGAGATGGTAGAGGAACGAACCGCCGCCGGTCTTCATGCCGAGCGGCCAGCCGAAGGAGTGCTGCACCAGGCCCGGCCGATGGTTCTCGGGCTTCACCTGCCAGAGCTCCTTCAATCCGATGCCGAATTTCTGGACGTCACGACCTTCGTCGAGCTTGAACTTGGCGATCAGCTGCTTGGCGAGCGAGCCGCGCACGCCCTCGCCGATCAGCGTGTATTTGCCCAAGAGCGCCATGCCGCGGGCGAAGTTCGGGCCCGGCTCGCCATTGCGCTCGATGCCCATGTCGCCGGTGGCGACACCGATGACGGCGCCTTCGTCGTTGTAGAGCACTTCGGTCGCGGCAAAGCCCGGATAGATCTCGACGCCGAGTTCCTCCGCCTTGGCGGCCAGCCAGCGACAGACATTGCCGAGCGAGACGATGTAGTTGCCGTGATTGTTCATCAGCGGCGGCATCAGGAAATTCGGCAGGCGGACCGAGCCCGCCGGGCCCAGGAACAGGAAATGGTCGTCCTTGACTTCGGTCTTGAACGGATGATCGGCGTCCTCGCGCCAGCCCGGCAGCAGCCGGTCGATGCCGATCGGATCGACGACCGCACCCGACAGGATGTGCGCGCCGACCTCGGCGCCCTTCTCGAGCACCACCACCGAAAGCTCCGGATTGACCTGCTTCAGCCGGATCGCCGCCGCGAGACCGGCCGGCCCCGCGCCGACGATCACGACGTCGAACTCCATGCTCTCGCGTTCGGGCAGATCTTGCTCGGTCATAAAGTCAGATCCTTGATCTTATCTGTTCTGGGCGCGGTTGGGCACGCGCTGGCACCAGACCAAAAGAAGAGGATTGCCGGTGCAACGCAAAGCCAGTTCGTTGCCCTCATCGCTGAAGAAGATGCCCCCAGGCGACCGGACAATCCAATCGTCGTCGTTCAATCGAACTTCCGCCCGCGACAATGCCAGGAACACCGTTGGGTGTTTACGGCGATGATCGGGGAAGCGGCTATAGGGCGCCATAATTGTCGCACCGATGTGGACATCGTCCCGCTCCTCCATGCCTCCTGGTCCGACCATCAAGGCGTGGGCGTGACCGCGAACAAAGTTGATGCTGGCGAACGGACCGGTTCTCGATCGATACCAACGAAGGTCCGGTGCGATGACACCAATCGCCCTCGCCAGATCGGCCATTGGGCCGCCACCTCGATCCGCGGTGTGCAGGGCGTCAGTGAGGTATCCGGATGCCGGCAGGGTGTGTCCACCGATGCTGAACATGGAACTCGGCTTAGACAGGGCATGGAAGATCTTGCCGGCCGTATAACGTGCCATCGAGCTGACGTCATGGCCGAGCAATACATTCCCGGCAATGTTGATAACCTGCTGCAGGGGGAGAGGACGTTGTCCCCATATTGCAATCGGCGCCCTGCCTTCCGGTGACGGGTCGCAGTTTGTGTTCGCCCCTGGGGTGGAGATATCAAGCATGCTCATAAGCCCCTGTCTATGGCTTATACAATCGCAGGCGTTTCAAATCGCCTTCTGCAACTCTGGCAGAGCGTCGAAGAGATCGGCGACGAGGCCGTAGTCGGCGACCTGGAAGATCGGCGCCTCCTCGTCCTTGTTGATCGCGACGATGACCTTGGAGTCCTTCATGCCGGCGAGATGCTGGATCGCCCCGGAGATGCCGCAGGCGATGTAGAGATCGGGCGCGACCACCTTGCCGGTCTGGCCGACCTGCCAGTCGTTCGGGGCATAACCGGCATCGACGGCGGCGCGCGAAGCACCGACGGCGGCACCGAGCTTGTCGGCCACCGGCAGGATCACTTCCTGGAACTTCTCCGAGGAGCCGAGCGCGCGGCCACCGGAGATGATGATCTTCGCCGAGGTCAGTTCCGGACGGTCGGACGACGACAGCGCGTCGGCGACGAACGAGGAAACACCCGGGTTGGCAGCCGCCGAAACAGTTTCGATCGCAGCCGAACCGTCTTCGGCAGCGGAGGCGAAGGCGGCGGTGCGCACGGTGATGACGCGCTTGGCTTCCGTCGTCTGCACCGTCTGGATGGCGTTGCCGGCATAGATCGGGCGCTTGAAGGTGTCGGAAGAGACGACCTCGATGATTTCCGAGACCTGGGCGACGTCGAGCAGCGCGGCAACGCGCGGCATGACGTTCTTGCCGACCGAGGTCGCGGCGGCAACGATCGTGTCGTAACTGCCGGCGAGCGAGACGATCAGCGCCGCTAAGGGCTCGGCGAGGTTGTTGGCAAGCGAGGCGTCGTCGGCGACGAGCACCTTCGAGACGCCGGCAAGCTTGGCGGCCTGTTCGGCCGCCGTCTTGGCGCCGGCACCAGCAACCAGCACATGCA
>NZ_JBVQPO010000026.1:0-45300 GCF_055710065.1 Ensifer sp. VA4 | reverse complement strand
TGATCTCCTTCGGCTCGCCGAAATAGACGCCGCCGGTGAGCTCGCGCACGATCAGGATGTCGAGGCCTTCGACGAGCTCGGGCTTCAGCGACGAGGCGCTGGCGAGCGCCGGATAGCAGATCGCCGGCCGCAGGTTGGCGAAGAGCTCGAGGTCCTTGCGCAGGCGCAGCAGGCCGGCTTCCGGGCGGACCTCGTAGGGCACCGCATCCCACTTCGGGCCGCCGACGGCGCCGAACAGCACCGCATCGGCGGAAAGCGCCTTCTTCATGTCCGCCTCCGAGATCGCCTGGCCATGGGCGTCATAGGCCGAACCGCCGACCAGGCCCTCGTCCGTCACGAAGCCGGCGCCAAGCTCGGCATTCATGTAGGCGATGATTTTGCGGACTTCCGCCATGGTTTCCGGGCCGATGCCGTCGCCGGGAAGGATGAAAAGTTTGCGAGCCATTTCGGCACTCCTGTCGTTTTCGTCTGATTGTGAGCGGCGTTGCCGCAGGGGTTGGTTGAAAGCTGCGCCTGGTTACGAGGTGGCGGCGCCATGCTCGACGCCCGGCAGCGGTCGAGCGCCCTCGATTTGCGCGATGCGCTCCCTGAGGGTGTTGGCTACGGCGTGCGAAGCCGAGGACATGGCGATTTCGAGGTTCGCCTTGCCTCCATCCACCTCTATGGCAAGCTTGGAAACGCTGACGCCGAGCCGGCGAACGATGTCGAGCAGGCGGGAGACGATGTTTTCCAGGTCGCCGCTCTCGATGGTGTAGCGCATCGTGTGGCTCATCATGCGACCTTCGGCCAAGGCCGCTGCTCAGGGCGCATGGTTTCAAAGGCGCGTGCGAGACGCAGCACACCGATGTCGTCGAAGGACTGACCGATGATCTGCAGACCGATCGGCAGGCCGCCCGAAGTATAGCCGCAATTGATCGAAATCGCCGGTTGCCCGCCCATGTTGGCGGCGACGGTGAAGGCGATATGCTCGAACGGTTTTTGCGGGTCGTTGATCGGCGAGGCCCATTCGGCCGGATAGGACGCCGTCGGTGCGGTCGGCGACAGGATGAAATCGAAGCCGTTAAGGGCTGCGTGCAGCGCATTGCGCATGGCCTCGATCTGGGCGAAGCCGGTATAGACCTCGCGACCGGAGAAATTCTCGGCCGTTTTGATCCAGTCGAAGATGTAGGGCAGGATCTGCGCCTGTTTTTCCGGCGAAAGGCGCGACACGTCCTCCCAGCCGCGCGCCCGCCAGAAGCGGTCGAGGCCGTCGATCATCTCGCGGGTGAGGAACGGGCCGACCGGTTCAATGATCGCACCGGCATCGGCGAAAAGCTTCGCCGCCTGGCTGATCGCCTGTTCCGTTTCCTCGGTAACCGACTGGCCAAAGCCGGCGTCGAGCCAGAGACCGATCTTCAGGCCCCTCACGTCGCAATATAGGTCGAGCCACGGGAGTTCCGCATAGGGCAGAGCCATCGTGTCGCGGGCATCGGGTTTTGAGAGCACGGACATGTAGAGCGCGGTGTCGGCGACCGTCCGGGTCATCGGCCCCGCGACGCGGCCGATGAAGGGTGGATTGATCGGGATCCGGCCGGCCGAAGGTTTCAGGCCGACGATGCCGCACCAGCCGGCCGGCAGGCGGACCGAGCCGCCGATATCAGTGCCGATATGTAGGGGGCCATAGCCCGCGGCGGCTGCCGCTGCGGCGCCAGCGCTGGAGCCACCGGGATTGGCCGAAAGATTCCACGGGTTGCGGGCAAGTTTGTGGAAGCTGGAAAGGCCGGAGGAAAGCATGCCGTAGTCGGGCATGGTGGTCTTGGCGAGCAGAATGCCGCCCGCCTCTCGGGTGCGTGCGGCCGGCGGCGCGTCAGCGGCGGCCGGTGTGAGCGTCACGGCGGCGCAGCCGAGCGGGACCGCTGTCCCCTTGGTTGCGATGTTCTCCTTGATCGTCACGGGCACGCCATCGATCGCGCCCAGAGGAGCGCCTTTCGCCCAGCGTTCTTCCGAGGCCTTTGCGGCCTTGCGCGCTTCGGCCGGGTCATAGGCCCAAAGCGCGTTCAGTTTAGGTTCCGAGGCGTCGATGCGGGCGATGACGGCTTCGGTGACATCGACAGGGGAGAGCTTCTTCGAGCGGTAGGCCTCGACAAGATCAACGGCGGAGAAATCGGCAAGTTCGGACATGGGATCAATTCCTAGGCGAAATGGCAGCGGGCGGACCAGGCCGGCGATACCGGCTTGGCCTCAGGCGTTCGGGTCCGGCAGATCTCCTGCCTCATCGGACAGACGGCGGCATAGGCGCAGCCGGCTGCGGTCGTTGCGGTATGGACGGGCGTTTGCGGCGGTGCATCAGAGCGAATCCGCTTGCGACGGCCGGAAAACGGTTTCGGCACGGCGGCGACCAGCGCCTGGGTGTAAGGATGGCGCGGATTGTCGAAGACCTCAGCCGTCGGTCCCTCCTCGACGATCCGGCCGAGATGCATGACCGCGACCCGATCGGTGATGGCGCGCACCACGCCGAGATCGTGGCTGATGAAGAGATAGGAGAGGCCGAGCTTCTCCTGCAGGTCCATCATCAGGTTCAGGACCTGCGCCTGGATCGAGACGTCGAGCGCCGAAACGGGCTCGTCGGCGACGATCAGCGCCGGCCGGGTAATGAGCGCGCGGGCTATGGCGATGCGCTGGCGCTGGCCGCCGGAAAACTCGTGCGGGAACTTGTCGGCGGATGCAAGCGGCAGGCCGACAGCTTCCAGCACCTCGGCGATGCGCTTGTTGCGCTCCGCCGTGCTGGTGCCGCGTTCCAACGAAACGATCGGCTCGGAGATGATCGTGCGGACCGTATGGCGCGGATCAAGCGAACCGTACGGATCCTGGAAAATCGCCTGAAAGCCCTTGCGCGCTTCGCGCAGTCCGGCGCGGTCGAGCGCATAGATGTCCTTGCCGGCAATATTCACCTCACCCGATTGCGGCCGCTCCAGTCCCATAACCGCGCGTGCCAGCGTCGATTTGCCGGAGCCGCTTTCGCCGACGATGCCGAGGCTCCGGCCGGCTTGGAGTTCGATGCTCACGCTATGCAGCACCCGCAGGCGGCTTTGTTTCGAGAAGATCGAAGGGCGCGGCAGATCGTATTCACGCACGAGATCAGTGGTTTTGAGAATAACCTCGCTCACGGTGCCACCATCCTTTCGCGCGGATGAAAGCAGGCGGCGCGATGCTCGACATTTTCATCGGTGTTGATCAGATCCAGCGCCGGGATCGCCCGCCGGCAATCCGGCTGAACGTAAGCGCAGCGCTCGGCAAAGGAACAGTGAGGCGGCCGACCGAAAGGATCGGGAACGATGCCGGGGATAGCGTTCAGTCGCGGACGTCCTTCGCCCGCTTGGCGTGGCGCAAGCGCCGCGCCATGTGGTGAGGCGGCAAAGAGGCCGCGGGCATAGGGATGTGCCATGCGGGCGAAGACATCGTCGGTCCGCCCGGTTTCGATGATGCGCCCGGCATACATGACCGCGATGCGGTCGGTCATCTCGGAGACGACGCCGAGATCGTGGGTGATCAGCATCAGCGCGGTGCCGGTGTCTTCAACCAGTTCGTCCAGCAGGTCGAGGATCTGCGCCTGCACGGTGACGTCGAGCGCGGTCGTCGGCTCGTCGGCAATCAAGAGGTCCGGTTCGCAGGCGATCGCCATGGCGATCATCACGCGCTGCCGCTGGCCACCGGAGAGCTGATGCGGGTAGAGGTCCAGATCGAAGCGCGGCGCCGGCAGGCCGACCCGGTCGAGAAGCGCACGGGCCCGCTTTTCAGCATCGGCCCTGGTTTCGCCGAGGTGAAGCCGCCGTCCCTCGGCAATCTGCGCGCCGATCGATTTCACCGGGTTGAGCGCTGTCATCGGCTCCTGGAAGATCATCGCCATGCGCCGGCCGCGATAGTCGCAATAGTCGGCTTCCGACAGGCCGGCGAGATTGCGGCCGTCGAAAGAAAGTTCGCCCCGCACTCGCATGCGCTGCGGCAGCAGACCCATCACGGCGAGTGCGGTCATAGACTTGCCGCTGCCCGATTCGCCGACGATGCCGAGGCGCTCGCCACGTTTGAGCTCAAGATCGATGTCGCAGACGATATCGACCTGGCTCGTGCCCGCCGTGAGTTCGACCGACATGCCGGTCATTCTAAGCAAGGGTTTCGTCATCGTTGCCGCCTCACGCGCGGGTCGAGAATGTCGCGCAGGCCATCGCCTAACAGGTTGAGGCCGAGCACGGCAAAGGTGATCGCCAGCCCCGGGAAGATCGCGAGCCAGGGCGCCTGGTAGATGAAGGTCTGGGCGTCGTTCAGCATCTTGCCCCAGCTCGGCATCGGCGGCTGCGTGCCGAGCCCAACATAGGAGAGACCGGCCTCGGCGACGATCGCCAAGGCGAACTGGATCGTCACCTGGACGAGCAGCACGTGGTTGATGTTGGGCAGGATGTGCAAAAGGGTGATCGCCACGTCGCCGCGGCCGGCGCAGCGCGCCGCCTGCACATATTCGCGCTTCCAGAGCCCCATCGAGGCGCCACGGGTGACGCGGGCAAAGACCGGGATATTGAAGATGCCGATCGCGATCATCGCATTCGTTGCACCGGGGCCGAAGATGGCGGTGATGATGACGGCGGTCAGAAGCGCCGGAAAGGCGAAGGCAAGGTCGCTCATGCGCATGACGAGGCCATCGACAAAGCCGCCGCGCGCGGCAGCCCAGGCGCCGAGCGGTACGCCGATGCCGGCACCGACCAGAACCGCGACGATCGAAACGCTGATCGAGTTGCGTGCGCCCACCATGATCATCGACAGGATGTCGCGGCCGAAATTGTCGGTGCCGAACCAATGGGCAAGACTAGGCCCCTGCAGCTTGTCGCGGAAGTTCATCCCGGTCGGCGAATAGGGCGTCCAGACATAGGAGACGATCGCCATTGCCAGGAGGATGACGGTGACGGTGGCGCCGATCGTCAGGTTCCTGCTGCCGATGAGCTTGGAGACGATGCCTTGTTCAGAAGCGACTGCGGGATTGGACATCAGTGGCCTCCTCGCGACAGCCGCGGATCCAGATAGCCGTAAACCAGATCGACGAGGAAATTGATGGTGATGACGGAAGCCGCGAGCAGCGTCACCAGCGTCTGCACCGTCACCAGGTCGCGCTGAGCGATCGCCTGGAAGACCAGGCGGCCGATACCCGGCAGGTTGAAGACGTTCTCGATGATGATGGTGCCTGCAAGCAGGAAGGAAAACTGCAGGCCGATGATCGTGACGACCGGGATCAGCGCGTTCGGAACCGCATGCGTCCACAGCGCGCCGGACCGGCTGAGCCCCTTGGCGCGGGCGGTGCGGATGAAATCCTCGCCGAGCGTCTCGATGACGGCCGAGCGCGTGACGCGCCCGAGAATGGCAGCAAGCGGCAGGCCGAGCGCGAAGGCCGGCAGGATCAGCGAATGCAGGCCGTTCCAGATGCCGCCATCCCAACCGGCAAAGCCGGAGGCCGGAAACCAGGCAAGCTTCAGCGCGAAGAGCAGGATGAAGAGCAGCGCCAGCCAGAAATTCGGAATGGCGACGCCAACCTGGGCGATGCCCATGACCACCGTGTCTCCGGCCTTGCCGCGATTGGCGGCGGCATAGACGCCGATGGCGATGGCGACGACCACGGAGATCGCCATCGAGAGCAAAGCCAGCGGCAGCGTTACCAGGATGCGCGGACCGAGCAAGTCGCGGATCGGCACGGAATAGGTGAGGCTCATGCCGAAATCGCCGACAACGAAGCCGCCGATCCAGTGGAGGTAGCGGATCCAGATCGGCTGATCGAGGCCCAGTTGTCTGTGCAGCGCCGCAATCGCGTCCGGGTCCGCGTTCATGCCGAGCATCAGCACCGCCGGGTCGCCGGGCAATACCTGCATCAGCAGAAAGACGATGACTGAGGCGACCAATGTCGTCAAAACCAGCGACACGAGGCGACCGCCAATGAAGGAAATCACATCAACCTCCCGGAAAGAGCGAGCGTTGACCGGCGCCGGGTGCGGCGGTCAACGGCATATCTGCAGCCACCCTTCCCGACGGGAAGGGCGGGATGCCGGGGCGGGGTGCGGGTTTCTGCCCGCATCCCGCTCATTGAAAGTCGATCAGTTTTCCCAATGGGTCTGGGTCTGATCGTCGGCTGGCACCGGCATGTTCTTCCAAAGCCCCTTTACCTTCTTGTTCCAGACGCCGATCTTCGGCAGCGCATAGAGGAAGACGTTCGGTTCGTCGGCTGCCAGCTTGCGCTGGAGCTGGCCGCTGAGGTCCATCTGTTCGGTTTCGGTCGAGGCGAGCGTGTAGGACTTGTAGAGCGCCTTGTATTCCGGGTTCTGGTAGTTGAAGTAGTATTTGTCGCGGGCATAGATATCGAGGTCGCGGGCCTCGGCATGGGCGATGATCGTCGCGTCGAAGTCCGAGTTCTTGAACACCTGGTCCAGCCACTGCGCGAACTCGATCGGGACGAGGTTCACCTTGACGCCGACTTCGCTGAGCATGGCCGCGATGATCTCGCCGCCGCGGCGGGCATAGGCCGGCGGCGGCAGCATGATGGTGATCTCGAGACCTTGGACGCCCGCTTCCTGCAGCAATTGCTGCGCCTTGCCGGGGTCGTAGGGGTAGGTCTCGTTCAGATCGACGTAACCGGGTTCGACCGGCGAATAGTGCGAGCCGATCGTCGTGCCGAAGCCGGAATAGGTGCCTTCGACCAGCGCCTTGCGGTCGATTGCATAAGCGAGCGCCTGACGGACACGCACGTCGTCGAACGGCTTCCTTGCATTGTTGAGAGCGAGGACCACCTTGCCCGAGGTACTGCCGACCTCGACCTGGAGGTTCGGATCGCTCTGGAACTGGCTCACGAGTTCCGCTGCCTGGAACATTGGGAAGGCATCGACATTGCCAGCGAGAACGGCGGCGGCAGCGGCCGAAGGATCGCTGATGAACTTGAAGGTCACTTCGCTGAGCTTGGCCGGTTCGCCCCAGTAGTCGGCGTTCTTTTCGAGTACGACCTTGTCGCCCTTTGCCCATTCCTTGAACTTGAACGGACCGGTGCCGACAGGCTTGGTCTTGTTGTCGGCGGCGGATGAAGGCGCGATCATCACCGCGTCGCCCCAGGCCATGTTGAAGAGGAAATTCGACGCCGGGCGCTTCAGCGTCACGACGGCGGTGGCTGGATCCGGGCATTCGGTCTTTTCGATCGGCTCGAACAGGCCCTTCTGCGCATTGGTGGAGTCCGCCGCAACCGCGCGTTCATAGGAGAACTTGACGACCGAGCAGTCGAACGGCGTGCCGTCGTGGAACTTGACGCCCTGGCGAAGCTTGAAGCTGTAGGTCTTCTGGTCCCCGGAGACGGTCCAGCTTTCGGCGAGCAGCGGCTTCACCGTGCCGTCTTCCACCACGCGCACCAAGCCCTCGAAGAGGTTGCCGTAGGTGATGTAGCGGATCGGTGCTGCGGCACCGGCGGTCGGGTCGAGGCCCGGCGGCTCCAGCACCTGGCCGACGGTGATTGTGTCCTTGGCCATCGCCGTCGTCAGCGACGCGGCGATGAAGCACGAGGCAAGTGCCCATTTCGTCAAGTTCATCATGGTTCCCCCGCTTTGCGGTTTCGTTGTTTATGGTCCCAGTTACTTAGATCGAGCGTCCGCCGTCCACATCCAGTGCGACGCCGGTGATCATCGAGGCCTGCGGCGAGGCGACGAAGGCGGCGGCCTCGGCGAGATCCTCGGGCTTCAGCAGGCGTCCGAGCGGAATGGAATCGCGGAACTTCTTGCGGATTTCCTCGGTGTCTTCTCCCATGAAGGTCGAAAGCAGCGGCGTCTCGCCGGCGACCGGATTGAGCGCCACCACGCGGATGTTGAACGGCGCAAGTTCGATCGCCAGTGCCTTGGTGGCGGAGACCACCCAGCCCTTGGTCGCATTGTACCAGGCCAGATTCGGTCGCGGCCGGTTGGCGCCGGTGGACGCGATGTTGACGATGACGCCGGCCTTATTTTCCTTCATGTGCGGCAGCAGCGCCCGGGTCATCAGGTAAACGCCGCGCACGTTGACGCCGAGGATGCGATCGAACTCATCAGGCTCGACCAGTTCGGCGTTTTGCGGCTTGTGGCCGATGCCGGCATTGTTGATCAGGATATCGACGCGGCCGAACGACTCGATACCGGCCGCGACGGCGGCTTCGACATCGGTCTGCTTGGCGATATCGGCAACGACGGCAATGACGTTGTCGCCGAGTTCCTTGGCAACGCGCTCAGCGCCGACGGCATCGCGGTCGACGACAATGACCTTGGCGCCGCCTGCGACGAAGCGTTTCGCAATGCCCTCACCGAAGCCCGAACCCGCGCCGGTGATGAGAGCGACTTTACCTTCTAGTGACACGTGTTCCTCCCGGGGCAAACTTGGATCAGAAATTAGAGCGGGATGTGGGCGGAAAACGCCCACGGTTCCTGGCTCTAGCCGTGGTAGACGGAAATGGTTTTCATGCTGGCAAAGCCGTAGAGGGCCTCAAAACCCTTTTCGCGGCCATGGCCCGATTTCTTCACGCCGCCGAAGGGCAGCTCGACGCCGCCGCCCGCGCCATAATTGTTGATGAACACCTGGCCGGCGTGCACGGCGCGCGCCATGCGCAACTGCCGTCCGCCGTCATTGGTCCAGACGCCGCAGACGAGGCCGTAGGCGGTGCCGTTGGCAAGGCGGATTGCCTCCTCTTCGCCGTCGAAGGGCATGATCACCTGCACCGGTCCGAAGATCTCTTCCTGCACCGTGCGGTGTTCGTGCGGCACGTCGCGCAGAAGCGTGGGGGCGACATAGGCGCCCTCGGCGGGTGCGTCAGCGACGATCTCGCCTTGAGCTGCGATCTTCAGGCCATCCTTTGCAGCGTCGGCAAGGAAGCTCTCGATGATCGCCTTCTGCCGCTGCGAGACGACCGGACCGACCGAGAAATCGGCGCCGGCCGGGCCGACCTTGAGCGCACGATATCTCTCGCTCATGCGCGCGACCACCTCCTCGTAGACCGACCGCTCAACGAGAATGCGCGACGAGGCCGAGCAGGTCTGGCCGGCGTTCTGAATGCCGGCATTGACGAGGAAGGGAATGGCGCGATCGAGATCGGCATCGGCAAAGACGATCTGCGCCGACTTGCCACCGAGTTCCAGTGTCACCGGCACCGCATTCTTCGCGGCTGCCGCCTGCACCATCTCGCCGGTGCGGACAGAACCGGTGAACGATATGTGGTTGACGTCAGGATGTTCGGAAAGGGCCGCACCGGCCTCCGCGCCGAAGCCGGTGACGATGTTCAGCGCGCCCGCGGGCAGGCCTTCTTCTTCGGCGATGCGGGCAAATTCCAGAATGGTGAGGCAGGCTTCTTCCGCCGGCTTGACCACCGCCGCATTGCCCATCGCAAGCGCGGCACCCAAGCTACGGCCGAGGATCTGCATCGGGTAGTTCCAGGGGATGATATGGCCGGTAACCCCGTGCGGTTCATAGACCGTCAAGACGGTGAAGCCGTTCTGGTAGGGGATCGTGTCGCCATGCACCTTGTCGGCGGCGCCGCCATAGAATTCGAGATAACGGGCGAGCGCCACGACGTCGGCGCGCGCCTGCGTCAGCGGCTTGCCGACATCGCGCGCCTCGAGCTCCGTCAGCAGATCAATGTTGCGCAGCACTGCTGCCGAAATCCG
This sequence comes from Ensifer sp. VA4, assembly GCF_055710065.1. NCBI lineage: Bacteria > Pseudomonadati > Pseudomonadota > Alphaproteobacteria > Hyphomicrobiales > Rhizobiaceae > Ensifer > Ensifer sp. VA4. Next base: position 35,623 of record NZ_JBVQPO010000026.1, on the reverse strand, counting down.
GCTCAGCACCCGCCCGCGCTCCGTGGGCGTCATGCGCCCCCAGTCGCCGGAGAGCGCCGCGCGTGCAGACCGCACGGCGAGATCGATGTCGTCCCGGGTGCCCCGGGCAATGCGCGCGAATTCCTGGCCGTTGGAAGGGTCTCTGACGGCGATGAACTCTCCACCCGATGCATCCTGCCATTTGTTCGCGATGAAATTGCCGTAGGTCTTCACGATCATGCCTCGTTGTCAGTCTCGCGCTCGTCGAGGAGCGCTTTCAATCTCGTTGCGGTCGCGTGGATATGCGCGCGCGCCAGCTTCTCGGCCTCGTCGAGGTTCCGTGCCGCGATCGCCTCGACGATCAGCTCGTGTTCGGCGACGGCCGCGCTGGCGCGTTCGCTCGAAAGCGAAAAGGCCGGCGCAAAGACCTGCGAGGTCATGCGCAGAAGCGGGCCGAGCGGTGCCAGCGATGCATTGCGTGAGGCGGCGACGATTGCCTCGTGAAAAAGGACGTTGGATTGGGTGTAGGCACCGGGATCCCAGTTCTCGACGATCTTGCGCTGTCGCTCAACCTGCTTTGCGAGATCCTTGATTTCGGCCGGTGTCGCGCGCTCGGCGGCGTTGCGTGCCGCGACACCGTCCATTGCCTCGCGCACAGCATAGGCGTCGAGAAGTTTCGGCAGGTCGGCAGTCGCGACCCTGACGCCGCTGCCCGGCTTGTTGACCACGAGCCCGTCGCGCTCCAGCACCCGCAGGGCTTCGCGCAGCGGCGTTCGGCTGATGCCGAATTCGGCAGCGATCCGCTCCTGGCGGAGCGTCGCTCCGGGGGCGTAGACGCCGGCATAGATGCGTTCGCGAAGCGCTTGCGCCACTTCGTCGAGTAGGCGCGATTGGCTTCGCCATTCGAAGGATTGGTTCATCGATCCCTCCCACAGTCGAAGCAAATTGTATCCAGGATACAGGTCGTGTCAATCCGTTGATGAAATGTAAGTCGCCAGGATGCTCAATCCCCGAGGCCACGACCTCGGCTCCGGCAAATCCCGATTACGCCGACGCGTTGACGAGTCACGCGTCGCGGCTTCTATTAGGAATAGCTGTGATGGGAGGCTGGGCCGTGCAGATGCTTGATTGGATTGCGATTATTCTGTTTCTCGCGACCTGGGTGGGATTGGAGCCGATGATGGCTCTTGGCTGGCCGCGCCGGACTGACAGCCTGATGCTGGACATGGTGCGTGTGAGGCAGGCCTGGATGCGCGAGGTTCTGACACGAGACACCAATTTCATCGGCGATGCGGCCATCCTCGGCCACACGATCAACTCGGCCTCGTTCTTCGGTTCGGCCAACCTTATCGTCATCGTCGCCATGAGCAGTGCGCTTTTCATCCAGCCGACGATCGGCCTTCAGGCGGGGATCATCGCGATCTTCGCCCCAATCGAGCCGCTGTGGCTGTTTCAATCCAAGGTGCTGCTCGTCATGGCGACATTGCTGCGAGGGCTTTCCGAGTTCATCTGGGCCGTGCGGCAGATCAACTATTGTCTCGCGGCGATCGGAGCCAGCCCGTCGCGCGATGAAGTCCGAGACATCACTGCCTGGACCCAGGCCCTGTCGCTGATGATCAATCCGGCGCTTCGCTCCTTCAGCCAGGGCGTTCGCTCGTACTACTTCACAGTTGCCGCGGCTCTCTGGTTCCTGGGTCCGATCGCGTTTCTCGTCGCCATCGTCGGCTCGGTAGGACTTCTCGTCTGGAGACATAGCTGGTCGGATACGGCCAAGGGCGTGATGGAGGTGCGCAAGCTGCTCGACAAGAGCAATCCACCCGCCGGCGCGGCACAGCCGACCACGGCGATCAGTTCTACGGCGGCGGATAGCTGAGGACGAACCGCGGTGAGGGCCTAGGAATCCGGTATGTTCCGCTGTCCTTGACCAGGCTCGGCAGGTACTTTTGGCCCGATTGGTTGGAATTCGCGGGCAAGGCAACCATCTAGAGATTACCAATGTTTCAAAGGCGGCGACTATGTCCGACAAACCGATCAAGATTCCCGGCCCAGATCATCCGATCAGTATTGATCGAAACACGGCGCGCGTCGTCGTCAAGCTCGATGGACGCGTCGTTGCCGACACCCGCGACGCATTGACGTTGCGCTAGGCGTCCTACCCGCCGGTTCAATACATTCCGCGTGAGGATGTCGATATGTCCTTGCTTCAGCGCACGGATCATGCGTCGCATTGCCCTTACAAAGGCGACGCCTCCTATTACCAGCATCCCGATCGGTGGCGAGCGGTCGAGAAATGCCGTCTGGACCTACGAAAACCCGCATGCGGCGGTGGCCGAAATCAAGGGCCGCCTGGCCTTCGATCCCGATCGGGTGGATAGGATCGGGGAATTGTAGTCACCTTGCCCGTCCGTCTCATGGGTTGCCGAGGTGTCGTGGCACGCTCGTCGTTCTTGAGGCCCGGCGGCCCTTAATCAGCCCGAACACGGAACGTCTCGCGCACTGCCTTCAGGAACTGCGCCACTTTCGGCAGATCGCCCAGTTGCTGATGATAGAGGTAGTAAAGGGTCGTGGGCGGTCCCGACCATTCGGCAAGAACCGGAACCAGCCGCCCCGTGGCGACCCCGTCTGCGGCGAGCGCATCACTGAGCAGACCGATGCCGAGGCCCTCGGCGATCAGGCGCTCTCCAATGGCCGGATCGTCGACCACGATGGATGGTGGCCGCTCCAATGTGAAGTGCCGGTTGCCATCCGACAGCAGCCAGTGGGCGAGTTCGCGCCGCATGCGCGTCCGATGCGCCACCAGGGCGACCCCCATCAGATCCTCGGGTGACGACAGGGTCACCCCGGTGCAGTAGGTCGGGGCGGCATAGAGGCGCTGCTCGATCGTTCCGATCTTTCGGTAGATCATCTCGCTGTCGACCGGCTCGCCCATTCTCAGCGCCACGTCGACGCTTTCGCCAATCAGGTCGACATTGTGATGGGTCGTCTGCAGGTCGACCTGAACTTCGGGGCAGAGATCTGCGTAGAGCTTGAGGATCGGTGGCAGGTAAGTGCGCGCGAAAGCCACCGATGTTGCGACCCGCAGCCGCCCGCGGGCCGTTCCGTCGGCGGGGCGGAAACTGGCAATGCCACGATCGATCAATTCCACTGCTCCACCAATCGACTCCAGCAGCTGTTTGCCGGCTTCGGTCAAGGAGACGCGGCGCGTCGAGCGCAACAACAATGCGACGCCGAGCACGGTCTCTAGCTCCAGCAGGCGTCGGCTGACCGTGCTCGGTGGAAGGTGCAGGCGAAGCGCGGCGGCGGAAAAACTCTCGGTGCGGGCGACCTCCAGGAAGATCCTGAGGCTATTGAGATCGGGAGACTGGGGGGATTTCATGCGTTTCCGGAACAATCACTTCCATGATCGAAGGATAATCGACGAAGGGTTGAATTGATAGCTTCATCGCATTCAATCGAAGGAGCCGATCATGACCACCCGCAGACAAGCTTTGGGTTTTCTCGCCGCCACCGCCCTGTTGCCGCTCGCGCCGCGCCTGGCCTTTTCCGCCGCGCCGTTCTCGACCGTTGCCAATGCCGGTTTCTACCGCTTCCGCTTCGGAAAATATGAAGTCACTGCGCTGTCGGACGGCACGCTGGCGCTGCCTATGGCGACGATCTATCAGAACGAACCGGTGGACGACCTGCAGCGCAAGCTCGACGACAACTTTCTCGGCAAGGAGCCGCATCTGTCGATCAATGCCTATCTGGTGAACGACGGCGAACGCCTGGTGCTGATCGACGCGGGGTCGGGCGCGCTGCTCGGCGCCGCTGCCGGCAAGCTCCTTCGCCACATGACGGCCTCCGGCTACGCAGCCGAGCAGGTCGACGCCGTGATCCTGACGCATGTGCACGCCGATCATTCGGGCGGCCTCACCGTCGATGGCAAGCCGCAATATCCGAATGCCGAGATCCATCTCGCCGATCGCGAATATCGGTTCTGGATCGAGCGCGAAGGCGTGACGTCGATGACCGAGGCACAGAAGACCGACTTCCAGCGTGCCCACGATGCTCTCGCCCCCTATATCGCCGCCGGAAAGGTGAAGCGTTTCGCCGACAACGCCGACGTTTTGCCGAACATCGGTTCGATCCTCAGGGCCGGGCATACGCCCGGACATTCATCGATCGTGTTGAAATCCGATGACGGTCAACGCCTCGTCTTTTGGGGTGACGTGATCCACGGCGACCACATCCAGTTCGATGCACCCGACGTCTTCGTTACCTTCGACGTCGACGGCGCTGCGGCGGTCGCGACCCGTGCCATGGCACTTGCAGATGCGGCGGATGGCCGTTACCTCGTCGCCGGCGCGCACCTGCCGTTTCCCGGCATCGGCCACGTGGCCAGGGATGAAACGCTCTATCGCTTCATTCCCTGGAATTACATCGAGTAGCGCGCGCTCTTGCCGCTGCCTGAGGCGACGAGATCACCTCGAAACGACCGACTTCCCTCACGCGGCGCAACGGCGGAGGGCGGCCGGTTCGCTTAGGGCTCGATATCCAGCTCGCGATAGCGACGGAAGATGCCGTCCTCGTTGAAGGCCAGCCGTCGCGGCGAAGCGAGATAGGCGCCAAGCCTTGGTCTTGCCTTGACCGAGGCATGCAGCTTCAAGAGGTTGGGGTACAGGTGCTCATAGTGCCGCATCGCCCTGGGAAAAGCATAGCGCAGTCCTTCGATCACCTGGAACAGCGAGAGATCGACATAGCTAACGGCGCTGCCAACGGCGTGACCGCCGCCCTCAGGGTTCTGCGCAAGAACGCGCTCGAAATAGCCGAGAAACTTCGGGATGCGGTTCGTGACGAATTCGGATGCGCGGGCCTTCGCCTCTTCCTTCTGGTCTTCGTAGTATTTCGACGTTGCAATCGGGTGGTGTGTGTCATGCACTTCGGCGACGAAATCGGTGATGGTGAGCTGCAGGCCGTTGGCGTACCAGCGCAGCGCCTCCTCCTTTGGTGCAAGGCCGAGCTTGGGACCGAGGTAGAGGAGGATGTTCGCCACATGGGAAATGATCTGGTCGCCGTCTCTTAGGAACGGCGGCGCGAAAGGGATGTGTGCTGCGGTGGTACTTCCCATGAGCTTCATCATCTCGCCGGTGCCGCGGTCAGCGACGCGTGTGACATCGACGTAAGCCGCGTCGGCATCTTCGAGCGCCAGTCGTACGAATTCGCCACGGCCCTGAATGCCGTTCCAGTAGTACAATTCATAAGTCATGGAAGCCTCTGTGGTTCTTGGGCATCCAGTTGATATAGGCCATCGGCGGTAAGCGGCGAGGCTGACGCAGCAATTGCGGCGCGCACGCTGTCGAACGGGCCGTGCCGCATGCTATGGCGCTGTGGAGATGCATCGGAAATCCAGGCGAGGGATGTTGGGGTGAGCAAACCGAACTATCGCGATATCGCCAAGTTGGCAGGCGTCGGAACCGCGACGGTCGAGCGGGTCCTGAACGGGCGCGGCGGCGTTCGCCCGGATCTGGTCGAAAAGGTCGTCGTCGCCGCCCGCACGCTGAATTACCCGCGCACGCTTCCCGATACCCATCGCGGGCTGCTGCGCATAGATGTGCTAATGGTGCGGCCCGAAACCACGTTCTATCGGCGGCTGTCCCAGGCGTTCCAGCGAATTGCCGAGACGCTCGATCCGCTCGTCGTCGTCCAGCGCAGCTTCGCCGAGGAAATGAAACCGGAGGAGATTGCTGGGCGAATTCTGTCGAGCGAGGTGCCGCGTGCCGGCCTGATCCTTGCAGTGCCCAACAGCCCGCTGATCAGCGCCGCGGTCGAAGCGGTCGTCGCGCGCGGTGTGCCGGTGGTCCATGTCGTCACGCGGGCATCCGAGACGCTCGGAGAGTTCGTCGGGATCGACAACCACGCCGCCGGAAGAACGGCGGCCCTCTTCATCGCCCGCATGGCGCGTCGGGCCGGCCCGGTCGTTGCCCTCTGCCATCCGATCTATCAGGTCCATCGCGATCGTATCAGCGGCTTTTCGGATTATTTCCGCGAACACCCAGGCGAACGTCGGTTCGAGTGGCTGGGCTTCACCCGCGACGAAGAACTCTACGGCGCCGAAGCGCTGCGATCGGCGCTCGAGATCTATCCTGATATGGCCGGGCTCTATAATGCGGGCGGGGCCAACGCGGCCCTGATCGATGTGCTTCGCCGGCATCCGCGCGGCAGGGAGATCTTTTTCGTCGGCCACGAGCTCACCGACTATACGCGCAACGCTCTTAGCGACGGCGTCATGGACGTCGTGCTCGACCAGGCACCTGAAGCTCAGGCCCGTCGCGCCCTTGATATTGTCCTCCGCCGAATCGGCCTTACCGAAATGGAACCCGACAGGGCGCCCATTCGCTTCATCACTGTCACGGCCGAAAGCCTTTGATCTGATTTGATCAAAGAAGGCTTCGTCGTTCAGGCCGCCTCCTGCTAGATTTTTGTCAAGAAGGAGGCCGGGCTCCAGCGGCGAACCGGAACCGGCAAAAGCGCTGAAGGCGCCCCTTCCATCAGTGAAATTGTGCGGAGCGCAGGCGATCCGCCGGGAGGAGAGCGTCATGGATGATCTGAAGTATGGAACGCGCAACAAGCGCGGCGACTGGGCGCCGAACCAGCCGATCGAGACGGCGCCGCTGTTTGCCTTTCCACCCAGGCTCGTGGCCCTGATCAAGTGGCTGCCGCACTATTTCTTTCCGTGGAATGCCATCTTCGCCGTTTCGGCGGTCGCCTATTGGGCCTGGGTGATTCCGCCGATGGGAGCGATGCAGACGCTTGGCATCGGCTGGATCGCCTGGCTTTACGCGGTGAACGCCGTCTGCGTGTTCCTGTTTTATGGCGCTTTCGAACTGCATCTGTATGTGCTGAAGCGGCAGGAAAACCGCTTCAAGTACAATGGCAAATTCCCGGCCGAGCAGAAGAGCAAGGCCTTCTGGTTCGAGAGCCAGAACCTCGACAACATCCTGCGCACCTTCCTTTCGGGCGTGACCATCTGGACTGCCGTCGAGGTCGCCATGCTCTGGGCCTATGCCAATGGTTATGCGCCATGGCTGAGCTTCGCGGAAAATCCCTGGGCGCTCGCCGCGGTCGCGCTCGTCGTGCCCGTGATCCACGAGTTCCACTTCTTCTGCATCCACCGGCTCATCCACACGCCGTTCCTCTACAAGTGGGTGCATTCGGTCCACCACAATTCGGTGAATCCGTCGCCGTGGTCGTCGCTGTCGATGCATCCGGTCGAGCACCTGCTCTACTTCGCAACGGCCTTGTATCATCTGATCCTGCCGTCCAACCCGATCCTGATGCTCTATCAGCTTCACTATGCGGGCTTCGGCGCCATTCCCGGCCACGTCGGCTTCGACAAGGTCGAGGTCGGCGAAAAGACCCTCGTCGATAGCCACGCCTATGCCCATTACCTGCACCACAAGTATTTCGAGGTGAACTACGGCGACGCGCTCATACCGCTCGATCGCTGGTTCGGCACCTGGCACGACGGCTCGGCCGAGGGCGAGGCGCGGATGCAGGAACGCTACCGCAAACGCAAGGAAAAACTCGCAGCCCGCAAGGCACGCAACACGATCGGGGAGGCAGCCAAATGAGCAACATGATCACCTGGGTACCAGCCTGCAAGCTTGAGGACATCGAACAGGAAGGCGCGATCCGCTTCGACCATGCGGGCCGCACCTATGCGGTCTACCGCGGCCCGGACGACAGCGTCTATTGCACTGCCGGTCTCTGCACCCATGAGGCGATCCATCTCGCCGATGGGCTGGTTATGGACTTCGAGGTGGAATGTCCCAAGCATTCCGGCGCCTTCGACTACCGCACCGGCGAGGCTCTCAGGCTTCCCGCCTGCGAAAACCTCAAGACCTACCCCGCCGAAATCGTCGACGGAGAGGTCCGCGTGGCGCTCGGCTAGAGCCGCCTTCGGCGCTGCCGTGCGCCGCGATTGATCGGGCCCGCCGGGCCTTCCGGAATGCGATCGGGTGATCCGGCACCCATTGGGAGGATATGATGAAATCCATGTACCTGGCGGCAGCGCTTGCCGCCTTGCTGGGAAGTGCTGCCTCGGCGGAGACGATCGGCGTCTCGATGCAGAGCTTCGACAACAATTTCCAGACCCTGCTGCGCGCCGGCGCATTTCTCCTGCCTGCGCCGGCCACTTTTTCCTGAGCGGGATGAGGAAACGTGCGCGCGGTTTTCCGCCCGCATCCCGCTCCAACTTACGATCTACGGAGCAAGTTATGGACGGCATCGTTATCATTGGCGCCGGGGAGTCCGGCACCCGTGCGGCCTTTGCGCTGCGGGAAACAGGGTTTTCCGGCAGCGTCACGCTGGTCGGCGCGGAACCGCATCTGCCCTATGAGCGCCCGCCGCTCTCGAAGCCATTGGATGGTGCGGTGCAGATGAAGCCGATCTGCAGGGGCGACGCGCTGGAGTCCGTCGGGATCGACTATCTTCAGGGCGTATCCGCCTTGAGGATCGACGCGGATGCCCGGTCCGTCGCTTTGAGCGATGGACGGACGCTCGCCTATGACAAGTTGCTGCTCGCCACCGGCGCCCGCCCGCGACGGCTCAATTGCCCGGGGGCCGAGCGCGCGCTCGATTTTCGCACCTATGCCGATGCGGCGGCGATCTTCGCCCGTGCCGAAGCCGGCAAAATGGTTGCGATCATTGGCGGCGGTCTGATCGGCTTGGAGCTTGCGGCCGTGCTGCGCGGCAAAGGGATCGCCGTCAGCGTCATCGAAATGGCGCCGAAGCCGCTCGGCCGCGCCGTTCCTCCGCGCTTCGCCACAAGACTCCACGCCCGCCATCAGGATGAAGGCGTTGTTTTTCATCTCGGGCAGAGTATCGCCGAAATCACTGACGATGCGATTGTTCTCGCCGATGGCATTGCGGTGCCGGCCGATATCGTTGTCGCAGCCATTGGCGTTCAGCCGGATATCGCGCTCGCCGAGGCGGCGGGGCTTGCGACAGGAAACGGCATTCTGACGGACGGTCATCTGCGGACCAGCGACCCGAATATTTATGCGGCTGGCGACTGCGCGGCCGTTGCTCAGCCGGGTGGAGGGCATGTGCGATTTGAAAGCTGGCGCAATGCGCGCAGCCAGGCGGAGACGGCGGCTCGGAACTTAGCCGGCGGCAAAGAAACACTCATGGCCATCCCCTGGTTCTGGTCCGATCAGTACGATCTCGGCCTCCAGGTAGCGGGCTTGCCGCATCCAGACCATCAGAGCGTTACGCGCCGGCTCGACGGCGGCGAACTCGAATTCTACCTGGATGGCGGGCGTCTCGTCGCGGCCGCAGGCCTCGGTCTCGGCAATAGTCTCGCCAAGGATATCAAGCTGGCGGAGATGCTGATTGCCGCCGGCGTCAGCCCTGACCCCGCTGCACTCGCCGACACGAGCGTGAACCTCAAGGCACTGCTCAAGAGCGCGCGGGCGGCCTGATGCAGACGCTGCTTGTCTTTCAATCACTCTGGGCGATGGAACGTCGGCATGCCGACGGCTACGAGCGCAGCCTCGAAGAAAACATCGCTGATATCGTCGCGGCCGGGTTCGACGGCATCAGCGCGCACTACACCAGCCGTCGCGACGTCGTTCGCCTTAACGAAGCGATCCGGGGCACCGGCCTGAAGATCGAGGGCGTCTGCTTTCCACGGACTGTCGAGGACCTGCGGCTGACGCTCGAACTGGCGACGGATTTTCCCGTCAGCCACATCGATCTGCAGGCGGATGTCCGTCCGCGCCGGATCGAGGACTGTCTGCCGCTTCTCGACGGATGGATGCGGCTCGCAGAGGAGACAGGCGTTCCCGTCTATATCGAGACCCACCGCCACCGGATCACCAGCGACCTGTTGTTCACGCTCGATCTCCTCGAGCATCGACCCGATCTGCCGCTTCTCGCCGACCTCTCGCACTATCTGGTTGGTCGCGAATTTGCCTTCCCGGTCGAAGAGGAAAGCCACGCGCAGATCCGGCGCATCCTCGACAACGCCGAGGCCTTTCACGGCCGTATCGGTTCGTGCCAACAGATTCAGGTCGAGATTTCCTTTCCGCACCATCGCCCCTGGGTCGATCTCTTCTGCGGCTGGTGGAGCTATGGTTTCGCCAATTGGCGAACCCGTGCTTCTGCCGATGCCGAACTGGTCATGACCTGCGAGCTTGGTCCCAGGCCCTATGCGATCACCAGGGCGGACGGCGAAGACTCCACGGACCGGTGGGCCGAAGCGCTCGCGCTTCGGCAAATGGTACGGCAGCTATGGGGTGAGAGCACAGACGCCTCGGGCAACAGGATGCCCGACGTGCGAATGCCGGCCCTCATCACGTAACGAACGAAGGCCGGAAGGGGAGATTGTGCTCAAGGCCGAGCCAGGGCGGGTTTTCCGCATACATTTCCTCGATCAGCTGCTTGATCAGCTCGATGTGGCGCGAATTGTCGCCGACCCGGTGGTTGAGGATGACAGGCGAGGTCGCGCGTTCCCCCTCGATCATGCGGTAGTGGAGATCCGAGCGCACCTGGCGCGCCGAGGAGGGGACAATGCAAAGACCCGCTTCCGAGGCGACAAGACCAAGGGCGCTCTGGATCTCGCGCACTTCATGCACCTCCGCCGGGCGCACATCGTGGGCGTGAAGCAGGCTTAGCACGTGGTCGGCATAGCTCGGGCGCGGCTCCTTCGGATAGACGATCAGCGTCTGGCCACCAAGCGCACTTAAGGGCAGGGGCGACGTTTCCTCAGCCAGCGGCGTGCCCTGGGGTATCGCCAAGGCGAGGCGTTCCTCACGCATGAGGATGCCGACGACGTTGGGATCGTTGTGGTGAAGCCGGCCGAAGCCGACATCGATCCGTCCTTCCTTTAACGCCGCGATCTGCTGCACCGACACCATCTCGAGCAACCGTATGTCGAGCTCGGGCGCGTTCTGGCGCAGCTTGCGCACGAGCGTCGGCAATCCGCCATAGAGCGTGGAGGCGACGAAGCCGATGGACAGGACGCGGTTCTGGTTGAGGCCAACGCGGCGCGTGGCCTCAACCATCTGCTCGACTCGCCCCAGAACCTGCAGCGACTGTTCGTAGAACAACCGGCCGGCCTCAGTCAGCCGCACCGGGCGGCTCTTGCGGATGATCAGCGGGACACCCAGCTCTTCTTCCAAAAGCTGGATTTGCCGGCTGAGCGGGGGCTGGGCGATGTGCAACTGCTCGGCGGCGCGCGTGAAATTGCGCTCACGGGCGACGGCGACGAAATAGCGAAGCTGGCGCAGATCCATGGTCTAGCTCCCGATACTTTCCTACTATTGCGGTATGTTGCAATGCGGCAACTGCCTGAATACCCGCAATCTTTGCCATACTATATCATAAAGGTATCATAGCGAACCTAATTGGTGTTGGACGCCGCCGGGTCCGCGGCGCACAGTCACGCCATGAACAAGATCCTTGCCCCCATTGCTCCGACCGCAGCCCTTTCCCCCGTTGTCGAACGGGTCGAAACGATGCTGGTCGACCTGCCGACCATCCGGCCGCACAAGCTCTCCGTTGCGACCATGACCGGCCAGACGCTGATGCTGGTGAAGGTGCACTGCAGCGACGGCACGGTTGGCATCGGCGAGGGCACGACGATCGGCGGTCTTGCCTATGGGGGCGAGAGCCCGGAAACGATGAAGCTTGCCATCGATACCTATTTCGCGCCTGTCATGATCGGCGAGGACGCGAGCCATGTCCGCGCTCTGATGGTGCGGATTGGCAAGGCGGTGAAGGAAAATCGCTTCGCCAAGAGCGCGGTGGAAACCGCCCTGCTCGACGCCCATGGCAAGCGTCTTGGCCTGCCGATCAGCGAACTGCTTGGTGGGGCATTGCGCAAGCGGCTGCCGGTCGCCTGGACGCTTGCCTCCGGCGATACCGCGAAAGACATTGCCGAGGCCGAGACGATGCTCGACCTTCGCCGCCATCGGATCTTCAAATTGAAGATCGGCGCCAGGCCTTTGAAGGACGATATCGCCCATGTGGCAGCGATCAAGCAGTCGCTGGGTGACCGCGGCGCCGTGCGTGTCGACGTCAACATGGCCTGGAGCGAATTCGAGGCGGCCTACGGCATGGCGGCGCTGGCGGAGGCCGGCTGTGAACTGATCGAACAGCCGGTCGCTTCGACGGCGGCGCTCAAGCGCCTGGTCCGTCGTTTCCCGGTGGCGCTGATGGCGGACGAGTCGCTCACCGGTCCGGAATCTGCCTTCGAGATAGCGAAGAGCAAAGGCGCCGACGTTTTTGCCGTCAAGATCGAGCAGAGCGGTGGCCTCTTCAATGCCCAGCGTGTCGCGGCGATCGCCGATGCCGCCGGCATCGAGCTCTATGGCGGCACGATGCTGGAAGGTGGCGTCGGCACGGCGGCGTCAGCCCATGTGTTTTCCACCTTCGCCAATCTGCAATGGGGCACGGAGCTTTTCGGCCCGCTGCTCTTGACCGAGGAAATTTTGGCGACGCCGCTCGATTACAGCGATTTCGAACTGACGGTGCCGGATGGACCGGGTCTCGGGATCGAACTCGACGAAGACCGCCTGAAGTTCTTTGCGCGCGACGGACTGCGCAAGACGATCAGCGTTGCAAAGTGAGGAGCAGGTCATGCTGTTTCACGTCAGAATGGACGTCTGCATTCCCCATGATTTCCCCGCCGAACAGGCGGCCGAAATTATCGCCCGGGAAAAGGCCTATTCGCAGGAGCTGCAGCGGAACGGCAAGTGGCGGCACATCTGGCGGATCGCCGGTGAGTACGCGAACTATAGTGTTTTCGACGTCAAGGACAATGCCGAGCTGCACGAGGTCCTCTCCGGCCTGCCGCTCTTCAAATTCATGGAGATCGCGGTGACGCCGCTTCTTCGGCATCCTTCATCGATCCGCGAGGACGATACCTAGAATTCGTTCAGCCGTCGCCGGGAGGTTGGCAGACGGCACCCGCTTTCAAACTGATCCAAGTGGAGGAATTGATATGAGCGTGAAGATTTTCGACAAGCCGGAGACCCAGGACTTCCTGAAGGTCTTGAGCGGCCTCGACAAGGACGGCGGCAACCCGCGCGTCAAAGAGATCGTGCACCGGCTGATGTCCGACCTGTTCAAGGCGATCGACGATCTCGACATCACTCCGGACGAATATTGGACTGGCATTGCCTGGTTGAACGAGATCGGTGCTGCCGGTCAGGCCGGCCTGATTTCGCCCGGCCTCGGCGTCGACCACTTCCTCGACGAACGTCTCGACGCGATCGACGAGGAGCTCGGCATCAAGAACCCGACGCCACGCACCATCGAAGGGCCGCTTTATGTCGCCGGCGCACCGGCTTCGGAAGGTTTCGCCCGCCTTGATGATGGCCGCGACACCAATGGCAAGACGCTGATCATGCACGGCACCGTCTATGGTCCTGACGGCAAGCCTCTCCAGGGAGCGACCGTCGAAGTCTGGCACTGCGACACCCGCGGCTTCTATTCCCACTTCGACCCGACCGGCCTGCAATCACCGTTCAACATGCGCCGCACGATCGTGACCGATACCAAGGGCTGTTACAAATTCCAGAGCATCGTGCCCCATGGTTACGGCGTCCCTCCAGGAAGCCCGACCGAACAGTTGCTCTCGGCGCTTGGACGCCATGGCCAGCGCCCGGCCCATATCCACTTCTTCATCAGCGCCGACGGCCACCGGAAGCTCACGACCCAGATCAACATCGCCGGCGACCCGCTGGTCAATGACGATTTCGCCTATGCGACGCGTGACGGCCTGGTGCCTGATGTTACCGAGCGGACCGACGAGGCGAGCATCAAGGCCAACAATCTCTCCGGCCCGTTTGCCGAGATCGAATTCGACATCCATCTCACCGCCTTGGTGAATGGCGTCGACAACCAGATCAACGAGCAGCGCAAGCGCGCTGCCGCCTGATCCTTTCCAGCGGCGGCCAAATGAGCCGCCGCCCCCGACACCGACATTGTTGCAATCGCCGAGCCGAACACGGGTCAGCCGTTTGCGGGAGAAGAACCATGTCTGCGATTATCGATAAAGCTGAGGCCCTCGACAACCTGCTCGCGACCGCGGTCGAGGATGATCATGAGGCCGGCACGTTCCGCTGCCGTCGCGACATCTTCACCAACGAAGATCTCTTCGAACTGGAGATGAAGCACATCTTCGAAAGCAACTGGGTCTACCTCGCCCACGAGAGCCAGATCCCCGAGAACAACGACTATTACACCACCTATATCGGCCGGCAGCCTGTCGTCGTCACCCGTGACAAGACAGGCGAGCTACACGCGGTCATCAATGCCTGTGCCCACCGCGGCGCGATGCTCTGTCGGCGCAAGCACGGCAACAAGGGCAGCTTCACCTGTCCCTTCCACGGCTGGACCTTCTCCAACACCGGTAAGCTCTTGAAGGTGAAGGACGAGAAGACGACGCAATATCCGCCGCAATTCGCGAAAGACGGCTCGCACGACCTGAAGCGCGTCGCCCGTTTCGAGAGCTACCGCGGCTTCCTGTTCGGCAGCCTGAACCCGGACGTCTCGTCGCTCGAAGACTATCTCGGCGAAACCAAGGTCATCATCGACCAGATCGTCGACCAGGCGCCCGACGGGCTCGAAGTGCTGCGCGGCAATTCCTCCTACATCTACGACGGGAACTGGAAGCTGCAGATGGAGAACGGCTGCGACGGTTATCACGTCAGCTCCGTGCACTGGAACTATGCCGCCACGATGGGCCGTCGCAACGAAGAGGGCACCAAGGCGGTCGACGCCAGCAGCTGGAGCCGCTCGATCGCCGGCGTCTATGGCTTCGACAATGGCCACATCCTGCTCTGGACCAACACTATGAACCCGGAGGTTCGGCCGATCTTCAGCCATCGCGAGGAGATCAAGGCGCGGGTCGGCGAGGTCCAGGCGGATTTCATCGTCAACCAGACACGCAACCTCTGCCTCTATCCGAATGTGTTCCTGATGGATCAGTTCAGCACGCAGATCCGCGTGACCCGCCCGATCAGTGTCGACAAGACCGAGATCAGCATCTTCTGCTTCGCGCCGAAGGGCGAAAGCACTGCCGATCGCACACTGCGCATCCGCCAATATGAGGATTTCTTCAACGTCTCCGGCATGGGCACAGCGGACGATCTCGAAGAGTTCCGCGCCTGCCAGCAAGGCTATGCCGGCATCACCGCGCTCTGGAACGACCTGTCGCGCGGTGCCCCGCTCTGGATCGATGGCCCGGACGAGAATGCCAGGCGCATGGGTATCGAGCCGCTGCTTTCGGGCGAGCGCAGCGAGGACGAAGGCCTCTTTGTCCGCCAGCACGAGTATTGGGTGAAGGTGATGCGCGCAGCGCTTGCCTCTGAAAGGAAGGGAGCGGTCGCATGAGCATCTCCTTTGAAGCCGCTTGCGCCTTTCTCTACCGCGAAGCGCGCCTGCTCGACGATCGCCAATGGGACGAATGGCTGACCTGCTATGCGCCCGACGTCAGCTACTGGATGCCCGCCTGGGACGACGACGATCAACTGACCGAGGATCCGCAGTCAGAGATCTCGCTGATCTATTATCCGAGCCGCGACGGCCTGGAAGATCGCGTCTTCCGCATCAAGACCGAACGTTCCGGTGCATCCACGCCGGAGCCGCGCACCAGTCACAACGTCACCAATGTCGAACGGGTGGCTGATCGCGGTGAGGAGGCGGACTTCCGCTACAACTTCCACACGCTCAACCACCGCTACAAGGTCACCGACCATTTCTTCGGGACCATGTTCGTCACGCTGCGCAAGAGCGGCGGTGAGCTCGTGATTTCGCGGAAGAAAATCGTGCTGAAGAACGACTACATCCGCCAGGTCATCGACGTCTACCACATCTGACGGTCGGCGCCTGACAAGACAGGAATGGGAGGAGCAACCATGGCCAGCTACAGGATCGCTTTGAATTTTGAGGACGGCGTCACTCGCTTCGTCGAATGCAGGGACGATGAGAAGGTGCTCGACGCCGCCTTCCGCAACAAGATCAACCTGCCGATGGACTGTTCCGACGGTGTATGCGGCACCTGCAAGTGCCGCGCCGAAAGCGGCGCTTATGACCTCGGCGACGACTTTATCGACGATGCGCTGACGGCGGACGAGGCTCAGAGCGGATTGGTGCTCACCTGTCAGATGAAGCCGTCGAGCGATTGCGTAATCGCGGTGCCGACGACGTCGGCCGCCTGCAAGACCGGACAGCAGAAGTTCGCGGCAACAGTCGCGCGTGTCACGCCACACAATGATGCGGCGATCGTGCTCGAACTGGATATCGAAGGTGCTGCGGCGCCGGCCTTTCTGCCCGGGCAGTATGTCAATATCGACGTGCCCGGCAGCGGCCAAAGCCGTTCCTATTCCTTCTCGTCGGCGCCCGGTGAACAGCGCATCTGCTTCCTGATCAAGAAGATCCCGGGCGGGGTGATGAGCACGTGGCTGGAGCGTGCCGAAGTCGGCGCGAAACTCAACCTGACCGGCCCGCTCGGCAGCTTCTATCTGCGCGAGGTCCATCGCCCCCTCCTGTTTCTGGCTGGCGGCACCGGCCTTGCGCCGTTCCTGTCGATGCTTGAACAACTCGCCCGCACAAACGCCGAGCAGAAGGTCCATCTCATCTACGGCGTCACCCGCGATCTGGACCTGGTGCTGGTCGACGAGATCGAGGCCTACGCCAAACTTCTTCCCAACTTCACTTACGCGACCGTCGTCGCGGACGCCGCCTCCAGCCATCCGCGCAAGGGGTGGGTCACCCAGCATATGCCGGAAGAGCTGCTCAACGGTGGTCATGTCGACGTCTATCTCTGCGGTCCGCCGCCGATGGTCGACGCGGTGCGCAAGCACTTCGACGAGAGTGGCATTACGCCCAACAGCTTCCACTACGAGAAGTTCACGCCGAATGTCGTGGCGAAGGAGGCAGCATGAAAACGGTCCTCTTTGCCGACCGTTTCGCCGGCAAAGTAATCGTGGTGACCGGTGCCGCCCAGGGCATCGGCCGTGCCGTGGCGCTGCGGGCCGCGGCGGAAGGCGGCAAGGTGCTGTTCGTCGACCGCGCCGATTTCGTCGCCGAGGTGGCGGCGGAGGCGGACAGTGAGCGGGCGACCGCCTTCGAAGCCGATCTCGAAACCCATGAGGGGGCGGCAGCGGCGATGCGCTTTGCTGCCGAAAGGTTCGGCGGCATCGACATCCTGATCAACAATGTCGGCGGTGCGATCCGTATGCGTCCCTTCGAGGAATTCGAGCCGGCGCAGATCGACGCGGAGATTCGCCGCTCGCTGATGCCCACGCTTTATTGCTGCCATGCCGTGCTGCCGCATCTCTTCGCTCGTGGCGGCGGCACCATTGTCAATGTGTCCTCAAACGCCACGCGCGGCATTCATCGTGTGCCCTATTCGGCGGCGAAGGGCGGCGTCAATGCCATCACCCAGTCGCTGGCGATGGAGCTTGCGGAGCGCAACATCCGGGTCGTCGCAACAGCGCCGGGTGGGACAGAGGCGCCGCCGCGCCGCATCCCGCGCAATGCGGAGGGTGACAGCGAAGCCGAGAAGTCCTGGATGGGGGACGTCTTTGCCCAGGTAAAGCAGTCGAGCTTCATGAAGCGCTACGGCAGCATCGAGGAGCAAGCGGCGCCCATTCTGTTCCTGGCCTCGGACGAGGCCTCCTACATCACCGGCAATGTGCTGCCGGTCGCCGGCGGCGATCTCGGCTGACGGTTCCTTGTTTAAACGCGCAAACACCTGGGGAGGAGACGATGCGCACGATCGATGTGAATGAGGCAATAGACGGGAGCCCTCTCGGGGGCTTCCAGTGGATGGTGGTGGCGCTCTCGGCGCTGCTCTTGATCGTCGACGGTTACGACGTCTTCGTCGCCGGCACCGTGCTGCCGACGCTGATTGCGGAATGGGACTTAAGCAAGCCACAGGCCGGCGCGCTGCAGGCCTGGGCGCTCTTCGGCATGATGTTCGGCGCCCTGATCTTCGGCCCACTTGCCGACCGGATTGGCCGCAGGAAGGGGATCGCCATCAGCTTCCTGCTGTTTACGGTCTCGACGCTTCTGACCGGCTTTGCCAATTCGCCGGAGCAATTCAAGATCTTCCGCTTTTTTGCCGGTCTCGGCTGCGGCGGGTTGATGCCCAACGCGGTGGCGCTGATGAACGAATATGCGCCGAAGCGCCTTCGCGGCACCCTGGTGGCGCTGATGTTCTCCGGCTATTCGGTCGGCGGCATGGTGGCAGCCGGCCTTGGTATCGGTCTCATCCCGTCCTATGGCTGGAAGCCGATGTTCTTCATCGCGGCGGTGCCGCTGCTGCTCTTGCCTGTCATTCTCTGGAAGCTGCCGGAATCACTCGGCTTCCTCATCCGGCAGGGCAAGCAGGAGGAGGCGAAGCGCATCTATGCCAAGATCGACCCGAACGCGCGTCTTGGTGCCGCCGACAGGCTGGTCTTCTCGGAAACGAAGGGTGCTTCGGCATCGGTTCTGGAACTCTTTCGCCACCAGCGGACACTGCGCACCCTCATGCTCTGGATCGCGTTCTTCTGCTGCCTGCTGCTCGTCTACCTGCTCTCCTCCTGGCTGCCGAAGGTGCTGCAGGAAGCCGGCTATGCCGAGAAGGCGAGCTTGCTCAGTCTGTTCTCGCTCAATTTCGGCGGCATGATAGGAGCCATTGCCGGCGGCTGGCTCGGCGACCGCTTCGGCCTGCCGAAGGTGGTGGTCGGCTTCTTCGTCGCGGCAGCGCTGTCGATCGCGCTAATCGGCTTCAACCCGCCGGTGGTGTTCCTGTTCCTGATGGTGTTCGTCGCCGGCGCCACCACGATCGGCACGCAGATCCTGCTCTATGCCAGCGTGGCGCAACTCTACAATCTCTCGATACGCTCGACGGGGCTGGGCTGGGCGTCCGGTGTCGGTCGTATCGGCGCGATCGTTGGGCCGACGCTCGGCGGCGTACTGTTGGCGCAGGAGTTTCCGCTGCAGCAGAACTTCCTGATCTTTGCCGTCCCGGCGGCGATCTCGGCGCTCGCCATGCTGGTGTTTGCGATCAGCAATGCCCGCCGCGTCGAGGTCGGCCAACTGGCGACCGCATAGCCGGCAGCAATGGTAGCCGGATCACGAAGGGTCCGGCCGCCACCCCTTGAGTGCGTTATGTCGCTATCTACGTGTGCAGCGCGCATAAGGCACCCGAGCCGTGGTGTCGCCAGCAACATCGAGCCGCCATCGCTGGCGGCTTTCCCGATCGGAGTTCCTGTCTCATGGCCTATCTCGAGTTACCCAGCCATCGCCTTCATTACCGCATCGACGGTGATCAGAAGAGCAGCGCCCCATGGCTGCTCTTCTGCAACTCGCTCGGCACCGACCTTTCGATGTGGGACGCCCAGATCGAGGCGCTTTCACCGCATTTCCGTGTGCTGCGTTACGATCGCCGGGGCCATGGTCGTTCCTCGGCGCCGCCGCCACCCTATGGGCTCGCCGATCTCGGCCATGACGTGCTGGCCCTTCTGGACGCCTTGGAGATCGAAAAGGCGCATTTCTGCGGCCTGTCGATCGGCGGGATGACAGGACAATGGCTCGGCGCGCACGCGGGTAAGCGGCTGAACAAGATCGTACTCTGTGCGACGGCGGCCCGCATCGGCACGCCCGAGGGCTGGGCCGCGCGCATCGACGCCGTCAGGGCGAGCGGCCTTGAGGGCTTGACCGCCGCCACGGCCGAGCGCTGGTTCAGTCCGACATACGCAGCCAGCCATGGTGATGTCGTCGATCGCATCATCGAGAGCTTCGACGCCACCTCGACGGAAGGTTACATCGGCGGCTGCACCGCGCTGGCGGCTGCGGATTTGCAGGAAGAAATCGCAAATATCGCCAATCCCTTGCTGGCGATTTCCGGCGAGGGGGATCCGGTATGCCCCCCGGCGGACCTCGAAGATATCGCCACGCGCGTGCAGCGGGGCCGGCACCTGTCGCTGCCGGGCCGCCATATCGTCAACATCGAGTCCGCGTCCATGTTCAACGCGGCGCTGCTCGAATTCCTTCACGCCTGAAGGCGCATTCGCACGGCGCCACGCCGATCAACGCATCGCCTACTTGACGGGAACAAGAAGCGGCGCGTCCTTGGTGACGATGTAGGTCGCGAGTTCAGACGCCTTGGTGGTGCCGACGTTCTTCGCCACATGGGCAACGCCAGCTGGAATGAACAACGCCTGGCCCGCCTGAAGCGTCACCGGTGCCCGGCCCTCGAGCTGGTATTCCAGCGAACCTTCGAGCACATAGGCGATTTCTTCGCCTGGATGCGAATGCTTGATCGAGGTTGTGCCCGGCTCGATGTCGACGCGGACCTGCACGGCTTCATGTCCGGGCACGCTGATCTCGTTCTTGATCAGATCCGTGCGCTGAATGCCCTGCATCTGCTGGGCCTGTGCCAGGCGAATCGTCGTCACGCTACCGGCGATCAGTAATGCGGCGGCGAAGATGCGGGTGGTTTTCATGAATTCCTCCGTCAGAGCGTTGGTTGCGTCGGGGCGCTGGAAACATGCTTATTTCTATGGAGGCGTGTATTCGCCGTGTGTCGCGCAGATGGGACTTTTGTAAGCGCTTGTAGCGGCAAGAAGGGAAAATGACGGTGTCTCGTCGGGGGTAATCTGGCTTGTCGTCAGCCGTTCACAATCTCCAGCGATAGGCCCGGCCGCGGGTGCGGCCGAGCGAACAAGGCGACGGAGCTTGCGTTGACGTGTGCCAGAGATCTGCAGGCGGTTACTGCCGGTCTCCAGCGTTGCGGCCGACGGTGATCGAGAGATCCTTGGTCTTGCCGGCACGCCAGACGCTCATGCTCTTCGACGCGCCGGGCGTGAGGTCGGCAACCATGCGCGAGAGATCGCGCGGTGACTTGACAGGGCTGCCGCCGAAGGCGGTGATGATGTCACCGGCCCTGAGGCCCGCCTTGGCGGCAGGCGTTCCGCCGTTGACGCCGGCGACCAGCGCGCCTTCTGCCCGGTGGAGGCCGATCGCATCGGCGATGTCAGTGGTCACCGGTTGAATTTCGACGCCGATGAAGCCGTGCTGGATCCAGCCGTCCTTCATCAGTTCGGCGACGACCTTCTGGGCCTGATCGGAGGGGATGGCAAAGCCGACGCCGACGCTGCCGCCGTTAGGCGAATAGATGGCGGTGTTGATGCCGACCACGCGGCCTTCGGCGTCGACCAGCGGTCCGCCGGAATTGCCGCGGTTGATCGGCGCGTCGATCTGGATGAAGTCGTCATAGGGGCCGCTGTTGAGATCGCGGCCACGCGCCGAAACGATGCCGGCCGTCACGGTCGTGCCGATACCGAACGGATTGCCGATCGCCAGCACCTGGTCGCCGACCCGTAAGGCGTCGGAATCGCCCCAGGCGACGGTGGCGAGCGGTTTCGTCGGTTTGATCTTCAACACAGCGAGATCGTTTTTTGGATCGGCGCCGACAAGCTTGGCAGGCACCTGCGTGCCGTCGTCGAGGGTCACCGTGATGCTCGACGCCTTGTCGATGACGTGGTTGTTGGTGACGATGTAGCCATCGGACGTTACGATAAAACCAGAGCCGAGCGCTTCGGCCCGTTGAGTCGGGCGCCGCTCAGGCGCCTGGTCCGGCAGCGGAATGCCCTGGTCGCGGAAGAATTGGCGAAACTGATCGTCGAAGGGCAAGTCTCCGCCGAGTTGTGACGTTTCGTCGTTGTCGGCCCTGATCACGGTCGTGATGGTGACGACCGCCGGCTTGTCCGCCGAAACGATCGGGGCGAAGGAGCCACCGGATGTCACCGGTACGGCAACCGCGGAGCCGGGCGCGGTGGCCGCAGCCACGTCACGGCCCGCGAAGGTTGCCACGGACAAGGGCGCGATGATGACGGCTGCGCCGAGGAGGGCGGCAGCACGATATCTTCTCACAATGTTTGACATGATCTTGTTCCTTTCGCTGCCAAAGCCGAGCGATCCCCACCGGGTGCCTATAATGGACCTGAACACGGCTCATTGCTTCGATCGGCTTCGTTCAAGACTTGTGTTGATTGCTGAGGGACCGGGCTCGAGGAGCGAACCCGGCGCCGTACATGCGCTCACCCGCAAGCCGGGTGAGCCGGGTCTGCCGGCCGATCAGGCCATTCGGGCAATGTCGCGGTCGAGGTGCCGAACTTCGTTCTGTAGCCGCGCATAGGATTGCGTCGGCAGCATGCCGTGATGGGCGGCGGCGGTCCTGATCGCCTGGGCGCGAACTGTACCGTCTTCGCGCTCGAGCTTCCTGTAATTTGCCGCGGTCAGCTTGCCCTGTTCGCGATCGGCATGGATCCGATGATTGTCGACCTTGAGTTCGTGCAGGACGCGGTCGAGCCGCGACGACGCCATGTGAGCGGGTACGCGGTGGGCCGGCATGGCCGGGGCCGTCATGTCGTCCTGGCCGAAAATGCCCTGATAATAATCACCGGTATAGGCGCCCTTGTCGTTGTCGCGACCGAAGTCGTGGTGATCGGCCGCAAAGGCTCCACCGGCGAAAACGACGAGGGAAAGGGTTGCAATGGCGGTAGTCTTGAGAGGCGAGCGCATATCTGCTTCTCCTTCAACTCGGGAAGCGGGAGGAGCTTCCCTGCGAGGCCGTCTCCTATTGTCGCGTCACGGCCGAAGCGGCCGCCGGCAATATTCAGCCTCGGCTCGAAGGTAATGCTGTCGTGGGGCGTCGTCACGTTAATATCGTGTAATATTACCTCGAAGTTTATCCGGGGTTGGTGTCCATTAACTTTATGTAATGAAAGTCGATCTGCGCCTGTATTACGAATTCCTTTATGCGAATGGCGTGCGACTTACTCCATGCCGGACTTGTATGCTTGCTTTCAGCGATCCTGGCCGGCGTAGTGCGCGCGCGGGCGGATCAATTCACCGCTCTCCACTTGTTCCATCGCGTGGGCGAGCCAGCCGACGGTGCGCGCAAGCGCGAAAATAACGAGGGGCGCGTCTAGCGGAAGGTCGTATGTCGCCGCCAGCGCCGCCAGCGAAAAGTCGAGATTGGCGGGCTCTCCGAGCAGTTCTTCACCGGCTTCGGCTAACGCGCTGTAGAGCGCCGGCACCTCGAAGCTCGCCATGATCGCCTTGGCGCGCGGATCGCCATCGGGATAGAGCCGATGGCCGAAGGCTCTGACCACGCCCTCCGTGGAGAGCATTCCCCGGATCGCCTCGCGGACGCCGCTCGCCGCCGCCTGTTCGGCCAGGCGCGTGACGCTGAGCCAGGCGCCGCCATGTCTCGGCCCGGTCAGCGTGGCAAGCCCCGATAGAGTGGCGGCGGAAAGCGCAGCACCCGAGGAGGCCGTGACCCGGGCCGCGAAGGCCGAAACATTGAGCTCGTGCTCCGCGGTCAGCACCAGGCATTTGCGGATCGGCTCCGTCACCTCCGGCCGCCCCCAGCCCAGTGCCAGCCGCTGGTGCAGCGGCACTGGTTCTCGTGACGGCGCCAGCCCAGCCGCGGCGGTCGCAAGCACCTCGGCGGCTTCGGCCTTCAGTATCGCCGGCCGTCTCCCGAGTGCCGGCAGGTCGCTCTCGATCCGTGCAGCCAGGCGTCCGAATGTTGCGGCCAGGCGCGATTGGCTGCCACCATGGCCACCGGCGGGAACGGTCACTGTCTCGGATGATTGCCAAAGCAGCGTGGCAATTTCCTCCAATGTAGCGTCGCCGGAGAGTTCGACCGCATCGCGGCCGCGATAGAATAACCGTCCGCCAGCGATGCTGGAGATTGTTGTCTGCAGAACCGGTTCGCCCCAGCGGATCGCTTCGGCGGCGACGACCGCCGCCTGCCGCCGCCCGGCATGGCGTTCGGCCAACCGGTGCACGTCGTCTGCCTGGTAGAGGCTGCGGCGCGGATCAGTCGGGTCGGGCTTGGCGCGAATGCGCCCGCGACTGACATTGGCATAAAGCGTCTGCCGCTTGCTGCCGAGCCGGGCGAGCGCCTCTTCGGCGGTGAACCAGAGTGTCTTCATATTGATCAATTGCATCAAGATTGACGTCAATAGGTCTAGGTCGGATCATCCTTCGCGTAAAGGAGAAACTGATGATGAAGAACGGACTTGAAGACGTCGTCGCCGCCGAGACGCAGCTTTCCCATGTCGACGGTGAGGCCGGCGAATTGATCATCCGCGGCGTATCGCTCGATCACCTGGTCGGTTACGCAAGCTATGAAGATGTCGTGGCCCTGCTGGTCGACGGCTTGGTGGGGGCTGCTCCGGATCGAACCGAGCTTGCCCGGGGCCTCGGGCAGAAGCGTCAAGAGGTGTTTGCCCATGTCGGCGCAATCGACGACGCGCTGCTGGAACTGCCGCCAGTCGACATCATGCGCGCGCTGATCGCCAGGCTTCCGGATGGTGATGATCTCGATACGGCGCTGCGCCTGCTTGCCGCTCCGGCCGTTTTCCTGACCGCTGCGCTGCGCCTGAAGAGAGGTGAAAGCCCGGTTGCGCCGCGGCCGGCGCTTTCCCATGCCGCCGATATCCTGGCGATGCTCGGCGCCAAGGTGCCGATGAGGCAGGAAGTGGCGGCGCTCGATGCCTATCTGGTGACGATTTCGGACCACGGCCTCAACGCCTCCACCTTTGCCTCGCGTGTGGTCGCGTCCACGAAAGCCGGTCTCACATCTTCGGTGCTCGCTGCAATCAGCGCTCTCAAGGGGCCGCTTCACGGCGGTGCGCCGGGTCCGGTGCTGGACATGCTTGATGCGATCGGAACACCGGAGAATGCGGAAACCTGGCTCACCCGTGCGCTCGACCGCGGCGAGCGGCTGATGGGCTTTGGCCATCGTGTCTATCGTGTCCGCGACCCCCGTGCCGACGCGCTGAAAGGCGCTTTGAGGCAACTGATCGCCGCCGACCCGGCGAACCGCGATCGTATTCAACTGGCCGAAGCGGTCGAACAGTCGGCGCTCGCGATCTTGAAGGTGCGCAAGCCCAACCGTCCGCTCGACGTCAATGTGGAGTTCTATACCGCGCTTCTGCTCGATGCGCTGAATTTCCCGCGCGAGGCTTTTACCGGCGTTTTTGCGATCGGCCGCACCGTCGGCTGGGTCGCCCATGCGCGCGAGCAGGCACTCGAAGGCCGGCTCATCCGGCCGCGCTCCGTCTATGTCGGGCCTCTGCCGCAACAGGCGGCCTGAGCGGGCGTGCTCTACGGTGAGACGGTCACGGAAATCGTCGAAACCGAGGACGGTCGCAAACGGGCGACCGTCCTCGGCGAAACGCAGCAGGCGGCCGTCAGGCCGCCTTCTTGGCGTCGAAGGGGATCTCGATATCGACTGCGAGCGTCGAGACCTGGGCGCCGCGCTCCATCGTCACGCGGACCTTTTCGTCGTCGATCTGCATGTGCTTGGAGATCGCCTGGAGGATTTCGTCACGCAGCTTGGTGACGAGATCGGAATCGCCGGCAGATGCGCGCTCGTGGGCCAGCAGCACCTGCAGCCGTTCGCGGGCGGCTGGAGCTGACTGGGAGCGGGAGAAGAAACGGAACGGGTTCATGCCGCCTTCCTTCCGAAGATTTTGCCGAGGAAGCTGCGCTTTTCACCGGGAATGGTGATCGGCAGGGCTTCGCCCTTGAGCCGGCGTGCAGCGTCGAAATAGGCCAGCGCCGGGGCTGAGCGGTTGTCTGCGAGCGTGACCGGCGAGCCGACGTTGGAGGCGCGCAGCACGTCAGCGCTTTCCGGGATGATGCCCATCAGCGGGATAGACAGGATTTCCAGGACGTCGTCGACCTTCAGCATGTCGCCGCGCTCGGCGCGAGTGGGGTCGTAGCGGGTGAGCAGCAGGTGCTTTTCCATGCGCTCGCCGTTCTCGGCCTTGAGCGTCTTGGAATCGAGCAGGCCGATGATGCGATCGGAATCGCGCACCGACGAGACTTCCGGGTTGGTTACGACGATGGCGATATCCGCATGGCGCATGGCCAGCGTCGCGCCACGCTCGATGCCGGCGGGGCTGTCGCAGATAACCCAGTCGAAGGCGCTCTGAAGGGCGGCGATGACCTTCTCAACACCTTCCGGCGTCAGATTGTCCTTGTCGCGGGTCTGGGAGGCCGGCAGCAGATAGAGCGTCTCCAGGCGCTTGTCGCGGATCAGTGCCTGCGACAGCTTGGCCTCGCCCTGGATCACGTTGACCAGGTCATAGACGACGCGCCGTTCCGCGCCCATGACCAGGTCGAGATTGCGAAGACCGACGTCAAAGTCCACGACGACAACCTTCTCGCCATTCTGCGCGAGGGCGGCGCCCAATGCGGCGCTGGACGTCGTCTTGCCGACGCCGCCTTTGCCCGATGTAACCACGACTACCTTGCCCATTCGTCTCTCCAAGTATCTAGAATTCGCCTTCGCCTGCGTCCTTATGATTTGGGCCGGATCGACCGAAATCATCAGCGGGATGCGGGCGGCGGCCGCCCGCACTCGTCCTCGTCTCGCCCTAGCCGAGAGTTCCCGCCTTGAGCGCTTCGCCGTCGAGCCAGATCTGCACAGCCTTGCCGCGCAGGTTTGGCTCCATCTCGTCGGCCGTTTTGTAAAAGCCGTCGATCGCAATCAGTTCCGCTTCGAGCTTGCGGCAGAAAATCCGCGCAGATGCATTGCCCGTGGTGCCGGCCATCGCCCGGCCGCGCAGCGCGCCGTAGATGTGGATCGAGCCGCCGGCCACGACCTCTGCGCCGGAGGCGACCGAGCCGACGATCGTCACGTCGCCTTCGGGGAAGAACAGCGATTGGCCGGAGCGTACCGGCTGGGTGACGACGATCGAAGGCGTTGCCTTGGCGGCAAGCGGCTCGGCCGTGATGACGGCCTGCGTTGCCGTCTCCGGGGCCTCGGCCGCCCTTTCGGCCTGCTCCGCCATCTTCGCTTCGTAGTCGGCTGCCGGACGCCCGTCATTCATCGCCGGCGGAAGATCGGCGCCGAGCAACGACTGGCGCGCGCCTTCGATGCCCATGATCCGGACGTTGCGTTTGCCCAGTTGATCGACGAGTTCGCGCAACTGTGAACGATCGATGTCGAGTCCCTCGACATCGAGCACGACCGGCCGCCGCAGGAAAAACCCGGCGGAGCGGGATGCCAGATCGTCGAGCCGGGTGAGCCAGTCCTCGAGAGGCAACTCGGGGGTTAGCGCTAGAGCAAGGAAGGAGCGCCCCTTGAGGCGGATCGGCCGGGATTCAGTTAACACGTCGTTCATCTTGGTAAATTTTCCGTTGCTTCGGTGTACCGACGAAATGGTTAACAAATGGTTAATTCGGCAATGCGAAGGTTAATGACGCAGGTCCCGCGACGAGCCCGCCGACGTTGAAAAACAAGGGAAATCGACCTCTTGGAAGAGGCATATCTTTTGGTCGTCGGTGCCTTGGCGATGGAGGGTTGATTGTCTGCCGGCCGCTGAGGGGAGCGTGAATCGTCGACCCCCGGCGATTGCGATTCGGCCGGTTGCGTGAAGGGAGTTGACATTGGAGTGTCAAAATAAGAACATAACGTGAACAAATGGAGGTTTCCCATGAACCGGACAGAAACCATGACCCATACCGAAGAAGTGATCGAACGCGCCATGGCTGCCGTCGCAGCCGCCCGGAAGAAGCGGGAACGCGAAGCCGAGTGGCGCAAGCGCACCTTTGGGCGCATCGACATGACGCCGCCTCTGCCGCGGCTGAAGCGCGGCGGCGTGCAGCTTTCCCTGCGGCTCGACGGTTCTGCCCGGTGATCGAAGAGACGATCACTCATGGGATTGCGGCTCTGACGACGATGGATGTCGCAGAAGTCAGGCGCATAACTCGAACCAAATTCGGGATTTCCGCGACGTCGCCGCATGACGATACTGGAACAAAAGCACCTAGCCTTGCTCGATGAAGCACAGCGCCGTGGACAACCGGACATGGACACGGACATGGACAAGGCGGGCGCGGGTTGCCTTCGTCTGCTCCGTTGCTTGAGGAACGGCCGCTTCCGGCGCTGCTGGAAAACGCCCGAACACACACCATTCATCACGAATGGTGCGTGTTCCTTTTGCGCGCTTCTCACTTCGGCTCGTTGTCGTTGTCGGCTTTGGCATTAAAATCGCACTGATAGCTGACCTCGACCTTGGCGATGAGAGGAACCGAGACTGCGACCGAGATCTTCAACCGGCCCTTTTGGGACAGCTTGGCGACTTGCCGGCCCGTGATGGCGCGCCTGCCATTGATCCCAAGAAACAGCGCCGCCGCGCCGAAGAAGAAACCGCACGCGTCAGCCACGGATTCTTCCAGACCGAGTCAGGAAGGACGATCGCAGACGTAGCTCACGCTGCTTTCGGTCGGCACAGAGCTGACAACAAGTGGCAAAGTGATCAGTCAAGGTCATTGCGCAACTATCGTATGTACACCTGCCGGAAGCCTGAAGCGTTCCTGCGTCGCAGCGAGAGACGGCCGGGCCTCGGAGATGATCCGCCACACTTCGACCGCCCCGCCGGGCGACGCGCTGTGGTTTCTATACCGATTGACGCCAACGAAGACGTGGCGACCGCCGCGATCGAAGGCCAGGCCTTGGGGAAGAACCCCTGCGACCGGCCATTCGCCATGAAGTGTCAGCCGGCCGGTTTGGCTTTCCAGCTCGTAGAGGCTGAGTGAAGCCTGCTCGGTCCAGTCGCGCGATCCGTCCGGCTTTCCGGTTCCACGCAGATTGCACGTGACCAGGAAGCGGCCGTCAGGGCTGAAGGCGATCGTCTCGGCTCCCCATCCTCCGACAATGATGTGGGGCACAGTATGCCGTGCTTTGTCGCCGGACGCGCCGACATCGGCGAGCCGGACGGTCGTCAGAATTCCCTCTCGCACGCCGTAGAACCCCTCGGTGTCGGTGCCCCACTGCAGGTCGGAGGTGACATAGTAGCGACCATCCGGCGAGAACCGGCCGACGAAGGGAAACTTGTTCGTTTGCACGCGGTTGCCCCAGGGACGGATATCGGACACCGCTCCGGCTTGATTGCGGACGACCTCGTAGAAGGCAACCTGGTTGCGATCGACGAGGTTGACCGCGATGTACCGACCGCTCGGGTGCCACTGCACCCAGGTCGACTTCAGAGGAATGAAGCCAGTTGATGGTTCGAGGTCGAGGCCGAAGCTGGTGACCAGCCCGAAGTGGCCGTCATTGTTTGAAACGAAGGAAAGTTCCCGGTCAGCATCGACCGTGATCGCGACGATCAGGTCACCGGAAGGACTGACCTCGATAGCCTGTGGCTGTGTGCCGATTCGCACGCTGTCCACGACCGTCGGGCTATCGCCGTCAAGCCTCACCGAGCGGATCGCGTCGCCTTGCGGCAGTTCATCGAGGCGTGTCGCGCCCGCGGGCCGTTGGCCGAAGGTCTCCGCCACGAACGCAAAGCGGCCATCTGGCGAAAGATCGAGAGCGCCCGGTGGGCCGTAGGTAGAGTTCGATATTTCCAGCTGCGTCACCAGCGACGCCTCGCTCAATGGTGATCTGATGATGGACAGCGTGTCCCGGTGGCGAGAATCTGGAGGCCCAAGTTCACCGGTCTCATAGACGGTCGGGACCATGTCGGTATCGGAGAGGACGACGATCGTCTCGGCTCCAGTCTCTGATGTCTCCGCAAGTGCAAGGACCGGCACCAGTACCATCGCCAGTACGGCGATGCGTGAACATGTTCGCATGAAATCCAGCTCCGTTTGTTCTTGACCTCCCTTCCTCTCATTGCCGCCGCTAATCGTCCAATCGATATTGGACATTCCGATATTTCCCAAGGTAATATCTGCTCTGCCCAGGCCATGGGTTGCGACTTGAAGCTGGGAAAATCTACAATGAACCTCGCCGCAGTCGATCTGAACCTGCTCGTCGCCTTCGACGCCCTGCTCGGCGAGGGTAGCGTGAGCGCCGCGGCGGCGCGCATAGGCCTCAGCCAACCCGCCATGAGCAAGCGTCTGGCGCATCTGCGGCAACTCTTTGCCGACGATCTGTTCGTCCGCAGCGCAGATGGGGTTCGTCCAACGGAAAAGGCTTTGGACCTTGCCGATCCGATCCGCGCGGCGCTGCGCCAGATAGAGGACGCGTTGGGTGGCCTTGGGCAGTTTTCACCTGACCGTTCGCAGCGCGTATTCAGGATTGCGACGACGGATCACGTTGCGGCCACCCTGGCTCCGCGCCTTATGGCTACCCTACGGCAGGTTGCGCCAAGGACGTCTATCGTTATCCGAAGTCTTCATCGCCAGGACGTGATCGACCAGCTCGAGAAGGGATCCGTTGATCTCGCGATTACGATACTGCCGGACGCTCCGACCAGCATAAAGCGGGTTTCCCTCTTTCACGTCGACTGGGTTTCGCTCGTGTCGGCTTCTCACCCCGAGATTGTCGATGAGCTGACGCTGGATCTCTATCTGAAATATCCGCACTTGTTGGTGACCCATGTCGGCGACCTCAAGGGCTATGTCGATCGCATGCTGGACGATCGAGGCCTAAAGCGCAACGTCGTGATGAGTCTGCCCTATGCACTGGCCGTGCCAGCAATCATTGCGCGCACCGACATGATCTGCACCTTGTCGACCAATCTGGTTAATCTCGCCAGCTGGCCTGGGGTACGATCTTTCCCAGTGCCGTTCGACTATTCCGGATATGAGGAGACGATGCTCTGGCACCGGCGGAACGACAGCGACCCGGGTCATGGCTGGATGCGGCGCACGCTACTTGAAGTGAGTGAAACGCTTACGCGTCACGAACCGTGACCGGCAGTTTGTGGACGCCTAGGGCATCCTCGACATAAAGGCCTCGCGCTCGGGGTCCTGCGCCCGGGCACGAGCGAACTCCACCAAGGCTCGCAGCTTGGGCAGCAGCGAGTTTCGCTTCGGATAGTAGAGAAAGAGACCGGGTGACTCCATCGCGTGATCGTTCAGGACGCCAATCAGCCGCCCCGAGGCGAGAGGCTCGTGAACGACCGGCTCCGGCACGTAGATCAGGCCAAGTCCCTTGAGCGCGGCCGCCACCATGACCGGAGTGTCGTTCAGGATCATCGGGCCTTTCACTGTGACTTCGTAGGTCCGCTCTCCGTCCCGAAACGTCCAGTTGACGATCTTTCCGGAACTGCTGAGGCGGAACCGGATGCAGCGATGGCAGGCAAGATCCTCCGGTCGTTCAGGTTTCGGAAACTCAGCGAAATAGTCAGGCGAACCGGCGACAATGAACGGGAAGGACGGCGACAGCCGCACGGCCACCATGTCGGGCTGTAGTCGTTCTCCGAGCCGGATACCTGCGTCGAAGCCGTTGGCGACGATGTCCGACAGCCCATCTTCGGCAAAGAGCTCAACCTCGATGTCCGGAAAGACTTCACAGAATTCGCGCATCGGATCGAGAAGGAACGGAATGACGCCCCGGGATGCATTGAGCCGCAGGGTTCCTGATGGGCGACCGCTGTAGATCTTCAATGCCGTGAAGCAGGCTTCGAGGTTCTCGAGCGCCGGGCGCGCCTGCTCCAGAAACAGCATCCCCGCCTCGGTAAGTCCGACACTCCGCGTGGTCCTGGATAGCAGTGCGGTACCGAGACTGGATTCAAGCGCCTTGATCATCTGGCTGACGGCTGAGGGTGAGACGCCGAGATCGGCTGCGGCGGCGCGAAAACTCCTGCGGTCCGCCACCCTTATGAACGCCGCAACTGCATCAGTCTCCGTTCGCCTCAGCATCACCTGGCCTTCGCATTGCCTTCTCACGCTCGCCGGCTGTTGTCCGTCAACCCGTGATTGTGAAGCTCCTGTGATCAGCTTGTGCAATAATGGCTGAATTATCGAGCACAACCGAACGATATACCTTGTTTGTATCGTCGTGCAAATCGGGTCGTTCGGCATGAAACTACAGGTCATTCTTCGACGCTCTGCCATAGTAACAGCGATGGCTGCCGTTCTTCTCATCCTGGCGTTCGCCATCATGGTCCAGTCGTCGGATTTCACACCGGCAACATGGACACCGGGCGCGCAGTCGCAGAACACACGCAACACCGCATTGCGCGAAGCGCGCCCGGTCGGTGGCGAGACTCTGTGCGGACCGGAAGACGTCGCCATCGACGGACGGGGCCGCATCTTCGCCGGGACCGTCGATGGGACGATCTGGCGTGCAGACCTCAACGCCGAGAGGCCGCGCTTCGAGCGGTTTGCCGAGGTCGGCGGACGCCCGTTGGGATTGGTGGTCGGCGCCGATGACGTTCTCTACGTGGCCAATCACGGCATCGGGCTGCAGGCGGTTTCGCCCGGGGGTGAGGTCACAAGCCTGCTGACCGAGGTCGATGGCACGCCAATCCTCTTCGCCAACGACCTCGCCATCGATACGGACGGGATCATCTATTTTTCGGATGCGAGCAGCCGCTACAACGTCTCCACCATCGGCGTTCAAGGCACCTACGGCGTGCCCGACCTTCTGGAGGGGCGTCCATTCGGCAGAGTAATCCGCTTCGATACCCGCAGCGGGGCCGCTTCCGTGCTCGCGGAGGGGCTCTATTTCCCCAACGGCATCGCCATCAGCCGGGACGGACAGTCGATCATCGTGGCGGAGACCAATCGGTACCGGCTGTCGCGCATTTGGCTCGACGCCCCTCGTGCCGGCGAGCGTGAAACGTTGATCGACAATCTGCAAGGCTTGGCCGACGGCCTGACCGGGCTCGGCGACGGCAGGATGCTGCTTGCCGCCTATCACCGCACCCCCGTGCTCGATGAAAGCGTCCTGCCAAGCTGGTTCATGCGGCACGTCATGTCGCGGCTGCCGAATTCCTTCTTCACACGCAATGCTCCGAACGGATTTGTCGCCGTCATCGACGACCGGACAGGCGAGGTTCTGCAGGAACTCCACGGCGGAACGGGTGAAGCGGCCGCGCCAGCCAATGCGATCTTTTGGAACGGGGAGCTTTTCATCGGAACGCTGTTTGGCTCGGCGGTGTCGAGGATCGATCTGCCGGTAAAGCCCTCGTCTACGCAAACGTTGGCAAACTGACTGCGAGGGCACACCCATGGATATCGATCCGATCGGCGACGTCATGACCTGGGTCGCGACGTACGGGGTAGCGGGGCTATTCGGCATCGCCCTCGCTGAACGTTTCGTACCTGTGCTGCCCTCGTACGGCCTTCTTGTCGCCGTGGGCATCGCCACGGCGGAAGGCACTTGGTCGCTCCCTGTTGCTCTTACCACCTCAATCACCGGCGGCGTTGTGGGCTGTGTCGTCTGTTATCTGCTGGCGAAGGCACTTGGAGAATCGCGATCACGGGCGCTTCTCTGCCGGACTGGCGGTCTCTTCGGCGTGTCGAATGCAGGCATCGAGCGCTGGACGGCGATTCTGCACGACAACCGGACAATGTTTACGTTCGCCGCACAACTCGTCCCGACCGTCAGGCTGCTTGCTCCCGGGCTGGCCGGGCTCCTGCGTGTGAAGACAGCCGTTTTTGTGACGGGTTCCGCCTGCGGCGTTGCACTCTGGAACAGCGTGTTCATCGGATTGGGTTTTGCAACCTCCACCGTGGTTGATGCCGCCAATGCCTCTGCTCTGGCACTGAGTGTGTTGGTGCTGCTGCTGGTTTCAGAGGGTGTCGCACTCGTGATCTGGACTCGCTGGCGGCGGCGCGCCGGACGGGCAGCAATCGAGAGGATGTCAGCCGGTGACCAGTGAGGCCCAAAAGCCAGACGCCGATCCCCTGAGCGATCTTGTCAGGTTCTTCCGCGCCTGGCTATCTGATCCGCTTCGCGTCGCCGCGGTCATACCCTCAGGGATGGCCCTGGCGGACGCGATGACCAGGGAAATCTCAGCCGCGACGGGGCCGGTCATCGAGCTTGGCGCGGGGACCGGCGTATTTACCCGCGCGCTTATCGCCCGCGGTGTTCCCGAGGATCAACTTGCGCTCGTCGAGTCCAGTTTCGATTTCGCCCAACTTCTCCAACTCCGCTTTCCCCAGGCTTATACGCTCCGCATGAATGCGACTCAGCTCCGCCATATCGAGCTGTTCGGCCAGCGCGGTGCCGGCGCGGTCGTTAGCGGCTTGCCGCTCCTTTCGATGTCAGCACGCGAGGTCATCAGAATTTTGGAAGGAGCGTTCGGTCACCTTCGGCCCAACGGCGCGTTCTACCAGTTCACCTATGGCCCAAGATGCCCGGTGTCGAGGCCGCTCTTGGATCGGCTCGGGCTTAAAGCGACCCAGATTGGTGGCACGTGGGCGAACGTTCCGCCCGCGGCCGTCTATAGATTTCGCCGACGGCCGGCACACACGATGGCCACAAGCCAGGTGCTCGAACCCCATGTGTCGGCACCTCCTCCATCGGCAGAGGCCTGGTAGCGACCAAGGTGACATCGTCGGTCGCCAGTGCGCCGTTCGGCAAACGCCGATCGCCGGATATCAGGCCTCGAGCGGCTTCGCGGCCGATGCGCCCAGGACGTCCTCGAAAACATCCAGGAAGCGGCGGCCGACTGAGGGGAGCATTTTCCCGCGCCAGGCGACGGCCATCGGGAGCGAGGGAGGCGCGGGCGAGAGGGGACGGAAGACAACACCGGGCCGTGGAACCGCGGCTATTCCTTCGGTGACGAAGCCCAGGCCTTCGCCGGCCGACACGAAGGCCGTAAGCGTTGTCATTGGCGTCACCTCCTGGACCACCCTCGGGTTGATCCCCTGTTTCTGAAAATAGGCGATCAAACGATCGTAGATGCGTGGCCCGACAGACCGCGGCGGGAGGAGGAAGGGCTGCCCCGCCAGATCCTTAGCCGAGATGCGCTCGCATGAAGCGAGGGGATGCGCCTGCGGCAATGCAAGGACGAGTTGCTGATCCGGCAAGGCACACTTGCCGAGATTTCTCGCCTCCAGTGGCGGATGAAGCACGCCCAAATCGAGGCTGCCTTCCTCCAGCGCTCTCTCGAGCAGCGGTGAGACCATTTCCGTGAGCTCTACGGCCACCTGAGGGTAGCGAGCCCTGTAGGCGCGCACCGCCTCGGGCAGCACGCTGTAGAATGCAATCACTGTGAAGCCGAGCCGTAGGACTCCGACTTCACCGTCTGCCGCCCGCTTTGCCTGAAGCTTCGCGAGATTCGCGTTCGCGACGGCAGCGCGCGCCGGCTCCAGGAAGGCGGCGCCCGACGGCGTGAGGCCCACATGCCGGCGATCACGTTCGAGAAGGCGAACGGCGATCTCCGCTTCGAGCGCACGGATGCGCTGGCTGAGGGCTGGCTGCGTGATGTTAAGCCGCTCGGCGGAGCGACGGAAGCTTAGGGTCTCGGCGATGGAGACGAAGCAGGCGAGCGATCGAATGTCCATTATTGATGCAAAACCCTTATCACAGGTGGTGATATTCCGATTGGATTCTTATGAAGATCGCAGCGATGATCGCCCCTGACAAGCACGTCGACAGCACGATGAATAGCCGAAGGGATCAGAAATGCGAATTATCCTTGGAGCCGCCTGTGTTGCGGCGTTGATAAGCAGCACCACCGGGGTATCTGCGACAACAGACCTACCGGGTTTCCTACCAGAGCTTTCCGCCGGCACGATCGCGGTGATCTCGGATGGCGAGTTCGTTGCCCAAACCTACGCGATGGGCCGGCTCGCACCTGCGGGGGCTGGTCTGCGCGACAGACTTACCATTCTGACGATCGAGGATGGTACGGTGCGCACCGCCTCGCTCAACGTGTCGAATTCCGTC
>NZ_JBVQPO010000025.1:0-45488 GCF_055710065.1 Ensifer sp. VA4 | reverse complement strand
TTCAGTTCCTCCTCCAGCGCCGCCATGTCGTTGTTGGCATAGCGGAAACGCTTGGCCTTGGAGAGGCGCACGCCGTCGATGATCGAGGCATGGTTGAGCGCGTCGGAGATGATCGCGTCCTCTTCGCCGAGCAGCGTCTCGAACAGGCCACCATTGGCATCGAAACAGGAGGAATAGAGGATCGTATCTTCCATCCCGAGGAAGGAGGAGATGCGCGCCTCAAGTGCCTTATGCTCCTCCTGCGTGCCGCAGATGAAACGCACCGAGGCCATGCCGTAGCCGTAGCGGTCGAGCGCCTTTTTGCCGGCTTCGGCGAGTTCCTCGTTGTCGGCAAGGCCGAGATAGTTGTTGGCGCAGAAGTTGAGCACCCGGTCGCCCGAGGCGACCTCGATTTCGCCCGCCTGCTTCGACGTGATGACACGCTCGGACTTGTAAAGCCCGGCCGTCTTCAGGCCCTCGAGTTCGGAACGAAGATGAGACAGAAAGGCTGAAGTCATGGCCGCTCTCGCTGTAAAATAACATCGCGTGCCTGACGAGTACCATGACAGCTTGTGACTTGCAGCAAAATCCCACGCTCTCCGGGATCGAGCGCGAAAACGACAGGGCGTTTCACGGCAGCATGGCGAGGCGGACATATTGTGTCGCAAGCATTGAGGCAAGCGACGCTTTCTTTCGGGCCGCGGCAGCCGTTGCCTGCTTCCCTCGCGCCGCCGACGCGGCGCGGAAGAATCTTGTGCGGCCCGCCTGCCCCCTCACCCCTCCAAATACCCGTCGATCACCGCCAGGAACGCTTCGCCGTAGCGTTCGCGCTTGCTTTCGCCGATGCCGGGGATGTCGAGCAACGCGTCGAAGTCGCGCGGACGTTCCTTGGCGAGCGCGATCAAGGTCGCGTCGGGGAAGACGACATAGGGTGGGACGTTCAGGTCCTTGGCGATCGAGAAGCGCTCGGCGCGCAGCAGTTCGAAGAGTTCGAGATCGGAGCCGGCAAGGTCGGCGCGCTCGCGCTGCGAGCCCGACTTTGCACCCCGCGCGGCCTTGCCGGAGGTCGGACGGTCCTTGCGGAAAAACACCTGGCGTTCGCGCTTGAAGACGGCGCGCGCCTCCGGTTCCAGCTTCATCGCGCCGAAGGCCGTGTGATCGACGCTGATCAGCCCGGTCGCCAGCAACTGCCGGAAGACCGATTGCCAGGTGCGGGCCGGAAGATCCTTGCCGGCGCCGAAGACCGGCATATCGACATGGCCGAAGCGCTCGGTCTTCTCGTTGACCGTCCCAATCAGCACATCGATCACATGGCCGGTGCCGAAGCGCTCGCCGGTGCGATAGACGGCCGCCAGCGCCTTGATCGCGGCTTCCGTTCCGTCCCAGGTCTCGACCGGTTTCAGGCAGGTGTCGCAATGGCCGCAGCGCCCGGGATGGGCTTCGCCGAAATGTGCGAGGATCGCCTGGCGGCGGCAGCCGGCGGTCTCGCAAATCGCGAGCAGTGCATTGAGCTTGCTGCGCTCGATGCGCTTGATGTCGTCGGCCGCCCCGCCCTCGTCGATCATGCGGCGACGTTGCAGCACGTCGGCCATGCCATAGGCCATCCAGACCTCCGACGGCTGGCCGTCGCGCCCGGCGCGCCCGGTCTCCTGGTAATAGGCCTCCACCGATCCCGGCAGATCGAGATGGGCGACATAGCGCACGTCGGGCTTGTCGATGCCCATGCCGAAGGCGACGGTCGCGACGAGGCAGAGGCTCTCCTCTTTCAAAAACGCGTCCTGATGCTTGTCCCTGAGCGTCCGGTCCATACCGGCATGATAGGGCAGCGCCCGGATGCCCTGGGCGTTCAGCCACTCGGCCGTATCCTCGACCTTCGCCCGCGACAGGCAGTAGACGATGCCGGACGAACCCTTGAAGCGCGAAAGGAAGCGCAGCAATTGCTGGCGCGGCTGGTCGCGCTCGACGATTTCATAGGCGATGTTCGGCCGGTCGAAGCTGGTGGTGAAGACCTTGGCGTTGGTCAGCGCCAGCCGTTCGACGATGTCGTCGCGCGTGTGCGGATCGGCAGTCGCCGTCAAGGCGATGCGCGGCACGCCGGGATAACGCTCCGCCAGCAACCCGAGCGCGCGGTACTCCGGGCGAAAATCATGGCCCCATTGCGAAACGCAATGGGCCTCGTCGATGGCGAACAGCGCGAGGCGGGCATCGCCGAGGAGATCGGCGAAGCCGTCGGTGACGATCCGCTCCGGCGTCACATAAAGAAGGTCGAGCGTGCCGTCGTAGATCTGCCGCCGCACGGCGATCGCTTCCTCGCGGGTCAGCGACGAATTGAGGGCC
The DNA here is from genome assembly GCF_055710065.1 of Ensifer sp. VA4. Taxonomy (NCBI): domain Bacteria; kingdom Pseudomonadati; phylum Pseudomonadota; class Alphaproteobacteria; order Hyphomicrobiales; family Rhizobiaceae; genus Ensifer; species Ensifer sp. VA4. Next base: position 43,172 of record NZ_JBVQPO010000025.1, on the reverse strand, counting down.
GCGGCATTGACGCCGAGCTGCCTCAGCGCCTCCACCTGATCGCGCATCAGCGCAATCAAAGGCGAGACGACGATGCCGAGCCCCGGACGGCAGAGCGCCGGGATCTGGAAGCAGAGCGATTTTCCGGCTCCGGTCGGAAAGAGAACGACGGCATCGCCGCCGCCGGTCACATGCTCGACCACTTCCTGCTGTTTGCCGCGAAAGGCGGAATAGCCATAGACGCGCTTCAGCACATCGAGCGGCGCCGGGCCGGCGTCGTCGAAGAGATGGCTGGCAGCGCTTGCGGCGCGCTTCGCCCTTTCGACAAACTCCATCACGTCTCCTTCACGGGAATCACTGCCTGCAATCATCGCAGGATGCGACCGCAATGCCATAGCCGTCAGGGCAAATGAAGAGAACGCTGCGATAATCCCGCGCGATCAGCAGGCTTTCCAAGGTCGGGGATTGAGCCTTTGGCAGCTTGACCTTGACGACGCACCGGTACTTTAGTGGCTCGCAAAAATCAGGAAGTCATCATGGCGAACATTTTAGCGGCGAGCGGCGGCGTCAAGCAGATCATCTGCATCAACTGGGGTACGAAGTACGGCGCTCCGTTCATCAACCGGCTTTATGCCATGGTGGCGCGCAACATCACCCCGCCCTTCACCTTCACCTGTTTCACCGACAGTTTCGAAGGGCTGCGCCCGGAAATTCTCTGCGAAGACCTGCCGCCGCTCAACATCGCGGACATGCCCACGAACACGCCGGGCATCTGGCAGAAGTCGCGGCTGTGGGGACCGAAGCTCGGTAACCTCAAAGGCCCGGTTCTCTTTCTCGACCTCGACCTCGTCATCGTCGGATCGCTCGATTCCTTCTTCGAGCTCGGCGAACCCGATGACGTGATACTTGCCAGAAACCAGACGACACCCTTCGAGCGCCTTGGCCAGACCTCGCTGTTCCGCTTCCCGGTGGGAAAGCTCGTGCCGCTGCAGCAGAAATTTGGCGCCAATCCGCAGGCGATTGCCGACGAATACCGCTTCGAGCAGCGTTTCGTCACGCGCAATGCGCCCGGTGGCGTGAAGCTCTTCCCAAGGCGCTGGGTCCTGCATTTTAGGCAGGACTGCCATTGGACCTTCCCGCTCAACTATTTCTTCGCACCGCGCCTGCCGGCCGATGCGCGCGTGGTGCTTTTCCCGCGCAGCCTGCTGCCGCAACATGCGATCGATGGGCAATATGGCTACCGCGGCCGCGTCGACACGCCGCTCGGACATATTCGCCGCCTGTTCAACGGCGACCGCCGTGAGAAGAACCCGTTCCGTTACCTGCGCCACTATATCCGCCCTGCTCCCTGGGTGGCCGAACATTGGCGCGAATAGTCGGCATTCCGTTAAGATCGGACCGGGTTTTGGCGAGGCGGCGCAGCTTTTTGGATTAACGCGCCGCCGGCCCCTTCACGCGGCCGGAAAGCACCCCGAATCCCTCGATGATCGCTTCCTGGTTCTCGAGCCGCGTCACTTCGAGCTGCACTTCCTGAAGCGTGCGCAGCAGTTGCGGCACCGCCTCGAGGTCGCCCTCCTCCGTCGCGTGCGCAAGCTCGCGCTCGAGTTCACGTCGCTGCCAGTGCAGCGCCTTGGACCGCTGGTGCAGGGCCAGGGCCTGCAGATAGCCTTCGCGGGCATCTTCGGGTGCGGCCGCCGTCGTCGCGGTCCAGAGCCGCGCATAGCGGATCTGTTGGTCGATCGCGCCGATCAGCGGACCAAAGCCTTCCGCCTCCAATTGCTCGATCAGGCCTTCGCGCGTCAGGCGCGGCCCGTGCGCGGCGGCGGCATTCAGCACCGCCGCCCAGCAGCGCTGCAAATCGCGATGGTCGAACTCGATCGTCGAGATCTCGTCATACTCGTCGAACAGCAGTTGCGGGTGGTTGACGATGGTGAGTGCCAGCACGCTTTCCCGCAGCAGCGGCGCAATCTGCTGCCCGCTGACGAGAGAGGACCGCGCCAGCCGATCGGAAATCGCCGTGGGTCCGGCCGCATTCGGCCCTCTTGGCCCGCCGGCGCCGCGCGGCCCGCCGCCTTGCCGGCCGCCACGCTCGAAGGGACGCCGCTCGCCCCGCCCCGGTCCTGACGATTGCAGGAAGGCGTTCAGACGGTCCCGCATGTCCTGGCCATAGTGGCGGCGCACGCTTTCGTCGGCGATGACGGCAGTCACCTGCTTCAATCGCGCTTCGAGCTCGGCGCGTTTTTCCGGCGTGTCGAAAGATCCGCCCTGGATCTCGCGGTGCCAGACCATGTCGGCAAGCGACCGTGCATTGGCGAGCACCTTGTCGAAGGGCGCGCGGCCCTCGTGACGCACCAGATCGTCCGGGTCCTTACCGTCAGGCAGCATGGCGAAGCGCACCGAGCGGCCGGGCTTCAGATGCGGCAGCGCCAGGTCGACGCCGCGGTTGCGGGCGCGGATGCCGGCGCCATCGCCGTCAAAGCAGAGCACCGGCTGCGACGTCATCTTCCAGAGCAGGTCGAGCTGGTTTTCGGTCAAGGCCGTGCCGAGCGGCGCGACCGCGTTCTCGACGCCCGCCTGATGCAGCGCGATCACGTCCATGTAGCCTTCGACGGCGATGATCGTTCCGGCGGCATCGTCAGGCCCGGCATCCCCCAGGCGCGAAGCGCCTTGCGCCGCGCGGCGGGCGCGGGCGAAATTGTAGAGCACATTGCCCTTGTGGAAGAGCTCGGTCTCGTTCGAGTTCAGGTATTTCGCCGGCGCATCCGGCGACATGGCGCGGCCGCCGAAGGCGATGACCTTCTCGCGGGACGACAGGATCGGAAACATGATGCGGTCGCGGAAACGATCGTAGGAAACAGGCACGTCGGGCCCATGCACCACGAGGCCGCAAGCCTCGATCTGCTCCTTGCCGACGCCCTTGCCGGCCAGAAATTCCTTGAGCGCATTGCGGCTGTCGGGCGCGTAGCCGAGACGGAAGGTCTCGATCGTGCGGCCCGTCAACCCGCGCTCGCGCAGATAGGCGCGCGCCTTGGCGCCGTTGGCGGTCTGGAGTTGGTCCTCGAAAAACTGCGTCGCCAGTTCCATGACGTCGAGAAGGCTGGTGCGCTCCTTCTCCCGCCGCTCGGCCTGCGGGTCGGGTTGCGGCATCGCAACGCCCGCCATGTCGGCGATCTGCTGCACGGCTTCCGGGAAGCTCAAGCCTTCGAGATCGGTGAGGAAGCGAAAATGATCACCGGAAACGCCGCAGCCGAAACAATGGTAGCGGCCCTTGCGGTCCTCGCAGTGGAAGCTCGGCGACTTCTCCCCGTGAAAAGGGCAGCAGGCCCAATAGTCCCCACGCGAAACATTGGTCTTGCGCCGGTCCCAGCTGACGCGCTTGGCGATCACGTCCGAAATCGGCACGCGATCGCGTATCTCGTCAAGGAAGGACTGTGAAAAGCGCATCAATACCTCTGGATCGCAGCGAGCCTGGTGCGATCCAGGTTCATCGCGATGGATTGCGGAAGCGGACGGGTCGCAGACAAGGCATCCTACGCTCGCCCACGCGCGATCGCCCATATAAGCAGCATGACGCGAGGAAGCTATCGCTTCCACCCGCCTTTCACGCAATTCACAGATCAAGCGATCGCCGACGACGGCGAGAAAGCGTGCCCGCCCCTTTCGAGACGGGCCTGCTACATGTCTCCTTTAATCGTAACCGGTTAAAGGACAAAGACATGCAGCAATTCAAAGTGCTACAGCGACCTTTGCGCATCTGATAAGACGCGCGGCGCTGTAGGATTACTTCAGCAGTTCCTTCACCAGGCCGGAAGCCTTGGCGAAGTCCATCTGGCCGGGATAGCGCTCCTTGAGCACGTTCATGCACTTGCCCATATCGCGCAGGCCCTGCGCGCCGGTTTCCTGGATGACAGCGGCGCAGAGCTCGCGAACCTTTTCTTCCGGCAACTGGGCCGGAAGGAACTGGTTGATGATGCCGATTTCCTGGCGCTCCTGCTCGGCAAGCTCCGGCCGGCCGCCTTCGTCGTAGATGCGGGCCGACTCCTCGCGCTGCTTGATCATCTTGGCGAGGATCTGCAGGATTTCGTCATTGCCGACAGGGTCCTTGCCCTGGCCGCGATTGGCGATGTCCCGATCCTTGATCGCCGCCTGGATCAGCCGCACGGTCGAGGTACGCCGTGCGTCCTTGGCTTTCAGGGCTTCCTTCAGTGCGTCAGCGAACTGGTCGCGCATGTCCATACTCCATGTCGAAACCGGCCCGCGGTGCTCTGCCCGGAACCGGTTCGAAACCATCATTGTTGTCGTCGTCTTAAACCAGTGTGACAGGCGCAATCAAACGGAATACGCAACCGATTGAATTATAAGGAATTTTATTTCCTGACAATTCACAGCGGCCGGTTGACCCGGATGGTAGCTTTGGGTATTTTCCCGCACCTGCACGACATCGGCATGAGAGCACTTTCCGCGGGGTTTCCGCGCGTCCATGCCTGAGCACATGAAAATGGCGATCGACTGCCGGGCTTTCAAGCCCCGCGCTTCACGCCGCAACGGGATAGGAACGATGACCGCGACACCCGCATGGACCACTGAAAAACCAACTGCGCTGCTCGTTCTGGCCGACGGCACCGTGATCGAAGGCAAGGGCATCGGCGCCACCGGCAAGGTGCAGGCGGAAGTCTGCTTCAACACGGCACTCACCGGCTACCAGGAAATCCTGACGGACCCCTCCTATCTCGGCCAGATCGTCACCTTCACCTTCCCGCATATCGGCAACATCGGCGCCAATGACGAGGATATCGAAGACCTGACGCCGGCAGCCCGCCACGGCGCGGTCGGCGTCATCTTCAAGGCCGACATCACCGAACCGTCCAACTACCGCGCCGCCAAGCACCTCGACGCCTGGCTGAAGGCGCGCGGCATTATCGGCCTCTGCGGCATCGACACCCGCGCGCTCACCGCCTGGATCCGCGAGAACGGCATGCCGAACGCCGTCATCGCCCACGACCCCGCAGGCGTCTTCGACATCGAAACGCTGAAGGCCGAAGCCAAGGCCTGGAGCGGCCTCGAAGGCCTCGACCTCGCCAAGGTCGCGACCTCGGGTCAGTCCTCGCGCTGGGACGAGAAGCCCTGGGTCTGGAACGAAGGCTATTCGACGCTCGGCGAAACCGATGCGGCCTACCACATCGTCGCGCTCGACTACGGCGTGAAGCGCAACATCCTGCGCCTCTTTGCCGGCCTCAACGCCCGCGTCACCGTCATGCCGGCCTCGGCCAGCGCCGACGAAGTGCTGGCGCAGAAGCCCGACGGCATCTTCCTCTCCAACGGCCCGGGCGACCCGGCAGCAACCGGGGAATATGCCGTGCCCGTCATCAAGGACCTCCTGAAGACCGATGTCCCGGTCTTCGGCATCTGCCTCGGACACCAGATGCTGGCACTTGCCCTCGGCGGCAAGACCGAAAAGATGCACCAGGGCCACCACGGCGCCAACCACCCGGTCAAGGATCACACCACCGGCAAGGTCGAGATCGTCTCGATGAACCACGGCTTCGCGGTGGATTCGAAGTCTCTGCCGGATGGCGTTGAAGAGACTCACATTTCGCTCTTCGACGGTACCAACTGCGGCCTGCGCGTCGCGGGCAAGCCGGTCTTCTCCGTCCAGCATCACCCGGAAGCCTCGCCCGGTCCGCAGGACAGCCACTACCTCTTCCGCCGCTTCATGAACCTCGTACGCGAGAAGAAGGGCGAACCGGCACTCGCCGAGCGCTGAGAATAGCAAGATAAGAAGCAACAAGGCCCGCCTCGCGCGGGCTTTTTCTTACCGACAAACCCCTCACACACCAGCGAGCCGGTCGGCGATGAAATCGACAACGGCCCTGACCGAGGGCAGCTGGCCGCGCCGATGCGGCATCAGCAATGTCGTCGTCACTGCCCCAGCCTGCCAATCGGGCAGCACCCGCACGAGGCTGCCATCGTCGATCTCGGCGCGGCAGAGCTTGCGTGGCAGCGCCGTGATGCCGAGGCCTGAGAGCGCCGCCTCGAGCAGCACGCGGGATTCGTCCGCGACGAAGCGTTGTTCGGGCTTCACCGAGACGGCGGTGCCGTCCTCCCGCCGAAGCGTCCAGCCGTCGTTTGCGAGCGACGTGAGCAAGCCGTCATGGGCCTTGAGATCGTCGGGTTCGGCAGGCATGCCCCGACGGGCGAGATAATCGGGCGCGGCGACCAGCCAGATGACGTCCATTGCCACCCGCCGCTGGACGAGACCGGAATCGGGCAAAGGCGAGAAATGGTCGCGCACCGCGATATCGAAGCCTTCCTGAATGAGTTCGACGAAGCGGTCGGTCGCGTGCAGCACCACCCGCATCTTGGGATAGGCCAGCGCGAGTTGTGGTAGGAGCTCCGCCAGCGTGATCTGTGCCGTCGGCACCGAGGCGGTGATGCGCACCGTTCCGCTCGGTTCCGCAAGCCTTCCCTTGACCACCGCCTCCGCCGCTTCCGCTTCGATCAGCATCGCCGCAGCGTGCCGATAGAAATCCTCGCCGATCTCAGTCACGGTGAAACGCCTGGACGTGCGGTTGATGAGCCGTACGCCGAGCGTCTTTTCGAGTTCCGCGACGCGCTTGCTGAGCGTCGACTTCGGCACGTTGAGCACGCGCGCCGCCGGCGCGAAGCCCTTGTGGTCGACGACATGGGCGAAAACGATGAAATCGTTGAGATTGCGCATCCTGGCTCGCCTCCTGTCCATAGGCGTGGACGATATATCCACGACGGCGCCAGATCTGCAACGTCGTCCACAGAACCTGCAATGGTCATTAGGTCGGCCGGAATATCTTCGACAGAAGATCGACCAAGAAATGAATCTGTTTTCAGCGATTTAGCCGGCTGACTTGAATCGGATTGCGCGCGTCTTGAATCAAAACACCAACGAGAAAGGGCCCGCCGGAGACGGCAGGCCCTCTGTTTGTCTCGGCGTCAGCTCAGCTTACTTGCAGGCTGCGCAGAAGCGCTGGATGCGGCGGCAAGCCTCTTCGAGCTGGGCTTCCGAGGTTGCGTAGGAGATGCGGAAGTTCGGGCCGAGACCGAAGGCCGAACCATGCACGACGGCGACGCCTTCGGCTTCCAGCAGTTCGGAGACGAAGTCTTCGTCCGTCTCGATGACCTTGCCCGACGGCGCGGTCTTGCCGATCAGGCCGGCACAGGACGGGTAGACGTAGAAGGCACCTTCCGGCGTCGGGCAGGAAATGCCCTTGGCCTGGTTCAGCATCGACACCACGAGATCGCGGCGGCCTTCGAAGACCTTCTTGTTCTGGGGGATGAAGTCCTGCGTGCCGTTCAGCGCCTCGACGGCGGCCCATTGCGCGATCGAGGTGGCGCCCGAGGTCTGCTGGCCCTGGATCATGTCCATCGCCTTGATGAGCTGCAGCGGGCCGGCTGCGTAGCCGATGCGCCAGCCGGTCATGGCATAGGCCTTGGAGACGCCGTTCATGGTCAGCGTGCGGTCATAGAGGCCCGGCTCGACTTCGACCGGGGTCGCGAACTTGAAGTCGCCATAGGTCAGGTGCTCGTACATGTCGTCGGTCAGCACCCAGACATGCGGATGCTTCATCAGCACGTCGGTCAGCGCCTTGAGTTCCGCATGGCTGTAGGCAGCGCCCGACGGGTTGGACGGCGAGTTGAAGACGAACCACTTGGTCTTCGGCGTGATCGCCTTTTCGAGATCCTCGGCCTTGAGCTTGAAGTTGTTTTCCTGCTTGGTCGAGACGAAGACCGGCGTGCCGCCGCAGAGCGCCACCATTTCCGGGTAGGAAACCCAGTAGGGCGCGGGGATGACGACTTCATCGCCCGCGTTCAGCGTCGCCATGAAGGCGTTGAAAAGAATCTGCTTTCCGCCGGTGCCGACGATCGTCTGGGCAGCCGTGTAGTCGAGGTTGTTCTCGCGCTTGAACTTCCTGGCGATCGCTTCGCGCAGTTCCGGAATGCCGGAGACCGGCGTGTACTTCGTCTCGCCGCGGTTGATCGCGTCGATCGCGGCCTTCTTGATATTGTCGGGCGTATCGAAGTCCGGCTCCCCGGCGCCAAGGCCGATCACATCGCGGCCTTTCGCTTTCAGCTCACGGGCTTTCTGCGAAACGGCGATGGTGGCGGAAGGCTTTACACGGGAAAGGGCATCGGCAAGGAAGGCCATGGGTGAAGGTCCTGATCGTTTCGAGACGAGGTGATCGCTACGGAACGTAAAAAGCCAGGCTCCATAGCGGTTAGGTCTATGTCGAAAGACGCCCGGTCTTGCAAGCGCCGGAACGGCAAAAACGCCGGAAACGCGGGCAAAAAGCGTCACCATGACAAAGTTTCATGAGTGCCATCAGCACCATCAATCGCGCGCCTAGGCCGCGAACGATGCCCGGGCGTGCGCCGACGGCAGCGAAAAACGGAATTATGGCGACCGTTTGAACGACCACGAAACGTATCAGTCCGAAACGGTTGGTGATCGCGATTTATTCAAAAGAATCAGCGCAATCCCGCAATTTTTCAAATGCCATAATTTAGCCATCACAACTGTCGCGGAACGCCGCAATTCCGTCCCGCAACAGCCGGTTTCCGGGCCTCTTCTTCGATCATCCGAACACATTCGCATCACGGGGGTTGTGCAATGTTTCTCGACGACGAAATCGCCTCATTGAAGACCGGACGGAATGAAGCGCGCTGGGGCATGTATCTGGCGATCGCAGCGCTCGCCGCCTGCATCCTGATGCTTGTCGGCCTGATGACCCAGGCTGCCGCGCAAACGCCAGACGCCAAACCCCAGCAGATGGCAGGCTATGTTCGCCCCAACGATCTGGGCACCGGCGCCCTGCTCTTCCCGTCGAAGGAACCCGGCTATTTCGTCGAGGCGCCGCGGCTGGCGACGGACGTGACGATCGACGTCAACGGCCCGATCATGCGTACCCGCGTGACCCAGCGCTTCGAGAACCCCAGCAAGGGCTGGATCGAAGGCACCTATGTCTTCCCGCTTCCCGAGGACTCAGCCGTCGATACGCTGAAGATGCAGATCGGCGACCGCTTCATCGAGGGCCAGATAAAGCCGCGCCAGGCCGCCAAGGAAATCTACGAGCAGGCAAAGGCCGAGGGCAAGAAGGCGGCACTGCTGGAACAGCAGCGCCCGAACATCTTCACCAACCAGGTCGCCAATATCGGCCCCGGCGAAACAGTCATCATGCAGATCGAGTATCAGAGCGCGGTCCGCCAGTCGAACGGGCTTTATTCCCTGCGCTTCCCGATGGTCGTGGCACCCCGCTACAACCCGCAGCCGATCGTTCAGACCGTCGATCTCGACAGCCGTACCGGTTATGCCGTCAGCGACCCGGTCCCCGATCGCGAAAAGATCGAGGCTCCGGTTCTCGACCCCAAGGAAAACGCCAAGGTCAACCCCGTCACGCTGACAGTCAATCTCAAGGCAGGCTTCCCGCTCGGCGAGGTGACATCCGCCTACCACGACGTCGATATCGCCAACCTCGACGATCTCAGCCGCCGCGTGACGTTGAAGGGCGACAGTGTTCCAGCCGACCGCGACTTCGAGCTCACCTGGAAGGCAATCGAGGGCAAGAGCCCCTATGCCGGCCTCTTCCGCGAGACGGTGGGCAACAAGACCTATCTGCTCTCCTTCGTGACGCCGCCAGCCGCCGCAAGCGAGGCCGGTGCCAAGCCGGTCAGGCGCGAGATCATCTTCGTCATCGACAATTCCGGCTCCATGGCCGGTCCCTCGATGGAGCAGGCCAAGGAGAGCCTGGCGCTGGCGATCTCGAGGCTGAAGCCCGAGGACCGCTTCAACGTCATTCGCTTCGACGACACGATGACCGTGCATTTCCCTGATCTCGTCGAGGCAACGCCGGACAAGCGCGAGGATGCAATCGCCTATGTCCGAGGCCTGACCGCCGACGGTGGGACGGAAATGCTGCCGGCGCTCGAAGCGGCGCTGCGCAGCCAGGGTCCGGTCCAGGCCGGCGCCCTTCGCCAGGTCGTCTTCCTGACCGACGGCGCGATCGGCAACGAGACGCAGCTCTTCGACGAGATCCAGAAGAACCGGGGCGACGCCCGTGTCTTTACCGTCGGCATCGGCTCGGCCCCGAACAGCCATTTCATGACCAAGGCGGCCGAATACGGCCGCGGCAGCTTCACGCTGATCGGTTCGGAAAACCAGGTGGCCGAGCGCATGGGCGAGCTCTTCAACAAGCTCGAAAGCCCTGCGATGACCGATATCTCCGCGAGCTTCGAGGGCGCATCGGCAAGCGACATCACGCCGAACCCGATGCCCGATCTCTACCGCGGCGAACCGGTGGTGCTGACGGCCGAACTCGACGGCGCCGCGCCTAAGGGCAAGCTGCAGATCCTCGGCAAGGCCGGCGACCAGTCCTGGCGGGTCGAGATGGACATCGCCAAGGCCTCGACCGGTCAGGGCATCGCCAAGCTCTGGGCGCGTCGCAAGATCGATGATCTCGAGGCAAGCGCCGCTTCGATTGCCGGCCCCGCCACGCTCGACAAGCGGATCGAGACCGTAGCACTCGCCCACCACCTCGTTTCGCGCGTCACCAGCCTCGTCGCGGTCGATGCGACGCCGTCGCGCCCGGCCGGCGAGCCGCAGGTCGAAACGAAGCTGCCTCTCAACCTTCCGGCCGGCTGGGACTTCGGCAAGGTCTTTGGTGAGGAGCCCGCTGGGAGTACCCCCGGCAAGATTGACGAACGCGATGCCGCGGCCGAAAGCCGGACCAAGCTTGCCATGGCGACGGCAGACCGCATGCTGGCGGCACCAACGGCGCGTGCAGCGGGCCTGATCGCCGAGGCCAACAATCAGGTAAATCTTCCGCAGACGGCAACGGAAGCGGACAAGCAGATCCTGATCGGCCTGATGCTGTTGGCTTTCGCCCTCCTCGCCGGCACGGCGTTCGCCTTCTGGCGCGCGCCGATTGCCGCCGTCGTGCTTGCGGGAGTGCGCCGTCGTGGCCGCTGACAACCAAAAGCCCGAACCTCGCCCGGGCTTTCTCGCCCGACTCTCGGCGGTCGAAACGATCGTGCTCGCGGTGATCGCCCTCATTGCCCTTGCCGGCCTGATGCTGGTCGGCAAGGGCTTCTACATGAAGGCCAAGGCCGAAGTCTCCCAGGTGCTTTTGAAGCGCACCTTCGAGGCGCAACTGCACGGCAACCCGGATGGCAAGCCCTGGCCTTGGGCCGACTTCCAGACGACGGCTGAAATCACCGCACCTCGATTGAACCGTTCCGCGATCGTGCTCGAAGGCGCCAGCGGCGAGGCGCTCGCCTTCGGCCCCGCCTGGCTGACGACGACACCCCTGCCCGGCGACGAAGGCACCTCCGTCATCGCCGCCCACCGCGACACGCATTTCCGATGGCTGAAGGACCTCAACCCCGGCGATCTCCTGGTGCTGACACGCAAGGATGGCCGGCGCTTCCTGTTCCGGGCCGGCGAGAGCCGCGTCGCCCGCTGGGACGAAAGCGGCATCAACGCATCGGCCAGCGGACACCACCTGGCGCTCGCCACCTGCTGGCCCTTCGATGCGATCGAACAGGGGCCGATGCGCTACATCGTCAATGCCGCTCTCATCGGCGAGCAACGGCCTGTGCCGCTGACGACGGGCTCGATCTCGAAATAAACCGCTTTTGATCGGATGTGACTTGAACCGCTTCGCCTCCCGCCCCAGCTTGCCTGTTGAACGAATCGGCCCGGAGAAGCGGAATGCGGCGAGCGGATGCAGATGCAGAAGCGTCGAAACACTTGGGCAAGCGGCGGCGCATCCCGGCGCTCGCGGTGCTCGCCGCTCTCGCCACGATTGTCGCGCCTTCCGGCGCCCGCTCCCAGGAGGCGCGTGAATTCCCGAGCCAGCACGGCACCCTGCGGGTCGAAACCCTGGCGACCGGCCTCGAACACCCCTGGGCCGTCGAAGCGCTTCCCGGCGGCGGCCTGATCGTCAGCGAGCGTCCCGGCCGGCTGAGGATCCTGCGCGACGGCAAGCTGTCGAAACCCCTGAAGGGCGTGCCCGAGGTCGCCGAGCGTGGCCAGGGCGGCCTGCTCGACATCGCCCTCGACCCCGGTTTCGCAAAGAACAGGACGCTCTATCTGACCTTGGCCGCCAACGGCAAAGGCGGCTATGGCACCGCCGTCGTGCGGGCAAAACTGGCCGATGACGAGAGCGGTCTTGCCGACGTCAAGGAACTCTTCCGGATGAAGAAATTCACCCGCAAGGGACAGCATTTCGGTTCCCGTATCGCAATCGCAGCCGACGGCAGCCTGTTCTTCGGCATCGGCGACCGCGGCGAAGGCGATCGCGCCCAGGACCCGCGCGATCATGCCGGCGCCATCCTGCACATCAATGCCGACGGCAGCATTCCCGGATCGAACCCCTATCGCGGCGGCACCGGGGGACTGGCGGAGATCTGGTCGAAGGGCCACCGCAATCCCCAGGGCATCGCCTTCGACCCGAAGGACGGCACGCTGCTGACCGTCGAGCACGGCGCGCGCGGCGGCGACGAGGTCAACAATCCGCAGGCCGGCCACAACTACGGCTGGCCAATCATCACCTACGGCAAGGACTATTCCGGCGCCGAGATTGGCGAAGGCACCGCGAAGGAAGGCCTCGATCAGCCGCTCTTCTATTGGGATCCCTCGATCGCCCCCGGCGCGCTTGCCGTCTATCGCGGCAAGATGTTTCCTGAGTGGGATGGTGACCTCTTGGTCGCCGCGCTGAAGTACCAGCTTCTCGCCCGCCTGGAGCGTGACGACAGCGGCGCCATCGGCTCCGAAGAGCGGTTGTTCGACGGAGAGTTCGGCCGCATCCGCGACGTCGTCGTCGCGCCGGACGGTGCATTGCTGATGGTGACCGACGAGGAGGACGGCGCCGTTCTGCGGGTCTCCAAGGGCGCGACGCAATAGAAATTCGGGCCTTCGCTCCCGCGTCACGACAGCCGGTCGCGAAACTCCCTGCGGAACATGAACTTCAGCCCGGACCAGACGGCATCGACCGCGCAGACCTTCACGTCGACGAGACCGAGTGGCAGGAAGACGTCGCGCAGCACATCCTCCGTCAAGGTCGTCGACACCTTCGCTGCCTTCTTCGGCCAGGAAATCCAGAGCATGCCGTCAGGCCTCAGCCGGGCCGCAACCTCCGGCGCCAGGTCATCCAATCGGGACCTCTGCGTCTCGAACACATGGATATAGTCGTAGCTGCACCCGGCGGCCCGACTGATCGAGCTTTCGCGGGTCGAGAAGCCGGAAAAGTCCGTGATTTCGCCGAGCCCGAGTGGAACACCAAGGAGCAGCGCCGCCTGCCCTGTTTTCAAGCCGAGCTTGCGGGCAAGCGGGGTGCCGGAATATCCGCTGTCAATCATCGCCATCTCCGAGCGCGCCATGAACGTCGACGATGAGCCTTGCCCGCCCAGAACGCAACTGCTAGACGGCGGCCTGTCCGAGGAGAGAACGACATGCCCCGCATTCAGGCCAATCTGCTGCTGTTGATATCAGGTGCGATCTGGGGCGCCGGCTTCGTCGCGCAGTCGACGGCCATGGATGCGATCAGCCCGCTGTGGTTCATCACGCTTCGTTTTGCGATCGCGACAGTGGTTGCGATGCCCTTCGCCGTCATCGAAACGAGGCGCGCGGCCGAGCCGCTGCGGCTGAAGACCGTGCGCAATTTCATCTTCATCGGCCTCGCGCTTTTTGCCGGCGCAACGACCCAGCAGTTCGGCCTTCTCGACACCAGCGTCACCAATTCCGGGTTCCTGACCGGGCTCTATGTCGTCTTCGTCCCCGTGCTGACGGTTGTCTTCCTCCGCCGCAAACCGCATTGGGTCATCTGGCCAGGCGCGCTGATGGCTCTCCTCGGCATCTTCCTATTGAGCGGCGGCACCCTGTCGGCATTGACCGGCGGCGATTACCTGACGATCCTGTGCGCCCTCTGCTGGGCGGTGCAGTTGCTGCTCGTCGGTCTCTTCGCGCCCAGCAGCGGCCGGCCGATGTTGCTCTCGATGACGCAGTTCGCCGTCTGCGCGGTGCTCGGTTTCCTCTTCGCGATGAAGACGGGGCCGCTGAGCCTTGCGGCTGTGGAAGGCGCGCTCTTCGAAATCCTCTATGCCGGCATATTCTCCAGCGGCCTCGCCTTCATCCTGCAGGTGGTGGGCCAGCGCTACACCACGGCACCGCAGGCGGCCATCTTCCTTTCGAGCGAGGCGCTTTTTGCCGCCCTGTTCGGCGTTCTCCTGCTCGGCGAAGTCATCACCCCGATCGGCTATGCCGGCTGCGCCATCATCTTCGCAGCAATGCTTGCGGTCGAGATCATACCCGAACTGACCAGAAATCGCCGCGCGGAAGCCGCCGCCTGAAACCGCACATTGTGGCCGCAACCGACACTGCGCCATGAACTATATCAGCGGCCGGCCCAACGTCGGGGCGATGCTTTACTTACTATTGGTACCGGACCATCAGGTCGTTGCTTCGGCGGAGCGCGAGGCACGTCGCAATCGACCGGCCCAACTCAACACCTGTAGATTTTCTGCAAGATTCTTGCGTAAATGCCGTACGACGCGAGAAGCATCAAATATATCAGAGAGTTGCGAATACCGGCCTGAGCCGGCGTTCAATGAGCCTCCTTGCGGCTGCATCCAAAATCAGCAAAAACCCACTCAATTTTGCGGCACACATTTTCAAAAAGCTGTGATTTCAACAGCTTGCGATATATCTTGAAGGAGGGGCAACAACTGCGGAAATGACCGAATCTTGAGCAATGACAAGACGCAATACCACGCCTGAAAAGTTTTGCTTGCCAATTCAAAATAAACCCATCACTCTTACTCTGTTCGGGCAATCTGCGAACACGGGAAGATCTTGAAATAAAAGCGGGCCGGAGACGCAAAACTCCGGGCGGCCAGACCGGGGAGACGCATGAAAATGCAACTTCTCCAATGGCTGGCTGCGGTAACAGGACCCTTTCCTCAGACGTCGAGAACTGCCTGCCAACGCCCAATCGGGCAAACTGCAATGCCGCCCGTCCGTCAAGCGGGTGGAGAGAAAAGGACCTGACGCATGGCCGAAACTGGCACTGTAAAATTCTTCAACACCGACAAGGGCTTTGGTTTCATCAAGCCTGACAACGGTGGTGCAGATATCTTCGTACACATTTCCGCAGTCCAGGCTTCCGGCCTGAACGGTCTGACGGAAAACCAGAAGGTGAGCTTCGACACCGAACCGGATCGCCGCGGCAAGGGCCCGAAGGCGGTCAACCTGCAGATCGCCGGCTGACGCCGACATCTGCTGACAGATTCACAGTTGAGGCCCGGCAGACTTGCCGGGTTTTTTTTGTTCAGGCTCGGTTCATGGTAGCGGCATTAACCTCCCCCTCATCATGAAATCCGGATTGATCCGGTCCATGCGATAGGATTTGAAGCCCATGAACAAGTTCATCAAAGCAGCCGTTCTCTCGGTCGCCGCCGCCGCCATGGTCATCCCGACCTTCGGTGTTGCCCAAGCAACCCACCGGCATCACGACAACAGCGATGCGTGGGCGGCAGGCGCAGCGGGCCTCGTCGCCGGCACGCTGATCGGCGGCGCGATCGCCTCGCAGCCGCGCTCCTACGGCGGTTACGGCGACCGCGTCTATATCGATCCGGAACCCGAATATTACGAGCCGCGGCCGGTCTACCGCGCCCGCCCGGTCTATCGTGAGGTTTATCGTCCGGTCGCCGTCGAGACCTATGGCGTCGAGCCCTGGACGCCGGCATGGTACCGCTATTGCTCGCAGCGCTACCGCTCGTTCGATCCGGACAGCGGCACGTTCATCGGCTATGACGGCCGCAGCCATCTCTGCCGCTGAGTGAGGTCAGCCTACAGCGCCGCGCGTCTTATGAGACGCGCAAAGGTCTCTGTAGGACTTTGATTTGCTGCATGTCTTCGCCCTTGAATCGAGGTCGATTAAGGAGACATGCAGTAGAACTTGAAAAGCACATGTCTCGCCCGAGGCATGTGCTTTTTCATGCATGTAAACGCAAACGCGGTGTCAGAGCCCGCGCAGATAAGGGTTGGTGCGGCGTTCCTCGCCGATCTGGCCACCGGGGCCATGGCCGCAGATGAAGCCGACATTGTCGCCGAGCGGCAGGATCTTGTTACGGATGGAATCGAGCAATTGCTGGTGATTGCCGCCCGGCAGGTCGGTGCGTCCGATCGAGCCATGGAACAGAACGTCGCCGACATGGACGAAATTCTGTGCCCGGTTGTAGTAGACGACATGACCGGGTGCGTGGCCGGGGCAATGCAGGACCTCGAAGACATGATCGCCGAAGGAAACGGTATCGCCCTCTTCGAGCCAGCGATCCGGAATGACGTTCTGGACCTTCATCGCCAGTCCAAAACGCTCGGCCTGGCTCTCGAGCCGTTCGAGCAACGGCAGGTCGTCCTTGTGCGGGCCGATGATTTCGAGTCCGAGCGCATCCTTCAATTCCTTGGCCCCGCCGGCGTGGTCGATGTGGCCATGGGTGATCCAGATCGCCTTCAGCGTAATGCCGTTCTCGCGAACCGTCTGCAGGATGATATCGACATCGCCACCTGGATCGACGACCACGCCCTCCTTTGTTTCACTGTCGAACAGCACCGTGCAATTCTGCTCGAAATGGGTAACTGGAATGATGCCCGCCTGTAACATGCGCGTCTGCCTCTATAGGATCTGTTGTTCTTCCTATAACGGCAATTGGCGCCGGTGACAGCGCCAATCAGCGCAGAATGGCGACTTGGCTGGTGGTGGCTTGCGGCGCCGGCCATTGCACGGTCGTCATCAGCAGCGCCGAAATTGCCAGCTCCGCGGCAACGACGATGCGCACGACAGGCTTCAGGCCGCGGGCCGTGACGTTGTTTTGATCCTGTTGAATATCCTGCATTTTCGCCCCTCTCCTGCTGCCGGTTCTTCAGGCGCTCGGGCCGCGGCAGCCGTGAGAGAATGTCACGGCGTCACATTTCGTGACGTTCCCGGGGGAACATCCGCGCGCACGCGGGCGTTTCGCCCTCATCAAGAAGAGGAGAAAGATGATGGTGAAGCTTACCCGCCCCCTGTTGCGAGCCGCTGCGGCCGCGGGTTTGGTGCTGACGGTCGGCATACCGGCCGCTTTCGCAGCCATGACCGCCACCACAGTCACGGATCTCAACATCCGCACGGGTCCGGGCCCTCAATATCCGACGGTCGGCCTGGCGACCCGCGGTAGCACGGCGGTCATCGACGGCTGCATCGAAGGCAGCAAATGGTGCCGCATCGATATCAATGGCGTACGCGGCTGGGTCTATGCGCGATATTTGACGACTGACTTCGGCGGTTCGACCGTCGCGCAGGAACGTCGCGCCGACCTCGCAATTCCCGTCGTCACCTATGAGGCGCAGCCGAGAGATCCGGTGATCGTCAGCAGCGGCGATGCGTTGATCGGCCCGGTCGAAGAGATCGATCCGATCGTGCCGCCGGCCACCGTACGCACCTACATCGCGTCGAACCCTGGCGAAACCGTCTATCTCGATGGCGAAGTCGTGGTCGGTGCCGAGCTGCCGCAGACCGTCGCGGTCCGCCGCGTGCCAGACTATAACTACGACTATGTCAGCATCAACGGCCAGCCCGTGCTGGTCGAGCCGGCGACGCGGCGCATCGTCTACGTCTATCGATAACGGGCCCCGCTACTCCGGCGATCAAGCGGTCGCCGGAGAATAACCTGCCTTCCGCCTCTTCTCCCATCGTTCGACCCGCGCACGAATCACGCGTTTCGTTCAGCGCAGACCGAGAACCGATCGTTCCCGATACCAGAACGTGCTTTCCTTCCTGTCACTGCGAAACGCTGCTTCCGCCTGAAATCAAACCATTTCAATAGGTAAGCTTCACGCCGTCCGGCGGCGATTTCGGTCAAATTGACAATAATCCAGATTCGGCTTCAACCTATCGGTGCCGGATCATCGGCTTTTGGTGGCCCGTCTACGACGAGCCACGACACGGAGGGATCAATGGAAGCATTAATGCCTATCATTACCCAATTGATCGCGGGGGCGGCCGGCGGCAACGCAGCCAGCGCAGTGTTGAAGCAGCAGGCATTCGGTATCGTCGCACGGACAATCGTCGGCGCGATCGGCGGCCTGGGCGGAGGGTTCCTCATTCAGATGCTCGGCGGCGAAGCCGCCGCGACCGGCCTTGCCATGCAGGTCATCGGCGGCCTGGTCGGCGGCGGCGTGCTGAGCGGCATTGTCGGACAGTTCCTCGGCAAAACCGCCTGACCCGATCATCCGTAGCAAGACAAAAGGCGGCCCGGGGCCGCCTTTTGTGCATCAGATCGCGGCTTCTGCTGCGCATGTCCTTTTACCTGGCCGGTTTAAGGACAATACACGCAGCCATTCAAAGTGCGACCGCGGCCAATGCGCGTCTTGAAAGACGCGCGGGCGCTGTAGGGGCCGTGTTACTCGGCGGCCGCAGCGACCGGGTAGACCTCCTTCATGTAGTCGTTCATCAGCGTCTCGGAGATCGTCGCCGGCGTGAAGCGATAGGGGCCGATTTCGGAAACCGGCGTAACTTCGGCGGCGGAACCGGTCAGGAAACACTCGGTGAAACCGGACAGTTCCTCCGGCATGATCGCCCGCTCGACAACCTCATAGCCGCGGCGCTTGGCGAGCTCGATGACCGTGCGGCGGGTGATGCCGTCAAGGAAGCAATCCGGTACCGGCGTATGGATGACGCCGTCCTTGACGAAGAAGATGTTGGCACCCGTCGCTTCGGCCACCCGACCGCGATAGTCGAGCATCATCGCATCCGCATAGCCCTTGGCCTCCGCCGCATGCTTGGAGATTGTGCAGATCATGTAGAGGCCGGCGGCCTTGGACTTCGCGGGCGCGGTCCGCGGATCAGGGCGGCGATACTCGGCGATGTCGAGCCGGATGCCTTTCAGCTTCTCCGCTGGATCGAAATAGCTGCCCCATTGCCAGATGGCGATGGCGACATTGATGCGGTTGTTCTGCGCCGAAACGCCCATGCTCTCACTGCCGCGCCAGGCAATCGGCCGCACATAGGCTTCGGAGAAGCCCTGACGCTTCAGGAGCTCCACGCTCGCCTCATCCAGTTCTTCCACCGAATAGGGAATCTTGAAGCCGAGAATATCGGCCGACTTGTGAAGGCGCTGGTTGTGTTCCGTCAGCTTGAAGATGCGTCCGCCATAGGCGCGCTCGCCCTCGAAAACGGCGCTGGCATAGTGCAGGCCGTGGGTCAGCACGTGGATCTTGGCGTCCTTCCATGCGACGAATTCGCCGTTGAACCAGATCTCTCCGTCCAACTGATCAAATGGAACCGCTGCCATAGTGTCATCCTCCGGCGCATATGCGCCATTCTCTGTTGATTATCGTCCTGCTTTCAGTCTATCGGCAAACTGACTGAGGGAAAATTCAATTTCGTGATTTTGGATTTGCGATCGGAACGGCGGGGCTTATCCTTTCAAGGTGTTGCCAACGCCAAATGTCTCGCTTACCGAGCGAGGACGCTAACGACGCGGTAAAAATATGTCAATAAAGCTGACATATTTTTCCGAATGTTTCGCAAGTTGCAATCTGGCTGAAAGGAAATGACCGCGTGGCCGGCCAATCCAAAGAGAACACCCGGTATCTCAGCGATACCGCCGCCGATGATGACACGATCGATTTCGAGATCATCGAGTTGCTCTTCTTTGCCTATCGCGACTTCACCTCCGACCCGGATGCGATCCTTGAAAAGAGCGGCTTCGGGCGGGCGCATCACCGGGTCGTGCACTTTGTCGACCGTGAGCCCGGCATGACCGTCGCCGACCTTCTCGACACGTTGAAGATCACCAAGCAGAGCCTCGCCCGCGTCCTCAAGCAATTGATCGACTCGGGCTACATCCGCCAGGAAACCGGGCCTGAAGACCGTCGCCAGCGCATGCTCTATACAACCGAGGAAGGCCAAGCGCTGGCGCGTGCTCTGGCCGAGCCACAGTCCCGCCGCATAGCGGATGCATTGGCAAGATCGGGTCCGGGCGCGCGGGAAACGGTCAAGCGCTTTCTCGCCGGGATGAAGAACGCCGCAGACTGACACGAGGCTCGCCGCCGGCAGACGGCGCGGGAGCCTGGAATTTGGGAAGCGTGGAATGACGACAAAAGCGACTGTCTCGGACGATGCGGCTCACCTTCTGGTCGTTGACGACGACCGGCGCATCCGCGATCTCCTCAACCGTTACCTGGTCGAACAGGGATTCCGGGTGACGACCGCGTCCGATGCGGACGAGGCGCGGCGCAAGCTCGTCGGCCTCGACTTCGATCTTCTGATCGTCGACGTGATGATGCCGGGCGAGAGCGGCATCTCGCTGACCCATAGCCTCCGGCAGATCAAGTCCGTGCCGATCCTGATGCTGACGGCCTTGGCGGAATCCAATTCCCGCATCGAAGGTCTCGAAGCCGGGGCCGACGACTATCTGTCGAAGCCCTTCGAACCGCGCGAACTGGTGCTGCGCATCAACAACATCCTGCGCCGCAACCAGCCGGCCCAAGCGCCCAAGGTCGACCAGGTGATCTTCGGCCCCTACACTTTTTCGGTGGTGCGCAAGGAACTCCGGCGCGGCGCCGACCACATCCGCCTCACCGATCGCGAACAGGAGATCATGACGCTCTTCTCGCAGCGCGCCGGAGAGACCATCCCGCGCCACGAACTGATCGGCGACGATGCCGAGGTCGGCGAGCGCACGATCGACGTGCAGATCAACCGCCTCCGGCGCAAGATCGAGGACGATCCGTCCAATCCGGTCTGGCTGCAGACGGTGCGCGGCATCGGCTACCGGCTGAGCGTGGACTGAGATGGCAGCCCTTCCGATGAGCGCAGCGTCCCATGGCAAGCTTTGACGGTATAGAGCGCGGGGCGGCGGGTTCCAGCGATAATGCCTGGCGGCGCTTCACGCGCTGGCTGCGCCGCCGCCTGCCGATGGGCCTCTATGCCCGTTCCCTGCTCATCGTCATCATCCCGATGGTGCTCCTGCAGTCTGTCGTCGCCTTCATCTTCATGGAGCGCCACTGGCAACTGGTGACACAGCGCCTGTCTGCCGCCGTGACCGGCGACATCGCCGCGATCGTCGATCTCATCGATACCTTCCCCGATGATCGCAACATTGCCGAGATCATCCGCATCGCCCGCGAGCAACTCGATCTCAGCATTTCCGTCGATCCGCCTGGCGAACTGCCTCCGCCACGGCCAAGCCCCTTCTTCGAAATCCTCGATCAGATCCTCGGCGAAGAAATCTCCAACCAGGTCCGCCGCCCCTTCTGGATCGATACGGTCGGCAACTCCAAGCTCGTCGAGATCCGCATCAAGCTCGACGACGGCCGCATTCTGCGTGTCTACGCCCGGCGCAACCAGGCCTATGCCTCGAACACCCACATCTTCCTCGTGTGGATGGTGGCGGCATCGCTGGTGCTGCTGGCGATCGCGATCCTGTTCCTGCGTGGTCAGATCCGGCCCATCCTGGCGTTGGCCAAGGCCGCCGAAAGCTTCGGCAAGGGCCAGAAGATCGACGACTTCGCGCCGCGCGGCGCCGATGAGATCCGCCGCGCCGGCCTTGCCTTCATCCTGATGCGCGAGCGCATCGAACGCCAGATCGAACAGCGCACCGCGATGCTGACCGGCGTCAGTCACGACCTCAGAACCATCCTCACCCGCTTCAAGCTGCAATTGGCCCTGGCCGGCAACAATCCGGATCTCGAAAGCCTCAACCAGGATGTCGAGGACATGCAGAACATGCTTGAAGGCTACCTCGCCTTCGCCCGTGGCGAAGCGGAGGAGGACGTCGGCCAGTTGAAGCTCAGCGACCTGATGACGCGGCTTGCCGCGGAAGCCGAACTGCTCGGCAAGACGCTGACCACCTCGATCGAGGGCGAGGATGAGGTTCGTGTCCGGCCGAACGCCTTCACCCGCCTCGTCGCCAATCTCGCCTCGAACGCCTATCGCTACGCCAACACCGTCAACGTCGACGCCCGCCACAGCGCCAAATGGGTCACGATCACCGTCGACGACGACGGTCCAGGCATTCCCGAGCGATCGCGCGAAGACGTGTTCAAACCCTTCTTCCGCCTAGACGAGGCACGCAATCTCGACAGTTCCGGCACCGGCCTTGGCCTTGCGATCGCCCGCGACATCGCCCGCAGCCACGGCGGCAACGTCACGCTGGGCGACAGCCCGCTCGGCGGCCTCAGGGCAACGGTGCGCGTACCGGCTTGACCGCCGTGAGGCGGCTTTCGCTCGGCAGCCTGTCGCGTCACCTCCCCCGCTGCAACCGATGGCCCAAACGCTATGCCGCCGCGCTGCTGTCAGACGCGTGAGAACTACCGCTTGTAGATCGACGTCAGGCCGCGGCGTTCGTTGAAGCGGCGCCAGGCGTCGATGCGGCGCGGGTGGCGGGCGCGCATGACATCGAGCGGCGCCAGAAGCCGGCCCTCGCGGCCGAGGGCTTCGTCGAGGATCTCGATGATCCGTCGGTTCGGCCAGGGTTTGCGGGTGATCGTCAGCAGCGCCCGGAAGGCTTCATCCTCGCGACCCGCGCCGAGTTGATGGGCAATCAGCCCATAGGCGAAGGCCGTGGAACGGCTGACGCCGGCGTGGCAATGCACAAGAATGCGGCTCGACGCATCCTCGGCGGCGGCGCGCATCGCCTCGAATACTTCCAGCACCAGATCCGGAAAATGGCGGGTGACGGTCGGGTTTTCCTGGTCGCGCATGCGCACGACCCGGTGGCTCGCATCGGCGATGACAGGCACATTGGCATCCGGCAGCTCCGGATCGAGCAGCGAAAGCACGTGGCTCGCGCGCCAATCGCGCGCGGCATCGGCTGCGCGCCAGAGGCAAGAAACCTTGACGCGCTCCGGAATAGCTTCGAATGCGATGTTCATGGGGATCACATCAGTTTTTTGCCGTTGGGGATCGGCCGTTCGGCGGCAGCCAGCACGATCGCGCCGGCTTCGTCTTCAAAGCCCAGCGTCAGCACTTCGGAGCGCACGGGACCGATCTGGCGCGGCGGAAAATTGACCACGCCCAGCACCTGCCGCCCGACGAGTTCTTCCGGACGATAATGCACCGTGATTTGGGCCGATGATCTTTTTATGCCGATCTCCGGCCCGAAATCGATCTTCAGCTTGAAGGCCGGCTTGCGTGCTTCCGGAAACGGCTCGGCCTCGACGATCGTGCCCACACGAATATCGACGCGTTCGAAATCAGCAAATTCAATGGTTTCAGCCATAACAATTCCTTTGTGAAAAGTTCTGTTCCGTCGGGCTTAAAGTATCGGGGGAGATTCCGGAAGCAGGCCGATTTCGGCGGATCCCCCGTGAAATCTTGCCTCTTGCCAAGGGCGGCGCGAGAACTGCTCGGCCAGGAAATCGACAAAGACGCGCACCCGCGGCGGCAGGAAGCGCCGGTGCGGATAGACCACGGTGATCGGTTCCGCCTCGGCGTGGTTGCAATCGGTCAGAAGCGGCACCAGCAAGCCCGCCCTGATGTCATCGCCGACGAGAATTTCCGAGAGCCGCACGATCCCGATGCCCGCGAGCGCAAGCCGCCTCAGCGCTTCCGTGCTGTTGGCCTCGACAGAACCACGAACACGGATCGCATGCCGACTGCTGCCATCGTGGAACTCCCAGACATTGAGGCGACCGTGGGCGGTAATGGCAAGGCAGACGTGCCGTTGCAACTCGTCGGGGGTTTTGGGAACGCCATGCCTCTCGAGATAACCCGGCGCCGCGCAGATGACACGGCGGTTGGATGCCAGGCGCCGGGTCACCAATGTACTGTCGCTTTGCGCCGCAACCCGTATTGCGACATCGGCATCGCCGTTCATGAGATCGACGATCGCATCGCTGAAATCGAGCTCGAGATCGATCTCGGGGTACCGCTCGATGAAATCAGGCAGCATCGGCACGATCAGGCGATGGCCAAAGGCACTCGGCAGGCTGACCCGCAGACGGCCGCGCGGCTCGGCACCCGGCTGGATCGCGAACTCCGCATCTTCGATGTCGCCGAGGATGCGACGGGCCGACTCCGCATAGGCACTGCCTTCGCTCGTCAGGCTGATGCTGCGCGTCGATCGCTGCAGCAGGCGCACGCCGAGGCGCGCCTCGAGCCGGCCGATGATCTTGCTGACCGCCGACGGCGTCATGTGCAGCCGGCGCGCAGCCGCCGAGAAATCGCCCTCCTCGACGACGGCGAGATACACCGCCATGGCTTCCTGCCGATCCATTGTATCTATTCCATTTCGTCACAGCTAAAGGGAATTTATCATGGATTATCGCGTCCAGCGATAGGCTGTAACTTGGAACCTGAACGCAGACGAGACGCTGAAGGGTGAAGGAAATGGGCAAGCAGCGGAACGATGTACCGACGAGCTACCAGCTTCATGCGTGGGCGCGACGTCAGCGCAGCGCCGCGATCGGCGACGCGTGCCGCCGGGCAATCGGCGCGATCTGGAGGATCCTGTTCGAGCGGCAGACACACCGGGAGCGTGGTGCTTGCGCAAGCGCGTCCCGCACGTGCACGCCTTAGCGGAAATCTCGACACCGGTGCCGTCAAGACGCGGCGGCTTCGCCCGCTCAGCCTGCCAGTTCTTCGGCCCGTTTGCGCGCGGCGGCGATCGCCTTGTCGAAAAGCGGCTGCATGCCATCGGCGGCCATCAGCACGGAGAGTGCCGCCGCCGTCGTGCCGCCGGGCGAGGTCACGTTCTGGCGCAGCCGTGCCGCTTCGTCGGGGGACTGGTGCAGGAGCTCGCCAGCGCCCGCGACGGTTTCCCGCGCAAGCCGCATGGCGAGGTCCGCCTCGAGGCCGGCCTTGCGGCCCGCCTCCGCCATGCACTCGACGAGGTAGAAGACATAGGCCGGGCCGCTGCCTGAAACGGCCGTCACCGCATCGATCTCGGCTTCGGTCCTGACCCACTCGACGGGACCGCTCACCTTCAAGAGATCGTGAACCTGGGCGCGCTGCGCTTCGCTGACGCGCGCATTGGCAAATGCGCCGGTAACGCCGCGGCCGATCATCGCCGGCGTGTTCGGCATGGCGCGAACCGTGGCGGCAGCGGCGAGATGTGTTTCGATGAAGGCGAGCGTCTTGCCGGCCGCGACCGAGACGATGACCGTATCCGGCCCGACGAGCGGCTTCAGCGGCGGCAGCACGGTTTCCATCACCTGCGGCTTGACCGCCAGGAAGATCACGCCCGCCTGGACGCCGGATGGCGCCGACGTCGCATGTGTTATGCCATTGTCGGCGATGAGCTTGGCCATGGCCGGCGGCGGGCCGGGATCGACGACAAGCACGTCGGCGCCTTTGACGCCACTCTTCAGCCAGCCGGAAAGCATGGCGCCGCCCATATTGCCGGCGCCGACGAGGACGATGGGACCGGAAGCGGCATTCGTCATGATCAGGCTTCTCCAACCGTTTCGAACAGGACCGCATCGACGGCGCGCTGCGCGTCCATGCCGGACCAGACGACGAATTGAAACGCCTGATAATAGGATTCGCAAGCGTCGAGTGCGCTCGAAAGCAGAACTTCGACCTGCTGGTTGGTGGGCTCGGCGCCGCCGGCAAGCAGCAGCGACTGGCGGAAGATCACCACTTCCTCCTGACGCCACAGGTCGAAGTGGCCCATCAGCACCTGTCCGTTGATGTGGGAGAGCAGGCGGATGACTTCGTTGACCCGGCTTTCCGGAACCTTGATGTCGAAGGCGCAGGCGAGATGCAGAGCCTCGAATTCCTCCATCCAGGAGAAGGAAACGTGGTAGTCCGCCCACTTGCCTTCGACCGTCATGGCGATTTCGTCTTCGCCGGATCGCTCGAACGACCAGTCGTTGTTTGCAGCCACGAACTCGATCATATCGACCGGGTTGGATTGGCGCTCGACTTCCATTTCCAAAAGGCTCATGCATCACCCTGTATAGGTGTGGCGCAGACGTGCATCATCACGCTCACAAGACGCAACGCTGCAAACCCGACACCGATTACAAACACACTATGATTGCTGAACTCACATCCATCCTGGCTGACTTACCCTGCCCGGAGCTTGCGTGGTTCGTTTCGAATCATCATTTAAAATCAGTGTATAATGGCGGAGTCTGGCTGCCAGCCCCCGGGCCGAAAAATAGCCGGGATGAATCGCGTCCACGTTGTCATTTGGATGAAGCGCGAGAGCTTAACCGACTCTGCCATAAGGGTTTTTTGGCAGTGTCCACAGGTGGAAAACTTTTCAGGTTTTATTAACCAGCCTCAACGGCGTTTCAGACGATCCAGGACAAACGACAGCAAAACGCCCGCGAAACCAGTTCGCGGGCGAAGTAAAAACGCTGAAATACCGTTATTTCGGCGGAATCGCGTTACTTGCCGGTCTCGGCGAGACGCGCTTCCAAAGCCTCGATGCGGGCGAGCAGCGCATCGTTTTCCTCGCGCGCCTTGATCGCCATTTCCTTGACCATCTCGAACTCCTCGCGCTTGACCACGTCGAGCGAGTTCAGCGCCCGTTCGGCCTGTGCGCGGAAGGCGGTCTCGACTTCGCGGCGCACGCCCTGGGCGGCACCTGCGGCATCGGTCATTATCTTGGCAAAGTCATCCAGAATGCGGTTGGCGCCTGTGCTCATCGTCGCGATCTCCATTTCAGCCATCGCCTCGCATTGCGATGCGGTCATGCATTTCAGGTAGGGTCAGCGGCGAGCGGATGCAAGGAAAATCACATGCCATCACGCCGCCGTGTCCAAGGCGCGCGCACAGGCGCCTTGACCCGGCGGAAATCGCTCGCCATGTTCCGCCAAACAATCGGCCCCTGCCCGAGAAAATAGATACGAGAGCATATCTTGGAAACTTTAGCGGCCCGCCTCGCCATCCTGCCCTTCCCCGAAATCGACCCCGTCATCTTCCAGATCGGGCCTCTCGCCGTCCATTGGTACGGGCTCGCCTATGTCGCGGGCATCCTGATCGGCTGGTTCTATGCGCGCCGCCTCGCGATGAATACTGCGCTCTGGCGCAACGAGACCCCCGCCATCACGCTGCAGCAACTCGACGACTTCCTGCTCTGGGCCGCCGGCGGCATCGTTCTCGGCGGCCGCATCGGCTACATCCTCTTCTACGATCTCGGCTCCGTGCTCGCCAATCCGATCCGCGCCATCGAAATCTGGAACGGCGGCATGTCGTTCCATGGCGGTTTCCTCGGCACCACGCTCGCCATGATCATCTTCGCGCGGCGCAACGGCATCGGTCTCTGGAGCCTGTTCGATATCGTCGCTGCCGTCGTCCCGATCGGCCTGTTCTTCGGTCGCATTGCCAACTTCATCAACGGCGAGCTCTGGGGCCGGCTGTCGTCGATGCCCTGGGCAATCGTCTTTCCGACCGGCGGGCCCTTTGCCCGCCACCCGAGCCAGCTTTACGAAGCGGCGCTCGAAGGCCTCATGCTGCTCTGCGTGCTCGCCTGGTTCGTCTACCGCCGCCAGGCGTTGAAATCGCCGGGCCTTGTCACCGGCATCTTCGTGCTTGGCTACGCCTCGAGCCGCATTTTCGTCGAATTCTTCCGCGAACCGGACGCCCAGATCGGCTATCTTGTCGGCGGCTGGCTGACGATGGGCATGGTGCTGTCGCTGCCGATGGCACTCGCCGGCATCTGGGCGATCGCCCGGGCGCGCCGCGCGGCCGCAGCCTAAGCGCGGAAAGAGGAGGAACGGTGCGTGCGGCTTTCCTGCCGCACCCGTCAACTGGGCGAACGCATGACGACACCACTCGCGGACAAGATCAAGGCGCTGATCAAGGCTCACGGGCCGATCAGCGTCACCGATTATTTCTCGCTTTGCCTGGCGGATCCGGAGCACGGCTATTACCGGGTGCACGAGCCTTTCGGCAGGGAGGGCGATTTCACCACGGCGCCGGAAATCAGCCAGCTCTTCGGCGAGATGATCGGCATCTTCCTCGTCCACGCCTGGCAGCAGCACGGCAAGCCCGAAGGTGCCGTCATCGCCGAGATCGGCCCCGGCCGCGGCACGATGATGGCCGACATGCTGCGCGTCGTGCGTCGCATCGCACCGGAGCTCTATGCATCGGCCGGCGTGCATCTCGTCGAAACCAGCGAGCGCCTGCGCAAGATCCAGTCCGAAACCCTTGCCGCCCACCGCAACAAGGTCGAATGGCACGCAAGCTTCGAGACTTTGCCCGAAGGCTTCCTGCTGCTCGCCGCCAACGAGCTGTTCGATGCCATCCCGATCCGGCAATTCGTGCGCACCGCACAAGGGTTCCGCGAGCGCATGGTCGGCCTCGACGCCAACGACGAACTGACCTTTGCCGCCGGCGTCGCTGGCATCGATCCGAGCCTCCTGCCGACGCCGGCACAAGGGGTCGCCGAAGGCACGATCTTCGAGATCGCCCCTGCCCGCGACGCCGTCATGTCCGCCCTTTGCGAGCGGCTGAAGATCAGCGGCGGCACCGCCGTGATCATCGATTACGGCCATCTCGCCACCGGCTATGGCGATACGCTGCAGGCCGTTCGCAATCACGAGTATGATCCGCCACTCGCCAATCCGGGGCGGGCCGATCTCACCAGCCATGTCGATTTCGAGCAGCTGGCCCGCCGCGCCAAGACCGACGACGTGCAGATCAACGGCCTTGCGCACCAGGGCGATTTCCTCGTGGGGCTCGGTCTTCTCGATCGTGCCGCGGCACTTGGCCGCGACAAGGACGCTGCGACGCAAGAGAGCATCCGCCAGGACGTGGAAAGGCTCGCCGGCGCCGGTGCCGGCAAGATGGGCGAACTCTTCAAGGTTCTCGCCGTCAGCAGCCCGCCGGTGCCCCTGTCACCCTTCCGCAAACCGAAGGCCTGACGCAGCAGTCCGATGAACGGTCGACTCGTCAGCTGCCGTAGAGATAGTTGGGCAGCCAGAGGGTTATCCCGGGCCAGAGATACATGATGACCATGCAGAGCACGACGATCAGCATGTAGGGCATCATGCCGGCGAAGATCTGGTTGATCGTCACATGCGGTGGCGAGACCCCCTTCAGGTAGAAGGCGGACATTGCGACCGGGGGCGACAGGAATGCCGCCTGCAGGTTGACGAAGACGAGAACGCCCCAGAGCACCGGATCGATGTCGAAGTGCTTGAGCAGCGGCAGAAAAATCGGCACGAAGATGATGATGATCTCGGTCCATTCGAGTGGCCAGCCGAGCAGGAAGATGATCGCCTGCGAAAGCACCATGAACTGCACCGGCGTCAGATCGAGCGACAGCACCCATTGCTCGATCAGCGCCTGGCCGCCAAGTATGGCGAAGACGGCGGAAAACAAGGCCGAGCCCACGAAGAGCCAGCACACCATGGCCGTGGTCTTCGCCGTCAGGAACACCGCCTCCTTGGTGCGCTTCCAGTTGAGCGTGCGGGCCTGGAAGGCGAGCAGGAAAGCCCCCGCAGCACCGACGGCCGCAGATTCGGTCGCCGTGGTGATCCCGAACAGGATGACGCCGAGCACGACGATGGTGAGGATGCCGAGCGGCATGACGGAAGAGATCAAGAGCTTCACCACCTGCAGCCGTTCCGCGTCCATATTGCGGTAGTAGCGGATGAGCACGACCGCAGCGCTTGCGGCAATCAGCCAGAAGGACACGTAGAAGGCAGTCGTCGGCCCGTTGATCAAGGCCGGCCCGGCATCCGCCGCCGGCGCGCCGAGCTGTTCCAGACCCTCCGGCGCCGCCTCTTCCGCCGATGCCTGCGGATGGATGACGACATACCACCACACGAGCGCCATGGAGAGAGCCGTCAGTGTGAGCGGTACCAGGGCAGCGCCGAAATTCTTGACGAGCGCCCAGTAGCTGAGGGACCCCTCCTCGGTTTCGAGCGCGAGCGCCCTTGTCGGCGAGACCAAAGCGCGGGAAAGCCCCGCCAGCATGTTGTGCGAATACGCCGCCTGCAGGCCGCGCATCCACGCCCTGACCGGCACCTTGTTCTGTTCCGCGGGCAGCGGCGGAGCGATCTTCGGGCTGATGAGCGCCCAGCCGAGAATATAGGCGAGGTAGAGCAGCGCGAGGAAAAAGCCGGGGAACATGGCAGCGGCGTAAAGTTTCACCACGGATTGTCCGGCAACTGCCGCATAAACGATGATCATCACCGAGGGCGGGATGAGAATGCCGAGTGTGCCGCCTGCGGTGATCACGCCGGAGGCGAGCTTTACGTCGTAGCCGGCGCGCAACATCGGATTGAACGCAATCACCCCCATCAGCACGACGACTGCACCGACAAGACCGCTGGCGATACCCCAGAAGGTGCAGACGATGAGAGTAGCGACCGCGAGCGACGCCGGCACCCGCTTGAACGCGAGTTGGATGCTGTAAAACATCTTGTCGACCAGCGCCCCGCGCTCCATCACATAGCCCATGAGCACGAACAACGGGATCGAGATCAGAACGTCATTGGTCATCGCCCCATAGGTGCGCTGCACCATCAGGTCGAAGACGCGATTGTCGATCCAGTGCTCGGCCGGATTGTAGAAGGCGTAGAAACCGAAGAGCATGCCGAGCCCCATGAGCGTAAACGCCGTGGGAAACCCCATCATGATGACCACCACGATGAGCATCAGCATCGTCAGTCCGAGGAGTGGATCGCTCACGTTTCGCTCCCTCCCCCCAAGCCCCGTTGCCGCGCCGCCCTGTCGATCTCCTGCGCACGCTCGATCGCCGCCTCGCGCGTTTCCGTGTCCACGTGCTCGCTGTGCTCGAGTTGCTCGGCAACGACGTCGAGCTCCTCCACATCCCTAAGCCGGCTCGGCCATTCGCCGGTCCGCAGGCAAACGATGCAGCGCATGATCTCGGCCAGTCCCTGAAGCAGGACGAGACCGCCTGCAACCGGAATGACGGTCTTGAAATAATAGATCGGCGGCCCCTCGGCCGTCACGGTGGAATGCTCGCCGATCCGCCAGGAAAGCGCTGCGTAATCGTAGCCGGCGTAAACGAGCGCGGTGACGCCGGGCAGGAAGAAGAGGATGTAGAGGACCAGATCAAGGGCGGCCTGCGTGCGCGGCCGCATGGAACTGTAGAGGAAGTCGCCGCGCACATGGGCATTCTGCGCCAGGGCGTATGCTCCGGCGAGCATGAACAGAGTGCCGTAGAACATGTTGCTGGCGTCGAATATCCAGGCCGTCGGCATGTTCAGGACGTAGCGTTTGACGACCTCGACGCAGACCAGCGTCATCAGCCCGATAATCAGCCAGGCTGCAGCTTTGCCGATCCACACGCTGATCGCATCGACCCTGAGCAGAAAATGCTGAACGTTCACGCATGCCCCCGCTGCAAGAGGGACGTTACAACGGCGCGCCTCAGAACGCACAGACTTCGCTGTAACGCGTTGATTTATCGAATAACGTGATCCTTCGACTGTCTCCGAAATGCGAATTGGGATCTGGCGTCATCCGCCGGAAATCCCGACTGATTGACGCGAAGCGACCGTGCCTCAGAGATCTTTCGCCACGCCCTCCTGTCCGAAGTAGTGATCGAATGCCAGCCGCCGGCCAACGACGGTGTCCTGTTCCCAGCGCGTGGCCCGCTCGGCAAAGGCGATCTGAGATTCGAGGATCTCCTTGAACAGCGGGTTTTCCGCTGCCTTCTTCTTCACCACCTCGTCGTAGACCTCCATCTGCGTCTTGAGAATGGCCTCCGGGGTCTTGTAGAACTTGACCTTGTCGACCGTCTGCATCTCCAAATAGTCCTTGGAATAGCGATCGATCGCCTTCCAGGACATGTCCGCGGACGCCGCCTCGACGGCGTTGGTGATAACCGCCTTCATCTGCTCAGGCAAACCATCGTATCTCTGCTTGTTGAACAGAACTTCGAACTGCTCGGCATTCTGGTGGTAGCTCTGCAACATGCAGATCTTGGATACATCCGGGAAACCGAGCACCCGGTCAGACGAGGCGTTGTTGAACTCGGCCGCGTCGATCAGGCCGCGGTCGAGTGCCGCAACGATTTCGCCGCCCGGCAGCGCATTGACCGCCGCGCCGAGCCCGGTAAAGACGTCGATCGAGATGCCCACGGTACGGAACTTCAGGCCCTGGAGATCCTCAGGCTTTGCGACCGGCTTCTTGAACCAGCCGAGCGGCTGCGTCGGCATCGGCCCGTAGAGCAACGAGACGACGTTGGCACCAATCGATTCATAGAGCTTTGCCAGCAGCTCTTTGCCGCCACCGTATTTGTGCCAGGCGAGCAGCATGTTGGCATCCATCGCGAAGCCCGGCCCGGAACCCCATAGCGCCAACGCCGCCTGCTTGCCGTAATGGTAGACCACGACACCGTGGCCGCCGTCGAGCGTTCCTTGCGATACGGCGTCGAGCAGCCCGAAGGCCGGCACCACGGCGCCGGCGGGCAGCACCTCTATCCTCAAGTCGCCACCGGTCATATCATTGACCTTCTTGGCGAAATCGAGCGCGAATTCGTGAAAGATGTCCTTGGAGGGCCAGGTGCTTTGCCAACGCATGCTGATCGGCCCCTGCGCCCTGACAACGTTCGGCGCGGCGACCATTGCAACCCCGGCCATTGCGGCTCCACCCAGGAACTTGCGACGCGACGTTCGACCCTCGATCTGGGTTCTTCGTTTCATCTTCTCCTCCCGGAAGCTCAGCTATTCCGTTATATTAGACAATACTCCCATAACGGGTCCCACGCAAAGATTGCAGGCGCCATCGCTCGAAAACCTGAAGGCAGGAGCCATATCCAAACTTCCTGGTTGTCCGCTTTGCCTCGCGCCGGCGCGGGCATTGGGAAGGCGCTCTCGTCAACGCGTATCGCGCCGTGGCTGGGCCCCAACCGCACTTCAAGATCGTAGGCCGTCGGCATCCCCCGTCGTTCAGGAATTGACAGCCCAGCCATCGCGGGTCAACATCGCGCCGGCAAATCAGCCGCCAGTCGCCGGGCCGGAGCGCGCCCCCAAACCCATTGAATTTATTCATAAAGCAAAGGCACATATACCGATGCAGCATGACGCCGCGCTTTCTCCCGTGCAAAGCTCGCTGTTTAGCGAGAAGGTCGGGCCGGCAATCGCCCACGGTTATTTCACCCGCCAGGGCGGCGTTTCCGAAGGGCTTTATCGCGGCCTGAATGTCGGTCTCGGCTCGAAGGACGAAAGAGCTCACGTCAACGAGAACCGCAGCCGCGTCGCCCGCTGGTTCGGCGCCCCGCTGGAGCGGCTGGCGACCGTGCACCAGGTCCATTCTCCAGACGCCGTCATCATTGACGGAAGCTATGACGGCGCGCGGCCCGACGCCGACGCGCTGGTGACGGCGACACCGGGCATCGTGCTCGGCGTTCTGACCGCCGATTGCGGCCCCATTCTTTTTGCCGATGCTGAAGCCAATGTCATCGGCGCGGCCCATGCCGGCTGGAAAGGTGCGCTCGGCGGCGTGCTCGAAAGCACGATCGACGCGATGGTGACGCTCGGCGCCCGGCGCGATCGCATCGTCGCCTGCCTCGGCCCGTCGATCAGCCGCCGCAACTACGAGGTCGGCGCCGAATTCGTCGAGCGCTTCGTCTCGTCGAACGAGAGCTACGCATCCTATTTCAGGCCGTCCGACCGCGACGGCCACGCAATGTTCGATCTGCCGGGCCTCACGATCCGCCGGTTGACCGAAGCGGGCGTTACCGCCGAAAATCTCGATATTTGCACCTATGCCGACGAGGAGCGTTTTTTCTCCTACCGTCGGACGACCCACAGGCAGGAGCCGGACTACGGCCGACAGATTTCCGCCATTTGCATACGGGGGACCTGACATGGCGCTTCATTTTGCCCAGGAAGAATATGCAAGCCGTCTCGAGCGGCTGACGGAGAAGATGCGCGAGGAGAGGCTCGATGCGATGCTGCTCTTCGCCCAGGAGAGCATGTACTGGCTGACGGGCTACGATACCTTCGGCTACTGCTTCTTCCAGACGCTGGTCGTGAAGAAGGACGGCTCGATGGTCCTGCTGACGCGTTCGGCCGACCTGCGCCAGGCACGCCACACCTCCAACATCGAGCGCATCGAGATCTGGGTGGACCGGGCAAATGCCGATCCGACCCTGGACCTCAAGAACCTCTTGAGCGAGCTCGACCTGCTCGGCTGCCGCATCGGCGTCGAATATGACACGCACGGCATGACCGGCCGCGTCGCCCGCCTGCTCGACCGCCAGCTCCAGACCTTCGGCGAACTGATCGACGCCTCGCTCCTCGTCAGCCGTCTGCGCCTCATCAAGAGCGACGCCGAGATCGCCTATGTCGAGAAGGCGGCAAGCCTCGCCGATGATGCGCTCGATGCCGCGCTGCCGCTGATCCGTGCCGGCGGCAACGAGGCGGACATCCTCGCGGCGATGCAGGGCAAGATCCTCGCGGGCGGCGGTGACTATCCGGCCAACGAGTTCATCATCGGCTCCGGCGCCGACGCGCTGCTCTGCCGCTACAAGTCCGGGCGCCGCGTGCTCGACAGCCAGGACCAACTCACGCTCGAATGGGCCGGCGTCAGCGCCCACTATCATGCCGCGATGATGCGCACCGTCGTCATCGGCGAGCCGACCAACCGTCACCGCGAACTCTACAGCGCCTGCCGCGAAACCATCCAGGCGATCGAGATGGTGCTTCGTCCCGGTAACACGTTCGGCACCGTCTTCGACATGCATGCCAAGATCATGGACGAGCGCGGCCTTGCCCGCCACCGGCTGAATGCCTGCGGCTATTCGCTCGGCGCCCGCTTCTCGCCCTCCTGGATGGAGCACCAGATGTTCCATGTCGGCAACCCGCAGGAGATCGAGCCGAACATGTCGCTGTTCGTGCACATGATCATCATGGATTCCGACAGCGGCACCGCCATGACCCTCGGCCAGACCTACCTCACCACCACGGATACGCCACGCGCCTTGTCGCGATACGGCCTCGACTTCATTTCTGCTTAGGGAAATCCGCCTAGAATTGCTTTGAACTGGCAGACGACAGGAGACCATTTCAGGAAACTGCCGCGAAGAAACGGACGGTTGACCATGCGAAAGCTCTCGACGCCCCTTTTCAGCCTCGGCCTTCTCACCGCCTTGGCCGGCTGCAACAGCACCGACATGCTGACGCCGCAGGTCGACGTCGGTGGCGGGACCTTCCGCTCGCCGCCGGTGACGCAATCCGACCTCGACTCCATGTCGAACCAGACCGCCGTCGCGCCGGTGCAGCGGGCGCCCGTCAGCCAGGCCACGGCCTTCACCACGGAGCCGGCCCCATCAAGCACGCCGACGGCCTACGCCACCGGCGACGCGACCTATACCGATCCGGCCGGCACACTCGAAGGCCAGGCAAACAGGCTCGCTGCCGGTTCCGCGCCGGTGCAGAGCTTGGCTCAAGCGCAGCCGACGCCGGTGCAGCAGACGGCAGCCGCGGCAGAGACCATTCAGAACCAGCCGAGCGTCGCTTCGCTGCCGAAGGCAAGCGCGGCGGCCAGCGGATCGATCCGTTTCCTGCCGATCATCGGCGCGCCGGTTCAGGCTATCACGCCGCTTTCCAAACAGCTCGGCGCCGAGGCACGCGCACATGGCCTGACGATCAAGAGTTCGACCGACGCCAGCAGCGAACATATCCTCAAGGGCTACTTCTCGACCCTGAAGGACGGCGACAAGACCACCGTCGTCTATGTCTGGGACGTGCTCGACGGCAGCGGCAACCGCCTGCACCGCATCCAGGGACAGGAATCGGTTCCCGGCGGCGGCGCCGACCTGTGGAGCGGAGTACCGGCGACAACCATGCAGGGGATCGCGACAAAAACCATCAACGCCTACCTCGAATGGCGGCAATCCCAGGCCGGTTGACACAAAGTTTTTAGAATATTGGCCTTCGCGGCGCAGCATTCCCCTTGCATTCAAGTTCAGTCTCGCTAAAAAGCGGCCGATCAGCTCTGAACGGCGGCCATCCGCAAAGAATGTCCGCGATTGGAATGGCTCTCGGAATCTGCGCGGAACACACCGCTCCCGGAAAAGTGCCGGACGGTGACCGCGCCAGCTCAAGGCGGTCCGTCAATGAAGGTTTTCGCAGGCAATTCGAACCGGCTCCTGGCCGAAGCGATCTGCAACTATCTCAACCTGCCCCTCGGCAAGGCGACAGTACGCCGTTTCGCCGATCAGGAAATCTTCGTCGAGATCGGCGAAAACGTGCGTGGCGAGGATGTGTTCATCATCCAGTCGACCTCTTTCCCCACCAACGATCACCTGATGGAACTGCTCATCATGATCGACGCGGTGCGCCGCTCCTCCGCCCGCCGCATCACCGCAGTGCTTCCCTATTTCGGCTATGCCCGCCAGGACCGCAAACCCGGTCCGCGCACGCCGATCTCCGCCAAGCTCGTCGCCAACCTGATCACCGAGGCCGGCGCCGACCGCGTGCTGACCCTCGATCTTCATGCCGGGCAGATCCAGGGCTTCTTCGATATCCCGACCGATAACCTCTATGCGATCCCGATCCTGGCGCGTGACGTCAAGGAAAACTACGACCTCAAGAACGTCATGGTCGTTTCGCCCGACGTCGGCGGCGTCGTGCGCGCCCGCGCACTCGCCAAGCGCCTCGACTGTCTGCTGGCGATCGTCGACAAGCGTCGCGACCGTCCGGGTGAATCGGAAGTCATGAACGTCATCGGCGACGTGAGGGGCAAGGACTGCCTGCTGATCGACGACATCGTCGATTCCGGCGGCACGCTCTGCAACGCGGCCGAAGCGCTGCTGAAGAACGGCGCGACCAGCGTCACCGCCTATATCACCCACGGCGTCCTCTCCGGCGGCGCGGTTGCCCGCGTCAGTTCGTCGATGCTGAAGGAACTCGTCATCACCGACTCGATCCAGCCGACCACGGCCGTCCAGTCCGCTCACAATATCCGCGTGATCACGACGGCGGGCCTGCTCGGCGAAGCCATCAGCCGCACCAGCCAGGAAGAGTCGGTATCGAGCCTCTTCGACTGAGGCGTTTCCAACTCGGCAATTCATGAACGCCGGCGCGCCAGAGCGCCGGCGTTTTTCGTTGCGGAGATGGTGCTATTTCCCGAGAGCCTGGGCCACCGGCTGGTCGACGAGATTGTCGATGAACCAGTTGGGATAGACCGGCGCGGGCACGGTCTCGGCGTCGAGCGCGGCGATTTCCGCTGGCGTCAGGACGAGATCCGCCGCGCCGAGATTGTCCTCGAGCTGGTGCGGCTTGGAGGCGCCGAGCAGCACGCTCGTCACCGCCTTCTTCGCCAGCAGCCAGGCGATCGCCACCTGCGCTACGCTGGCCCCATGGTGATCGGCAATCCCGCGCATGCGCTCCACCAGCTTGAATCCCTGTTCCTTGTCGAAGGGCAGGATGTCGAAACCGGAATAGCGGTTGTCCGGATCGCCCAGATTCTCGCGGGTGTATTTGCCAGAGAGGAAGCCCGATGCGAGCGGGCTCCAGACCGTCAGTCCCAGCCTGTAACGCTGCATCATCGGGATGACGTCGCGCTCCACGTCGCGGCCGAGCAGCGAATAATGCATCTGGCCATGGGTGAAGGGCGCCAGCCCGTTGGCCTTCTGAATCTCCATTGCCGCCGCCACCTTCCAGGCCGACCAGTTGGAAAAACCGATGTAGCGCACCTTGCCGGAACGCACGACCGCGTCGAGCGCGGAAAGCGTCTCCTCGAGCGGCGTGTGCGGATCCTCCTTGTGGACGATGTAGGTATCGACCCAGTCGGTGCCGAGGCGCTTGAGGCTCTGGTCCACCGACCAGAGGATATGGCGGCGCGAGAGGCCCGCCTGGGTGAGCGGCGCCCCGCTGCGGAAGCCGACCTTCGTGGCGATCACCACCTCGTCGCGACGGGACTTGAGCGCCTCGCCGAGGATCCGCTCCGATTGCCCGGAGGCATAGGCGTCGGCCGTATCGAAGAAATTGATGCCCGCGTCCAGCGCCTGCCCGACCAGGGCATCGGCCGCTTCCGCATCGGTCTTATAGACGGCACCGAGGCTGCGGTCGCCGGCGGTAAAGGTCATGGCGCCGAAGGCAAGGCGCGAGACCACGAGACCGGTATTTCCAAGCGTCGTATATTGCATGTCGTTCTCCATCCTCTCGAGAGACCGGTTTAGGTTGCAGAGAACATGCCAAAGTTGATTCTTGCGAAAAACAGGCTTTATCTTTAAAGCTCTGGAAGAAAATCTTCATAATCGGCAAATGGCGGACGACCCCTTCAACGGATTGCGGGAGTTTCTGGCGGTCGCGGAGCACAACAGCTTCACGGCGGCAGCGGCGATGCTCGGCGTCACGCCCAATGCCGTCAGTCAGACGATCAGGGCGCTGGAAAGCCGTCTCGGCCTGCAGCTCTTCGTCCGCACCACGCGGCGTGTCGCCTTGACCGAGGCCGGTAGCGCATTTCTGAAGCGCGTGCGTCCTGCGGCTTTAGAGATTGCCGATGCCTATGAGCTGCTCGGCGACTTTCGCGACCGACCCATGGGCAACCTGCGGCTGACTGTGCCGCGCATGGCGATCCCATTGGTGCTGACACCGCTGCTGCCGCGCTTCCGGCAGGCCCATCCCGATATCTCCTTGGAAATCGCGATCGACGATGCTGCAGTCGACATCACCGAGCGCGGCTTCGATGCCGGTATCCGCATCGGCGAGGCGGTCGAGAAAGATATGATTGCCGTCCGGCTGACGCCCGACATCACCTGGGCCGTGGTCGGCTCGCCGTCGTACTTCATCAAGCGCGGCCGGCCGCAGACGCCCGAAGAGCTGACGCGCCACGAGGCGATCCGCTATCGCTATCCGGCGTCCGGCACGATCTACCGCTGGGAGTTCGAGCGGGAAGGACGCGACTTCTCCGTCGACGTACCCGGCGGGCTGACCGTCAATGACTCCCAGATGCTCGTGGAGATGGCGGAAGCCGGCATCGGGCTCGCTTATCTGCCGGACCTTTCCGTGCACGACGCCGTCGCAAGCGGGCGCCTCGAACGGGTGCTCGAGGCCCATCTGCCGACGTCGCCCGGCCTCTTCATCTATTTCCCGGCGAAGGCCCAGACCCAGCCCAAGTTGCGGGCGTTTCTCGATCTGGCGGCAAGGATCGCGCGGGAGCGGAGATAGATCATCTCAGCGTCCACGAAAGACGACGGCGCAGGCTTCTCCACCGCCGAACAACCGCGACCGCGTCAGGAACCGCTTCTCCCGTCCGTTGTCGAGCGAGAACATGCCGCCCCTGCCCGGCACCACGTCGATGATCAGTTGCGTGTGCTTCCAGACCTCGAACTGGCTGGCGCTAATATAGACGGGTACGCCGCCGATTTCGCCGAGCTTCACGTCATTGTCGCCGACGATGTAATCATCGGCCGGATAACACATGGGTGACGAGCCGTCGCAGCAACCGCCGGACTGGTGAAACAGGATATCGGGGTGGTCGCGCCGAATCTCGGCGATGAGATCGAGGGCCGCATCCGTCGCAAGCACGCGCGGTTCGTTGATCTCTGTCATTTCCGTCATTTCGATGGACATGGCGAGCCTCCCTGATCGAGCGCATCCTGCATTGGTCGGCTGAGGCGCAGGTGGAGAGCACACCTCAGCCGCCGCTCGAGCGGGAGGAAGGGTGGAGACGACCCTCCCGTCCCGCTCGCATTGCCTTCCCCGGTGGCGGGAAAGGCAGGTTGCGATCAGAAGAAGCCGAGCGCCTTCGGGCTGTAGCTTACCAGCATGTTCTTGGTCTGCTGGTAGTGATCGAGCATCATCTTGTGCGTCTCGCGGCCGATGCCGGACTGCTTGTAGCCGCCGAAGGCCGCATGGGCCGGATAGGCGTGGTAGCAATTGGTCCAGACGCGACCGGCCTGGATCTCGCGACCGAAGCGATAGCAACGGTTGGCATCGCGGCTCCAGACGCCGGCACCGAGGCCGTAGAGCGTGTCGTTGGCGATCTCCAGCGCTTCGGCTTCGGTCTTGAAGGTGGTGACCGAGACCACCGGCCCGAAGATTTCCTCCTGGAAGATGCGCATCTTGTTGTGCCCGCGGAAGACGGTCGGCTTGACGTAGAAGCCTTCCGACAGCTCGCCTTCGAGCACGTTGCGGCCGCCACCGGTCAGCACTTCGGCACCTTCCTGCTTGCCGATATCGATATAGGAGAGGATCTTTTCGAGCTGTTCGCTCGACGCCTGCGCGCCGATCATCGTGGCGCTGTCGAGTGGGTTGCCCTGGCGGATCGCCTCGACGCGCTTCACCGCCCGTTCCATGAAGCGATCGTAGATGCTCTCCTGCACCAGCGCGCGGCTCGGGCAGGTGCAGACTTCGCCCTGGTTCAGCGCGAACATGGCAAAGCCTTCGAGCGCCTTGTCGAAATAGTCGTCATCCTCGGCGAGCACGTCGGCGAAGAAGATGTTCGGCGACTTGCCGCCGAGTTCCAGCGTCACCGGAATGAGGTTCTGGCTGGCATATTGCATGATCAGCCGGCCGGTCGTCGTCTCGCCGGTAAAGGCGATCTTGGCGATGCGCGGGCTGGTGGCGAGCGGCTTGCCGGCTTCGAGGCCGAAGCCGTTGACGATGTTGAGCACGCCCGCCGGCAGAAGATCGCCGATCAGTTCCGCCCAGACGAGGATCGAGGCCGGCGTCTGCTCGGCCGGCTTCAACACGACGCAGTTGCCGGCGGCGAGCGCCGGTGCCAACTTCCACGCGGCCATCAGGATTGGGAAGTTCCAGGGGATGATCTGGCCGACGACGCCGAGCGGCTCATGGAAGTGATAGGCGACCGTATCGTGGTCGATCTCGCCGATCGAACCTTCCTGGGCGCGGATGCAGGCGGCGAAATAGCGGAAGTGGTCGATGGCGAGCGGAATGTCGGCTGCCATGGTCTCGCGGATCGGCTTGCCGTTGTCGAAGGTTTCGGCGCGCGCCAGGAGTTCGAGATTGTCCTCCATGCGGCCGGCGATCTTCATCAGGATGTTGGAACGCTCGGCAGCCGAGGTCCGGCCCCATTTCTCGCGAACCGCGTGGGCGGCGTCGAGCGCCAGCTCGATGTCGGCGGCATCCGAGCGCGCCACCTGGCAAAGCACGCCGCCCGTCACCGGCGTCGTGTTGTCGAAGTAGCGGCCGGCCACCGGCTCGCGCCATTCGCCGCCGATGAAGTTGCCGTATTTCTGCTTGAACGGGCTTTCGACGATCTTCTGATGCAACATGGTCATTCCTCCCTGAAACCAGCAACAGAGCTGTAAGAGGAAGGTGAGACCGAACGCGCGTCTTCGATAGGCCGGCGAAATCACTGGCGAGACGATCTGTTTCAGAATTGAGACAGCTTGGCTCCATCGAGCGTGCTGCAATGCAGCAAGCAGGGAAACGGCGACGGTCAGAAGCTGCCCCTCATCCCCCTGCCGGTACCTTCTCCCCGTGATCACGGGGAGAAGGTACAATTTGCGCGCTCCCCATTCCCCAAGCACCCGGGCCACCATGAGCACAACGACCGCTATAGGGCTCGTCCCTTCTCCCCGCCTGCGGGGAGAAGGTTAGGATGAGGGGCAGCCTCCAGATAGCGTAGGAAGATCAATTCACCGATAGCCGCTTCATCTTGCGGTAAAGCGTGGCGCGGCTGATGCCGAGCAGCTCGGCCGCCATGGAAACGTTGCCGTTGGCACGCGAAAGCACGCGGCGAAGGGCGGCGCGCTCCGCGTCGGGAAGTTCGGCGGCATCGCCCGATGTGTCCTCCCTCAGCAGGTCGGAGGCTGGAACCCCGGCGGCAATGCGTTTGTCGTCGAGATCGAGCCATTGCCGCGCCGCACGGGTGGCGCCGAGCACGAGGTCATCGCGGTCGACGGCGAGAAGCGCTGGCCCGGCGCGATCGACCGGCACCAGCACGATGCGCGCACCGGCAAAGGCACGACGGAAGAGTCCAGCCTCGATGCGCGCGGCGGCATCGCGAACCGCCTGCGACAGGATCGACATGGTGATCTCGGAGGCATCGTCGCGGCAGGTGGAAATGTCGATGGCCGCGGCCAGCCGGCCGCGGTGGTCGCGGATCGGCGCGGTGGCGCAGCTCAAGCCGATATTGCGGCTGAGGAAATGCTGGTCGCGCTGGATGACGACGGCGCGCTCGTCGGCGATCGCCGTGCCGATGCCGTTCGTGCCGACGCTCGCCTCGCTCCACACGGTTCCCGACCAGAGCCCGACGCCGCGAAAATCCGCGTCGTCGCCGACCGCACCGCGTCGTTCGAGCGCCACGCCATCGTTGTCGGTGAGGAGCAGGCAGCAGCCGGCCTTGCCGACGGTCGCAAACAACCGGTCGAGCTCGATGTCGGCCTCGGCCAGCAATTCACCCGAACGTTCGCGGACCGAGAGAAACTCGCTGTCCAACAGCCGAAGCGGCGTACGCGCTTCCTCCGGTGCAAGCTTGTGCAGGGTCATGCAGCGGCGCCAGGAGGCGGCCACCGGCGAACTCGCCGCGGCCGAAGGCTGGTGCGCGACCCGATAGACAAGTTCCGAATGATCCCTGACGACAGGCATCGCCTTCCTCCCTGAAAGCGTCGACCGGCGAAGACGGATGCCGCCGATCTCCCAAACGGCGCACCTGCCTGCGCAACACTATAGCCAACGATCTCCGCAAAGGTCCAGCCAGACGAAGGTTCGAGGACTGGAGCACCCGTCAGCGAGATTGATCGGTGTATCACGCCGCCGATATCGACAGCCGGCCCGAATGTGGTAGGCGAAAGGATCAAATCGCTACGACTAGAACCCACAACAGCCGGTTGCCGCCATGTTTCGTGACTTCTCGCTCCAGAGCCTTTTCATGGGCCTGCTGATCGCCTTCGTCGGCTTCGCCAGTTCCTTCGCCGTCGTGCTGCATGGGCTGACCGGCGTCGGCGCCAGCGAAGCACAGGCCGCCTCCGGGCTGATGGCGCTGTCGATCTCCATGGGCGTCTGCGCGATCGTCATCAGCGCCGTCACGCGGCTGCCGGTCAGCATCGCCTGGTCGACGCCGGGTGCCGCCCTGCTCGCGAGCGCCGGTGTCGTCGAGGGCGGCTTCAATGCTGCCGTCGGCGCTTTTCTCGTCTGCGGATTGCTCGTCATCATCGCTGGCCTCTGGAAGCCGCTCGGCCGCCTGGTTTCCACCATCCCTGCCCCGCTCGCCAACGCCATGCTTGCCGGCGTGCTGCTCAGCCTCTGCTTCGCGCCGGTCAAGGCGATTGACTTC
>NZ_JBVQPO010000024.1:0-52392 GCF_055710065.1 Ensifer sp. VA4 | reverse complement strand
CGCCAAAGGCGCTGCGGACGGCGCGCCGGACTTCCGGCGGCTCGGCTCTGCCGGCTGCTGCAATTATCCGGATAAGACGCAAAGACGTGTTCAAATCAAAAAGAGGCTCTGCCTCACCAGCTTCTCAATACGGTTTTGCCATGCCATGCATGCGAAACTCGTTCTGATCCAACGGTGCCTCCTCGTGAGGTGCCCGGATGGCCAGCGCGGCTGCCCTTCGAGCGACTAGCGAGAAGGACAAGCTTAGCCGCGCCAGCAAAGAGCGAGATTGAGCCTGCATCGCAGGCACAATCTTGCGCTTTGCCGACCTGGTGGTTCTGGCGGGGTGGCTGCACCCGTTCCCATTCCGAACACGGCCGTGAAACGCCCCAGCGCCGATGGTACTTCGTCTTAAGACGCGGGAGAGTAGGTCGCTGCCAGGTCTGCAAAACGCAAGATAACAAACCGCAAACGCCGCTCCCCTTCGAGGCAAGGCCGAGAAGGACAAGGCAGCGGCGAAACAAAGATCACCTTCTCGACACAAGCCTCGG
Organism: Ensifer sp. VA4; assembly: GCF_055710065.1. Taxonomy (NCBI): domain Bacteria; kingdom Pseudomonadati; phylum Pseudomonadota; class Alphaproteobacteria; order Hyphomicrobiales; family Rhizobiaceae; genus Ensifer; species Ensifer sp. VA4. Next base: position 51,862 of record NZ_JBVQPO010000024.1, on the reverse strand, counting down.
CCCAGCCGAAACAACGGGCCGCCAACAAGCGGCCTTTTTGTTTGGCTAGACTGAAATTCCCCTTACGCGAGACAAATTGCTGAAGCAATTTGCTCGGCACAGACCGCAAATCCAACGGATTTGCGTTACCGTGATAAATCCCTTCGGGATTTACACTTGGCGCGGGGTGGAGCAGCCCGGTAGCTCGTCAGGCTCATAACCTGAAGGCCGCAGGTTCAAATCCTGCCCCCGCAACCAAATTCTCCCAAATCCATCAAAGCGCTCCGGGGAAACTCAGAGCCCCTTTTGCCGTCTCTGGGACATAAGCGCCCAAGGCAAACGCCAGCCCAAAGTCCGCGCCGTCTTGCCAAGGGCCAAACGCCGCCCGTTGCCTCGGCAGTTGCCACGCTCTCTGCTGCATGTCTTCGTCCTTAAATCGAGGTCGATTTAGTGAGACATGCAGCAAAATCAAAGCGCTACGGCGACCTTTGCGCGTCTCATAAGACGCGCGGCGCTGTAGGCAGATACCACAAAAGCAGCGGCCCATGACCGCCACACTCCGCTCACTCCAGGGGAGTGGGCGAAGCAATCGCGTCTCGCTGGAGTGGTAGAGCGAGGAGGGCCGACGCGCTATCGCGTATCCCTGCAGATGCCCCTCAGAATCGGACAAGCCGAAGCGTGGGCAGCCGTAGCGTCTCCGGCAACAGACGCACGTACACCAATGCGATCGGCGCGGCAGTCGCCGCGCTGCGAGCGTTGAGGGAGGTCCGGCGTCCAGCCGGGCCGCCGCTCAATCGGGTACGACGTCCCATTTGTCGTCGGGATCGAAACGATCGATGAAGGGCACGATCTCCGCGGTGCTGGGCCCGAGATCGCGTTCGTAGACGATGCCCTGCTGGTTGACGACGAAGGTCTTGACGCCGGTTTCGGCATAGCTGACCGGCCAGGCAATCAAGGCGAAACCGCCGATCATGTTGCCGTTGATGACATAGTCATAGCGGCCGCCGGCAATATTGTCGCCCTGCGATGTCAGAATGCGGAAACGGTAGCCGAAATAGCCTTGGCCCGCCTTCGCCTTTTCCAGCGCCGCTTCGCTGATCGCGTCGCCGACCGGGCTTTCGCCATCGCCGTGGCCGGCCGGCCAATAGAGCCCGTCGGTCTGGCCTGGCGTGCTGATCAGTTTCTGCGCATATTCGAGGACGCCGTCGGCGTCGCGATCCCGCGAGGCATATACCCGCTGGGCATCGACATAGGCCTGTACCGTATCGATCGCCTCGAGCTCGTTCTCGCCGACGCGGCGATTGAGGATCTCCTCGAGCCCGACATAGGTGTCGAAAGCCCATTTGCCGTCCTCGCCCTTGGTGAGCGGGAAAGGCAGGGGCCAGAGCCGATCACCGATCTGGATGATCTTGCGCCCTTCGAGGTCGCGGACAGTGACATTGCGGGCGGCACCTTCGCGGATGAGCGCGAAAGTATCCATCGCCCCTTCACCCGCCTTCAGCTTCTCCGCATTGAGCCCCAGTAGCTTCGCCAGACCGGCGAAGTCGTTGGCGGCGAGCTTCGCCTTGAATTCGTCGACCGCCTTGGCGGGATCATCGAAGACCGGTGGATCCTCGTCCGCCGCATAGGCATCCAGGCCCGCGGCCATTTGATCGGTTGGCGCCTGTTCCGCAGGCGTCTGTGTCTGCGCGAAGGACGCGTCGATTGGCACGGCGGCCAACGCCAGAACCGATGCCAGGAGAAGCGGATTGAAGAGCTTGGTCATGGTCGATCTCCTGTGATCCCGTCAACGCCTGCGGCCGCCGCCGCGCCCGCCGCCACCGCCGCGGTGCATCGGCGGCCTGCCGCCGCCGCGGCTCATCTGTGGCCGCCCGCCGCCGCGATGGCCGCCGCCCATGCTCTGACCGCCGCGGCGTGACGAGTTGATTTCGCGTCGTCCGGGGTTGACGTTGCCGAGGCCCGACGGCTTGTTCGGTCGGTTCTGCGCCTTGGCGGCCATCTTCTTCTTGCCGCCCTGACGGTTCACCTGGGAGGGCTTGCTGCCGCCAGGACGGTTGAGGCTCGGCTTGCCGTCGCCGGGCCGCGCTTTTGCCGCCGCCTGCCCGCCTCCGGGCCGGGCCGCCGGCCTCTGTTGCGCCTTCAGCCCTTCGAGCGTGCTCTTGCGCACGTCCCTGATCTGGCCGCCGCCACCGCCGCCCGGACGCGCGTTCGGCCGATCGCGATTGATCTCGGCGGCGCGATTGCGCAGATTGTTGTTGCCGTTCGCCTTGATGTCGTTCTTGATGCTGTTTCGGTCGAAATGCTGAAGCTGGTCGCGATCGAAGTTGATCTTGCTGCGATCGACATTCTTCCAGTCGATGTCGTTCCACTTCACCTTGCCGTTGATGTTGTTGAAGCAGTTGTTGCAGTCGACATCGATGTCGCCGTTCCAGCGGCCGCCCCAGACGCCCCAATCGTCCCAGTCGACGATCGCCGCGAAGGCAGCACCTGTCACTGCGCCGGCGAAGAAAGCCGCTCCCGGATACCAGTAGGCGGGATAGGGTTCTTCATAGTAGCCGATCGGCGCTGGCGCATAGTTGGGCTCATACAGCATCTCCGGCGGATACTGCGGCACGTAGATCGTTTCAGGGTTGGCTGCCTGGATGACGACGTTGTCGCCTTCCTGGACCACCTTCACCTTGTCGTCGCTCTTGATGATGTTCTTGGCGACGGCCTCGTCGCGCAATTGCTGTATGGCGATCAGCACGTCTTTCTGCTGATTGGCAATCGCCTCGCCGAAGGACTGCGTCCATTCGAGGTCTTCGCTCATCATCTTGACGATCTGGGGATAGTTGAGCAGCGAGATGACGCTGCCGTCCCAATCGTCCTTTGGCTTCATGTCGGGCTTCTTCTGGCGAGCCTCCAGGAACCGCTCCGCCTCGACGATCTGCAGCGGGTAGAGCGCGGCAGCGGAAATGAGCGCCACCAGTTCGTCCGGATAAAGCGCGATGCGCGCGACCAAAATCTCGAGCTCGTCGTCGCTGAGCGGTTCCGGCGCTGTCTGCTGTTCGGCGGCCGGCGCGCTCGCCGTCTGCTGTGCCAAAACAGCCGTAATGGGCATTGAAACCAGTATCGTCACTGCGCTACCGAGCGCGATGATCGTTTTCCGGATCATCTATCCAGCCTCCCTTTGTTGGCTGAGGCGCGCGAGCGCTTGAACAAGCGCGCGTGACAGCCCCTGTCGGCGCTGTTTCTGCTGCAACCAGAACTTGATCGTGTCGCAGCTTGCGTTCCTTCTGCCGTCCGTCACTGGTATCTCTAGAGGAGGCTTGCCGATGAGGAAGCCCAAATGACGTATGCTACTGTATGTTACTGCCGATTGGCACTCGCCGGCATCGGATCCGCATGACTGTTGCACGAGGGGAGCTATGCTGGCCGCCTGGGTTGCAGGGGCAGCCCCAGGCCTATTGGTTTCTGCAGGACGTGTGGCCGTCGAGAAGCCGCAGCGAAGCGGTGAACAGCCGCATGAAGGAGTGAGAGATAAGAATGGCGGAAGATTCCTCCCGAACGGGCGTGGTTCGCGATGGGCCGACCGGTCCCTCCTTCGAGGCGAAAATTACGGATATCGCCAGGATCGGCATCGTCGGGCTTTTTGCCTATTGGTCGCTGACGCTGATCGCGCCATTCGCTATCATTCTCATATGGGCGACAATCCTCGCCGTCGCGCTCTATCCTGCTTATGCCCGGCTTGGTCGCCTTCTCGGTTCGCCGCGACTGGCATCATTTCTCATCACGCTGGCCTGTCTGGCCGTCATCGTCGCACCATTGACCGCGATTGCGGTCAGCTTTGCCGAAGGGCTCCAGGCGCTGCTTGCAAAACTTGCCGACGGTTCTTTCACCGTACCGGTACCGCCGGATTACGTTCGCGACTGGCCGATCGTCGGCGAACGGGCTCATGCGGTCTGGAGCATGGCATCGGATAATCTCGAAGCCCTCCTGCGCAAGCTCGAACCTTCGCTGATGCAGGCCGGCAGCAAGGCGCTTGGCAAGATTGCGAGCGTCGGCGCCGAGGTGCTGAGCTTCGTGGTGTCCGTCCTGGTGGCTGGCTTTCTTTTCGGCTCCGGCGAACGGCTGGCGGAGATAGCACAACGCTTCTCCGGCAGGATCGGTGGCGACAGGGGTATCGGCTTCCTGCGTCTGGCGGCTGCGACGATTCGAAACGTCGCGCGGGGCGTCATCGGCGTCGCGTTGCTGCAGGCGTTTCTCTGTACCTTAGTGCTCGGGCTGTTTCAGGTTCCGGCGCCCGGTGCGATCGCCTTCGTCGTGCTTGTTCTCTGCATCATCCAGATCGGCCCGGCGCTGGTTCTGCTGCCTGTGATCATCTGGGCCTGGGTGACAATGGATTTCGGTCCGGCGCTGCTTATGACAATTCTGTTGGTCCCGCTCTTCGTCATCGACAATGTGATGAAGCCGATCCTGGTGGCCCGCGGGCTTTCGACGCCGACGCTCGTGATTCTGCTGGGGGTACTCGGCGGGACGCTTTCCTACGGATTGATCGGCCTCTTCCTGGGGCCGATCGTCCTCAGTGTCGTCCACGATCTGCTGATGGTCTGGATGCAGGGGGAGACGGTGCGGGAAAAGCCTCAACCCGATGCATCGCAATCGCCGCGGCCGGTCTGATCACAGGTCGGTCAGTGAATGGAACTGTCGCTGCGCGCCTGCTCGAATTCGGATTCGGGAATCGGTACGCCCGCCTTGCGCAAACCGTCAAGAAGCTGTTGCCGGTCCTGCGGACGGCGCAGCCTCAGGGCGGTCTCCTGGGGGACAGCCTCAAGCAGGCCCGGCAGGTTGGTTTCGATCCATTTCCGTTCTTCCTGGGCCTCGGCGCCTTTGCCAAGCTTGCCCAGAGTGGCCAGAAGCATGACGCGGGAGAATGGATGGGTGCGAAGATCCGCCATGCGCGCCCATCGCTCGGCAGCGACATAGTCGCCCCCGAAGTAGGCGCAGACCGAGAGTGCGGCTTCGAAATAGCCGGCGGGACCGGAGTTGCGGGCGACGGTTTCCGACAGAAGCTTGCAGCCGGAATCCCATTGGCCCGACAACGCCAGCCGGAACCCGTATTCGCCGGCGAGTTCAGCGTCGTTGGGATTGATCGCAAGTGCCCGCGCGCCAACGGCCAAGGCAGCATCGACGTCACCACGGAAGAACAGCGTAAGCATCCGCGCCTCAAGGGCACGCACGTCCTGGGGATCCAAATCCATGGCGCGGACTGCCGCTTCGGTTGCCCGCTCCAGCGTCGCCGATGAGGAACGATAGAGGCGTCCCTCGAAAGCGTCGATATAGGTCATCGACAGCAGCGCCCAGGCCGTCGCGTAGGTCGGGACCTGCCGGGTCGCCTGTTGCAGGCACCCCTGAACGGCGGCCAGGCTTTGCGCACTGACGTCGCCGCGGTGGTCGTAGTAGCTCAAGGTGCAGGCATAGGCTTGCCAATCATCGGGAACCGACTGCTTGAATGCAGCGGCGCTCGCCTGGAAAATGGCGCCATAGGGTTGTGCCACCGCACCGGCTACAGCCGCTGCGGTCCTTGCCTGCAGGTTTATGGCGTTGCCGGCTTCCATCTGCTCATCGTAGGTATTCGCCCATACCACCGATCCATCGGATCGATGGAGGAGTCTCGCCACAAGCCGAAGTCTTTCGCCGTCGAAGCGGACCCCGCCCACCAGGGCAAAGGCCGGCCCCCCTTGTGGCGAGGCGTCGGCCTCGTCACGGGTCGCGACGGTGATTTCCTTGAACTTGGCCAAGCTGCCGACGACCTCGTCCATGAGCCCGCGGGTCATCATCGCCGATTGAGGGCTGCCTGAGAGATCTTCAAAGGGCGTGACGACGAGCCTCGGGATCTTCGGCGGCATGCTGGTAGCGGTATCGCTGTCCTTCTGAAGGAGGAGTGCACCGGCTGTCAGGCCACCGCCGATGCAGACCATGGCCGCTGCGGCGAGCCAGGCTCTTCGCCTGGCGAGTGGTGCGGTAGGATCTTGTCCAGCGCCTTCGTTGGCGCTCCTGTCGGACGGGGGCGACGCGTCGAGGCGTCGTTCGAAGATCGGTACGTAGGCGCCCTTGGGAATGCTGATGATGATCGGGTCGGATCGCCCGGCGACGAGATAGTAGCGTTCCAGCGCCCGGCGGATGCGGCCTGCTTCGATCCGCACCGCCGGATCCGTCTGTGGGTCGAAAGAGGAATCCCGGCCGAAGACCTCGGTTGCAATCGAATAGGCCTTTATGCGATCTCCCCGGCCCGCGAGCGTTTCCTCGATGACATAGGTCAGGAACTTGCGGTCACGCTCCGGTGCGTCGAACTCGGCGCTGCGGCGAATTCGATCAAGTTGCGCCAGAATTTCCGCATCGGTGGCTGGGGCAGTTGCCGGCTCGACCCGGCCGTCCTGCCGACTTTCCATGGCCATGCGCGCTCCCATGGTCACAATGTGAGATTGTATCCGGCGGTACCGTAAGTTCCTGTATCCTACGTCTCCACGCGGCCAAAGCGCAATATGTATTGGCGCGCTGTATTAAAGTTGTGCCTCGGTTGTATACAGCGCTCGGGCGCACAGTGGCGCAACCACCTACCCTAGGATCGCGCGCCGTTTCGTAGCGGGATGCGGGGCTTGTCCGGCGGCGTGCGGAAGGTCTCTGCCGGCGCAGGGCGACCGACGTGAAAACCCTGGACCTGGTCGATCCGGAAGCGCCGCATCAGCGCCAGTTGCTCGTCGGTCTCGACACCTTCGATCAGGATCTTGTGGCCGCGGTTCCTCACCAGGCCGATGATGTCCTGCAACATGGCGCGACCCTTGGGTGTACTGCAATCATGCAGGAACGAACGGTCGACCTTCACGGTATCAAAATCGATCAGGCGCAGCCAGGAAAGGCCGGCAAAGCCCGTGCCGAAGTCATCCAGCCATATGCGGATGCCGAGAGTCTCGAGGTCGCTGATGCAGCGCAGGATGCCGGAGTGCATCTCCATCTCCAGCCCTTCGGTGATTTCGAAGGCAAGGCGGCTGCCGGCCACGCCGGTCTCGCCGAGGATCGCGGCGACCGAGGTTGCAAAGCCCGGAGTCTTCAGCTGAATCGGCGAGACGTTGACGCTGACCAGCGGAATGTGGTTGTCGACGAGGAGCTCGTGGCAGACGGTCTTGATCGCCCAGCGGCCGAGGTCGAGAATGGCGCCGGTGCGCTCGGCAACCGGAATGAAAAGGCTCGGCGGGACCGACGTGCCGTCCAACATCGTCAGGCGCATCAGCGCCTCGACGGCTTCGACCTCACCGGTCATCACGTTCCTGATCGGCTGGTAGACGAGCGATACCAGATTCTGATCGACCGCGATCTTCAGAAGCGCGGCAATGTTCTCGCTTTCGTCGCTGCTTTGCGGATCATTCGGGTCGAACAACTTGGCGCAGTTTCGGCCGCTCGCCTTGGCGGCATAGAGCGCACGGTCGGCCTCGTGGATGATCTTCTCGAGCTTGGCGCCGGTCTGGTTGCGGGTGAAGGCAGCGCCGACGCTGACGGTCACGATGGAGACCCCGTCGCGCCGCTGCTCATGCACCAGCCGCATGTTCTCGACGGTACGGCAGATGACCTCGGCCAGCTCGGCTGCCTGCGCCAGGGTGTCCAGGCGGGCAAGGACGATGAATTCTTCGCCGCCGTAGCGGCCGATCGAACCGTTATAGTCCTTGATCGCCTCGCCGAGCGCATTGGCCACCAGAACCAGGCAGCGATCGCCCTCCTGATGGCCGTAGCAGTCATTGTATTTCTTGAAGAAATCCACGTCGATCAGCATGGCGGCGAAGCTCCTTCCGAGCTTCTGCCAATCGTTCCAATAATCGCGCAGTTGCTGGTCGATGGCGCGGCGGTTGTCCAGGCCGGTCAGGGGGTCGGTGTTGGATAGCCGCAGGAGCGCCATGCCGCGTTCCGACGCCTCGTTCTGCTGGATCTTCGCCTCGAAGGCGTTCAGGAAAACCTTATAGCGCTCGCGGTTGAGCTTCCAGTTCACATAGGAGGTGAAGATGAAACAGGAGACATAGAAGGTCCCGAAGGCGATCAGATAGGCAGGATCGTGTTCGGAGAAGAACGACAGCGCGACGAAGAACGTCGTGAGCACGATGCCGGAGGCGACGACCGAGAGGCGGAATCGGAAGCTGAAGAAGAGATTGGCGCCCATCATGAAGATCGCGCCGAAGATCATGTAGTAGGACATGCTGGCCGAGTCCGCCGTCGTCATCGCGGGGACGAGCCAGCCGATATAACCGAAAACAAGCGCCGCGGCGCAGGTCCCGTCGAGCCACTTGGTTCGCGCCTTGATGCGATAGAGGATCTCGAAACACAGGAGCGCGCTGATGCCGATGACGAGGCGTGCGAGGATCGTATAGAACGCGACATCGGGGACCAGCAGGATGTCGATTGCGAAAAACAACAGGTAGACGGCAACCGCGACCCACAGGCCCTGCCTGGTTGCCGCGCGCCGGCCAGCCTCGCCCTCCATTCGATAGAGTGTCTGAAGCTCAGCCAATTGCGGCCTGTGCGGCTGCTTGTGCAGGTCGATGTCAACTACGTCGGCCAACGTGTGCTTCATGCACTGATCCATCGCGTTGCGTCACGGTCAACGGAAACGGTCGTCGCTTTTCCATCAATGGACGTTGTTTCGGACACTCCATGCTTGCCATCCGCTTCAAGCCTGCAACAGAAGCGGGTGGTGCGGGGTGGGATGATAGGAGGTGTCCATTAAGTTTTGTTAAATTAAAGGGCCGGAACACCCAGGATTAGGTGTAACCCAAAGGGAGGAAGCACGAGAATTTACCTTATTATATACAAAAACTTGCAAACCGAGCCGTAATGCGCGCATCTTCGCGACCATTGTTAACAAAGCATTAACGGATGGTCTCGCGTGCGCCAATTTCAAACGGTTTTCGACGGTCAAAGCCTGATTACTCCCAAGGCGATGGCCGATGAGTTCATTTCGCCCAGGAGCGATCGACACGACGAACAGCTCACGGTCGGCAAGGCCGAGCTCGCAGTGATTCTCAGGATTGCGCAGGAGCAGTTCTTGCAGGGAACGGACCCGGCGAAGATTATCGATCGGCTTGCCGCCGCTCTTCATGATACCCGGGCCAAGTTCCACCCGAACGTTTGGCAGGAACTGATTCCGATCGCCCAGGCGCACCCGGTGTCGGAGTACTTCCTCCAGGATCCGTTCACCCGGTGGTCCTTCGAAAAGCCCCGGGGTTACTCGGGCGACGCACAATTGCTCGATTTCATCTATGGCCACGCGAGCGTTGCCAACGAGATCGAGCGTGCATCACCCATCGGACGAGCGCTCTATGATTACACCAAGGACGCGTCTTCCTCGGTCGCGGTGCGTGAGCGTCGCGACCTTCTGACCCGTCACGTCGACGAGATCGCAGCCAGCCGCGGTACCCAGGCGGAAATTCTGACGATTGCCGCCGGACATCTGCGCGAAGCCAACCGCTCGGTGGCGCTCGAAGAGCGCCGCATCAAGCGTTGGGTGGCGCTCGACCAGGATCCGCTCAGCGTCGGTTCGATCAGCCGCGACTTCGGCGGCACCTGCATCGAAGCCGTGGATGGCTCCGTCCGCAGCCTGCTTGGCCGCGACCAGAAGCTCGGCAAGTTCGACTTCATCTATGCCGCCGGCCTCTACGACTATCTTGCCGACAAGGTGGCCATCAAGCTGACCCATCGCTGCCTGCAGATGCTGAAGCCGAACGGTGTTTTCCTGTTTGCCAATTTCGCCCAGGATATCGGCGTCGACGGCTACATGGAGACCTTCATGAATTGGGCGCTGTTGCTGCGTTCGGAGGCGGACATGTGGAACATCATCCGTAAGAGTGCGGGCAAGGCCGCCGTCGACGCGCGCGTCCAGTTCGGCGCCAACCGGAACATCGTCTACGGCATCATCCAGAAGCATTCCTGATTTGCTTCCGTCTTGACGGGCCCTCCGGCGAAGGCCGGAGGGCCTGAAATCAATGACCGCGGCAAGCGAATGCTTGCTTCGCCCATTCCGTTCGCAAGGCATTAGCCTTGCGGGCGGAGAAACCGGGTCAGGAGGAGCCGCAGCATCGCGCCTTCATCCTTCGGCTTGAAGCCGGGGTCGACAGCGACCCGGCTGAAGATGCCGTCGATGATTGCGGCGATCCATCGGGCGGCACCGGCGGCGTCCACAGTCCGATCGATCTGATTTCTGCTGGCCGCGCCGCGAAGCAGCGCTGCAAGGGCTCCCTGAAGCTCGGCGTCATTGGCGGCGGCGAGCGTGCCGATCCGCTCGTCGCGCATCGCTTCAGCGGCGATTTCAAGCGCCAGGCTCGAATAGGTCGGGTCGCCCGCGAGCTCGAGAACAGTATCCATGAAACCGAGCAGCGCGGCGAACAGGTCTTCGGCTTCACCCAATTTACGGAAGATCTCCGCCGTCTCTTGACGCTCCTCCTCCACGATCGCCGCGATAATGGTGTGCTTGGTCGGAAAATAATGGAAAAGATTGCCCGGGCTCATGCCTGCCTCGGCACAGATTTCGGCAGTCGATGTGCCGTGAAAGCCCTTTCGCGCAAAACAGGCGATTGCTGCATCGAGGATCAGTCGGCGTTTGGCGGCGTGTTTCTCGGGGTCGACCTTGCGCATCGCCAATTCTCCTTGCTGGCCGGTCTCATTATTAGACCGAACACTCTAATTTCGTGGGGTAGCGCGCCGCTGTCAAGGTCGTCCGCTGACAGGAACTCCGCCATCTTCCCGCAATGCTGGTGTGGGATCTGCCTTACAATTGTCGCTTTTGATGGATCAGATAATTAGATCGATTGATCTAATTATTATACGGCGCACTTTGCCCGACCTCGAGGCCGAGAGCTCGGACCGCCCATTTCCGATCCGACCGGCCTTGCCAATGGAAAGCCAATGAAATGAGACGTACAGTTGAGTTGAACGTCATCCTTGCTGCGCTCGTCGCACTCGCCATGACACATGGTGTGGCGCACGCCTCCGGGGAGGCTGCAGCCTCCGTTCCCGTCGACGGCGCCGCAATCGCCCGCACCGTGTCGACATTCGTCGCCGACAGCCGTCCCCAAGAGTGGACACGATCCTTTGCCGGTATCTTCGTCGCTCGCGAGGAGATTGCCGTCGGCACGACCCTGACCGATCAGCGTATCGCCAAAGTCGAGGTAGAGATCGGCGACCGGGTTACGGCCGGGCAGGTGATTGCCCGATTGGAGACCGACATGCTGGAAAACCTTCTGCGCGAGGCGGAGGGCCGGGTGGCGCGTGCCGGCGCTACGATGGCGCGGGAGGCGGAAACGGTCACGCAGGAGCAGAGGAAGCTCGCCCGTGCCCGGCAATTGCGCCACCTTCAAGCCGAAACCATTCTCGAGGAACGGGTCTCGGCGCTCGCGATCGCCGAGCAGGCGGTGAAGGTGGCGCGGGCCGACTACGAGCAGGCGGAAGCGCTCGCGGCCGAGGCCCGCCGCAAGCTCGAACGCGCCGTCATCCTGGCTCCCGCCGCGGGAATCGTCTCCGAGCGGCTTGCCCGCGCCGGTGCGCTTGCGGGCTCGGATCCGCTCGTCAAGCTGATCCGCGACGGCGAGATCGAGTTCGCCGCAGAGGTCCCGGAAACCGAACTGCCGCTGCTCGCCGTCGGCCAGATCGTCAGGGTCAGGCTCTCCGGTCGCAGTGACTGGATCGAGGGGACGGTGCGGGTGATCAATCCGAAGATCGATCGCGAAACCCGGCTAGGCACCGCTCAGGTCACGCTGAAAACGGGCACGCCGCCCTTTGCCGGCACCTTCGGCCGGGCGGAGATCGTCGTGGCCGAGCGCAAGGCGATCATGGTCGGCGATTCCGCGCTGCTTTACGGGGCCCCCGACGGTACGGTTTCGGTCTTTGTCGTCGATGCCGGCAAAGTGACCCGCAAGACGGTTCAGCCGGGCATGCGCCAGGGTGGCAAGGTCGAAATCGTCTCCGGGCTCGCACCCGGCGACCGGGTCGTTCTCAAGGCCGGGGTGTCGCTGCGCGAGGGAGAGGCGGTCCTGGCGAGAGATGTCCAGCCGGCACAGGCGGGCGAGCTGCAATGACCAGCAACATCTCTGCCTGGGCGATCCGAAAGCCCGTTCCGACGATCGTTCTGTTCGTCGTCTTCACATTGATGGGCATCGCCTCGTTCCTGCGGCTGCCGGCCAATGCCAATCCGAGCGTATCATTCCCGGTCGTGACGGTTGTGATCACGCAGCCGAGCGCCCAGCCGGCCGAAATGGAAACGCAGGTGACGCGCCGCGTCGAAGGCGTGGCCGCCGGCCTTGTCGGGGTCAGCCACATGCGCTCGACCATCACCAATGGCGTGTCGACGACCACGGTCGAGTTCAAAATCGGCACGGATCCCGACCGCGCCGCCAACGACGTGCGCGAGGCCGTGGCGCAGATCCGCTCCGACCTGCCGCAGTCGATCCAGGAACCGATCGTCTCGCGCGTCGATGTCGACGGCAGCGCCATCGTCTATTACGCGGTGCGCGCCCCCGACATGTCGCCGGTGGAACTCACCTGGTTCGTGGACGATACGATCAACAGCGAACTGCTGACGCTGCCCGGCGTGCAGAAGGTACAGCGTCTCGGCGGCGTCAATCGCGAGGTCCGCGTGTCGCTCAATCCCGAGCGTCTGCTGGCGGCCGGGGTGACGGCCGACCAGGTGAATACGGCGCTGCGTGAGATCAACACCAACATCCCGAGCGGACGCGGTGAGATCGGTGGCCGCGAGCAGTCGATCCGCACGGTTGGCAGCGCCGCCTCGGTGGAGGAATTGTCGCGCCTGTCGATCCCGCTATCGGGCGGCCGCTGGGTGCAGCTTTCCGATATCGCGACGATCGAGGATACGTCGTCCGAACCGCGCAACTTCGCGCGCGTCGACGGCGAGCCGGTCGTCAGCTTCTCGGTCTCGCGCAGCAAGGGGGCGAGCGATACCGTCGTTGCCGACGCCGTTGCCGCGCGACTGAAGGAAATCCGCCAGCGCATGCCGGGGGTCGAATTCACGGAGCTGATCTCGCTCGTCGAATACACGCAGGAAAGCTACGACGCGGCCGTCACGGCCCTGATCGAAGGCGCGATCCTGACCGTCGTCGTCGTTTTCGCCTTCCTGCGCAACTGGCGGGCGACGCTGATCTCCGCGCTTGCCATGCCGCTCTCCATCCTGCCGACCTTCGCGGTGATGGACCTGCTCGGCTTCACCCTCAACGGCATCAGCCTGCTGGCGCTGACGCTCGTCATCGGCATTCTCGTCGACGACGCCATCGTCGAGATCGAGAACATCGAACGCCACGTCGATATGGGCAAGCGCCCATTCATCGCAGCGATCGACGCAGCCGACGCGATCGGTCTTGCCATCGTCGCCACGACCCTGACGATCGTCGCGGTCTTTGCACCGGTCAGCTTCATCGGCGGCGCAGTCGGGCAGTATTTCAAGCAGTTCGGCCTGACCGTTGCGATCGCCGTGCTGTTTTCGCTGGCGGTGGCTCGCCTGCTGACACCGCTGATGGCGGCCTACCTGCTGCGGCCAAGGGGCGGCCATGGCCATTCCGGCAAGCCATCGCGCATTGCCGACGGCTATCGCCGCTTGCTCGGCTGGACGCTCGATCATCGCAAGACGGCTTTGTCGCTGGTCGCCCTGATCTTCATCGGCTCGATCGGGCTGCTGACGATGCTGCCGACCGGCTTCCTGCCGACGAGCGACAGCAACGTGTCGCAGCTCAAGATCACCCTGCCGCCGGGCACGCGGCTTGAGGAAACGGCCCGCATCTCCGACCACCTGGTCGCTCAGATCAAGGCAAAGCCTGAGGTCGACAGCGTTCTGGCGACGGCGGAAAACCTCAACGAGGTGTCTCTGCGCATCAAGCTCAAGCCGCGCGAGGAACGCGGGCTCGATCGCAAGTCCTTCGAGCTTTCGCTGCGCCCGCTGTTGGCGGCGACGCCTGATATCCAGGCAACGTTCTCGTCCGTCGAGGGGGTCAAGGATCTGTCGATCTATCTGACGAGCGACGATCCGGAGGCGCTGATGGCTTCGGTGCGCCGTCTCGAAAAGGAGATGCGTGCACTTCCCGGATTGGTCAACGTTCAGTCCACGGAGCCGCTGCTTTCGCCGGAGCTGCTGGTCAAACCGCGCTTCGACGAGGCGGCAAGGCTCGGCGTTTCGGTGACCTCGATCGGTACCGTCGCCCGCATCGCCACGATGGGTGATAGCGAAAGCAATTCGGCACGCTTCAACCTCGGCAATCGCCAGGTGCCCATCCGCGTCATGCTCGACCAGTCGGCCAGGGGTGACGTCGATACGCTCCGCAATCTGAGGGTCGGCACGAATGCCGGCACCGTGGTGCCGCTGACATCGGTCGCCGATATCTCTTTCGGCGCGGAGGAAAGCAGCGTCGAACGCCTGGATCGCAAGCGCCTGATCGCCGTCGAGGCCAACCTCAACGGCATCACGCTCGGGACCGCGTTCCAGGCGATCTCGGCGCTGCCGGCCATGACCGAACTGCCCTTGGGCGTGTCGCAGGCCAACTACGGCGAAGCGGAGTACATGTCGGAGATGTTCCGCAACTTCGCGCTGGCGTTGCTTGCCGGCATCCTGATGGTCGCGGCGGTTCTGGTGCTGTTGTTCAAGGATTTCCTGCAGCCGATCACCATCCTGGTGGCCCTGCCTTTGTCGATCGGCGGGGCGGCGCTCGCCTTGCTGCTCTTCGGCGCTTCGCTCGATCTCTCGTCGACGATCGGCATCCTCATGCTGATGGGCATCGTCTGCAAGAACTCGATCCTGCTCGTCGACCATGCGATCGAGTGCCGCAACGGGGGTGCCGATCGGCGGACGGCCTTGCTGACGGCGGGCGTCACCCGCGCGCGGCCGATCATCATGACGACCATCGCCATGGTGGCGGGCATGGTACCCGCCGCGATCGGCATCGGCGCCGATGCCGCGTTCCGGGCACCGATGGCAATCGCCGTGATCGGCGGCCTGATTACCTCGACGATGCTCAGCCTCGTCTTCGTTCCCGTCATGTTCACCGTGATGGACGACATCAATGCGAAGCTTGGTCGCCGGCTGAAGCGGTTCTCTTCTGTGACGGACGAGGACAGGGCAACGGATGCGGCCCGGATCGGCCAGGGCGCACGGGGCGCCGCTGGGTAGCGCAGAGCGCGCAAGCGCGGTCCTATCGATCAAGGCGCGTTGCACGGGATTACCGTGCGGCGCGCTTAGAGCATCCGCCCTATTCGAAATAATTGACCAACCGCTTTTCGCCGACGGCGTGAACGTGGCAATCGACGTCGAAGATCGCTCTCAGGCGGGCTGGCACGATCATCTCCTCCGGCGGTCCCTCGAAGGCGAGGCGACCGCCCTGCATCGCGACGATGCGGTCGGAATAGGCGGAGGCGAAGTTGATGTCGTGCAGGACGACGACCACGGTCTTGGCGAAATCGTCGGCCAGTCGCCGCAAGAGCTTCATCGTCTCGACCGCATGCTTGATGTCGAGATTGTTGAGCGGCTCGTCGAACAGCATGTAGTCGGTGTCCTGGCAGAGCACCATGGCGATGAAGGCACGCTGGCGCTGGCCGCCCGAGAGCTCGTCGAGAAAACGGTTCCGATAGGGATCGAGCCCGAGATAGGCGATCGAGCGTTCGATGTGCTCGGCGTCGGCTGCCGTCAGCCGTCCCTTGGAATAGGGGTAGCGGCCGAAGGCAACGAGGTCGCGCACGCTGAGGCGGGCGGTGACGTGGTTGTCCTGGCGCATGATCGAGAGCCGCCGGGCCAGCACATCGCCAGCCGTGCGGCTGACGTCGAGACCGTCGACCAGCACCTTGCCCGTATCCATCGGCATCAGCCGGCTGACGATCGACAGCAGCGTCGACTTGCCGGCGCCGTTCGGTCCGATGATCGAGGTCAGGCCGCCGGCGGGCAGCGTCAGCGACACCCGGTCGACGACCGTGTTGCCGCCGTAGGATTTCGTCACCCCCTGGATTTCGATCATCGGGCGGAACCTCGGACAAGCAGGAAGATGAAGACAAGGCCACCGGAGAATTCGATGACGATGCTGAGTGCCGTGTTGAAGGCAAACAGCCGCTCGAGGATGACCTGACCACCGACGAGCGTGGCGATCGCGATGGAGACGGCGACCGGCAGCACGAAACGGTGGCTGGCGGTGGGTGTCAGTTGCCAGGCAAGACCGGCGACCAGCAGGCCGAAGAAGGTGACCGGTCCGACGAGCGCGGTAGAAACCGACACCAGTACCGCGATCAACACCAGGAGGAGGGTGACGACGCGCTGGTGATCGACGCCGAGGCCGATCGCTGTCTCTCGGCCGAGCGAGAGCACGTCGAAGGCCGGCGAAAGCCGCCACAAAACGAAGGTCGCGGCAAATGTGGCAACAGCGGCAATGCCAAGCAGATTGGCATCGATGCTGTTGAAGCTCGCAAACAGCCGGTCCTGGAGCACGACGAACGCATTGGGATCGAGGATGCGCTGCAGGAAAGACGAAAGGCTGCGGAACAGGCCGCCCAGGATGACGCCGACGAGCATCAGAAGATGCAGGCTGCGGCTGGCGCCGGAAAACAGGGCGCGAAACAGCAGGAGCGAGAGGCCAACCATGACGGCCATTTCGACGAGGAACTGCAGCCGCGGATCGATGCTGCTGGCGCCTGCAGCACCCAGGAAGAACACCATGATCGTCTGCAGCAGCGTATACATGGCATCGAAGCCGATGATCGATGGCGTCAGGATTCGGTTGCCGGAAATCGTCTGGAACAGCACGGTGGAGACGGCGATCGCATAGGCGACGAGCACCATGCCGAGCAGTTTCGTGCCGCGGAAGGAGAGGAGGAAGGACCAGCTTCCCTTGGCACCGATGGTCATGAAGGCGACCATCGACACGAATGCAAGCGCGGCAGACGCAAGCAGGATGATGGAGGGTGCGGTCCTTTTGACATCAGCCTGCATGGGATCGCCTCGAAAGCAGGAGACGGAGGAAGACCAGGCTGCCGATGACGCCCATGACGGTTCCCACGGGAATTTCGTAGGGAGCGATCAGCCGCCGTCCGACGATGTCGCAGGCGAGCACTAGGCCGGCGCCGGAGACGGCGACCACGGGCAGCGTGCGCCTGAGATTGTCGCCCATGATCAGGCTGACCATGTTCGGGACCACGAGGCCGAGGAACGGGATCATGCCGACGGT
This sequence comes from Ensifer sp. VA4, assembly GCF_055710065.1. Taxonomy (NCBI): domain Bacteria; kingdom Pseudomonadati; phylum Pseudomonadota; class Alphaproteobacteria; order Hyphomicrobiales; family Rhizobiaceae; genus Ensifer; species Ensifer sp. VA4. The sequence continues at coordinate 34,658 of NZ_JBVQPO010000024.1, read as the reverse complement.
GGCGACCACCGTCGCCGTGACCATCGAGACGATGGCAAGCCCGAGTGTCACGACCTTATCGTAGTTGAGCCCGACATTGCGTGCGATCGCCTCACCCATGCCGATCACGGTGAAGCGGGCGGCGGTCGCATAGGCGAGGAGAGTAAGCGCGAAGCCGATCCACAACAGCTCGTAGCGGCCGCGCAGCACCACCGAGAAGTCTCCGGACATCCAGGCGCCCAACGATTGCATCAGGTCGTAGCGATAGGCGATGAAGGTGGTGATGGCGTTGACGACGCCGCCGAGCATGAGGCCGATGAGCGGCACCATCAGCGCCGAGCGCAGGGGAATGCGCCGCAGGATCTGCACGAACAGGGCCGTGCCGGCAAGCGCCGTCAACACCGCGAAAACCATCTTGCCGGCCACCGGCAGATCGGGAGCGATGAGCATGGCGAGCAGCATTCCGAGTGCGGCGGATTCGGCGGTCCCCGCCGTCGACGGTTCGACGAAGCGGCTGCGCGCCAGCATCTGCATGATCGTGCCGGATACCGCGAGGCCGGCGCCTGCGAGCATCAGCGCAAGCGTACGCGGCAGGCGGCTCTCGACGACCAGGAACCAGCCGCGGCCGTCGTCAGTTGTGGCGAGGCTGCCGACGCCCGTGAAAACGCTGACGGTGGCAAGCAGGAGGATGACGGGGATGGCGATCAGGGCCGGCTTCATCGTTCGGGCTCGTCCCGCCTGTTGTTCGTCTTGACCACCGTCTGCATGTTCCTTGCCGTTATGAACGACGCTCCTTCCGGAACGCTCAAGCTTGCCGTCGGGTCGGGGCACTCCCCGGACGGTTCGCCTTAGTCTTATATATGAACTAATCAGTCAAGTTTACTGCGACATCTTCGGCAATCGGAAGCTGTGCATTGCCCTCATCGAAAAATCGCGCTACGACGACCGGAAAAGATGAGGAAAATAGTCATGAATATATCGTCGTTTTCTAATGGTCTGCGCAGCCTCGCCGTCGCGGCGACAATGGCAGTCGTCGGCGCGCCGACCGTCATGGCCGAGACGCTGAAGATCGAGCACAGCAGCGGCGTCACCGAGGTGGAGAAAAACCCGAAGACGGTGCTGGTTTATGACTTCGGCATGCTGGAGACGCTGGACATGCTCGGCATTCCCGTTGCCGGCGTTCCCGGCTCGGCAATTCCGCCTGCGCTCGCAAAATACAAGGCGGATAGCTATCCGAAGATCGGCACGCTGTTCGAGCCCGATTACGAAGCCATCAATGCGGCGGAGGCGGACCTGGTGATCGTTGGCGGCCGGTCGCAGGCGAAATATGCCGACGTCGCCAAGATCGCGCCGACGATCGACCTCACCTCCGACGACAAGGACCTCATCGGCAGCGTCAAGAAGAACGCCGGGATCCTCGGCCAGATCTTCGGCAGGCAAGCGGAAATCAAGGCAAATGTCGACAAGCTCGACGCCTCGATCGAAAAGCTCCGCGGCATCGCGGCGGAGAAGGGCACTGGCCTCATCCTGCTCACCACAGGCGGCAAGATCAGCGCCTACGGCAAGGGATCGCGTTTCGGTGTGTTGCACGACGTCTTCGGCATCAAGCCGGCCGATCCGGATCTGCAGGTGGCCACCCACGGCCAGGCGGTTTCCTATGAGTATATTCTCGAGACCAATCCGGATTGGATCTTCGTCGTCGATCGCGATGCGGCCATCGGCCAGCAGGCGCAGCCGGCGGCGGCGTTGCTCGACAATGAACTGGTGCGCCAGACGAAGGCCTGGAAGGATGGCCATGTCGTCTATCTCGACTCCGCCAAGCTCTATCTGACCGCCTCCGGCCTGAAGTCGCAGCAGGATATCGTCGACCAGCTGACACAAGCGCTCGAGAAGAAGTAGGTTCACCGAGACCCATTATCCGCCTTGCCTTTCGTGAAGGCGCTCGACCGGAGCGAGTGCAAAGACCGAGGCTGGCTCGAGGAGCAGGGATCCGGCCCCCTGGTCGAGGGCGCCGAGGCGGTGTTTCGATTAAATGGGAGCCAACACCAAATACCCTTAAATCTTACGGTATTTTTGCCGGGGTTGGCTCCGTTTTGAGGAAGAAACAGTATTCTAATCCGACTTGTATTGCTTTATCGAAATAAATTTCGACTTTATACTTTTTTTAAATGACGGAGCGGATCGAGATCCGCAATCGATTAATGTATACTCTAAACTTACTCGGGACTACGCTTACGCCACGCGCTGGGTTGAATGGAAATGAGCGGAATAGCGTTCCGCCGAAACCCAAGCTGGATACTCAAAAACGAAATGCCAATGTGACTCCAAATGCGGGCGCGCGGAAGATACCCATTCTAGTTAGTGGGTTGTAATTATTGGCTCTTTTCGGCGTAATCCGCAGCCTCCAAGCCGTTGTTATAGCGTTTGAATTTGCGCAGGCCAACGTGGCCGTCGACGCCGACCATGCGATAGTTCTCACGCATCTTCGCGCGATCGCTCGATCCGCTTCGCCTGCGCCGCCAACTCACTAGCTCGAAGGAAGTATTTTTAGGTATATCGGCCGAAGTGGATGGATCGGCAGCGCCGAGAATACCTGGGGCAGCTAATCCATCTTTTCGTCTCGGAACGGGCTGCCTTTCGCGGAAATGGGTGGGGCGCCGTGTCCGATGGAAGAGCGGTCGTTGCCATCGGGATGGCATTTTTCGCGCGCCAATGCGTGAGCCAGTCGCCGTGTAACCCAAAGATGGTTCGATTTATAACGATTTAAGGACACTCAGGGGGCGCCAATAATCCTTTTGGGTTGTTTCGTAATGAAGATCTTTACGTTACATTAGCTATCGCGAATTTTCTCCGGGGCGGGAAGTCGCCGTGATGCATAGTGGTTCCGAATAAATTTTCTGAAAGTGTGGTGCACTGCGGGAAAAACGCGGCACCCATAAAAACAAATGGAAAAATCCTAGGAGGGCGTAATGTATCCGGGAAGCTCCAGCGTTGATGATTTTGAAGAAAACAACAAGGCATTGTCGCAGAAGAAAAAGATTGTCATGCTCGCCAAGATTGATCTGTTTGCCGAGTGCCTGATGCAGGCGGTCGGTTCGCGGTTTCAGGGGCACGACATCGTCTGCTTTTCCGATCCGGACAATCTGTTGGACGGCAGTCTCGTCGACGTGACGCTGATCATGCTCTACCGTATGCCGGCCAAGTCCTTTCCAGCAATCTTGCGGACCATTCACGAGTTTCACCCCAAGACCTCGATCGGTCTGGTGGTGGAGAATGCCGACGAACTCGATCCGTCGATCGCCGGCTTCGTTGAGGAACGGTTGATCCACGGCGTTCTGCCGCTGAACCTGAACCTGGACGTTTGCCTTGCAGCCATCGATTTGCTGATGAAGGGGGGCGAGCACTTCCCCGCCGCCTTGCTGCGGCGGCTTTCGCCCGAGCCCTTCGCTGCGAGCAGCCTCTATGGCCGGCGGTCAGAGCTGTCCGGGGCGAGCGCGGGGGCAGGTCGGCGCAAGCGCGATGCCGGGCCCGACGGATTGACGACCCGCGAAGTTCAGATCCTCGATCTGATCTGCAAGGGAACGCAAAACAAGATCATCGCCGATCGTCTTGGGTTGTCCGAGAATACCGTCAAGGTTCATGTCCGCAACATCTACAAGAAGATGAACGTTCGCAACCGCACGGAAGCGGCGTCGCGTTACTTCACCAACGATGCAGCGGCCGAGCGCGGTGGCGACACGCTTTCGTCGCGCTGGAAGAACTAAACTCGGAAGCATCGGCCAAGCATTTCATTGCTGTGCCTCGACACGATCGAGAGCGCAGTTAATTGCGTTTTGACTGCCCGTGAGGGTCTTCATGCCAGCTTCCCGTGACCTCGCTTGTGGCGAAGGATGGTCCCACGGCGGAACACGCGACCCGATATCGTTTGACGGCTACTCCCCCGGAAAAAGCAGGATTTCTAGAGTGACCGGTAGTCCGTAGTGATTACATTATGGTTAACAAAGGATTAAGCGACTATTTCTTTCTGGATTATAGCGTAATTACGCATAAGTATTTTAGGATTACTCTATTATTATTTCAGATTATATTATATCAATCGATATTGTTTTAGTTGACTGGTCAGTAGTTATTTGATAACTAGCTAATATTGAAATTGAAGATAAGTAGGTATTGAGATGAGTTGTAGAATTCGTGTTCTGTCGGGTCGTGCGTGAAATTTTAATAAAGAAACAAATTCCTTATTATATTTCCTATGGGCAGCCCGATCTCCAATCGCCATGAGAATGGTGTTTACAATAATTGGAGGTGCGCATGCGAAAGGTCGTTCCGTGGCCGTTGTCAGTCGTCGGGCAACGAGAGTTTCTAAAGAAAATCGCAGGAATACCAAGGAGAATTCTAGTAACAGGCGGAAGTGGTTTTCTTGGTTCTCATATTTGCGAAAGACTTCTTTCTCTAGGTCATACGGTTATTTGTCTCGACAATTTTTCAACGGGACGGCGCGAAAATCTCTCTCACTTGGTGCAGAACCCGCATTTCCACATCATCGATCATGACGTTCGCAATCCCTATCTGATCGATGCTGACGTCATCTTCAATTTTGCTTCTCCGGCATCACCGCCCGACTATCAGGCCGATCCGGTCGGCACTCTCATGACCAACGTCCTCGGCGCGCTGCATGCACTCGAAAACGCGCGCGCCACCGGCGCCACGGTCATCCAGTCCTCGACCTCGGAAGTCTATGGTGATCCGCTCCTCAGTCCGCAGCGCGAGGTCTATTTCGGCAACGTCAATCCGATCGGCCCACGTGCCTGCTACGATGAAGGTAAACGGTCGGCCGAAACCCTGTTCTTCGACTACCACCGATGCCATCGGGTCAAGATCAAGGTCGCGCGCATCTTCAATACCTACGGCCCGCGCATGCGTGCGGACGATGGCCGGGTGATCTCCAATTTCGTCGTCCAGGCCCTGCTCGGCAAGGACCTGACGATCTATGGCGACGGGCAGCAGACCCGGTCCTTCTGCTATGTCGACGACCTGATCGACGGTTTTCTCCGGCTTTCAGTCTCGGCTGGTGATTGCATCGGCCCGATCAACCTCGGCAATTCCGGCGAATTCACGGTTCTCGAGCTTGCGGAAATGGTGCGGTCGCTCACCGGCTCACGCTCGCGCATCGTTCACCAGGCAGCGGTCGTCGACGATCCTCGTCAGCGCCGTCCGGATATATCGCACGCGCTGACGGAGCTCGCCTGGGAGCCGAAGGTCATGCTGCGCGACGGGCTCGAGCGCACCATCGCTTACTTCGAGGGCCGCCTCAGCGCAGGCGATCGCGCAACGGCGGGACAGGCGGTATGAGATGTCCCGCGTCGTACTCGTCACCGGCGGTGCCGGTTTCATAGGAAGCCACACCTGCAAGCGCCTTGCCGAGCAGGATTTCGTTCCCGTCGTCTATGACAATCTTTCGACGGGGCACAGGACCAACGTAGGCTGGGGTCCCCTCGTTGAAGGCGAGCTCGAGGACACGGAACGGCTGGCGACGGTGATCCGGACGTTTCTGCCCGAATGCGTGATCCACTTTGCGGCTTCCGCCTATGTCGGGGAATCCGTCGAAGACCCGGGAAAATACTACCGCAACAATGTCGCAGGCAGCATCGCGCTGCTAGAAGCCTGCCGTGCAACCGGGCTTGCACGCATCGTATTTTCCAGCTCCTGCGCCACCTACGGCGTGCCGCCGCGGCTTCCGATCACCGAGGACACGGAGCAACTTCCGATAAACCCCTATGGGCGCACGAAACTGATGATCGAGCTGATGCTCGGCGACTACGCACGCGCCTATGATTTTCGTTCCGTCGCCTTGCGCTACTTCAACGCCGCGGGCGCCGATCCGGAAGGGCAGCTCACGGAACGGCACGATCCGGAAACGCATCTCATACCGCGCGCCCTGATGGCGGCGGCCGGCGGGATCGAAAGGCTCGACGTCTTCGGCGACGATTATCCCACGCCGGACGGAACCTGCATTCGCGACTACATTCACGTGACCGACCTCGCCGACGCGCATGTCGCGGCCGTCAACTATCTGCGTGACGGCGGCGAGGTGCTGCGCGCCAATCTCGGCTGCGGACACGGAACCTCGATCCGGCAGGTTCTCGAAGCCATCGATCGCGTCACAGGGCGACAGGTTCCCGTGCAGATGTTGCCGCGTCGCCCCGGCGATCCGCCCGTGCTCTATGCCGACACGAGCCGGGCGCGGCAGCGGCTGGGCTTCCGCCCGGCGCTCTCGGACATCGACACCATCATCCGCACGGCGGCGCCAGGTTTCGGGCTGGAGGTGCGGTGATGAGCTGGGCGGCCGCACTCGGTGGTTTTCGCCACTCTGCCGATCTCGCGCATGCGGGGCATGTCAATCCGCATCTGACGGCACTGTTTTCCGGGCGTCTGCAGATGCTGAACATATTGGGCGTTACCGCGTGGTTCGCGGCCTTCGTGTATTTCTGGCGGTGGTGGCTTGATCCGGCCCATGTCATGGACTGGCCGTCCTACATCCTCATCACCGTCGTCGTCGGGTGGATCACTCTGCTGCCGGTCTACTTCATCATGATCTTTTCCGGCGCGAAGGTGGCCACCGTGAGCAACGGTCCGGTACCCCGGGGACGTATCGCGATGGTCGTCACCAAGGCGCCGTCGGAGCCGTTCGCCGTCGTGCGCAAGACGCTGCAGGCGATGCTGGACCAGACCGGCTGCGATTTCGATGTCTGGCTGGCGGATGAGGACCCGTCGCCGGAAACGCTTTGCTGGTGCGCGGCCCACGGGGTTTTCATCTCAACGCGAAAGGGTGTCGCCGAATATCATCGCGCCGCCTGGCCACGCCGCACGCGCTGCAAGGAAGGAAACCTTGCCTATTTCTACGATCACTACGGCTATGAGCGCTACGATTTCGTGGCGCAGTTCGACGCCGATCACGTGCCCGAAAGCACCTATCTCGTCGAGGTAATGCGTCCCTTCAACGACCCGTCGGTCGGCTATGTCTCGGCGCCGAGCATATGCGATGCGAATGCCACCACAAGCTGGGCGGCACGCGGGCGGCTTTATGCGGAGGCAAGCCTGCATGGCTCCCTGCAGGTCGGCTACAACAACGGCTGGGCGCCGTTATGCATCGGTTCGCATTACGCCGTGCGGACAAAGGCGCTGAAGCAGATCGGCGGGCTGGGTCCGGAACTCGCCGAAGATCATTCGACGACGCTGATGATGAACGCCCATGGCTGGCGCGGCGTGCATGCCCTGAACGCCATTGCCCATGGCGACGGGCCGGCGAACTTTGCTGATCTCGTGGTTCAGGAATTCCAATGGTCGCGCAGCCTCATGGCGATCCTGTTGAAGTATTCGCCTGTATATGTGCCGAAGCTGTCGCCGCGGCTGCAGTTCCAGTTCCTCTTTTCGCAGTTCTGGTACCCGCTGTTCTCGTGCTTCATGGCGCTGATGTTCGTGATGCCGATCGCGGCGCTTTTCATGGGGCGGATCTTCGTCGCGGTCGACTTTCCCGATTTTCTGCTGCATTTCGTGCCTTTGTCGCTGGTGCTGGTCGTGCTCGCCTATTTCTGGCGTTCGACCGGCACCTTCCGCCCGCATGACGCGCGGGTGCTGAGTTGGGAGACGATCCTGTTCCTGTTCGCGCGGTGGCCCTGGTCGCTGCTCGGCTGCCTGGCGGCGGTGCGCGATCATCTGAGCGGCTCGTTCGTCGATTTTCGCATCACGCCAAAAGGCGGCGGCGCAGCAGGTCCCCTGCCGCTTCGGGTGCTGATGCCCTATCTCCTGCTTTCCCTGATGTCGGCGCTCGCCGTCTGGTTGATCGCCGATGCGGGAACGGCGCGCGGCTTCTACGTCTTCGCCGGGATCAACGCTCTTCTCTATGCCGGGCTCGTGGTGGTGATCCATGTTCGGCACGCGCGCGAGAACGGGCTGCCTCTCGTGCCGCGTTCGACGATGACCGCGATGATGGCCGGCTCTCAGGTGCTGGTCTCGGTCCTGTCCGCCCAATCGGCCGTGCGTCACGGTGCCGAGGCCACGGAGGCCCTGTCGCACGGCCTGGGCTTCGTGACGTTCACCGAGGCGAAATTCGCGGTTGCCGGCGCCGGACTCGGCACGAAGCTGAGGATCGTTCGCTTCCATCTGCAATGGAAAGGCTTTTCGCAGCCGGCTGAGAGCCGAGCACGGTTCGAACCTGCCCGGTCACGGCCCACCGCTAAGGGCGTCGAAAGACGGAGTGTCAGCGAAGCGGAATACCGGGAAACGACGACGACAAGGAAGGTCGGCCGATACTTCGTGCCGTCATGACAGCGGCGAGAAATCGAGTGTGTAAATCTCCAACACGAGGAGAATGGCGATGAAAGGGTCGACAAAAGTCATGATTCTGCCGCTGTTGCTGCCGTTTGCAGCTGCCGCGGTCTACTTGGGCGCCGAGCCGGTCAAGGCGAAGATGGAGATCAAGCCGACGCCGCTCAGCGCTTATGAAGTCTATTTGCTCTACCGCAACAAGACCTGGCAATGGTCGACCGGCGGCGCACGCTTTACCGCGCATGACCGAAAGCTGGTGGCCTTTGTCGACAAGGGCAACGGTGACCGATCCTTCGCCGAAGGCAACTGGTATGTCAGCGACCTCGGCATGATGTGCATGCAGGCCGTATGGACGACTGCGGTCGATGCGGGCGATGCTCGGACCTGTTTCGGCCACGCCAAGATCGGCGACACGATCTATCAGCGGAAAGTGCCAAACGGCGAGTGGTATGTCTTCAAGCACGCAAAGCCCAAGCCCGATGACGCTTACTACAGCCTCGTCGCGCAGGACGACATCACGGCAAAGGCATTGCATCTCAAGGAACAGTTCCTGGCCAAGAAATAGAGGCAGCAGGAGGATGAAATGAAACGCAAATTGGCATTCGCGCTCAGCACTGCCCTGGCCCTGCAGCTGGACTTCGGCAGCCTGGTGTCCGCGCTGGCGCAGGAGCAAGCCAATCCTGCGGGCAATGCCGGACAGACCGAGACGATGATCGACAAACGTCCCATCATGCACCCCGGCGGAACGAAATTCGGCGCCTATGATCCGCATGGCGACTTCGGCGCCCAGAGCGACGTGACGACCGAGGCCCTGTTCCTGCCGTGGGAAGACGTCGATCTCGCATCCTTGCGCACCGCTGACGAGTATGCGCTTCAGCGCAAGCGCAATCTGCTGATCACCATCGAGCCCTGGTCCTGGTCGCTCGACTGGAAACTGACGCCGACGCAGCTCCGCGACCGGATGCTCAGGGGCGAATATGACCCCAACATGGAAGCGATCGCCGACGTGATTGCCGAGCTGAAAAGCCCGGTCATCGTGCGCTGGGGGCAGGAAATGGAAGACACCTCCGGCCGCTTCTCCTGGGCCGGGTGGCAACCTCAGGATTGGATCAAGGCCTACAGGCACGCCATGGACATCGTGCGCAAGAAGGCGCCGAAAGCGCAGATCATGTGGTCGCCGAAAGGGCTGCCGAACCTCGAAGCCTACTATCCGGGTGACGATTATGTCGATCTCGTCGGGCTGTCCGTCTTCGGGCTCGAGCCCTTCGACAAGATCGAGTACGGCGGACCGAAGACATTCGCCGAGGCGCTGAAGCCCGGCTACGACCTGGTGGCCAAGTACAACAAGCCGATCTGGGTGGCCGAACTCGGATGGGAAGGCAGCCAGGCCTATATGCAGCCGTGGATGAACGCCGCGACACAGCCGGATCCGCAGTTCCCGAAACTGGCCGAAGTCGTCTACTTCAACGATCGTGACGTGATCGAATGGCCGCATGACCTCGGCCGCCCGAACTGGCGCGTCGTCAATGATGTCACGAACTGAGTTCGACGACTGCGCTACCTGTTCGATTGTGCACGCGGACGCGATCGCGTTGTGAGATGTCGGCTCCATAGAAAAGCCCCTCGCTTGGGGCGAGAGGCTCTTGAGCTTCGAGAGGCCGGCCCTGCGTCCGGCCAAGATTTTCCGGGCCAGGCCTGTTTACTCGGCCGCCTGCGGTCCCAGTTCGCCGCGGCGGATCTGGTCGGCTTCGATCGATTCGAACAGGGCACGGAAATTGCCCTCGCCAAAGCCTTCATCGCCCTTGCGCTGAATGAACTCGAAGAAGATCGGGCCGATCACGGTCTTCGAGAAGATCTGCAGCAGGATCTTCGTCATGCCGCCATTCACCACACCTTCGCCGTCGATCAGGATGCCGTGTTTCTTCATGCGCTCGATCGGCTCGTCATGGCCGTGCACGCGTTCGCGTGACATCTCGTAATAGGTTTCCGGCGGGCCGGGCATGAACTTCAGGCCATTGTCGGCGAGCTTGTCGGTGGCATCGTAGATCGCTTCGGTGCCGACGGCGATGTGCTGGATGCCTTCGCCCTTGTACTTGCGCAGATATTCCTCGATCTGGCTCGTATCGTCCTTGGATTCATTCAACGGAATGCGGATCTTGCCGCAGGGCGAGGTGATCGCGCGGCTGACGAGGCCGGTAATGCGGCCGTCAATGTCGAAGAAGTGGATCTGCGTGAAGTTGAAAAGCTCACGGTAGAAGGCCCACCACTTGTCCATGTTGCCGCGATAGACGTTGTGGGTCAGGTGGTCGAGATAATAGAAGCCGACGCCTTCCGGCTTCGGGTTGCGCTCGCCGGTCCATTCGAACTCGGCCTCGTAGGCCGATCCCTTGGCGCCGTAGGTCTCGACGAAATAGAGCAGCGAACCGCCGATGCCGACGATGGCCGGAACGTCGAGACACTTGTCGTTGCCTTCGTAGGGGATCGCGCCCTTCGAGACCGCATGGTCGAAGGCGTGCTTGGCATCGACGACGCGCCAGGCCATGGACGGCGCGCAGGGGCCATGCTGATCGACGAAGCGCGTGGCATGGGAACCCGGCTCGGCATTCAGGATGTAGTTGATGTCGCCCTGCCGCCAGACGGTGATGTTCTTGGTTTTGTGCTTGGCGACCGGGCTGTAGCCCATGCGGGTAAAGAGTTCGGCAAGCTTCTCCGGTTCCGGATGGGCGAACTCGACGAATTCGAAGCCATCCGTGCCAGCGGGGTTTTCGGCCGTGATTTTTGCCGGCGGGGCGTCATGCGGGAAGGGGCCCATCGGAAGTCTCCTCTCATTCTTCCAAACTTTGCTGGAGTATGACGCAATTCCCATGCATGATGCTTGTATTCTTGCGCCGTTTGGACAGGATGGCGCACGAAACATGCGAAATACTGTATTAGGGTGCACGAATGGAGCAACTTGACGGCTTCGATCTCAAGATCCTCAGCGAATTGCAGCGCGACGGGCATCTGACCAACAACGAACTGTCCGAACGTATCGCGCTTTCGCCGTCGCAATGTTCTCGGCGGCGCACCCGGCTCGAAGCGGAAGGCTATATCACCGGCTATCAGGCACAGATCGATCGGCAGAAGCTCGGCCTCGATCTGATGGTGGTGATCTCGGTGACGCTCGCCACCCACAATCGCGACAATGCCAAGCGGTTCGGCAAGCTCGTCTCCAGCCTGCCCGAAGTTCTGGAGGCCTATGCGCTGACCGGCGAGATGGATTATCACCTCAGGGTGGTGACGCCGGATCTCGCCGGGCTTTCGCGCTTCGTCAACGACGTGCTGCTGCCCCATGACAGTGTGCAGCATGTGAAGACCTCGATCGTGCTCGAAACGCTGAAAAGCTTCGAAGGCGTGCCGATCCCGGAGCGGATGAAAGGCTGAGCTCTCAGCCGCGGGCGTTGTCGGGTTTTTCGATCCTGACGATGGCGCGTTCCACTGCTTCCAGGCCGGCAGCCAGCGCCTGCATCTCGGTCGGGCCGATCAGCGTATTCAATTCCGCCTGATAGCGGGCAGCAAGCTCGGTCAACTCGCCATAGGCCCGAATGCCTGTCTTCGTCAGTGCCAGATGCTCGACGCGGCGGTCGTCCTCATGTTCGCGCCGCGTCAGCCAGCGGCGTTTTTCGAGGGCCGCGACGGCGCGGCTGACTTTGGTCTTGTGCATGGCCGAGTGGGCGCCGACCTCGGTCGCCGTCATCGGGCGGCCGGTGCTGCCGAGGGCTGCGAGCGTGCGCCATTCCGGGCGGGTGAGCTGGTAGCGTGCCTTGTATTGGGCGGCAAAGCGCAGGGCGACGAATTCGGCTGCACGGTTCAAGCGATAGGGCAGAAAGGCGTTGAGTTCGAAGCCATCGGTGGCCATCGCGGTGTCCTTGATAGTTACAAAATCGATAGTTACGATTGCAACTAATATGCCGAAAGCGCCGCTCGCGTCCACGAGGATGAGCCGTCGCCGTGGCACCAGAAGTGTGCCGGCCCCTTTTTAAAGGGGGCGCTCCTCTGCTGGAGCCAGGCGCTTGGAGGAGGAGGATCGAACCATGCTCGAGAAGGCAGGACAACAGGCCGATGCACAGGCCAAGGCAGCCGAGGCGCTCGGCTACATGCCGGGCTTTGGCAACGATTTCGAGACCGAAAGCTTGCCCGGCGCTCTGCCGCAGGGGCAAAACAGCCCGCAGAAATGCGCCTACGGGCTTTATGCCGAGCAGCTTTCCGGCTCGCCCTTCACCGCTCCGCGCGGCACCAACGAGCGTTCCTGGCTCTACCGTATCCGCCCGAGTGTCCGCCACACCGGGCGCTTCAGCAAGATCGACTATCCGCACTGGAAGACGGCGCCGCATATGGCCGAACATTCGCTGGCACTCGGCCAGTTGCGCTGGAACCCGCTGCCGACGCCATCGGAAAAGCTCAATTTCCTTGAAGGCATCCGCACGATGACGACGGCAGGCGACGCACCGACGCAGACCGGGATGGCGGCGCATGCCTATGCCTTCAACGCCGACATGGTGGACGACTATTTCTTCAACGCCGACGGCGAGCTCCTGATCGTTCCGGAGACCGGCGCGATCCAGGTCTTCACCGAACTCGGCAAGATGGATGTGGAACCCTCCGAGATCTGCCTCGTGCCGCGCGGTACGATGTTCAAGGTCACGCGGCTTGGCGACGAGAAGGTCTGGCGTGGTTACATCTGCGAAAACTACGGCGCCAAGTTCACGCTGCCGGATCGCGGCCCGATCGGCGCAAACTGCCTCGCCAACCCGCGCGATTTCAAGACGCCGGTCGCCGCCTTCGAGGAGAAGGAGACGCCCTGCCGCGTGCATGTGAAGTGGTGCGGCGGCTTCCACGTGACCGAGATCGGCCATTCGCCGCTCGACGTGGTTGCCTGGCACGGCAACTACGCGCCCTATAAATACGACCTCAAGACCTTCTCGCCCGTTGGCGCGATTCTCTTCGATCACCCGGATCCGTCGATCTTCACGGTCCTGACGGCACCTTCCGGCGAAGAGGGGACGGCGAACGTCGATTTCGTCATCTTCCCGCCGCGCTGGATGGTCGCCGAACACACCTTCCGGCCGCCCTGGTACCACCGCAACATCATGAGTGAGTTCATGGGGCTGATCTACGGCCGTTATGACGCGAAGGAAGAGGGTTTCGTGCCCGGCGGCATGAGCCTGCACAACATGATGCTGGCACACGGGCCTGACGCGTCTGGCTATGACAAGGCGACAAACAGCGAGTTGAAACCGGTGAAGCTCGACAATACGATGGCCTTCATGTTCGAGACCCGCTTCCCGCAGCAACTGACCCGCTTCGCCGCCGAACTGGAGACGTTGCAGGACAACTACATCGATTGCTGGAGCGATCTCAAGAAGCGGTTCAACGGGACGCCGGAAGGCGATTGGTCTTGAGTTCACGCCTCGTTTTGCTCGGCAGCAAGGGCGGTCCGGCGATCCGGCCGGGCGGCCCGTGGCCGACCTCGTCCCTGCTTCAAATCGGCGGCCGGACCATCGTCGTCGATTGCGGCCTCGGCGTCACCCGCGGGCTGACCAGTGCCGACGTGCCGCTGAAGGCGCTCGACCTCATCGTCATCACCCACCTGCATTCGGACCACGTGCTGGAACTTGGGCCGCTGATCCACACCGCGTGGACTGCCGGGCTCGCTGCTCCCGTGCGCGTCTTCGGTCCCGTCGGGACCCGCGCCTATTGGCACGGCTTCCTTCAGGCGATGGCTTTCGACATCGACATCCGCATCGTCGACGAAGGGCGGCCGGACCTGCGTGCGCTGGTCGAGGTCATCGAATATTCCGAGGGCAAAATCTTCTCGGAGAACGGCCTGACGTTGTCGGCGCTGCGCGTCGACCATCCGCCGGTCACCGACTGTTTTGCGCTCCGCTTCGACCATGCGGAGGGCTCGGTCGTATTCTCGTCCGACACGGCCTATTTCCCGCCGCTTGCCGATTTCGCCAGAGGCGCCGACATTCTCGTGCACGAGGCGATGCTCGCCGAAGGCGTCGACCGGCTGGTAGCGCGCACCGGCAATGGCGCGCGGCTGAAGGAGCATCTGCTGGCGAGCCACACATTCGCCGAGCAGGCGGCCGCGGTCGCAATGGCCGCCGGCGTCGGTCGGCTGGTGCTGCACCATCTGATCCCGGCCGATGATCCGGAGATAACCGAAAACCAGTGGATTGCCGCCGCCCGCAAAAACTGGGCGGGCGCCTTGACGATCGCTGCCGACGGCCTTGTTGTGAAGCTTACGGACGATTCGTCCGACTAGGTCGGTTTTCTGCCTGGTGATACGAGAAACAAAGAAAAGATCGAGAGGGAGGACTGCATGAAACTGGCGACACTCAAGGACGGTTCGCGCGACGGAAAGCTCGTGGTCGTCTCCCGCGATCTGACACGCTGCTCCGAGGTCGGGCACATCGCCCGCACGCTGCAGGCCGCGCTCGATGATTGGGCGCATGCCGGCCCTCGGCTGGCACGCGTGGCCGACGGGATCGAGACCGGCTCGCAGCCGACGATCCGGTTCCATGAACATGATGCGCTCTCGCCGTTGCCGCGCGCTTACCAATGGGCCGATGGCTCGGCCTACGTCAATCACGTCGAACTGGTCCGCAAGGCCCGCAATGCCGAGATGCCGTCGAGCTTCTGGACCGATCCGCTGATGTATCAAGGCGGCTCCGACAGTTTCATCGCGCCGCGTGATCCGATCCCGCTTGTTGACGAAAGCTGGGGCGTCGACATGGAAGGCGAAGTTGCCGTCATCGTCGACGACGTGCCGATGGCGGCGACGATCGAAGAGGCGCGGGCGGCCATCCGCCTTATCATGCTGGTCAACGACGTGTCGCTGCGCGGCCTCATCCCGGCGGAGCTCGCGAAGGGCTTCGGCTTCTTCCAGTCGAAGCCGTCTTCCGCCTTCTCGCCGGTCGCCGTTTCTCCGGATGAATTAGGCGACGCCTGGGACGGTGGCAAGCTGCATCTGCCGCTCTGCGTCGACCTCAACGGCAAGCCCTTCGGCCGCGCCAACGCCGGCATCGACATGACTTTCGACTTTGCCCAGCTGGTTGCCCATGCCGCCAAGACCCGTCCTCTTGCTGCAGGCACGATCATCGGTTCGGGCACGGTCTCCAACAAGCTCGACGGCGGCCCGGGCAAGCCGGTCGCCGAGGGCGGTGCCGGCTATTCCTGCATCGCAGAACTGCGGATGATTGAGACGATCGTCGGCGGCGCAGCAAAGACGCATTTCCTGAGGGTCGGCGATGTCGTGCGCATCGAGATGAAGGACAGGGCGGGTCATTCGATCTTCGGCGCGATCGAGCAGACCGTCGAAGCCTACACCAAGGCCTGATACGGCCGGGCGACAGAACGGGCAAAGGCATGAGCGAGACCGTCCTTTACGATTACTGGCGTTCGTCGGCGAGCTACCGAGTGCGGATTGCGCTCAACAGCCTCGGCGAAAGCTATCGTTCGGTGCCGGTCGACCTGCTCGCCAAGGCCCACAAGCAGCCTGAGCATCTGGCCCGCAACCCGCAGGGGCTCGTGCCTGTGCTCGACATCGATGGCGAGCGCCTCACGCAATCGCTCGCCATCATCGAATATCTCGCCGAGACACGCGCCAATTGCGGCTTCCTGCCGGATGATGCCGTCGGGCGCCAACGGGTGCGTACTCTGTCCTTTGCGATCGCCATGGACATCCACCCGGTGTGCAATCTCGGCGTGATCTCCCATGTCATGGCCAATGCCGCGGATGGCGAAGCGGCGCGGCGCGACTGGATGCGCAAGTTCATCGGCGAAGGGCTCGCCGCCTTTGAACGGCTGCTCGACCATCCCGCAACCGGCCGGTTCTGCCATGGCGACACCCCGACGATGGCGGATATCTGCCTCGTGCCGCAGGTCTACAATGCCCGCCGCTGGGAGGTGGATCTCGGCGCTTGTCCGCGGCTTGTCGCGATCGATCAGAATTGTACGGAGATCGAGGCTTTCGCTCGCGCGCACCCGGATCGCACGCCGCGCTGAGGCGGTGCGACTTTCTGCCCGATCCTCTCTCCAGGCACCATCAGGCTGAAGCTCCATTGTGCTGACCGGCTCGTCTGGCCGGTTCCGTCAAGCGAATGTCGCGAATGGATCGACGGCGGCGGAAAGGCCGCGCTAGTTTTTGCGTGACTGGCCGTATATGGGGGGGCCGGAAAAACCTCTGGAGCGAGAGACCTACCGATGAAAAGCTATGTGCTGAACGTCAGCTGCAAGACCACCCGCGGCATCGTCGCCGCCATCACCGGCTATCTCGCCGAAAAGGGCTGTTACATTTCAGACAGTTCGCAGTTCGACGACCTCGAGACCGGCCTGTTCTTCATGCGGCTGACCTTCATCAGCCAGGAAGGCGTCAAGCTCGATGAGCTCAAGGAAGGCTTCGAGCCGGTCGTCAAGCGCTTCAACATGACGGCGGAAATCCGCGACAGCGAAGAGCGCATGAAGGTGCTCCTGATGGTGTCGCGTTTCGGCCATTGCCTCAACGACCTGCTCTATCGCTGGAAGATCGGCGCGCTGCCGATCGACATCGTCGGCGTCGTCTCCAACCACTTCGATTATCAGAAGGTGATCGTCAACCACGACATTCCCTTCCATCACATCAAGGTGACGAAGGAGAACAAGCCGAAGGCGGAAGCGCAGCTCCTGGAGATCGTCGAGCAGACCGGCGCCGAGCTGATCGTGCTTGCCCGCTACATGCAGGTTCTGTCGGATGCGCTCTGCAAGAAGATGTCGGGCCGGATCATCAACATCCACCACTCCTTCCTGCCGTCGTTCAAGGGGGCCAACCCCTACAAGCAGGCCTATGAGCGTGGCGTGAAGCTGATCGGCGCGACGGCGCATTATGTTACCGCCGACCTCGACGAGGGTCCGATCATCGAGCAGGACATCGCTCGCATCACCCACGCCCAGAGCGCGGAAGACTATGTCTCGATCGGCCGCGACGTCGAAAGCCAGGTGCTGGCCCGTGCGGTGCACGCGCACATCCATCACCGCTGCTTCATCAACGGCAACCGAGTCGTCGTCTTCCCGCCGAGCCCGGGTTCCTACGCTTCCGAGCGCATGGGCTAAAGAGCGGCCGATCTGACCCTCTCGCCATCAATGGGAGAGGGGCGAAAGGCAAATCGCCGCTGAAAACGACAAGCGCCGCCCGTTCGATCGGCGGCGCTTCTCATAAGTTGGAGCGGGATGCGGGCGGAAAACCGCGCGCACTTTTCCTCATCCCGCTCGTAACCTACTGCAACAGCTCCAGCCCCACCGCCGTCGCCTCGCCGCCACCGATGCAGAGAGAGGCAATTCCGCGTTTGACGCCCTTGGCGCGCATGGCGTGAAGCAGCGTCACGATGATGCGGGCGCCGGACGCGCCGATCGGATGGCCGAGTGCGCAGGCGCCGCCGTTGATGTTGACGATCTCGTCTGAGAGCCCGAGATCACGGATCGCCGCCATCGCCACCACGGCGAAGGCCTCGTTGATTTCGTAGAGGCCGACGCTGCCCTTTTCCCAGGCGAGCTTGGCCATCAGCTTGTCGATCGCGCCGATCGGCGCGGTCGTGAACCAGGCCGGTTCCTGTGCGTGGCCGGCGTGGCCTGCGACGATCGCAAGCGGCGTCAGCCCCCGCTTTTCTGCCTCGCTTGCACGCATCAAAATCAGCGCCGCTGCACCGTCGGAGATCGACGACGAATTGGCCGCGGTCACGCTGCCGCCGTCGCGGAAGGCGGGTTTGAGCTTCGGGATCTTTGCCGGATCCGATTTGGTCGGCTGCTCGTCGCGATCGAGGTTGGCGGTCTGCCGCTTTCCAGCGCCGCTGACCACTACCGTTTCCTCGGCAAAGGAACCATCTTCAGCCGCCCGGTTGGCACGTTCCAGCGAGCGAAGCGCGAAGGCGTCCTGATCGGTGCGCGAGAATTGGTAGTACTCGGCCGTGTCCTCGGCATAGGTGCCCATCAGCCGGCCAGAGTAGGCGTCTTCGAGGCCGTCGAGGAACATGTGGTCCTTGACCTCGCCATGACCAAGGCGGAAGCCGCCGCGCGCCTTCGGCAGCAAATAGGGGGCGTTGGTCATCGATTCCATGCCGCCCACGGCCAGCACGGTGGCGCTGCCGGACAGCAACGCATCGTGGCCAAGCATCAGCGCCTTCATGCCGGAGCCGCAGACCTTGGAGACGGTCGTCGACGGCGTTTCCTTGCCGAGGCCGGCGCCAAGGGCTGCCTGGCGTGCTGGGTTCTGGCCGATGCCGGCCGGCAGCACATTACCCATCAGCACCTCGTCGACAGCGTCTAGGCCGGCGCGATCGAGCGCTGCCTTCAGCGCGATGGCGCCGATTTCCGGCGCGGTCAGATCCTTGAGGCTACCCTGAAAGGCGCCCATCGGAGTGCGTGCCGCCGAAACGATGACGATCGGATCAATTCTGCTCATGTCTTTCTCCCGTGCGACAATAGGCACAATGGTTGGAGCGGGCGCCGCGTGTGTCCTTCTGCCCGCGTGGCGGGGAGAAGGTGGCCGGCAGGCCGGATGAGGGGCCATTTTACAACGCGTCGATCAGATATGCAGCGCGTGTCCCAGCGCCTTCAGTGCGGATTCCTGGAAGGCTTCCGATTGCGTTGGGTGGGCATGGATCGTCCCGGCGATGTCTTCGAGACGTGCACCCATTTCGATCGCAAGGCTGAAGCTTGCCGAGAGTTCCGAGACCCCGTGACCGACCGCCTGGATGCCGAGCACCAGGTGGTTGTCGGCGCGGGCGACGACGCGGATGAAGCCGTCTTCCGACAGCGTCGTCATGGCGCGGCCATTCGCCTGGAAGGGGAACTGGCCGATCTTGATCTCGATGCCGCTGGCGCGGGCCTCGTCGGGCGAGAGCCCGGCGGTGACGATTTCGGGGTCCGTGAAGCAGACGGCCGGGATGCAGCGCTTGTCCCAGCTTCGCTTATGGCCGGCGACGATCTCCGCCACCATTTCCCCTTGCGCCATGGCGCGGTGTGCCAGCATCGGCTCGCCGGTGACGTCGCCGATGGCGTAGATGCCGCGCATCGAGGTGCGGCACTGGTCGTCGATACGGATGAAGCGGCCGGTGCGGTCGAGGTCGATCTCCTCCAGGCCGAAGCCTTCGGTCACCGGCCGGCGGCCGACGGTGACCAGCACTTTTTCGGCGGCGACGTCGACGGCGCGGCCGTTGTGCTCGGCATGCAGGCTATTGGTCTCGGCGGAGTAGCTCTTGGCGACCGTCTGGGTGAAGACCTCGATGCCGAGTTCTCCGAGGCGCTTGCCGATCGGCTTCGTCAGGTCGGCATCATATTGCGGCAGGATGCGCGTCAGTGCCTCGACGACGGTGACGTGGCTGCCGAGCTTGGCGAAGGCCGTGCCGAGTTCGAGGCCGATATAGCCGCCGCCGATGACGGCGAGGCTCTTCGGCACGCTCTTCAGCGACAGGGCTTCGGTCGATGAAATGATCGGCCCGCCGAAGGGCAGGTCCGGAAGCTCGACCGGTGCCGAGCCGGTGGCGATCACGACCGCCTCGGCGCGGATGCGCTGCAGCCCGGTTTCGGTTTCGACGTCGACGGTCTTGCCATCGACGAAGCGAGCCGACCCGATCACCGCCTTGACGCCGGCCTTCTTCAAGAGCCCGATCACCCCGCCGTTCAGCCGGCCGACGATGCCGTCCTTCCAGGCGACGGTGTGGGCAAGATCGATTGAGGGGTTGGCAAGTGAAAGGCCGAGCGGGCTGCGGCCGGACGCCGCCGCGCGCAGCTTGTGGAACTCTTCGGCCGCATGGATTAAAGCCTTGGAGGGAATGCAGCCGACATTGAGACAGGCGCCGCCGGCCTTGGCCTTTTCGACGATCACGGTGTCGATGCCCAGTTGACCAGCGCGGATGGCTGCGATGTAGCCGCCGGGGCCGGCGCCGATGACGAGCAGCTTGCAGGAAATTTCCTTCATAATCGCCTCAGGCCTCCACGAAAATAAGCGCCGGCGTTTCGAGCAGGGTCTTCAGCCGCTGCACGAAGACGGCCGCATCCCAGCCGTCGATGACGCGGTGATCGAAGCTCGAGGACAGGTTCATGATCTTGCGCGGCACGAACTGCGTGCCGTCCCAGACGGGGCGGATCGCCAGCTTGTTGACGCCGACGATCGCCACTTCCGGGTGGTTGATGACCGGGGTGGAGACGATGCCGCCGAGCGCGCCGAGGGACGAGATGGTGATCGTCGATCCCGTGAGCTCGTCACGGGTGGCGGTGCCGGTGCGGGCTGCCTCGGCAAGACGGTTGAGCTCGTTGGCGCAATCCCAGATGCCACGCGCTTCGGCGTGGCGGACGACCGGAACGGTGAGGCCCGCCGGCGTCTGGGTGGCGATGCCGATATGCACGGCATGATGGCGATGGATGATGCCGGGGCCGTCGTCGAAGATCGCGTTGACGGCGGGCTGCTCGGC
The DNA here is from genome assembly GCF_055710065.1 of Ensifer sp. VA4. Taxonomy (NCBI): domain Bacteria; kingdom Pseudomonadati; phylum Pseudomonadota; class Alphaproteobacteria; order Hyphomicrobiales; family Rhizobiaceae; genus Ensifer; species Ensifer sp. VA4. The sequence continues at coordinate 13,863 of NZ_JBVQPO010000024.1, read as the reverse complement.
AACGGTGCGAACGAGCGCCCGCATCAGATAGGGCAGGATCGTCAGCTTCGGCTGGTCCGCCTTGCGGTCGCGATTCATCGTGGCGCGCAGGTCCTCGAGCGCCGTCATGTCGACCTCCTCCACATAGGTGATGTGGGGAATGCGCGAGGTCGAAAGCGACATCTTCTCGGCGATGCGGCGGCGCAGCCCCGTCACCTTGATTTCGTCGACCGCGGTCTTGCGCTGGAGGCCGGCGGGCGCCAGCGCCGGCTGGGCACCGCGGGCAATGAATTGGTCGAGGTCGTCATGGGTGATCCGGCCGGCTGGACCGGTGCCGGTCACCTGACGGAGATCGACGCCGCTTTCCTTGGCACGCAGCCGCACGGCCGGCGAGGCAAGCGCCTTTTCCTGCCGTTCGGCCGCCGGCGGGATGCCGTTGGCCGCCGGTGCCTTCGCCTCGACTTTTGCCGGTTGAGTGGTTTTCGCTACCGGCGCGGGTGCCTCGACTTTCACATCGGGCTTTTCTTCAGCCTTGGCGACCGGCTTTTCGTCGAGAGGTGCGGCCCGCGCACCTTCGCCGGCGATTTCGATGCGCACCAGCGGCGACTTCACCGCGACGGTGTCGCCCACTTCGGCGCCGAGCCAGAGCACGGTGCCGGTCACCGGCGAGGGGATTTCGACGGTCGCCTTGTCGGTCATGACGGCGGCGAGCACCATGTCCTCGCGCACGGGATCGCCGGGCTTCACATGCCATTCGACGAGTTCCGCCTCGGCCACGCCTTCGCCGACATCGGGCATCTTGATTACAAATTCGCCCATGTCAGGCCTCCATCACTTCGACGAGCGCGCGTCCGACGCGCGCGGGGCCGGGGAAATAGTCCCATTCCTGGGCGTGCGGGTAGGGCGTGTCCCAGCCGGCAACGCGCACGACGGGCGCTTCGAGATGGTAGAAGCAATGCTCCTGCACGAGGGCGGCGACTTCGCCGCCGAAGCCCGATGTGAGTGTTGCCTCGTGCACGACGACACAGCGGCCGGTCTTCTCGACGGATTTCACGATCGTGTCGAGATCGAGCGGCAGGAGGCTGCGCAGGTCGATCACCTCGGCGTCGATGCCGGTTTCTTCGGCCGCAGCGAGCGCCACATGTACCATGGTGCCATAGGCGACGACGGTGACGGCGGAACCCCGGCGGCGGACTTCGGCCTTGCCGATCGGGATCGTGTAATGGCCTTCCGGCACCTCGCCGAGATCGTGCTTCGACCAGGGGATGACCGGTCGGTCGTGATGGCCGTCGAAGGGGCCGTTATAGAGCCGCTTCGGCTCCAGGAACATCACCGGATCGGGATCTTCGATCGAGGCGATCAGCAAGCCCTTGGCGTCATAGGGGTTGGAGGGTACCACGACCTTGAGGCCGCAGACATGGGTGAAAAGCGCTTCGGGGCTCTGGCTGTGCGTCTGGCCGCCGAAGATGCCGCCGCCGGTCGGCATGCGCAGCACGATCGGGCAGGTGAAATCGCCGTTGGAGCGGTAGCGGATGCGGGCCGCCTCCTGGGTGATCTGGTCGTAGGCGGGATACATGTAGTCGGCGAACTGGATTTCGACGCAGGGCTTCAATCCGTAGGCCGCCATGCCGATTGCGGTGCCGACGATGCCGCTTTCGCTGATCGGCGTGTCGAAACAGCGGGTCTTGCCGTATTTCGCCTGAAGCCCCTGCGTGCAGCGGAAGACGCCGCCGAAATAGCCGACGTCCTCACCGAAGACGACCACATTGTCGTCGCGCTCCATGGAGACGTCCATGGCGCTGCGCACGGCTTCGATCATTGTCATTCTGGCCATATCAGTATCCTGCCTTCTGCCGCTGGCGGCGAATGTGCGGCGGCATCTCGGCATAGACGCCCTCGAAGATATCGCGCACCGAGGGTTTGCCGCCAGCATGCAGCGTGCCGTGGCCTTCGGCCTGTTTCTGCGCCTGGATCACCTCGTCCAGGATCTCGGCCTCGGCCTGGGCGTGGCGTTCCTCCGACCAGGCGCCGCGCAGGATCAGGTGCTTCTTCAGCCGCAGGACCGGGTCGCCGAGCGGCCAGGCTTCCGATTCCGTCTTGGGGCGATAGGCGCTCGGATCGTCGGAGGTCGAATGGGCGCCGACGCGGTAGGTGACGTATTCGATCAGCGTCGGGCCGAGGTTGCGTCTTGCGCGCTCGGCCGCCCATTTGGCGACGGCGTAGACGGCGAGATAGTCGTTGCCGTCGACGCGGAGCGCCGGGATGCCGAAGCCGAGGCCGCGGGCGGCGAAGGTGCCGGAACCACCGCGGGCAATGCCCTGGAAGGTCGAGATCGCCCACTGATTGTTGACGATGTTGAGGATGACCGGCGCCTTGTAGGTGGAGGCGAAGACGAGTGCCGAGTGGAAGTCCGATTCCGCCGTCGAACCATCGCCGATCCAGGCGGCGGCGATCTTGGTGTCGCGCTTGATGGCCGAGGCCATCGCCCAGCCGACCGCCTGCACATACTGGGTAGCGAGATTGCCGGAGATGGTGAAGAAGCCGTGCTCCTTGGAGGAATACATGATCGGCAATTGCCGACCGCGCAGCGGATCGCTTTCATTCGAGAAGATCTGGTTCATCATCTCGACCATCGGGTAGCCGTCGGCGATCAGTAGACCCGCCTGGCGATAGGTCGGGAAGTTCATGTCGCCTTTGTTCAGCGCCTTGCGGAAAGCGCAGCTGACAGCTTCTTCACCCAGATGCTGCATGTAGAAGGAGGTCTTGCCCTGGCGCTGGGCCATCAGCATGCGCGCATCGAAGGCGCGCAGAGTCATCATGTGGCGGAGACCGGCGAGAAGTTCGTCGTCCGAGAGCAGCCCGGCCCAGGGGCCGACCGCCTCGCCATCGCGGTTAAGCACACGGATGATCGAATAGGCGAGGTCGCGGATCTCCTCGGGCGCGACATCCACCTCCGGGCGCGGCACCGAGCCGGCCTTCGGAATCTTGACGTTGGAGAAATCCGGTTCACCACCGGGCCGAACCGCCGGTTCGGGGACATGCAGGCTAAGTCGATCGAGATCGCTCATGCGGTTCCGGCCTCCTCCGGAGTGCGCAGCGCACCAATTCAAGAGCGGTTCCAGCCGAACCGCTCTCCATCTCTGTTCTCACGCATTTCCGGACGCAAAACCGCTCAGCACGTTTGCCGGAAATGCTTTTGCTTCGGAAGAACCGTAGGCCTGAGGTGTACGAGGACGTGCAATGTGACCCGCAAGGCTCCTCCGCCCGAGGTCTGCACAGACTCCTCCTAAAAGCCCCCGTTCTCCCGACGGGAATACTCACAGACTGCCACGAGTTCCGGGGCTTATGAAGGTCTTTCCGTCGTGTGGGGCAGGGGCAGGCGAAGAAAGATAGAATCCTGCCGGGAGCGCGCCCACGCGTTGTGTTGCGCATATTGCTGCCGGTCGCTGCTTGTAATTTTCTTTCGCGGCCGGACTCCGGGGACGACGGTCAAACCGGAGGAGCAAGCGTGATCGGCGTTCCATCGAAGAAGCGCGAGAGCCGGAATGGCGTCGGATCGACGATCGGTGTCTTGCCGGTGACGAGATCGGCGACGAGATGGCCGGCACCGGGGCCGATGCCGAAACCGTGACCCGAAAATCCCGTCGCGATGATGAGGCCCGGAACGGCGTCGGCGGGCGAGATGACGGGCACGGCGTCGGGCGTCACGTCGATCAGGCCCGCCCAGATCTGCTGCACCTTGGTTTCGCGCAGGAACGGGAAGGCTTTGCCGGCGGCCTCCAGTGCCTTCAGCGCCCGGCGCGAATCCGGGTTGGGATCGAGCACGCGGTGCCGCTCGAACGCGCCGGGCCGGTCGAGCGGCACGGAACCGATCTCGAACAGTTCGTTCCAGCTCTGGGCGCTGATCCCCACCTGGACAGCCTCGCCCTCGGCCTTTCGCGCCGGCTGGAAATCGCGGAAGAAGGCGAAGCTGTCGGGCACGATCGCATGCAGGTTGGCGGCACCGTCGGCAATCGTGTAGCCGCCGTCGAGCCGCTTGCGATAGGCATAGGTCGCCGTTGCGCCGGCCCCCTCGGGGCCACCGGACACGGCCCCGGTTCTCAGCACCGTATTGCGAACTTTCAGTTGCGGCAGGCGGATGCCAAGGCCTTTGAGAAACAGCCGAGACCAGGCGCCGCCGGCGACGACCACCGTCGACGTTTCGATGCGACCCTTCTCGGTCACAACCGCGGAGATCCGCCCGGCGGCCTTCTCGACGCCGCGTACGGCGCAGCCGGTCAAGATGCGGGCACCGGCGCGGCGGGCGCCGGCAACCAGCGCCGGCACTGCCTTCTGCGGTTCGGCCCGACCATCGCTCGGCGTGAAGAGCGCGCCTTCATAACGGATTGCGGTACCAGGCATCGCGACCCCGGTGGCGTCGGGGCCGAGTTGTTCACTATCGACGCCATAGGGTCTGGCCATGGCGAGCCAGGCCTCGCGGTTGGCGACGTCGCGCTCGTTCTCGGAAATGTAGAGAATGCCGCTGCGGCGAAAGCCGGTCTCGCCGCCAATGCGGGCGTCGAGCGTATCCCAGATCTTCAGCGCCTCGATCGCCAGCGGGATCTCGCGCTCGTCGCGACCCATGACCCTTACCCAACCCCAGTTGCGGCTCGACTGCTCCGCTCCGGGCGTGCCCTTCTCGCAGAGAACGACGTCAACGCCGCGTTCGGCGAGGAACAGAGCGGTGCTGACGCCAATAATGCCGCCGCCGACGATGACGACGTCGGTCTTGGCGGGCAAGGTGGTATCGGTTGCGATGGGATCGAGCGTCGGACCGGGCATGGAGAAGGTACTTTCGGGCAGGACTTGTCGGTAGCATCGGTGCATGTCGAAGGCGCGAGATCAAGACCCGCTATTTGGCCATTGCTCGAAAGCTTGGGTTTGCCGGCTCACTTTGCTTGGGAAACCCGGTCCGCCTCGTCACCGGGCGGACTTCCGGTTTGTTCGGCGAGCTTCTATGCTCGCCCGCATGAGTGACAAACGCCCCGATCTTCGCACCGTCCTGCGCATCGATTTTCCGCCCGCCGATCGGCTCGGTCGCGGCAAGATCATGCTGCTCGAACTGATCCGCGAGACCGGTTCCATCTCCGCCGCCGGGCGGGCGATGGACATGTCCTATCGCCGCGCCTGGTTGCTGGTCGATGCCTTGAACCGGATGTTCGGCGAGCCATCGGTCGATACGCAGCGCGGCGGCAAGCAGGGCGGCGGAGCACTGGTGACGCCGTTCGGCGAAGAGCTGATCCGACGCTACCGGCAGATGGAAGAAAGGGCGCAAGCCGCGATTGCCGAGGATCTCGCCTGGCTCGAGTCCGTCCGCCGCAGCGATGGATCGTCCGATACTGCCGACGCTGTTTCCAAGTAGGCCTAGTGATCAATCGCCACGGACTTGATGATGGCGTAGACCGTCGTGCCAGGAACGAGCCGCAGTGCGTCGCGTGAAAAGCGCGTAATGCGGGCGGCAATCGTCGCATCGCCGCAATTCACCCTGACATCGATGCTGCCGTCTTCCTCGGTCGCGATCGCAAGGATTCGCCCTTCGAGCACGTTCAGCGCACTGATCTCCACCGGTCTTGATGTCGCCAGCATGACGTCGCGCGCGGCAATGTGCAGGCGAAGCCTGCTGCCGGGTGTGGCACTGACGCCCGCAATGCGCAGCCGTTCCCGTCCGACCCGGACGGTCGTCAACTCGTGGGACGGATCGGTTCCCTCGACCTCGCCCTCAAGCAGCACGCCGGCTTCGCGCCGGCCGGTGGCGAGCGTGGCGGCAGGGGCGCTCAACACCTCAGCGGCCGCGCCCGATGCCGTGACCCGACCATTTTCGAGCACCACGACGCGCCGCGCCAGCCGGGCGACTTCGCTGACGGAGTGGCTCACATAGACGATCGGAATGCCGGCATCGTCACGCAGCCGTTCGAGATAGGGCAGGATCTCCGCCTTGCGTGCCTCGTCGAGGGCGGCAAGCGGTTCGTCCATCAGCAGCAGGCGCGGTGCCGCCAGCAGGGCGCGACCGATCGCGACGCGCTGCCGTTCGCCGCCGGACAGGGCTGACGGGTTGCGATCGAGCAGGTGGCCAATGCCGAGCATGTCGACGATACGTGTGAAATCGCTGCCGACACTCTTGCCGGCGAACCAGCGGCCATAGGCAAGGTTGTGGCCTACGCTGAGATGCGGAAAGAGCCGCGCCTCCTGGAAGACGTAGCCGAAGCGGCGGCGATGCACCGGGGTAAAGATCCGGCGCTCGCTGTCGGCGATGACATCGCCGTCGAGCACGACGCGGCCGCTTTGCGGCTTCAGCAGCCCGGCGATGATGTTGATGAGCGAGGTCTTGCCGGAGCCGGAACGGCCGAACAGTGCGGTCACACCGCCGTCGGACGTAAAGGCGGCATCGAGCGCGAAATTGCCGAGCTGGTGGCGGGCTTCGACGGTGAGGCTCATGGGGCCGTCACCCGTCTGGCGGCGAGGGCCGCCAGCAGTTCCGAAAAGGTCAGGGCGGCCATGGAGATGATGATCGAAATGATCGTCAGCCGCATGGCGCCGGCATCGCCGCCCGGCACCTGGGTGAAGGTGTAGATCGCCGAGGATATGGTCTGCGTCTCGCCGGGAATATTGGAGACGAAGGTGATCGTCGCGCCGAATTCGCCCATTGCCTTGGCGAAGGCGATGATCATACCGGCGATGATGCCGGGGATGATCAGCGGCAGTGTAATCGTGACGAATACCCAGGGCGGGCTGGCGCCAAGCGTGGTCGCCGCGTCTTCCAGCTTGCGGTCGACCGCCTCGATCGACAGGCGGATGCTGCGCACCATCAGCGGAAAGGCCATGACGGCGGAGGCGAGTGCCGCGCCCGTCCAACGGAAGGAAAAGACCAGACCGAAATAGTCGGCGAAGAAGGCGCCGAGCGGTCCGCGGCGGCCGAAGAGCAAGAGAAGGAGGAAGCCGGTGACGACGGGCGGCAGGATCAGCGGCAGGTGAACGAGACCGTTCAGCAGCGTCTTGCCCCAGAAGCGGCCGCGGGCGAGCAGGATGGCGACAGCAAGCGCGAAGGGCAGGCTACAAATCATTGCGACGGTTGCGACGCGCAGGCTCAGCATGATCGCCGTCCATTCCGCATCGCTCACTGCAAACCAGTCCAATGGATGTCGCTCCCCCGATACGCGGCCGGTGGGACGCGGCTTCCGCCTGCGTCCGCCGTTGCCTCTGGCACACGATTGCGTCGCCCGCGTTTGGGCGCGGGCGACGCGTGACGATAGATGCTTCGCCTGCCTCTGGACAGCCGAGATCCAACGTCGTTTCAGGCCGACTACTTGAGAACCGTGAAGCCCTGCTTTTCGAAGAGGGCGGCTGCCTTGTCCGACTTGACGAAGTCGACATAGGCGGCGGCATCCGGGCTCTTGCTTTCGGCGGTGATCGCGATCGGATAGACGATCGGCGGATGGCTGTCTTCGGGGAAGGTACCGACGACCTTCACGCCTGGATCGGCCGCGGCGTCGGTCTGGTAGACGATGCCGTAGGGCGCCTCGCCGCGGGAGACGAGGAGCAGGGCGGCGCGAACGCTTTCGGCACCGGCGACCTTCTTCTCGATGGAGGACCAAGCGCCGAGTTTTTCGAGAGCAGCCTTGCCGTATTTGCCGGCGGGAACGGAATCGACCGCACCCATGGCGAGGCGACCGTCGCCGACGAGGGAGGCCAGGTCGAAGCCCTGCTTGATCTCGACCGGTGCCGCGTCCTTCTTGCCGGAGACGAGCACGATGCGGTTGCCGAGCAGGTTCGAGCGGGTGTCATCCTTGATCAGCTTCTTGTCAGCGAGATAGTCCATCCAGGCAAGATCGGCAGAAATGAAGACATCGGCCGGGGCGCCCTGTTCCACCTGCTTGGCGAGCGCGGAGCTTGCAGCGTAGGAGACGGTGGTTTCCTTGCCGCTTTGCTTCTGCCACTCGGCGTTGATCGCATCGAGCGCATTCTTCAGGCTCGCGGCGGCAAAGACCGTCACCTTCTCTTCAGCCTGCGCGGCTGCCGGCATCATGGTGCTGCCGGCCCAGGCGAGGCCGAGTGTCAGCACTAGGCTCCTCAGCCAGTCTCTTCTCTTGATCATCAAATTCCCTCCAACGAAGCGTGATATCTTTTCAGGATACAACGGTTTCGCCTTCTGATTATCGTTGTATTCTTTGAAATACAATGCTCTTGAGCGAGGTTAGTGATCCGCACGGAAGGCGCGCCGATAAATCGGGCAAAACCCGTGCAACATCCGACGGACGCGGGCGATAGTCCTTGCGATGACGGTCGGGCGGCCTAAATTGCTGGCCTCGAACCAAAGAGATGGACCGGAGATGTGATGGAGACGGCGGTGAAGCTCGAAGAGAGCTGGAAAGCGGTGCTGGCGCAGGAATTCGCCAGCCCTTACATGGCCGGCCTCAAGCAGTTCCTGCTCGCTCAAAAGAACGAGGGACGGCAGATCTTTCCGCGGGGAGCCGAGTATTTTCGCGCCCTCGACCTGACCCCGCTCTACAAGGTGCGCGTCGTCATCCTCGGGCAGGACCCCTACCATGGCGACGGCCAGGCGCACGGGCTGTGCTTCAGTGTCCGCCCCGGCGTCAGAACGCCACCCTCGCTCGTCAACATCTACAAGGAACTGAACAGCGATCTCGGCATTCCGCCGGCGCGGCACGGCTTTCTCGAAAGCTGGGCAAAGCAGGGCGTACTGTTGCTGAATAGCGTGCTGACGGTGGAGCGCGGGCTTGCGGCCTCGCATCAGGGACGGGGTTGGGAGCGGTTCACCGACGCGATCATCCGCGCCGTTAATGAGGCCGACCATCCCGTCGTCTTCATGCTCTGGGGCTCCTATGCGCAAAAGAAGGCAGCTTTCGTCGATCGCTCGCGCCATCTGGTGCTCAGGGCGCCGCATCCCTCGCCATTGTCGGCTCACTCCGGATTTCTCGGTTGCCGGCATTTCTCCCAGGCCAATGCCTTCCTCGTGTCCAAGGGTTACGATCCGATCGACTGGCGGCTGCCGGACAATCCGGTCGCAGCCGAGATCAATTGAGGTCGGTCTCGGCCCGACGCGGATGGCGGTCTCGCTGTCGCGCTGAGGCCTTGCGCCGACGGCGACGATGCGCCTAAGACGCCAGGACAGGAATGGTGGAGGCGGGCATGCGCAAAATTCTGATCATCGGCATCGGTTCCGGCAATCCGGAGCACATGACGGTGCAGGCGATCAATGCGCTCAACCAGGCCGACGTGCTCTTCATCCCGACCAAAGGGGCGAAGAAGACCGAGCTTGCCGAAGTGCGCCGCGACATCTGCGCCCGATACGTGACGCGCAACGACAGCCGCACCGTCGAATTCGCGGTGCCGGTCCGCCGCACCGAGGGCGTCAGCTACGACGGCAGCGTCGACGACTGGCATCAACAGATCGCAGCGATCTACGAAAGGCTGCTTGCCGACGAGTTGGGCGAGGAGGGAACCGGTGCCTTCCTCGTCTGGGGCGATCCGATGCTCTACGACAGCACCATCCGCATCGTCGAGCGGGTCAAGGCGCGCGGGCAGGTTGCCTTCGATTATGACGTCATCCCGGGGATCACCAGCCTGCAGGCGCTCTGCGCCAGCCACAGGATTCCACTGAACCTCGTCGGCAAGCCGGTGGAAATCACCACCGGGCGCCGGCTGCACGAGAGCTTTCCCGGGAGGAGCCAGACCTCCGCCGTCATGCTTGACGGCGAGCAGGCGTTCCAGCGGATCGACGATCCGGATGCGGAGATCTATTGGGGTGCCTATCTCGGCACGCCGGATGAGATCGTCATTTCAGGTCGCCTTGCCGACGTGAAAGACCGGATCCTCGAAACCCGCGCGGCGGCGCGTGAGAAGATGGGATGGATCATGGATATCTACCTGCTTCGCAAGGGCGCCGACTTCGAGGAATGACGGGGCGGGCAGATCCGCGTCGCGTTTGATCTCACTCAAGGTTTGCGGCTGTGTTATAGCGTCTGTAGAGGCGTCTTCAGGGAGGAGAGCCTCAAGCTATGACGGATTTGATGATCAGTTGTGCCGTTCCATCGACCGGAGAAATCGGTGCCGCCGCTTCGATGCGGCGCGGCGCCTGTCCGTCGCTCGCAGCACCGATGCAGACCGGCGATGGCCTGCTCGTGCGGCTCAGGCCCGATGACGACAGTCTGACCATTCCAAAGGTCCTGGCGCTTGCAGCAGCGGCTGAAACCTTCGGCAACGGCATCGTCGAGATCACCGCGCGCGGAAACCTGCAACTGCGCGGCCTGAGCGATGCGACGGTGCCGGCCCTGGCACAGGCGATCGGCGATGCGGAGATCACGATCGCCGAGGGACTGGCGATCGAGGTTCCGCCGCTTGCCGGTATCGACCCGGCAGAGATTGCCGATCCCCGTCCGATCGCGGCGGCTCTTCGCGGGGCCTTGCAGGTGCACCGGCCGTCCTTGAAACTCGCACCCAAATTGTCCGTTGTCATCGACGGTGGCGGCCGCTTCGGGCTCGATGCCGTCGTTGCCGATATTCGCCTTCAGGCACTTTCGGCGCCGGATGGTGTCGTCTGGCTGCTGTCGCTTGGCGGGACCGCTGCGAGCGGAAGCATCGTCGGCGTGCTGAAAGGCGACGCGGTGGTCCCGGCGCTGATCGCCATTCTGGAGAAGCTTTCGGGCCTTGGCACGACCGCGCGCGGGCGCGATCTCGATCCCGGCGAGGTTCGCGCCCTTTGTCGTTGCAAGGAGCATTCCGTGCGTCCAGCCGCCCAAGGCCCTGCCGCGATACCCGGCATTCACGAGTTGGGGCACTTCGAAGCAGTTCTTGGGCTCGGCCTCGCATTTGCGCAGGTCGAGGCATCAGTGCTCATCTCCTTCCTTCACCAGGTCGAGGCGCTCGGCGCCACTGCGATCCGACTGGCGCCGGGGCATGCCTTCTTCGTGCTCGGTCTGGCACGCGAAGCGGCAGCTGCGGCCCTGGGCCTGGCAGCGGCACTCGGCTTTCGCATCGCTGCCGCGGACCCGCGCAACGCGATCGCGACCTGCGCCGGCAGCAAGGGCTGCGCCTCCGCGCGGATGGAAACCAAGGCGATGGCGCAGGGTCTCGTCGAGGCGGCGCCCGCGTTGCTCGACGGGTCGCTCACCGTCCATCTTTCCGGCTGTGCCAAGGGGTGTGCCCGGCCGAAACCGTCGGAATTGACGCTGGTCGGTGCGCCATCAGGATACGGGCTTGTCGTAAATGGGGCTGCCAACGACTTGCCAAGCGCCTACACCGATGAGAATGGAGTGAAATCCGCGCTTGCCCGGCTCGGCCGGCTGGTGCGGCAAAACAAAGACGCTGGCGAATCGGCGCAGTCCTGTCTTACACGGCTCGGAGCTGCACACATCTCGGCAGTGTTCGAACAGGGATAGACATGCCTGAGTATGATTACATTCGCGATGGCAATGCCATCTACGAGCGTTCCTTCGCCATCATCCGCGCCGAGGCCGATCTCTCGGGCTTCTCCGACGAGGAAGCGGATCTTGCAGTACGCATGGTGCATGCCTGCGGTTCCGTCGAAGCGACCAAGCAGTTCGTCTTCTCTCCCGATTTCGTGACCTCGGCCCGCGCGGCTCTGAAGGCCGGTGCGCCGATCCTCTGCGATGCCGAGATGGTCGCTCACGGTGTCACCCGCGCTCGACTGCCGGCCGGCAACGAGGTGATCTGCACGCTGCGCGATCCGCGTACGCCTGAGATTGCTGCGGAGATCGGCAACACGCGGTCCGCGGCGGCCTTGAAGCTCTGGAGCGAGCGTCTGGCCGGTTCGGTCGTGGCGATCGGCAACGCGCCGACGGCCTTGTTCTTCCTGCTCGAAATGCTGCGCGACGGCGCGCCGAAGCCGGCGGCGATCCTCGGCATGCCCGTCGGTTTCGTCGGTGCGGCGGAATCGAAGGATGCGCTGGCCGAAAATTCCTATGGCGTTCCCTTCGCGATCGTCCGCGGCCGCCTCGGCGGCAGCGCGATGACGGCGGCGGCGCTGAATTCGCTCGCGAGGCCGGGCCTGTGAGCGGCGCCGGCGTGGGGCGCCTGATCGGCGTTGGAACCGGCCCGGGCGATCCGGAGCTTTTGACCGTCAAGGCGGTGAAGGCGCTCGGCGAAGCCGATGTGCTCGCCTATTTTGCCAAGGCCGGGCGTAGCGGCAACGGCCGCGCGGTCGTCGAGGGCCTGCTGAAGCCCGATCTCGTCGAGCTGCCGCTCTACTATCCGGTGACGACCGAGATCGACAAGGACGACGGCGCCTACAAGAGCCAGATCACCGATTTCTACAACGCCTCCGCCGAAACCGTGGCGGCGCATCTTGCCGCCGGACGTACGGTCGCCGTGCTCAGCGAAGGCGATCCGCTGTTCTACGGATCCTACATGCATCTGCATGTGCGGCTCGCCAACCGTTTTCCGGTCGAGGTGATCCCCGGCATTACCGCCATGTCCGGCTGCTGGTCGCTTGCCGGCCTGCCGCTGGTGCAGGGCGACGACGTGCTCTCCGTGCTTCCAGGCACGATGGCCGAAGCCGAGCTTGGCCGGCGGCTCAAGGATACCGAAGCCGCCGTGATCATGAAGGTCGGGCGCAACCTGCCGAAGATCCGCCGGGCGCTTTCCGCCTCCGGCCGTCTCGACCAGGCCGTCTATGTCGAGCGCGGCACCATGAAGAACGCGGCGATGACGGCGCTTGCGGAAAAGGCCGACGACGAGGCGCCCTATTTCTCGCTGGTGCTCGTTCCCGGTTGGAAGGACAGGCCATGACCGGTACGCTCTATGTGGTCGGCACCGGTCCGGGCAGCCCGAAGCAGATGACGCCGGAAACGGCCGAGGCGGTTGCGGCGGCTGAAGAATTCTACGGCTATTTTCCCTATCTCGACCGGCTGAACCTGCGCCCCGACCAGGTGCGCGTCGCCTCCGACAATCGCGAGGAGCTCGATCGGGCGCAGGTGGCGCTGACGCGGGCCGCTGCCGGGGTGAAGGTCTGCATGGTCTCCGGCGGTGATCCGGGCGTCTTTGCCATGGCGGCCGCCGTCTGCGAGGCGATCGACAAGGGGCCAGCGGAATGGAAGTCGGTCGAACTGGTGATCACACCCGGCGTGACCGCCATGCTCGCCGTTGCCGCCCGCATCGGCGCGCCGCTCGGCCACGATTTCTGCGCGATCTCGCTTTCCGACAACCTGAAGCCCTGGGAGGTCATCACCCGGCGGCTCAAGCTGGCGGCGGAGGCAGGGCTCGTGATCGCGCTCTACAATCCGATCAGCAAGGCGCGCCCGTGGCAGCTCGGCGAAGCCTTCGAAATCCTGCGCGGCGTTCTGCCCGCAACCGTTCCGGTGATCTTCGGGCGCGCCGCGGGACGGCCGGACGAGCGCATGACGGTAATGCCGCTTGGCGACGCCGATGCCAACCGCGCCGACATGGCGACCTGCGTCATCATCGGTTCGCCGGAAACACGTATCATCGAGCGTGAAGGCCAGCCGGATCTCGTCTACACGCCGCGTTTCTATGCCGGAGCGAGCCAGTGAGCGATGCGGTCGAGCGCCTCGTCGCAACTGCCCGCCGTCGGCACGTCCGCGGGCTTGCGCCGCTCGACCATGATCACCTCGATGCCGAGCCGGCGCGCCGCGGCGATCTTGCCATAGGTGGCGCTGCCACCACTGTTCTTGGCGACGATCACGTCGATCTGCCGGCTTTTGAGCAGCGTGGCCTCGTCACCCTCTGCGAAGGGGCCGGTCGCCAGGATCGCCTCCTGGTCCGGCAGGTTCAACGGCGGGGTCACCGGATCGACGCTGCGGATGACATAGCTGTGCTGCGGCGCGGCTTCAAAGTGGAAGGCCTCCTGCC
>NZ_JBVQPO010000023.1:0-55582 GCF_055710065.1 Ensifer sp. VA4 | reverse complement strand
CGGAGCGGCAATCAGAACACGATGAGACTCTTGCCAGCGACAATCAGCATGATACCTTCGTGCCGACCGCGACATAAGAGTCTCATCCAGATTGTCGCCGCCGTCTCATCCTGATCGTCGCGCCATAAGGAACCACGCCGATCCAGAAGTTGCGCTCGCCCGGCCTGCTTCCTACGCCCACCTCAAACATGTCACGCGCCGACATCGGTCATCCCTCGATCTCTGATCATGGGAACACTTTACGCGCGACCCCTGCCAGATTCTGTCAGCATTGCCGCAGCCGCCTCCATACCATTTGCATGGACTCAAACCTTGTCGAAGGTGCGCGCAAACTCTTAGCCGACAAGAGCGACGGCGCCTTAGTTGGATAAACTAATCATTTTGTTAAAGGGCGAGATCGAGGTGCAGGAAGACGATCCGCGTAAGAAAGGCTGTAAAGCAAAAGCGCCCACAGGAGATGCAGGCGCTTGGGCAATTTAGTCAGTCTTGTGGATCGCCTTAGCGGGCGAAGGCCGTGCGTGCGACGCGGTCGATGTCGGCGCGTTCGATGCCGAGGTCCCGGAGTTCCCGGTTGGACATGCGGCCCAGCTCGGTGACCGTCTGACGATACTTGCGCCAGTTGTTAAAAGAGCGTGCGATATTCATCTTGATCCCCCTTTCAATGGGCTTCGAAGCCTGGCAGCCAGTCCGTGGCGCCTCGTTTCGCTTCGATGAACACCTTATAGCTCAGGGCCCTTGGTAAGTTGCAGCGCTCAAAAGTCAGCGCTCCCATGTGGGAAATGCATGGGTCGATACGACGGCTGCAGAGCGGCCCTTCTGCTCGCATGAGATCAGCAATGCCGCAACGCTATCCGGACGGCCCTGATCACGCCGGCGGGTAACCTTGAACAGGTTGCCAGCGGGCAAGGCACCGCGTCTGAATATGTCAGCCTCGCACAATCGTCGACACGGAAGCTGTTGATCCCCACGACGGAGACAAGTATTTCTTTTGTCGACAAAGGATTCTGAGATGACCGATATCGACACCGACAACAGCCCCATCCCCGAACGCAAGCGCGGTTCCGGCGTGAAAATGGTCTACGACCTCCTGCGCGACGAGATCCTCGACCTTGTGCTGCCGCCTGGCAGCCCGATCGACGAGGTGCAACTCGCCGAACGGCTGAAGATGTCACGCACGCCGATCCGCGAGGCGCTGGTGCGGCTTGCCGGCGAGGGACTGATCGACACATTGCCGAACCGTTCGACGATGGTGGCCAACATCGACTTCCTCAATCTCAATCCGTTCTTCGACGCGCTGGTGCTGATGTACCGGGTCACAACAAGGCTTGCGGCGCAAAACCATCGCCCGGAAGACCTTCCGATCATTCGCGGCTTCCACGAGGATTATGCGGCGGCCGTTCAATCGCGCGACGCGCTGACGATGATCGCCACCAATGCCGCTTTCCATGCGGCGATCGCCGAGGCCGGCCGCAATCCCTATTTCACCAGCCTGTTCCGCCGGCTGCTCGACGAGGGGCGGCGGATCCTGCGTCTCTATTACCAGTCCTACGAGGAGCAGTTCCCGCAGCGCTTCGTCGACGAGCACGCGGAAATCATCGCCGCGATCACAGCGCGCGACGTTGAGGCGGCGGACCGTCTCGGCAAGGCGCATGCCGAGCAGATCGTCGAGCAGGTGCAAAAGCTTTTTGCCCGCAACAACAAGCTCGATATTGCATTGTAGGAGCCTTTGTATTTTTCTTGTCGACAAATAAAATACAAACAGCTATTGTCTAGATCAAAGGCAAGGGCGCGCGTGCACCGTTGCCCGAAGCCAAAGCCGAGAGGAGTTTCAGATGAAGGCTCAGATTTTCACCGGCGTCATCCCGGCGCTGATGACCCCCTGCAAGGAAGACCGCACCCCCGACTTCGACGCGCTGGTGCGCAAGGGCAAGGAGCTGATTGCTCAGGGCATGTCCGCCGTCGTCTATTGCGGCTCGATGGGTGATTGGCCGCTCCTGACCGACGCGCAGCGCATGGAAGGCGTCGAACGCCTGGTCAAGGCCGGCATCCCGGTCATCGTCGGCACCGGCGCCGTCAACACCGCCTCGGCCGTTGCCCATGCGGCGCACGCCCAGAAGGTCGGCGCGAAGGGCCTGATGGTCATCCCGCGCGTGCTGTCGCGTGGATCGGTCGTCGCCGCCCAGAAGAACCATTTCAAGGCCATTCTGTCGGCCGCTCCGGACCTGCCGGCTGTCATCTACAACAGCCCCTATTACGGTTTCGCCACCCGCGCCGACCTGTTCTTCGCACTGCGTGCCGAACATCCGAACCTCGTCGGCTTCAAGGAATTCGGTGGAGCCGCCGACATGCGCTATGCGGCCGAGAACATCACCAGCCGTGACGATGGCGTCTCGCTGATGATCGGTGTCGACACCGCGGTCTTCCACGGCTTCGTCAACTGCGGTGCGACCGGCGCCATCACCGGCATCGGCTGCGTGCTGCCGAAGGAAGTCCTCCACATGTGCAACCTGGCGCAGGCGGCCGCCGAAGGCGACGTCGACGCCCGCCAGCGGGCGCTGGAGCTGGAGCAGGCACTCGCCGTACTCTCCTCCTTCGACGAAGGTCCGGACCTCGTTCTCTACTTCAAGCACATGATGGTGCTGAAGGGCGACAAGGAATACACGCTGCACTTCAACGAAAGCGACGTGCTTTCGGAAAGCCAGCGCGGCTACGTCGAGACCCAGTTCAAGCTGTTCAACACCTGGTACGCCCAGTGGAGCAAGCTCCCGGGCGCCGTCCAGAAGTACAAGGCCTGATCGCCCGTATCGGCCACAAAGAAAAGGCCCCCGTGAGAGGGCCTTTTTCGTTTGGCGGTTTCGCCATCCCGAAGGACTGCGGCGGGTGAGCCGCCGCTTACGCGACGGCGTCGAGCCCGAGCGAGAGAAGCCGGTCGAGCTGCTCCATCTCGGCCGTGTTGAGCACGACACCTTCGGCCTCCGACTTGGCGCGCGCGACGAAGCGGCGCTGCGACGGAAGGCGGGCACCCTGACCGACGATCGCCTCGAATAGAACCTCGGCGCGGGCAAACGGATTGCCCGGCCGGCCGGCTGCGAATTTTTCCGGCGAAAAAGCAACGATCAGCTCGCCATGGAAGGGTGCCAGCGTCGTGGTACCGAGATAGTCGAGCACTTCCGGGCTCGTCAGGTCGCCGATCATGATGCCGGCGAGGAGCTCGATCATCGTGCCGATCGCCGAGCCCTTGTGGCCGCCGAAGGGCAGCATGGCGCCGGCGAGCGCTGCTTCCGGATCCGTCGTCGGATTACCGTCGGCATCGATCGCCCAGCCCTCCGGCAAAGGCTTGCCGGCGCGGCGGTGCAACTCGATCTCGCCGCGCGCGGCAACCGAAGTCGCGAAGTCGAAGACGTAGGGCGGCTGGTTTTTTCGCGGCCAGCCGAAAGCGAAGGGGTTGGTGCCGAGCAGCGGCTTGTTGCCGCCGGTCGGTGCAACGGTCGCGTAGCTCGGGCACATGACGAGGCCGGCAAGCCCTTCTCCCGTCAGCCCCTCGACTTCGGGCCAGAGCGCGGAGAAATGGGTGCAATCATTGATGACGAGCGCGGCAAGACCGAGCGAGCGGGCACGTTCGGCAAGGACGGGCAGGCCGAGTTCGAAAGCCGGGTTGGCGAAACCGCCCTTGGCATTGACCTTGACGATCGCGGAATCCTCCTGCGCATCAAGTTCCGGCACGGCATCCGGCTTCACCTTGCCGGCCTTGACGGTGCGAAGCGCTCCTTCGATGCGGTAGATGCCATGCGATTTACAGGCATCACGCTCGCCGGCGACGATCACGCGGGCAAGCGCGCCGGCCTGGACGGCGTTGAGCCCCGCCTTCAGGAAGATCGCCTCGACGCGCTCGAAAAGCGTTGCGATCGTCAGGGTGTTGGTTTCGCTCATCTCTCTCCCTCTCAAATGCTGCGCCTGATCCGGATGAGCCAGTCAGGCGATTGATGTTCTGCATACATATAGTATACAAACATCCCACGAGTGCAATTCAGCCATGATCCCCTCTGCCACAAAAGGCAATCCGGGATCGAAAGAAAGGATCCGCAGATGGCCTTCACCCCCAAAGGAAAACACCTGGTCGCCGGCGAATGGCTCGACGGAGCGGGCACCTTCGCCTCGGCGCCCGCGCACGGTCCGGTCCATCAGTTTGCCACCGGCACCGTCGCACTGGTCAACCGCGCCGCCGAGGCCGCCGAAGAAGCCTTCCTGAGCTACGGCTATTCGACCCGGGCTGAACGCGCCGCCTTCCTGCGTACGATTGCCGATGAGATCGAGGCGCGCGCCGAGGCCATCACTGAGATCGGCAGCCAGGAAACCGGCCTGCCCGAAGCCCGCCTGCAGGGCGAACGCGGCCGCACCACCGGCCAGCTCCGCCTTTTCGCCGACCACATCGAGAAGGGCGAGTATCTCGACCGCCGTTTCGATGCGGCTCTGCCCGAGCGTCAGCCAGCGCCGCGCCCGGAGATCCGGCTCATCCAGCGGCCGATCGGTCCCGTCGCCGTCTTCGGCGCCTCGAACTTCCCGCTCGCCTTCTCGACGGCCGGCGGTGATACCGCTGCCGCCCTTGCCGCCGGCTGCCCCGTGGTCGTCAAGGGCCATTCGGCGCATCCGGGCACCGGCGAGATCGTTGCACAGGCCGTCGAAGCCGCGATCCGCAAGACCGGCATGCACCCGGGCGTGTTTTCGCTGATCCAGGGCGGCAACCGCCAGGTCGGCGAAGCGCTGGTGCAGCATCCGCTGATCAAGGCCGTCGGCTTCACCGGTTCGTTGGCCGGTGGCCGCGCCCTGTTCGACCTTTGCGCCGCGCGTCCCGAGCCGATCCCGTTCTTCGGTGAGCTCGGCTCGGTCAACCCGATGTTCCTGCTGCCGGAAGCGCTGAAGGCACGGGCGGAAACGCTCGGCCAGGGCTGGGCCGGCTCGCTGACCATGGGCGCCGGCCAGTTCTGCACCAATCCCGGCATCGCCGTCGTCGTCGACGGCGCTGACGCCGATCGCTTCACCACCGCCGCCGTCGAAGCTCTCGTCAAGGTGGCGCCGCAGACGATGCTGACCGATGGCATCGCCAAGGCCTATCACGACGGACAGGCGCGCTTTGAAAGCCGTAACACCGTGAAGCCGCTGCTGACCACCGAATCCTCCGGCCGATCCGCTTCGCCGAATCTCTTCGAGACTTCAGGCGAACAGTTCCTCGCCGACCACGCGCTCGGCGAAGAAGTCTTCGGACCGCTCGGCCTCGTCGTCCGCGTCGGCTCGACGGGCGAGATGGAGCAGCTTGCCCGCGGCTTCCAGGGCCAGCTGACCACCACGATCCACATGGATCCGGCCGACCTCGAGACCGCCCGCCGCCTGCGTCCGATCCTCGAGCGCAAGGCCGGCCGCGTGCTAGTCAACGGCTTCCCGACCGGCGTCGAGGTGGTGGATTCCATGGTGCATGGCGGGCCCTACCCGGCCTCGACCAACTTCGGCGCGACGAGCGTCGGCACGATGTCGATCCGCCGCTTCCTGCGTCCCGTTTCCTACCAGAACATGCCGGAAGCCCTGCTGCCCGAGGATTTCCAGGGCTAATGCCGGATGCGGAAAAGTGCGCGCGCCTTTGCGCTCACATCCGCTTCCGCTGGTGAACCGCGACAGATCGCTGCGCAAGGAACCCATTTGGCGAAACAAATGGGAACCTTGCGCACATCCTGCGTTATGAAATTATACTTTTTGTATACTAATTGTATTTTTCTATTGATTTGTGCTCTCTAAAACGAAATAGTGGCTCAGCCTCTACGGCATTCATTTCAGGGAGAGAGAGAATGAAGACTTCGGTGCTCGCGCTCGGCCTCGTTGCGGCCGCAGCTCTGACCAGCCAGGCCCATGCCGACAAGCTGGATGACGTCATCGGCTCGGGAACGCTGCGTTGCGCAGTCGTGCTCGACTTCCCGCCGATGGGTTCTCGCGACGAGAACAACAACCCGATCGGCTTTGACGTCGACTACTGCAACGATCTGGCCAAGGCACTCGGCGTCACAGCCGAAATCGTCGAGACCCCGTTCCCGGAGCGCATTCCCGCTCTGATGTCGGGCCGTGTCGACGTCGGCGTTGCCTCGACCTCGGACACGCTTGAGCGTGCCAAGACGGTCGGCATGACGGTCCCCTACTTCGCCTTCGAAATGGCCGTGACCGCCAACGACAAGTCCGGCGTCAAGTCCTTCGAAGACATGAAGGGCAAGGTCGTCGGCGCCACCGCAGGCACCTTCGAAGCGATCGCGCTCGAAAAGCAGGTCAAGGAATGGGGCGCCGGTGAGTTCCGTCCGTACCAGACCCAGGCCGACGTGTTCCTCGCTCTCAGCCAGGGCCAGATCGACGCCACGGTTTCGACCTCGACGGTTGCCCAGGCCAACGTCAAGGGCGGCAAGTTCGCCGGTATCTCCGTCGTCGGCAAGGCTCCGTTCGACACCGACTACGTCGCGCTCTTCACCAACCGCGAAGAATACGGCTTCATCAACTTCCTCAACCTCTTCATCAACCAGCAGGTCCGCACCGGCCGCTACGCAGAACTCTACGAAAAGTGGGTCGGCGGCGAGCTCCCGGACCTTACGGCCAAAGGCGTTTACCGCTAATCCGGCCGTCCATCTGGCGGCGCGAAGTGTAGCTTCGCGCCGCTATTCGTTTCCGCAGAGGTGAGACGAACAATGTTCAGTTATACCTTCCATTGGAACCAGGCGCTGAAGGCTCTGCCGCAGATGCTCGATGGAGCGTTGGTCACCTTGCAGGTGGCTCTGCTCTCGATGGTCATCGGCCTGGCACTGGCGCTGGCGCTAACAGCCTGCCGCCTGTCCGGAAATCGCATCCTTGGTAGTTTTGCGACTGCCTGGGTCGAGATCGCCCGCAACACGCCGGCGCTGTTCCAGATCTACATGGCCCATTTCGGCCTCGGCAATTTCGGCATCCACCTGAGCCCCTATACGGCGCTGCTCGCCGGGATCGCCTTCAACAATGCCGGCTACCTCGCCGAGAATTTCCGCGGCGCCCTCAAGGCCATTCCCGACACCCAGACGCGCGCCGGCCGTTCGCTCGGCATGACCTCGGTCCAGGCCTTCCGCTACATCGTGCTGCCGCAGATGCTGCGCATCGCCTTCCTGCCCGTTACCAACCAGATGGTCTGGGCGATCCTGATGACATCGCTCGGCGTTACCGTCGGCATGAACACCGACCTCGCGGGCATCACGCAGGAACTGAACGCCCGCTCGTTCCGCACCTTCGAATTCTTCGCCATCGCCGCAGTGATCTACTATGTCATCGCCAAGGCCGTGACGCTGGCGGCGCGTGCGCTCGCCGCGCGCATGTTCCGCTACTAAGGAGAGGTGAGAGATGTTCAATACCGCCCTCACCCTAAGTGACCTCGGCTTCCTCCTGCAGGGCGCTTTGATGACGCTCGCAGTGACGGCCGTCTCGGTTACCGCCGGCACGATCCTCGGCGTCATCTTCGGCGTCGTGCGCAACCAGGTCGGCCCCTATTGGGCCGTGCCGTTGACCTTCGTGCTCGACGTCTTCCGCTCGGTACCGCTGCTCATCCAACTGGTACTCGGCAACGCCTTCCAGTCGATCGCCAAGCTTGGCTGGCCTCCGTTCACGACCTCCTGCGTGGTGCTGTCGCTCTATACGGCCGCCTATTGCACCGAGATCGTGCGCGGCGGCATCTCGTCGGTACCGCCGACGACGCGGCGCGCTGCCCGGTCGCTCGGCATGACCTGGTGGCAAGACATGCGCTATATCGTGGCGCCGCTCGCCACCCGCGTTTCGCTGCCGTCCTGGATCGGCCTGACGCTCGGCGTCATGAAGGACTCGGCACTCGTCCTCTGGCTCGGCCTGATCGAGTTGCTGCGCGCCTCTCAGGTGCTCGTCACACGCCTGCAGGAACCGCTGCTGATCCTGATGATCTGCGGCGCCATCTACTTCCTCATCAGCTTCCCAATCGCCCGGCTCGGCGGTTACCTTGAAAAACGGTGGTCCAATGATTGAGATCCAAAACGTCCGCAAATCCTTCGGTTCGCTGGAGGTTCTCAAAGGTATCGACCTCACCGTCAACAAGGGTGAAGTCGTCACCGTCATCGGCGGCTCCGGCTCCGGCAAGTCGACGCTGCTCACCTGCATCAACGGCCTCGAGCCGATCGATGCCGGCCGCATTCTGGTTGATGGCACCGAGGTCCACGCCAAGTCGACCGACCTCAACAAGCTCAGGGCCAAAGTCGGCATCGTCTTCCAGCAATGGAACGCCTTCCCGCACCTGACCGTGCTCGAAAACGTCATGCTGGCGCCGCGCAAGGTGCTCGGACTCTCCAAGGAGAAAGCCGAGGAGATCGCCGTCAAGCAGCTTACCCATGTCGGCCTCGGCGAAAAGCTTTCGGTTTACCCGACCCGCATGTCGGGCGGCCAGCAGCAGCGCATGGCAATTGCCCGCGCACTCGCCATGTCGCCGGAATACATGCTGTTCGACGAAGTGACCTCGGCGCTCGACCCGCAGCTCGTCGGCGAAGTGCTCGACACGCTGCGCATGCTTGCCTCCGAAGGCATGACGATGATCTGCGTCACCCATGAAATGAAATTCGCCCGCGAAGTTTCCGATCGTGTCGCCTTTTTCCACAAGGGCGTGATGGCGGAAATCGCGGCACCCGAAGCGCTCTTCGGCGCGCCGAAGGATCCGGAGCTCAAGAAGTTCCTGGCAGCAACGCACTGAGCCGATCATGAAGGATGCAGTTCAGCCTGACGTCATCGTCATCGGCGCCGGCGTTGTCGGCCTTTCTGCGGCGATCGCCGCCCAGGCACGGGGGCTTTCCGTCACCGTGCTCGACCGGGAAGGCCCGGCCGCCGGAGCTTCGGCCGGCAATGCCGGGGCCTTCGCCTTCACCGACATCCTGCCGCTTGCTTCGCCCGGCATCCTCAAGAAGGCGCCGAAGTGGCTGCTCGACCCGCTTGGGCCTTTGAGCGTCCCCCCGGCCTATGCGGCGCAGATCGCCCCATGGATGTTCCGCTTCTGGCGCGCCTGCTCGCCAAGCCGCGTCGCCCATTCGACGACCGCGCAGACGGCGATGATGGACCTCTCCAAGGCGGAGCTCGAGCCTTTCCTCACCGCAACCGGCACGTTGCCGATGCTGCGCAAGGAAGGCAATCTCCAGGTCTATGAAAGCGAAGCCGAACTGAAGGCCTCGCTTCCCGGCTGGAAGGCCCGGGCCGAGCACGGCATCGAATTCCGTCATATGGGTGCGGCCGAAATGGCCGAGATCCAGCCCGGTCTGGCGCCGCGCTTCACTCACGGCACATTCACCCCAGGCTGGTACTCGATCGCCGATCCGAAGCTCTATACGCTGGCGCTTGCCGACCATTTCCGCGCCAAGGGCGGCACCATCGAGCGTGCCGACGTTGCGGCATTGAAGCCGGTCGATGGCGGCGTGGAGCTGACGGCGGACGGCAAGACGCGGCGTGCGGACCAGGTCGTGCTCTCGGCCGGCGCCTTCTCGCACCAGATCGCCCGCACGCTCGGCGAACGCATCCCGCTGGAAACGGAACGTGGCTACAACACCACGCTTCCGCAGGATGCCTTTGACCTGCGCACGCAGGTCACTTTCGGCGGTCACGGCTTCGTCGTCACGCGGCTTTCAACCGGCATCCGCGTCGGCGGCGCGGTCGAACTCGGCGGTCTGAAGCTGCCGCCGAACTACCGCCGTTCGCAAGCGATGCTGAAGAAGGCTGAGACCTTCCTGCCCGGCTTCAAGAGCGAAGGCGGCGTACAATGGATGGGCTTCCGTCCGTCGCTGCCCGACAGCCTGCCGGCGATCGGCCGCGCCCGCGCCACGGGCCGCGTCGTCTACGCCTTCGGCCACGGCCATCTCGGGCTGACACAGTCGGCGGGAACTGCCCGGCTCGTCGCCGACCTCTTGACCGGCCAGCGTCCGGCGATCGATATCCAATCCTTCTCGCCTCAAAGGTTCTGACAGAGCATCGACCATGGCCAACCACACTTTCTCCTGCATCGACGGCCACACCTGCGGCAATCCGGTCCGCCTCGTATCCGGCGGTGGACCGCGGCTCGAAGGGGCCAACATGCTGGAGAAGCGGGCGCATTTTCTACGCGAGTTCGACTGGATCCGCACTGGTCTGATGTTTGAGCCGCGCGGCCACGACATGATGTCCGGCTCGATCCTCTATCCGCCGACGCGCGCCGATTGCGATGTGGCCGTGCTCTTCATCGAAACCTCCGGCTGCCTGCCGATGTGCGGCCACGGCACGATCGGCACCATTACCATGGCGATCGAGAATGGCCTCGTCACCCCGCGCGAGCCCGGCAAGCTTTCGATCGACGCGCCGGCCGGCAAGGTCGACATCACCTATCGCCAGGAGGGCCGCTTCGTCGAGGAGGTGCGCCTCACCAACGTGCCCGGCTTCCTCTATGCCGAGGGGCTGACGGCGGACGTCGAGGGCCTCGGCGAGATCGTCGTCGATGTCGCCTATGGCGGCAATTTCTACGCCATCGTCGAGCCGCAGAAGAACTTCCGCGACATGGCCGACCATACGACCGGCGAACTCGTCGGCTGGAGCCCGAAGCTGCGCGCGGCGTTGAACGCCAAATACGAGTTCGTCCATCCGGAGCACCCCGAGATCCAGAGCCTCAGCCACATCCAGTGGACCGGCAAGCCGACCAAGGCCGAGGCGCACGCGCGCAACGCCGTTTTCTACGGCGAAAAGGCGATCGACCGTTCGCCCTGCGGCACCGGCACCTCGGCACGCATGGCCCAGCTCGCCGCCAAGGGCAAGCTTGGGGTCGGCGACGAATTCGTGCATGAATCGATCATCGGCTCGCTGTTCAAGGGCCGCGTCGAAGCAGCGACCAAGGTCGCCGGCCGCGATGCCATCATTCCTTCGATCGCCGGCTGGGCCCGCTTGACCGGCATCAACACGATTTTCATCGATGACCGCGACCCCTTCGCCCATGGATTTGTCGTCAAATGACCCGATCGATCGCCGCCCGCAGCATTCTTACCGGCTCCGCCGATGGCCCTGTTATCGCCACCGAGGAGGCGCTGAGCTTCTGGGGTGGCGTTGACCCCGCTACGGGCCGGGTGATCGATGTACACCATCCGCTGCATGGCCTCTGTCTCACCGGCGGCATCCTGATGATGCCGTCGAGCCGCGGCTCCTGCACCGGTTCGGGCGTTCTGCTCGACATGGCGCTGACCGGCCGTGCACCCGCCGCGCTGGTGTTTTCCGAAGCCGAGGACGTGTTGACGCTCGGGGCGCTAATTGCGGCTGAGATGTTCGGCAAATCCTTGCCGGTGCTCAGGGTTTCGCGCGAAGCCTTCAAGGCGCTGTTTGAGGCAAAGTCGGCGCGCATTAGCGATACGACGATCGTGGCCGACGGCCTGACGATCCCGGTCGAACCGCCGGCGACGGCCGCACTCGATTTCACCGAGAACGATCGCGCCATGCTCGAAGGCCGCGACGGCATCGCAGTGCAACAGGCGATGCACATCATCTCGGCCATGGCCGCCCAGCAGGGTGCGGGAAAGCTCGTGGACGTGGTGCAAGGCCACATCGACGGCTGCATCTATGCGAGCCCCGCGAACCTCACCTTCGCCGAGAAGATGGCAGACATGGGCGCCAAGGTTCGTGTGCCGACGACGATGAACGCGATTTCGGTCGACCGCGCCAATTGGCAGGCGCAGGGCGTGCCGGAGAGCTTCGGCGATCCGGCCGCAAGGCTCGCCGACGCCTATGTGCGCATGGGTTGCCGCCCGACCTTCACCTGCTCGCCCTACCTGCTCGACAGCGCGCCGAAGGCGGGCGAAGCCATTGCCTGGGCCGAGTCCAACGCCGTCATCTTCGCCAACACGGTGCTTGGCGCACGCACGGCAAAGCATCCTGACTTCCTCGATCTCTGCATTGCGCTCACGGGGCGCGCACCACTGTCCGGCGTCTATCTCGACGAACACCGCAAGGCGAAGCGCATCATCGACGTGGAGCTTCCCGAGAACATCGACGATGCCTTCTGGCCGCTGATCGGTTATCTCGCCGGCCGCGGCGCGCCCGATCGCATCCCGGTTCTGCGTGGTCTTGCTTCCGCACGGCCCTCCCGAGACGACCTCAAAGCGCTCTGCGCCGCTTTCGGCACGACGTCCGCAGCACCCATGCTGCATGTGGAAGGCGTCACGCCTGAAGCCGAGGGGGCCGCCGCCGAAGATGCCGACCGCACGGAGATCACGCGCGCCGACATGGCCGAAGCCTGGGTGCATTTCAACGAAGGCCCTGCCGAAGTCGAGCTCGTCGCCATCGGCAGCCCGCACGCTTCGCTCGAGGAATGCCGCGCGCTGGCCGAAGCCTTCGACGGTCGGAAGCGGCACAGTGATGTCGCCGTCATCGTGACGGCCGGACGCGACGCGATCGCCGAGGCGAAGGAAGAAGGGTTGCTCTCGCGCCTTGAAGCAAGCGGCATTCAGGTGCTGCCCGATCTCTGCTGGTGTTCGATCTCCGAACCGGTCTTCCCGACGAAGATCCGGGCGCTGATGACCAATTCCGGCAAATATGCCCATTACGGACCCGGCCTTTCCGGCCGCGCGGTTCGCTTCGGCAGTCTTGGCGATTGCGTCGAGGCGGCGCTGACGGGTCAGGTGCCGGCGCGACTGCCGGCCTGGCTGTCCTGACGACTTTGCCGCGGGCTTACTGCATGTTTCTTTAGATCGTAGCCGATTGAAGGACAAAACATGCCGCAATTCAAAGTGCTACGGCGACCTTTGCGCGTCTGATAAGAGGCGCGGCGCTGTAGGCGCTCGCCGCCCACCGCTCCGTGCAGCTACTGTGCTCGGTGCCGGCGCCTGTCGCATCGAGACCCATGCACAGTGCCCCCTAAGCACTTGCGGAATCACCACTCCGTCGCGACTCCTGGGCGAAGAAGAAGAAGAAAAAGCACTCCGCCGGCGCGATCCGGATCAGGATTTCGTGAGCCTGCGGTCAATCCATGAAATCAACCCCTTCGAGAATCAGAAGAAAGCGAGTAATCTGAGGGAACATTGCGCATGGGACGCCGTTTATTCGAATGAGCGAGCCGATAAGCAGCGATCCCCGTCTCAGCCAGCGGCCGCGGGAGAGCATGATGCAAAAGAGCGAATGCGATGTCTTCGATCTCTTCTCAGAGATCTATACGAGTGCAGCGCAAGAAGAAATCAGCCTTCAAGAATATCTTCTCGCATGTCGCGACGACAAAAGCATGTATGCCACCGCGCAGGAGCGGATGGTCACTGCCATCGGCGATCCGACCCTGATCGACACCAGCGCGGACGAACGTCTCGGCCGTATCTTTTCAAACCGTACCGTCAAGATCTATCCATCCTTTGCCGACTTCTACGGCATGGAGGATACGATCGAACGGATCGTCGGTTACTTCCGCTACGCCGCCCAGGGGCTCGAGGAGCGCAAGCAGATCCTCTACCTGCTCGGGCCGGTCGGCGGCGGTAAGTCGTCGCTCGCCGAACGTCTCAAGAAACTGATGGAACAGCAGCCGATCTACACGCTCGCAGTCGGCGGCAAGATCAGCCCGGTCTTCGAATCGCCGCTCGGTCTCTTCCATCCCGACCGCATGGCCGATCTCCTCGAAGACAAATACGGCATCGCACGGCGTCGTCTCACCGGCCTAATTTCTCCCTGGGCAACGAAACGGCTCGACGAGGTCGACGGCGACATCTCCAAGTTCAGCGTCGTCAAGCTGATGCCCTCGCGCTTGCGCCAGATCTGCATCGCCAAGACCGAACCGGGTGACGAAAACAACCAGGACGTTTCCTCGCTGGTCGGCAAGGTGGATATCCGCCAGCTCGAAAACTATAGCCAGGCAGACCCCGACGCCTACTCCTACAGCGGCGGTCTCAACCGCACGACGCAAGGGTTGCTCGAATTCGTCGAAATGTTCAAGGCGCCGATCAAGGTCCTGCACCCATTGCTGACGGCGACCCAGGAAGGCAACTACAACGGCACTGAAAGCTTCGGAGGTTTCCCCTATCAGGGCATCGTCGTTGCGCATTCCAACGAGTCGGAATGGCTGCAGTTCAAGAACAACAAGAACAATGAGGCCTTCCTCGACCGCATCCTGGTGGTCAAGGTTCCCTACTGCCTGCGCGTCACCGAAGAACGGCAGATCTATGAGAAGCTGCTGCGCGAAAGCGAGCTCACCAAGAGCCCCTGCGCACCGGAAGTTCTCGAATGCCTCAGCCGCTTCACCGTATCGACCCGTCTTGCCCGCCACGAGAACTCGCCGCTCTACACCAAGATGCGCGTCTATGACGGCGAGAACCTGAAGGACACCGATCCCAAGGCGAAGTCCGTTCAGGAATATCGCGACGCCGCCGGTGTCGACGAGGGCATGACCGGCATCAGCACGCGCTTTGCTTTCAAGGTGTTGTCCGAGACCTTCAACTACGACACCAAGGAGGTCGCGGCCGATCCCGTGCACCTCATGTATATCCTGGAACAGGCGATCCGCCGCGAACAGTTCCCGAAAGAGACCGAAGCAAGCTATCTCGACTTCATCAAGTCCGAGCTTGCCACCCGTTACGCCGAATTCATCGGTCACGAGATCCAGAAGGCCTATCTCGAATCCTACAGCGAATACGGCCAGAACCTGTTCGACCGCTACATCGCCTATGCCGACGCATGGCTCGAGGACCAGGATTTCAAGGATCCCGACACCGGGCAGATCCTTAATCGCGAGATCCTCGACAGCGAACTGTCGCAGATCGAGAAACCGGCCGGCATCGCCAATCCCAAGGATTTCCGCAACGAGGTCGTGAAGTTTACCCTGCGCGCCCGCGCCAAGAATCATGGGCGCAACCCCTCCTGGACGAGCTACGAGAAGCTTCGCGACGTGATCGAGAAGCGCATGTTCGGCCAGGTCGAAGACCTGCTGCCGGTCATCAGCTTCGGCTCGAAGAAGGACAGCTCTACCGAGAAGCAGCATGCCGAATTCGTCCAGCGCATGACCGAGCGCGGCTACACCGAGCGTCAGGTCCGGCGGCTGGTCGATTGGTACATGCGGGTCAACAAGGCGGGCTGACGATGCCGAAGCAGGGGATTGGTATATGCCGAATTTCATCGACCGGCGGCTCAATCCGAAGGACAAGAGCCTCGGCAACCGACAGCGATTTCTGAAACGGGCCCGCGAAGAACTCAAGCGGGTCATCAAGGAACAGGTCAAAGCCGACAGGATCATCGACGTCGATGCCGCCCATGGCGTGCCGATGCCGACGGATGGCGCCAATGAGCCGACGTTCCAGCCGGCCCGGGGCAGCGGCGAACGCAATTATGTGCTTCCCGGCAACAAGCAGTTTTCGGCAGGCGACCGCCTGCCGAAGCCGGAAGCAGGTGGGGGCGGAGGCGGCCGGGGGCGCCCCGGGACCGGAGAAAGCGAAGACGACTTCCAGTTCGTCCTTTCACGCGAAGAGGTGCTCGATCTTTTCTTCGAGGATCTGGAACTGCCCGACATGGTCAAGCTCAGCCTCAAGGAAACGGTGTTGTTCAAACCGCGTCGCGCAGGCTTCGCCACCGCGGGCACGCCGACCAACATCAATGTCGGGCGGACCATGCGCAACAGCTTCGGTCGACGCCTGGCGCTGCATCGACCGAAAGAAACGGAGCTGACCGCCATCGCGGAGGAGATCGCGCGACTGGAGGCGACGCCGGAGCTTTCACCGAAAGACCGCCAGAGGCTCAGCGAGCTTCGCAGCGAACTGAACAGGATCGAGCGCAGGCGACGTCGCATTCCCTATGTCGACCCCGTCGATATCCGCTTCAACCGATTCGAAGCGCAACCGCTGCCGAACGCCAATGCGGTCATGTTCTGCCTGATGGACGTCTCGGCCTCGATGGGCGAACGCGAGAAGGACCTCGCCAAGCGCTTTTTCGTGCTTCTGCACCTGTTCCTGAAGCGGCGTTACGAACGGATCGACATCGTCTTCATCCGCCACACGGACGAAGCCCGCGAGGTTGACGAGGAGACATTCTTCTACAGTACCCAGAGCGGCGGCACGGTCGTGTCGACCGCGCTCGAGGAGATGATCAGGGTCATCGAGGAACGCTATCCCTCGCAGATCTGGAACATCTATGCCGCGCAGGCCTCGGACGGCGACAACATCATCGGTGATTCCGAGCATTGCGCCGCGCTGCTCCGGGAGAAGCTGACGAAGCTCTGCCAGTATTACGCCTATGTCGAGATCATCGACGAGCGCGAGACGGAAATCTTCGGATCGACGGACAACGGCACCGCGCTCTGGCGCGCCTATCGCACGGTGGATGGCGAAAAGGCGAATTTCCAAATGACCCGGATCGCCAAGCCCGCCGACATCTACCCGGTCTTCCGCAGGCTCTTTGCCCGGCAGCCGGCCACACGTACCCGGAAATGAGGGAAGACCGGATGGCTCGACGTGCGACTTCAGGTCTCCTGTTCCAGGGCTCGGACTGGAATTTCGTGACGCTTTCCCGTGCCTATGACGCGATCGAGCAAGTCGCGCTCGAGGAAATGGGCCTCAACGTCTACCCGAACCAGTTGGAGATCATCACCTCCGAGCAAATGCTCGACGCCTATTCCTCGGTCGGCATGCCGCTCATGTACCAGCACTGGTCTTTCGGCAAGCGCTTCGCCTATGAGGAACACCACTACCGTAAGGGCCACCGCGGCCTTGCCTATGAGCTGGTGATCAATTCCAATCCCTGCATCACCTATCTCATGGAAGAGAATACGATGGCGATGCAGGCGCTGGTCACGGCGCACGCAGCCTTCGGCCACAATCATTTCTTCAAGAACAACTACCTCTTCCGCCAGTGGACCGATGCCGGAGCCATTCTGAGCTACATGGATTTCGCCAAGAAATACGTGGCCAAATGCGAGGAACGGCACGGAACCGCCGCGGTCGAGGCGATCCTCGATTCCGCCCACGCGCTGATGGACCAGGGCGTCTTCCGCTATCGCCGGCCGCCGCGGCTCTCCTCCGAAAAGGTTCGGGAACGGGCGCGGGAACGGTTGGAATATGAGGAACAGACCTACAGCGATCTCTGGCGAACGCTGCCGCAGACGGCCGAGAGCCGTGACCCGGCCGACGCCGAGCGGGACGCTTCCGAGCGCAAGAAAGTGCTGAACCTGCCGGAAGAGAATCTGCTCTATTTTCTCGAGAAGCACAGCTTGATCCTGGAACCGTGGCAGCGGGAGCTGCTCCGGATCGTCCGGGTCATCGCGCAATATTTCTACCCGCAGCGCCAGACGAAGGTCATGAACGAAGGCTGCGCCACCTTCGTGCACTACACCATCATCAACCGGCTCTACGACCAGGGCCGGATTGGCGAGGGCCACATGCTGGAACTCCTGCAGAGCCACTCCAACGTCGTCTTCCAGCCGGATTTCGACGACCGGCGTTATCCCGGCATCAATCCCTATGCGCTCGGCTTTGCAATGATGCAGGACATCCAGCGGATCGCCACCGAGCCGACGGACGAGGACCGCGATTGGTTCCCTTCCATTGCCGGCAACGGCGACTGGATGGAGACGCTGCGCGACGCCTGGGCCAACCACCGCGACGAATCCTTCATCCTGCAATATCTGAGCCCGGCGGTGATACGCAAATTCCGGCTGTTCCACCTCGCAGACCGTGCGTCTGACCGTTTTGTCGAGGTCGCTTCGATCCACAACGAACGCGGCTATTCGGCCGTTCGCTCTGTCCTCGCCAACAGTTACGACGTCGGCGCCAACCAGCCCGATATCCAGGTGATGGACGTCGATCTCCTCGGCGACCGACATCTTCGATTGCAGCACAATGTGAAGAGCGGAATCGTGCTCGAAGAAGGCAGTCGCGACGCGACGCTGCGCCATGTGCGCCACCTCTGGGGCTACGAAGTCAGCCTCGCCGGCGTCGACCCGCAAACGGGGCGCATAGTGTACGAATGTTCGACGGCAAAAAGCGCCTGAGCAAGACGCGAACGGCTTCTCGCCGTTGGCGCCGGCCAAGGCGCCCTGGAGGATCAAAACGGGCATCACAAGAATTCAGGGCAGGCATTAGAATTATTTGGTCTTATAACGATCTCGATGGCTTGCGTGCTACCCAGCACGGTGAAACTGCTCCGCGAGGCGCTGTAGGAAGAACAGATCTTCGGTTTCAGCCAGCGAGCACCTCTTGTGCCGGAGGCGATGGCAAGGCCACTGCCTCCTGCGCCGCCGCGGCAGATAGCCACTCGCCAAACGCCTCCATCGCCGGCGTGATGGGCCGTGATTTCAGCCGTGTCAGCCAGTAGCTTCCCATCGAGGTGTGAACGTCGAACGGCTGTCGGATGGTGCCGTTCGACAACAGCCGCGAGAACATCAGCGGCGGTGCGAGCGCGACGCCGATCCCCTGGGCCGCCGCCTCCATCATCGCCAGCGAACTATCGAAGACGATGCCTTTTAGCAGCGGCGCCGGATAGGCAATGCCGGCCGCGTCGAACCAGTTCCCCCATTCATCGGCGCGGTAGGACCTGAGCAGCGTTTCGTTCAGGAGATCGGAGGGCGTCTTCAGCCGATCGCCGATCTCAGGAATACAGAGCACGGAAAGCGGCGCGTCGAACAGCCGGGTCGCCTCGATATTATGCCAGGAGCCGCCGCCGAAGCGGATGGCGAAATCCAGGCCTTCCGCCGCCATGTCGACCCGATTGTTATTGGTCGAAAGCCGAACATCGATGAACGGATATTTGGCCTGGAAGTCGGCAAGCCGCGGCAACAGCCAGCCGACGGCAAAGGTGCCGACGGCACCGATCATCAGCACCTCCCGGATATGGCCGGCCTCGAAGCGCTCGAGCATATCCGCCATCCGGTCGAACGAATCGCGCAGCACCGGCAGCAATGCCTCGCCCTCTGCCGTGATCATCAGTCCGCGCGGCAACCGCTTGAACAACGTCACGTTCAGTCGGCTTTCGAGCAGCTTGACCTGATGGCTCACCGCGGCTTGCGTCACGCAGAGTTCGATCGCCGCGCGGGTGAAGCTTAGATGCCGCGCCGATGCCTCGAAGGCGCGCAGCGCATTGAGCGGAAGATATGGCCTGACCATGAATGCCCTAACTCATCTAATGGGTCTCGCAAATAAACGTGGTTTGTTGCTCCGGCACAATCCCTTTACGGTGAACTTCATCGGCTGACACCGCTGTCGCTCGGCAGCATCAGCTCGGGAAGGTGCGGCCGACCACGCCGCTTACGGGGATCGATCCCATGCGTCGTTTTACCTGGCCATAGCCCACCCGCATCGCTCGGCAGTCGGCATCTCGGATGCCGGCGAAGCCGTTCCAGATAGGCTGCGCGCCGCACGGGCATCCGTGCGGGCCAGGCTTTCCTTTTGCCCCAAAGGTCCGTTCCGCCCTTATGAAGTTCATCGCAAGTCTGCTTGGCACATCCCTCAATCTCGCGACCATCGTCGCGCTCGCGGCGGCCGCGATCGTCGCGGCGCTGACGCGACACCTGCCCGATCACCGCACGCTCGCGAACTGGGAACCCGCGGTCACCACCCGCCTCTATGCGGGCGACGGTACGATGGTCGGAGAACTCGCGCGCGAACGCCGGCTTTTCCTGCCGATCGGCGCGATTCCCGCGCGTATCCGCCAGGCATTCCTTTCGGCCGAGGATAAGAATTTCTACCTCCATCCCGGTATCGACGTTGCGAGCATCGCCACGGCGCTCCTGTCCAATCTTGCCAATTACGGTTCCGGCCGGCGCATGATCGGCGGCTCGACGATCACGCAGCAGATCGCCAAGAATTTCCTCCTGTCTTCGGACCGCACGGTTGAACGCAAGCTGCGCGAAGCGATCCTCTCGCTGCGGATCGACCAGACCTACTCCAAGGACCGCATTCTCGAGCTCTATCTCAACGACATCTATCTTGGGCGCGGCGCCTACGGCGTGGCACAGGCCGCACTCACCTATTTCGACAAGCCGGTAAGCGAACTCTCGGTTTCGGAGGCAGCCTTCCTCGCAGCCCTGCCGAAAGCACCCAACAACTACGATCCCGATCGCCATACGGAACGCGCAATGGGCCGCCGCAACTGGGTCATCGACCAGATGCGTCAGAACGGTGTCATCGATGCCATGACTGCCGCCAGGGCATCCGCCGCCCCGCTCGGCGTCCAGCAACGCCGGCCTTCGTCCGCGATCGCAAGTTCCGACTATTTCACCGAAGAGGTCCGCCGCCAGCTCAATGGCCAATATGGTGAGGCCGCCCTTTACACCGCCGGCTTTTCGGTGCGCACGACGCTCGACCCGCGATTGCAGGAGGCTGCGATGAAGGCACTGCGCAGGGGGCTCATCGCCTATGACCAGGCGAAAGGCTACCGCGGCCCGGTCGCCAGGCTTCTCGCAACCGAGGACTGGGCTTCCGCGCTCATCAAGCTCCGGCCGCTTTCCGACGTACCGGAGTGGCGGCTGGGCGTGGTCCTTGCCGCAGGGAAGGCGGACGCGGAAATCGGACTCCGTCCCGAGGCCGCACCGTCAAACGGGACCACCGCGGCAGAAACGGTCCGTCTCGACCACCAGGGCGTCGCCTGGGCGCTCTGCCGCTCGATCAAGACAAAACGGAACTGTGCTGCAGGGATTGACGGCGTCCTTTCGCCCGGTGACGTCGTCTATGTCGAGAACCAGGAGGACGGCTATATCCTGCGGCAGCCGCCGCTCGTTCAGGGTGCGCTCGTGTCCATGGATCCGAACACCGGCCGCGTGCTCGCGGTCGCCGGCGGCTTTTCCTATGCCCAGTCGGAGTTCAACCGCGCGATCCAGGCCTATCGCCAGCCGGGATCGTCGTTCAAGCCCTTCGTCTATGCCGCGGCACTGGACAACGGCCATGCGCCGACGGCGCTGGTGATGGACGCGCCGATCGCGCTTGCCGACGGCGCCGGCAGGACATGGAAGCCGAAGAACTATGACGGTCGCTTCAGCGGTCCTTCGACCATGCGCGTGGGGCTGGAAAACAGCCGCAACCTGATGACGGTACGCCTCGCCCGCCATCTCGGCATGGATCTCGTGGCGGACTATGGCAAGCGCTTCGGCATCTATGACGATCTGAAACCATACCTGCCGATGGCACTCGGCGCCGGCGAGACGACGCTCTTGCGGCTGGTCTCCGCCTATGCCGTCATCGCCAATGGCGGCAAGGCCGTCACTCCCTCGATGGTCGACCGCATCCAGGACCGCTACGGCCGCACGATCTTTCGCCACGACCAGCGTCGCTGCGACGACTGCAACGCCTCCGACTGGAGCGGTCAGGAAGAGCCCGCCCCGGTCGATGATCGCGACTACGTGCTCGATCCAATGACGGCCTACCAGGTGACCTCGATGCTGCGCGGCGTCGTCGAGCGGGGGACGGCCAGGAATGTCGGCACCCTCGGCGTACCGATTGCCGGCAAGACCGGCACCACCAACGACGAAAAGGATGTCTGGTTCGTCGGCTTCACCCCGAACATCGTGACGGGTGTATTCCTCGGCTACGACACGCCGAAGCCCATGGGCTACGGCGAAACCGGCGGCGGCCTCGCCGCACCTATCTTCATCGATTTCATGAAGGTGGCGCTGCAGGGACGTCCGGCGGCAGATTTCCATGCGCCAGCAGGCATGACGGTCGAGGCAATCGACAGGAAGAGCGGCCAACCGGTGCCTGAGGGCACGCCCGGGGCCATTCTCGAAGCGTTTAAGCCAGGAACTGCACCCTGCGCCGGCGGTTGCCCCGTCATCGACGGTTTCCAGACGGCGAGCACGTCGGCAACCGCCGGCGCCGATCTCTCGCCGGAACTGCGTGAAAAGCTTCTCACCAACGGCAACGGGCTCTACTGACATGACACGCCAGGTTCAGCTCCGCCCGGATCGTCGCGGCCGATTGCTCTTCGTCATCGGCGCTTTCGCGCTCGTCTTCGGGCTCATGCTGGCGCGCCTGGTCCAGCTTGGCGTCGCAGACTACGAGCGAACCGGCTACATTCCGCCGCCACCCAGCCTCGGGCGTCCATCTATCCTCGATCGAAACGGCAATCTTCTGGCGATCGACGTGCCGAGTTCCGGGCTCTATGCCGAACCGCGGCTGATCGTCGATGTCGACGAGGCCGTCGAGAAGCTGACCGCGATCTTCCCCGACATCGACGGGCGTGACCTCTATCGACGGCTGAAGAGCGGCGCGGCCTTCGCCTGGATCAAGCGTCAGGTAACGCCTGCGGAGGAACAGGCGGTCTGGAACGCCGGCATTCCGGCCATCGGCTTCCAGCGCGAGAAGCAGCGCTTCTATCCCAACGGCTCGCTCGCCGCCCACGTGCTCGGCACCGTCGATATCGACAATATCGGCATCGCCGGCATCGAGCGCTGGATCGAGGGACAGGGGCTGGAGGTCTTGCGCCAGAGCGGCATGGATCTCTCCCACCGCAACCTCGAGCCGGTGAGCCTCACACTCGACATCCGCATCCAGCATGCGCTCGAGACCGAGCTTCGCAAGGCGATCGTCAAGTTCAGCGCCAAGGCGGGAGCCGGCCTGGTGCTCGATGTCAGCAATGGCGAGATCCTGGCGCTCGTTTCCTACCCGGACTTCGACCCGAACCTGCCGGTCGACGCGCTGAAACCCGACCGCATCAACCGCATCGCCGCCGCTACCTTCGAGATGGGCTCGACCTTCAAGGCACTGACGACGGCAATGGCGCTCGATTCCGGCAAGTTCACCCTCCGCTCCGTCGTCGACGCCAGCAAGCCGCTGGCCTTCGGCCGCTTCCGCATCAACGACTACCGCGGCCAGTACCGGCCGCTGACGCTGCCGGAAGCCTTTATCTACTCGTCAAACATCTCGATGGCGAAGATGGCGATCGCGATCGGTCCCGAAAATCTGCGCAGGTTCCTGAGGCGCTTCGGCCAGATGTCGCGGCTGACGACGGAACTACCGGAAAGCGCCCATCCGCAACTGCCGCGGCGCTGGGGAGAGATCGATACGGCGACCGCCTCCTACGGCCACGGCATCGCCGTCACGCCGCTGCAGGCGAGCATCGCGGTTGCGGCGCTCGTCAATGGCGGTCGTCTCATAAGACCGACGCTGATCAAGGGTGCACCGCTCGAAGATCGCGTGCTTACCCGCGACTTGATCAAGCCGGAAACCGGCGAGGCGCTACGCTACCTGCTGCGGCTCAACGCCAAGACCGGATCGGCGAAGAAGGCGGAGGTCAAAGGCTATTTCATGGGCGGCAAGACCGGCACGGCGGAGAAGGTGATCGGCGGCCGCTACTCGAAGGAGCTCAACATCACATCCTTCATGGGCATCGTTCCAGTGGACAAGCCGCGCTATCTGCTCCTGACCCTGCTGGATGAACCCAAGGGTTTGCCAGAGACCCACGGTTTCCGCACGTCAGGATGGAATGCGGTACCGCTTGGCGGCGCCGTCTTCGAGCGCATCCTGCCGATGCTTGCGTTGATGCCCGATTTCGAGATCGCCGATGTCGGCTTTCCCGGGATCAGCAGCCAAGGGGTCTTCGGTTCCCAGCTCTTTCCGTCATCGGCTGGCGAGGGCGGGCGCGACAGTTCTTCGATCGACGGCGCGCTTTGATGCGCCCTCCCGGAATGCCGCAACGCCCCCGCATTTTCAGCGAGGGCGTGCGCAAATGCATACAAAGGTTAGCTGATGCTTACCTTTCGATCATGCGATTCCAGCGCTTGTTCCATTCCTGCCGGTTCTGGTTG
Source organism: Ensifer sp. VA4 (assembly GCF_055710065.1). Taxonomy (NCBI): domain Bacteria; kingdom Pseudomonadati; phylum Pseudomonadota; class Alphaproteobacteria; order Hyphomicrobiales; family Rhizobiaceae; genus Ensifer; species Ensifer sp. VA4. The sequence goes on along the minus strand of NZ_JBVQPO010000023.1, from coordinate 31,818 downwards.
ATCGCGTCCCAATCGAGAACCTTGGCGGTCTGCATGTTGGCCTTGAAGGTTGCAAGCTTCTCGTTCGCCGCATCCGTGCCGGCCTTGGCATTGATGTTCGACGGGATGATGTTGCCGTGGTCGAGCGCCAGGCTCTGCGCCTCGGGCGAAAGCAGGTAGTGAGCGAGCTTCTGGCTGAGTTCCGGTTCGCTGTTTTTGGCGATCACGCATTCGGTGACGGCGAGCACCACGGAGCCTTCCTTGGGCTGCGCGTATTCGACCGGGATGCCCTTGTCCTTCAGGTTGTTGACGGCCGTCGGGGTCAACGGGAAGATTGCGGCCTCGCCGGTTTGCACCATCTCCGAGATCTTGGCCGAGCTCGGGATGAACTCGATGACGTTCTTGCCGATCGTGTCGGAGAACTTTTCGAAACCGGGTTCGACGTTGGTCTCGTCACCGCCCTGGATGCGGTTGAACATCAGGAAAGCGTGCAGCCCGAAGCTCGATGCGGAAGCCGACTGAAAGACGACGGCATTTTCGAACTTCGGATCGGCCATGTCCATCCACGAGGTCGGCGCCGGCCAACCCTTCTCGTCGAAGAGCTTCTTGTTGTAGGCGAGCCCGGTCATGCCCATGTCGACGCCCACGGCCATGTCGTCCTTCAGGCGAGCGGCCGGCTGAATCTGGTCGAGCACCGGATCGGCATCGATCTTCTGGCAGAGGCCTCCGCCGATCGCGCGTACCATCACGCCATCGTCGAGCAACATGACATGCATCTGCGGATTGTCCTTGGCGGCGGTTGCCTTGGCGAGAATATCGGCCGAGGTGCCGGGCACGACGACGACCTTGACGTCGTTCGCCTTCTCGAACGGCGGCAGCACGTGTTCGGTATAGGCGCGCTCGAAGTTGCCGCCGTTCATGCCGATGTAGAGCGTCTTGGTTTCTGCCGACGCGGCGTTCTGCTGCAGGACGAAGGCCAGAGCCGCGAGCGCGGTGGTTTTGGTAAGCCGTTGGTCGATCATGGTATTCCCCTTTCTGTTTACAACGAGGCTGCAGTCTCGGCCGTCACCTTGCGGAAGCGGCCAATGGAAAAGGCTTCAATGGGCGTGGTACTCCGCCCCTCGGTGACGAGCTCCGAAAGCACCGCGCCGACGGCCGGCGCGGTCTGGAATCCGGCGCCGCAGAAGCCGAAGGCGTGGAAGAGGCCTGATGTCGTTTCGCTCGGGCCGATCACCGGGTTGCCGTCGGGCATCTCGGCCTCGGTGCCGGACCAGAAGCGGATGACCTGGGCATGGGCGAGATGCGGAAAGAGCGCGATGGCGCGCTGCATGACCGAGGAGGCCGCGGTCACCGACGGGCGTGAATAATCGGGGTCGGCCAGCGGCAGGCCGCGGCCGCCGCCCATGACATAGTTGCCGCGTGCCACCTGCCGGCCGTAGAAGCTGCCGCCTTGCTCGCCCATGCTGACAGGCAGGCGCAGCGGCAGCGGCTCGGTCACCACCATCGACGGGTAGATGCGTATGAGCGGCACCGCTTCGCCGAACTGCGCCGCGAAACGATCGGACCAGGCACCGGCGCTGTTGACCAGTTGCCGGCAGCGGATCTCGACGCCGTCGCCGGCGAGGATCCCGAAGCCGTTGCCGGTCGCCACGACGTCACGCACCGGCGTTAATTCCAGCACTGCCACGCCAGCGCGCTCAGCGGCCCGGGCGAAGGCGGGCGCAACGAGACGCGGATTGGCATGGCCGTCCTCGGGGCAGAGCGACGCGCCAACCGCCTTCGCCGAAAGCCAGGGAAATCGGCGCTCCAACGCCGAACCAGCGATGAGTTCGAGGCCAAGGCCATAGTCCCTGACCGTCTCGGCATAGGCTTCGAGCTTGGCGAAATCCTTCTCGGTGCGGGCAAGCTTCAGATGGCCGCAGCGCATATATTCGGCATCGATGCCGATCATCGCCTTCAATTGCGGCCAGATGCGGTGCGCTCGCTGCGAAAGCGGCAATTGCTCGGGAGGGCGACCCTGCCGCCGTACGCCGCCATAGTTCACGCCGCTGGCCTGGGCGCCGCAATAGCCCTTGTCGATGAGCGCGACGGAAAGCCCGGCCTTGCGCATCGCGAGCGCTGCGGAGCTGCCGACCAGCCCGCCGCCGATGATCGCGACGTCTATGGAGATACGCCGGCTCATGAGCACCCCTCCGTTTCAAGGCCAGCGCTGAAGCCGAGCGGGATCGGCTTGACCGGCGCCTGCGCGCGTAGACGGCCGACCTTATCTGCGGCGGTACCGCAGGTGCCGCTCAAGAGTTCGGCCGCAGCAGCAGAGCACATCCGCCCTTGGCAGCGGCCCATGCCGACACGGCTCAGCGCCTTCAGGCGGTTGATCTCGGTGACGGCCCCGCTCGCAATGGCGTGGCGTCCTTCGGCAATGGTGATCTCCTCACACCGGCAGAGCGTCGTTTCGTCCGGTACGGTTTCAAACCAATCGTCCGGGAAGGGAAAGGCGCGTTCGAGGATATCGCGCTGACGCAGGATCGCGTCGCGCGCCGTTACCAGGCGCGGCGCATCCGCCGCCGATGCTTGCCCCCTATCCTCGAGAAGGGCCATCGCCGCGAGTTCGCCCGAAATCTCTGCCGCATCGGCGCCGGCAATGCCGCTGCCGTCACCGGCGACATAGACATCCGGCCGGCTGGTGCGGCCCAGAGCGTCGCGTTCCGGCAGCCAGGTGCGGTCACGCTCGTCGAAGCGGAAACGGCAACCGGCAAGATCGGCAAGTTGGGTTTCCGGACGGAGCGCAAAACCATAGGCGAGCGCGTCGCAGGAGATCGTCTCGCTCGCCACGCCCATGAGCGTCCGCCGGCGGAAACGCAGTCCCTCGACTTGGCCCTTGCCGAGAACCATCTCGGGCCTCACGCCGTAATGGATCCTCACACCGGCAAGCTGGAGTTGCAGCCCGTAGAAGAGACCGAGCCCGACGATCCGGGATGCCCGAACGGCGAGCGGCAGCAGGTGCCGCTTCGATGTGAAGGGCGCGGTATCGAGGACCGCTTCGACGCGTGCGCCGGCTTTCATGTATTGCCAGGCGACGAGATAGAGCAGCGGCCCGGAGCCCATGAAGACGACGCGATCGCCAATCGTGCAGCCCTGCGCCTTCAATGCCGTCTGCGAGGCGCCGAGCGTATAGACGCCTGATGTCGTCCAGCCCGGGAACGGCAGCACGCGATCGGTCGCCCCCGTGCAGAGGAGCAGTTGCGAGAAGCCGATCTGGCGATGACCGCCGGCCGAGAGAACATCGAGCTGATTGCCACGCTCAGGCGGGGAAACATTCCAGACGAGCGTTTCGGGCCGGTAGTCAATTTCGGGCAGCAGCGCCTCGAAGCTCTCGTGGAGCTTTCTTGCTTTGCCGGCTTCCGAACCATAACGGCTGCGATAGGAACGCCCATCCTCGATCAGCGGGCGGCGATAGATCTGGCCGCCGGCGCGCTGGCCTTCGTCGAGCACGATCGGCCTGAGGCCAGCGCGGACGAGGCGCCCAGCGGCACGAATGCCCGCCGGTCCGGCGCCAACGATGACCGGTTGCAGCAGCTCACTCATGGGCCGCCTCCGCCATCTCGCCGGGATCGGTGATGAAGGCCATGCCCGGCCGCAGGGCCGTGCTGCAGGCCCTGACGCGGCTGCCATCCGCCAACATGACGTAACAATCCTGGCAGGCGCCGATCAGGCAGAAGCCCGCCCGGTCCTCGCCGGTGAATTCGCTCGTTCTCAGGCGGCCGCTGACCGAGAGGATTGCGGTCAGCACCGTGTCGCCGCGGCGGCCGGTTTCGGGCGCTCCGTTGAGCACGAAGGGCACGGGTGTCTCGTCCAGGCGGTAGCGCCGCCGAAGCAACGGATGCATCGACATCAGATTTCAGCCCTTGCCCACCAGAAGCCGGTCGAGGCCGAACAGCCGATCGAGAACGATCATCGTGACGGTGGCAAGCGCGATCATCAGCGTCGAGACGGCCGCCATCATCGGATCGATGGATTCGCTGGCGTACATATACATGCGCACCGGCAAGGTGACGGTCGACGGCGAGGTGACGAAGATCGACATGGTCAGCTCGTCGAAGCTGTTGATGAAGGCGAGCAGCCAGCCGCCACTGATCCCCGGCAGCATCAGCGGCATGGTGATCCGGCGAAATACCGTCCACTCCGCAGCTCCGAGCGTGCGCGCCGCATTCTCGGCGTTGCGGTCCATGCTGGTCAGCGACGCGAGGATCAGGCGCAGCGTATAGGGCGTCACGACGATCGCGTGGGTGGCGACCAGCCAGCCGAAGGAACCGCCCATGCCCATCAGCGAGAAGAGACGCAGGAAGGCGACGCCGAGAACCAGGTGCGGGATGATCAGCGGCGACAGGAACAGGGCATTGAGCGCTTCACGGCCGCGGAACTCGTAGCGGGTGATCGCCAGTGCCGCCGGCACGGCAAAGAGCGTCGAGATCGTCGCCGCAAGCAGGGCGAGGCGGACGCTGTTGCCGAAGGACGACATGAAGTCGCCGTGATGGAAAACCGCCCCGAACCAGCGCAGCGAGAGCCCATTCCAGGGCATCGCCAGCGTGTTTTCCGGCGTGAAGGCCACGAGGCAGACCACAACCATCGGCGCCAGCATGAAGACGACGACGAGGCTATGGAAAGCGAGAGCGATGGGTCCGTTTCTCTGCATGGCTTCAACCCAGCTTGCGCTTTGCCTGCCGCTCGATGAGGCGGTTATAGGCAAGCATGATCACGAGATTGGCGACGAGCACGATGATCGCGATGGTCGCCCCGAGCGGCCAGTTCAGCTCGATCAGGAATTCGTCGTAGACGAGCGTCGCCGCCATCTTCAGCCGCCGGCCACCAAGCAGACCGGGAATGGCGAAGGAGCTTGCCGATAGCGCAAAGACGATCAGGCTGCCCGAGAGGATGCCGAGTGCTGCCTGCGGGAAGACGATGCGGCGCAGCGCCGTGAAACGCGAGGCGCCAAGGGTGAGTGCTGCCGCCTCGACGGTCGGGTCGAGCTTCTGCAGCACCGTCCAGACGGGGATTACCATGAATGGCAGCATGATATGCACGAGGCCGATGACGATCGCCGTCTCCGTATAGAGCAGCTGGACCGGATCGAGGCCGACGATCGCGAGCGCGCCGTTCACGAAGCCGTTCTTGCCGAGCAGCATGCTCCAGCCGAAGGTGCGCACCACGACGGAGACGAGCAGCGGACCGATGACCACCAAGAGGAAGATCGACCGCCACGGCTTGCGCATGTTCGAGAGAACATAGGCCTCCGGCACGCCGATCAGCACGGTGATGACCGTTGTCAGCAGCGCCAGGCGCAGCGTCCGCCAGAAGGTCGAGAGATAATATTCGTCCTGCAGCACCGTCAGGTAGTTGGCGAAGGTGAAGTCGCCCTGGATGCCGGCCGTATAATCGTAACTGTTGAAGGAAAGAATGATCGTCAACAGCAGCGGCAACAGCACGAGGCCGATGAAGAACAGGGTCGCCGGTCCGGAAAGGGCAAAGGGTGCCAGCAGACGCGGCTTGATGGCGGAGGTCTGAGCGCCCATCATCTGGCGGCTCCCGCCAGAACACGACAATCGCCGTTCTGCCAGGCGAGCCCGACGCTTTCACCTTCCATCGGCGGCGGCGCGCCGATATTGGGAACCGCGACAGCGAGAACGCCCGCCGGAGTCTCGGCGCTCACCAGCCATTGGCTGCCCATGAAATAGCGGGTCGTCACCTTGCCCTGGATCTGGCCCTCGCCGGGCACGGTCAGCCGCAGCTTTTCCGGGCGGATGAAGACCGAGACCTTGCCTTCCGGCTCACGGCGATCGGTGTTGAAGCGGATCGGCGTGTTGTCGATGCTGATCGACGCACCCTTGCCGTTGAAGGCTGACGTCGCGCGCAGGAAGTTCGACTTGCCGACGAAGGACGAGATGAAGTCGTTGCGCGGATGTTCGTAGAGTTCGTAGGGCGTGTCGACCTGGGTGATGCGTCCCTGTTCCATGACGACGACGCGGTCGCTGATCGACAGCGCTTCCGCCTGGTCATGGGTCACCATGATCGTGGTGATGCCGACGGTCTGCTGGATGCGGCGCAGTTCGAACTGCATCTCCTCGCGAAGCTGCGCGTCGAGGTTCGACAACGGCTCGTCGAGCAGCAGCACCGGCGGATTGATGACGAGGGCACGGGCGATCGCAACGCGCTGGCGCTGGCCGCCCGACATCTCGCGCGGATAACGATCCGCCAGCGCCGACAGATGGACGAGCGCCAGGATCTCCTTGATGCGCTTGTCGCGCTCCGCCTTCGCGACCTTGCGCATTTCCAGGCCGAACGAGACGTTCTGGGCGACCGTCATGTGTGGGAAAAGCGCGTAGCTCTGGAAGACAACACCGAGCTCGCGTTGCGGCGGCGGCAGATGGGTGATGTCGCGGCCGCCCATGGTGATTGCGCCGGCCGAGGGACGAACGAGCCCGGTGATCATCTGCAGGGTCGTCGTCTTGCCGCAGCCGGAAGGCCCGAGCAGCGAGATGAACTCGCCCTTTTCGACTGCCAGGTCGAAATCGTGAACGGCCGCAACCGATCCATAGAACTTGGAGACCTTTTCGAGGTTCAGGAAACTCATGCTCACTCTCCCAGGGTCGCTGCCCCAGGGATCGCCTGCCCCGTTTTTCTTGTCGGCGATCCCGGCGGCGACGATACGTCGTCAACCATCAAACCTCGCTTCAGGCGACGCGGTCCGGCGAAAACACGGCTTAGCGTTCGCGATAGCCGGATCGGCTATCCACGTTGTCCACGCTCACCCCTGAGTAAGGCTTGTGAATTAACTCCAGGAAATTGACGAAAAACACAAATGCAATTTTCTATTTCGGAATCTTTTGTTAAAAAAGTCCAATATATGGAATCCTTTTATGTCATTTTCGAAAGAAGCACGCAAATGTCGGAATTAGAGAATGCCGGAAGCTCCAGCCTCTCCAAGGCGATCCACATCCTGAAAGACCTCGCGGAGAACGCGAGCGAAGGTGTGCGGGTGATCGATCTCGCGCGCAGGCTGAATCTCACCCAGCCGTCGGCGCATCGATTGTTGAAGAGCCTGATTGCCGAAGGCCTTGTCGAGCAGATGCCGGAAGGAAAATCCTATCGCCTGTCGCTGGAGTTCTTCTCGATCGCATCGCAGGCACGCAGACGAGAAGGCATCCTCGACATCGCCAGGCCGTCGCTGTTGAGGCTATCCGCCACGTTCAACGACACCGTCTTCCTGCTGGTGCGCAGCAACTTCGATGCGATATGCCTCGACCGGGTCGAAGGCCCCTTCCCGATCCGTTCCTTTACCGGCGACATCGGCGGCAAGGTGCCGCTCGGCATCGGCCAAGGCAGCATCGCCATCCTTGCCCATCTGCCGGAGGAGGAGCGCGAGGCGATCATCAAGTTCAACATGCCGCGCATCATGGACCGGGCCGCGATCGACGAGGTGGACCTGCGCATCAAGATCGAGGAGGTGCGACGCATCGGTGCTGCGCAGATGAATTTCGAGATGATCGAGGGCATGGCGGGTCTCGGCGTCCCCGTGCTCGACCGCAACGGCATCGCGGTCGCCTCGTTAAGCATCGGCACGCTGGCGTCGCGCCTGACGGAAACGCGAAGCGGCACCATCACCGATCTCTTGAAAGCCGAAGCGCAGGCGATCAGCAGCAAGCTCAACCCCTTCGACCCGACACTGCGCTACCCGGCTTCGGCACTGCGCGGGGCACCAAAGGGCTGATGTCTCCGGCGCAAATCGATATTCCGTTCGGAATTGCTTACTTTCGTCGCGAAAGCAGCTAACCGCGGTCGAGCTTCCGCTCACGCCTTCAGAAAGGCGCGGGCGAAGCCCGGCTCGGTCACCTCGATCGATCCGTCCGGGAGCTTGAGGAAACGCTCGATTGCGGTGCCATAGGTCCGCATCCAGCCGTCGAGCATCGTCGCCGCGCCGTCGAGGTCGCCGGCCTCGTAGCGCTGCAACGCCCTGTGCATCACCTTGGCGACACTCAGCCGCAGCTCCAGTAACATCAGCGCCGCGGCTTCCGGATCGGGCGCATCCAGCGTTCCGGCTTCATGCCCGCGCCGCAACATCTGCGTTACGAGCGGCAGGCTGACATCCTGCAGTGCCTCGTCGATACGATGGTAGAGAACGACGTTTTCAGGCTTAAACAAGGCGTTGAAAGTGTTCTTCAGCTGCGGCGCCATTTCAACCTTCATCCGCCGCGAGCCGGCGAAAAGCACGTTCAACTGCCCGACCGCATCGAGCGACGGGTCCTCGGCAAGCGGCTGCAATTCCTGCAGGTTCCGCCGCGCCATCCGGGTCGCGACCGCCTCCAGCAGCGCCTCCTTCGAGACGAAATAGTGGTAGAAGGCACCCTTGGAGACATTGGCTTCGCGGATGACGTCGTTGACCGTCGTGTTCTCGTAGCCATGCTGGAAGAACAGCCGCTCGGCGCAATCGATCAGCTCGTTCGATCGGACTTCCGGCGATTTCTTCGTTCTGACCATAAGCTCTCCCAGAACGGCGGCTTGGCACGGGGCTCACGGCACGGTTCACGACGCTCCCGACGGCAAGGGTGATACGCATCCTTGAAACAAACCGACCGTCGGTCTATTTATACCGAACCGACTGGACGCATTCAAGGAGAGTCTCGTGCGGATGGCTCGTTATGCAATCGGAGCGGCGGTTATCGTCGCCATCGGCGCGGCCGGCTCCTGGTATCTGTTTCGTCCCACACCTGTTTCCACAATCGCCCCGAAGCGTGGCGACGCGGCGGAGATCATCTATGCGGATGGCGTCGTAGAGCCGCGCACCTGGGCGAAGGTCACTCCAACGGTCTCCGAACGGATCGTCGAACAATGCAATTGCGAAGGCGAACGCGTCGCCAAGGGCGATGTGCTCGCCCGCCTCGACGACACCGAGGCGCGGGCAGCACTCGGCGAACTCCAGGCACGGTTGACGCTGGCGCAGGAGGAGTATCGGCGGAAGCTGGCACTCTCCGAGCGGAGTACGATCAGCGAACAGGAAGTCGACCGGGCACGCAGCGAACTCGGCCAGCTCGAAGCCCTCGTCGCCGGCCGTCAGGCGCGGCTCGCGACCTATGTGCTGAGAGCGCCGAGCGCCGGTCAGGTACTCAGGCAGGACGGCGAGATCGGCGAGGTCGCAGATCTCGGCACGGTGCTCTTCTGGGTCGGGGAACCGAAGCCGCTGATCGTGACGGCCGACGTCAACGAAGAGGACATTCCGCGCGTCGAAGTCGGTCAGCGCGCGCTGTTGCGATCGGATGCCTTCCCCGACCGAAGGCTGGAGGCGACCGTCGACAGCATCACTCCCAAGGGCGACCCGGTGACGAAGACCTATCGCGTCCGCTTCCGCCTCCCTGATGACACACCGCTTCGGATCGGCATGTCGACCGACGTCAACATTATCGTGCGGGTAGCGCATGACGCCTTGATCATCCCGACCGTAGCGCTGGAAGGGACGAAGGCCGTGGTGATCGACGGCAATCGTGCCAGGATCCGCGACTTGAAAACCGGCATACGCGGCGCGGGCGGCGTCGAGATCCTCTCGGGACTGGAGGACGGCGCGCGCGTCGTCTCGCCCTTCCCGACCGGCCTTGCCGATAACACGCGCGTCAGGGCCACGCCTGCCCCAGGGAACTGAGTTCGCCATGCGCCTCATCTTCGACATCGCACTGACCCACATCTCCGGCCGGGGCCGGCAGACGATCGTTGCGATGCTGGGCGTTGCGGTCGGCGTCGGCTTTTCCATCGCGATGGCGGCCCTGATGCAGGGCGGCCAGGACGATTTCGTCCGCCAGCTCGTCGACACCATGCCGCATGTCCAGGTGACCGACGAGCAGCGCACCGCGCGGCGGCAACCAGCGGAGGACTTTTTCGATGCCGCCGCCATTTCCGGACTGAGACCACGCGACGACCGCCGCGGCATCATCAATCCCACCGCGGCGCTTTCCTGGCTTGACGGCTGGATCCCGGGCCGTTTTGCCGCGACCCTCAAGGCGCAGGGCGTCGTTCGCTATTCCGGTCAGGAGGTCGGCGCCGCCGTCATCGGCATCGATCCGCAGGCAGAGCCTCGCGTCTCGCCGATCATTGGGGACTTCAAGGCCGGCAGCTTCGCCGCCCTTGCCGCAGGCGGCAACAATGTGGTGATCGGCGATACCATGGCCCGCCGCCTCGGCGCCGGGCTTGGAGATACGATCACTGCGGTCTCCTCGGAGGGGCTGACCCGCCGCTTCAAGATCGTCGGCCTCTTCCACACGGGAACCACTGCACGCGACGAAGGCGAGGCCTATGTGCTGCAGAAGAACGCGCAGATCCTCTCGGCCCGGCCGAACGCGATCAACGAGATCAACATCAAGCTGAACGATCCGAACGCAGCACCCCCGGTAGCGCGCCGCATCGAGGCCGAGCTCGGCTACAAGGCAGTCGCCTGGCAGGAGGCGAACGAGTCGATCCTGGAGGCGCTCGTCGTGCGCAATGTCATCATGTACACGGTCGTTGCGGCGATCATGCTGGTGGCGGGCTTCGGTATCTTCAACATCATCTCGACGATCACGCATGAAAAGGCACGTGACATCGCCATCATGAAATCGCTCGGCTTCACCGAGACGGACATGCGCATCCTGTTCGTGCTTGAAGGCGTGGCAATCGCCACGGCCGGCACGCTCATCGGCTGGGCGCTCGGCCTTGCGATGGTCTATGCGCTGTCGCTCGTCCGCTTCGAGTTATCGGCGACCGGCCAGGAAATGACACGGCTGCCGATCGCCTGGAGCACGCTTCATTATGCCATCGCCTCCGCCTTCGCGCTCGGCTCGGCCGCCGTCGCCGGTTATCTGCCGGCAAGGCGAGCCGCCCGCGCCAACCCCGTCGACATCATCAGGGGCGCGACATGAGCACGCTCGTCGAAGCAAAGGGCCTCACACGCATCCTCGAGGAGACGGTCCCGGTCACCTTGGTCAAGGATGTATCGCTCGTTATCGGCGAGCGCGAGTTCGTCGCCGTCACTGGACCTTCCGGCTCCGGCAAATCGTCGCTGCTTTACCTGCTCGGCCTGCTTGACCGGCCGACCCGCGGCACGCTCACCATTCGCGACCGGGACACGGACCTGATGGATGAGCACGAACGAGCCGCTACACGCCTTGCCAATATCGGCTTCGTCTTTCAGTTCCACTTCCTGCTGCCGGAATTCACCGCCCGAGAGAATGTCGAGATCCCCATGCGCAGGCTCGGCCGTCTTGGCCGGGACGAGATGCGCGAGAGGGCAAGCGAACTGCTTGCGGCACTCGGCCTTGCCGATCATCTCGACAAACGGCCAGACCAGCTCTCCGGCGGCCAGCGACAGCGCGTGGCCGTGGCCCGCGCGCTGGCCAACAATCCGCCACTGATGCTCGCCGACGAACCAACCGGCAGCCTCGACAGCAAGAGCTCTGAACAGGTGTTCCAGATCCTGGAAAGGCTGGTGCGCGAGCAGGGAAAGACCGTGGTGGCAGTCACCCACGATCTCGACATGGCTTCGCGCATGGATCGGCGCGTTGATCTCATCGATGGACGCCTGACCACGGAGACGGAGAAGGCAACGACCAGGGGCGACAGCGAGGCCCCGGAAACCTGACGCCAGCGAAATCTCAGCCGAGGCCGAAGACGACGTCGCTTTCCGTCAGAACCGAAAGCGAAACGTCCTCGATCAGAATGCCCTCGGCATCGGAACCGTTGAAGGCGACGAACACGCCGTCTGCCGTATCATGTGCGGCGGCGAGAAAATCGGCATAGCTGTGAATGCCCGTGGCATCCTGGGCTTCCTCGGAAAAGGCGATCCGGTCGCCCTGCCAGCGGGCGAAGTCGACGACGCGATCGAGGCCTGCCTGGCCGGAGGTTTCCGACGACCAGAAAAACGTGTCGGCGCCGCTGCCTCCTGTCAGCCAATCGGCGCCGTTGCCGCCGCTCAGAAGGTCATTGTGCGCACCGCCGTCGAGGATATCCGCACCGTCACCGCCGAATAGCTGGTCGTTTTCCGTTGCGCCGTATAGCGCGTCGTTTCCGCCGCGCCCGTCGAGGATATCGTTGCCGCCCAGCGAATTGAAAGTGTCGTTGTCGTCGGCGCCGCGCAACACGTCGGCATAACGCCCGGTCGTGATGTTGAAATATTCGACATTGGCGAAGGTCAGTCCGGTATGGGTCACACCGCGCGCCGCATCGAAATCCGTCGCTTCACGCAAGCCGCCATAATTGAGGGACAACAGATCCCGCCCTTCACCGCCGTCGGCGTCACCGAGGTAACGGGCATTGATGGTGTCGTTGCCCGCGCCGCCGCGCAGGATCGACGCGACGCCAAGGCTGCCGCTGCCGGGAACGCTGTCCTGCAGCCAGTCGTCACCGGAGCCGCCATCGAGCACGTCGCTGCCGCCGTCATTGGCGAGCCTATCCCGGCCATCACCGCCAAAAGCCACGTCATCGCCGGCGCCCGTCTCGATCATGTCGTCGCCGGCGCCGGCATCGATGGTGTCGTTTCCCTCCGCGCCATCGAACTGGTCGCGTCCGGCGCCTCCTTCGAGATGATCGTTTCCGGCGCCGGCATCAACCCAGAGAGAGCCGAGATCACCCGCGATGACTCGGTCATTGCCGCTGCCGAGCGCAAGGCTCACCTGCTCAAAGCCGCGCAGCACGGTGCCGGTCGAAACCTTGCCGGCAGCGAAATCGACGGTGAGGTCGCTCGTGCGCTCCATCTCGCTGATAGCGAGCCAGTCCTCGCCGGCACCGCCATCGATCTCGGCGGAGTAGAGTGTGGAGATGATCCCATCGCTGCCGTCGCCGCCAAAAAGACGGTTGGCACCGGACCCGTCGGTGATCATGTCGTCGCCGGCGCCGGCATCGACGACATCGTTGCCACCGGCTGTCTTGATGACGTCGCCAAGCGCGCTCCCCATAACACGGTCGCTTCCGCGTCCGGTCATCAGCTCAACCCGCTCGACATCCTGATGCTGGACGAAGAGGTGCCGCTCCGCCGGCGTCCCGTCTCCAATGATGCCGTGACCATTCTCCAGGTTGAACACGACCGGAGCAGCCGATCCCGAAAGATCGACGACCAACGTATCGTCTCCGGTCCCCCCGAAGACGGTGCTGCCCGTCCCGACAAGCACGAAGCGGTCAGTTCCATCGCCGCCGTCGAGACGATCGTGACCACCCGTATTGGTGATGATGTCGTGTCCCGCGCCCGCATTGACGACGTCGTTGCCGGCACCGGTCGAGATCCGATCGCCTCCGTCAGTCCCAATGATCCTGTCGTCACCGCTGCCGGCGAAGAGCCGCAGCCACTCGATATCGTGAAAGAAGATGTGCCGGTTGGCGGCGTTCGGGTCGCCGACATAGCCATGGCCGCCCGCGCCATTGAAGACCATCCGGTCGGCGCTTTGCGGGAAGTCGACGACGAGAGCGTCATAGCCCGTGCCTCCCGTAACCGCGCCGCCGGTCCCGGCGAGAGTGATCTGGTCATCACCGGGACCGGCGTGGATCCGATCGTAACCGCTCGAGCTCGTCAGGATGTCGCTTTCAGTTCCACCATCGACAAAATCGTCGCCGCCGCCGCCATCGATCGTATCGATACCGGGAAGACCCCAAATGTAGTCGGTTTCCTCCGAACCTTTCAAAACATCGTCTGAATACGAGCCTGCGATCTTTGCCATATCGCCATCCTCTTGGACCGATTTATATTATATCAATACCCGCGCTATCATGAACAAATTTAACCTGAATGAATGTATTCGAATAACGATTCAAAGCAACATTAAATAAATTCTCCACATACCGGATAATTTAATTTGAAATGTATATTAGCTGTCGCAGAAACAATACTTCGATCCTGATTTGGCCGCGACCGTCGGATGGAACCGCAAAAGGGCAGCGCGTGAACGCTGCCCCCCAGGAGAGAGGTTGTTGCGGCGCGGGTCAGTTGACGATCTGCACCACTGTTCTCGACTGCGGTTCCACGATCACCCGCTGGTGGTTGACGACCGCATAGGCGTAGCGCGGGTTTTTAGGAACCGGCGTCAGGACGACGGCCGGCGGGATCGGCTTACCGACCACGATCCGCTCCCGCACGACGACAGACGGCGGAGCCGGCTGCTGCGCGACATAGGTGACCACTTCCGGCGGCGGAGGCGTCAGCGCTCCACCAAGCGCGCCACCCACCACGGCGCCGACACCGGCACCGATCGGGCCACCGACGACAGCACCCGCTGCCGCACCACCGGCCATGCCTGCGGCCGTACCGGCTTCCCTATTAGTGTCGTGAGCAAAGGCGGAGCCTGCCATTATAGCAGCAACAGCCGCCGTGATTACAAGCTTCTTCATGATCTCATCCTTTCGTTCGATCACCAACTCAACGAAGCGGCTAATAAATTGTTCCATATTTGCCGTTCCTGCTTTCGCATCACGCTTGATAACTTTCGTTAATAATTGCAGGAATTCTCGGAACAGATGTGACATATGCCTTTCGTGTACCAGCAATTGGAGACAGATACTTCTTACAAGCAATGACCTTACTCTGAATCCTCGACCGTCGCGCGTGGATCCACTTCAAAGCGCCGGCCGCCGTTGGGCCGCGAGAAGCGGGTTTCCGCCGCTCGGGATGCGCGTTGTTGCGCCAAGCGTGTCGCGCAAGAGTGCGCAGCGGTTCGCAATTAACGCAATATCAGGGACGTAGGGCAAAAGGAGCGAACCTGAACGATCCCGACGCGCCTTGGTCGCGGGGCAACTTGCCAAGAAGCAGTTTGCTTCTTTCCCTGTTTCCGCAGCGCGAGCATTTGAGCGTTTGACCAATGGTCTGAGGCGAATGCCCCATCCGCATGTGCTGGCAACCAGCCGACGATCAACCTGCCCCTGATGCCGGCACTTTCCGCATTTTGCCACGAGCACATACCATTCCGGCAGCAGTTCCAGTGTCGAGCCGTAATCGGCAGCATTTTCGCGCGGCATCAGATCGATACTTCGACGATGCCTCCTAATCAGTCCTTTCGAAGCTTCGTCCGATCCCTATTGCGCGGGCGGTCGCGATTTATGGACGGCTACGGCCGCCGGCATCCCGGCCAACGCGCTGGCATGGCCGCAGAGAGCAGCCTGTGCAAGCGTCCGGTTTCAAGGGTGACGCAGAACTGTCTGAACGACGGCAATGGGGTCGAAAGCTACCCGCTCCTGATCTGTCAATGAACAGCCGCCGCTTGAACGGATCCTGATTGACGAAACCATTCCAGCACTGGAACGCGATCCATTTGCATCTATCGCTGGCGAATTTGCGCAGTTAGATGAGCGCCGGAAGGAATTGGAGGCAAAACTGATGGCCTGGTATCGAAATAACGAATGCTGCCGTCGTCTTGCAAAAATCCCGGGTGTCGGGCCGATCGGCGCGGTAATCTTGGTGATGAAAGCGCCGGCGCCGGAGTGGTTTGCGTCGGGAAGGCAATTTGCCGCCTGGATGGGGCTGACGCCCGGGACCGTTCGACTGCGGATAAGGTCAGGCTTGGTGTCATTACAAGGGCCGGCGATGAGGCATTGCGTAAGACACTGGTTGTGGGCGCGACCGCGGTTTTGCAGCACCTGCGTGCGGGACGCGGAAGGAACGCTACACCGTGGCTTGTCGAATTGCTCAAGCGCAAGTCCCCAAGCTCATGGCTATCGCACTGGCCAACAAGATCGCCCGGATTTCCTGGGAGATGATGGTGACCGGCGCAACCTATCGCCAAAACGCTGAGCCGCCAAAGTTGGCAAGTGCGGCTTAAGAAATCAGGCAACTACGGCAAGCTGGAAGCTACCGCGTTGATCTGATGCGTGAACTTGCAGAAACGAGCAGATGGTGTGCTCGATCGATCAGAAACGTGGGACACTCGTTGCGGACAGTGGCTTTTGAAGTCGAGCTTCTGTTTGGAATCCATGTCGCGGAACCCATCTTGGCCAGCCTTCATGTGCGAGCGCAGCAACAGGCCGGACATATGAACGCAAGCGATCCGATCAAAACCACCATAAGAGTTTCTTGCAAGGAGGGGCCGTCTGCTCTACGGGGTCTGTTGAGGACCGGTTGGCCAATCTTTTAGAGGCGCAGTCACCTTGCGGCACGACTATTATGAATAGACGCGACACGATAAACGGCTCCGTCCGTCCCCCTCCATTGTTCGTTGCTTGGGTAACACCCGTTTGAAGCGATCGTGCAGATAGGACCTGTCCACACTATCCTCTGACCCACGAACACGGGCTCCGGCGTGGTGACCCATACGAAGGCGACAAATGCCGCTTTCCGGAATTTCGGGGTAGGAACTGGGGCTCAAAAGTGCGAGTGTGGAATCGGAGAAGAAATCGAGAATGCGCTGAGGGGGAATTTGCACTTGCGGACGCGCAGGCCGGATAAACGGCCGCAGTTGACGCCAGTATCGTCAATGCGCAGTTTTTGGGGGTTGATGGCTGCTTATTGGTTTTCCGAGAAGTGGCAAGAAGCTTGGGGACTGGCGGCCATGATCGTGCTGCTGACGGCGTTGTCAGCGATGGCTAGTGTCTGGTTCGCCGAGGCATCGGGAGAGTTATTTAGCGCGATTTCTTTCCTTCACCATCCCAAAAACCCGTCCACGCTTCAATCGCTCCTGGCGAGCGCCGGTGCGCTGGTCGGGATTGTCGTCCTGAAGGAAGTTGGCTTCATCGCAGTCCGCCATTTCTTCTCAACCAGCCTTCACCGAAGATGGCGTGCCTGGCTCGATGAGCGTTTCAACGAAGCGTTGCTCGACCGCAATCACACGCACTTTCATCTCCAACAGGGAGCCACAGAAGCTATACCATCGGCCGCATCGGTGCCGGACAATGTCGATCAGCGTATTCAAGAGTCAATCAAGGGTATGACCGGCGGCGCCATCGGACTTGCCATGGGGGTGGCCGGGGTCGTTCTGTCGCTCTATTTCGTGGGCGGCAAAATTATTGCCACTTCCACCGAAATCAGTGGACTAGAGTTTCTGGGCAGTTACGCCAGTGCACTCTTAACAATCGCCGTAGTCGCTGCGTACGTGCCTCTTAACACTTTCCTGGCCATAAAGCTTGGCGCGATCCAACAGAAATTGGACGTGAGAATGCAGTGGGCCGAGGGTAGCTACCGTCATGCGCTCGCTACCTTCATCAACCGCGGCTTCCATATCGCAGCCGCTGATGGCGAGGAATCCCAAAACCGGGTCCACAGACGGCGATATCGCAACATCGATCGGACATGGGCGAGCCTGAATATTCTTAGCTCTGCCTATATGGGTTTCGAACTGGTTTACGATTTCTTCGCTTCACGCATCGTCGCCTACGCACCTGGTCTCTTGCCCTACGCGCAAAGCAAAATCACTCTGCAGTCGTACATTACCGGAGCGGAGCTCGCCAACGCGGTCATCAGAGACTGTTCGTGGTTCATTCACGTCATGCCCGACATAGCAAGGCTGCGAGCAAACGCTGCGCGTATAACTGAACTCGCGCATGCGATCGAGGACGCACAGGATCCTCGTGCATTCCACGCACGCACCGGGCGCTCCGAGTTGCGGTACGTGCGACACGATCGGCGCTTGGGCGTGGTCCTGAACAATATCGAACTGATGCATCCGGGTGACGACGAGCCCTTTCTTTCAACGGGACGTCTTCGTATCGGACCAGGTGAATGGACCTTGCTTGTAGGAGAGTCCGGATGCGGCAAGTCTTCGCTACTGAAAGCAATCAACGGACTTTGGCCGCATGGAAGTGGGACAATTGGTCTGCCTCGGAATGTGCGGCTTCTCTATGCTGCACAGGAGGTCAAACTCCAACCAACGCCGCTGAAGGAATTGATCTGCCTCCCGGATCCTCCAGAATCTTACTCCGACGCCGAAGTTGCAACGGCGCTGTCTAGGGCCGGGCTTGATGATCTCATCTGTGATCTTGCAAAGGAGGGCCGCGACGATCAAACGTGGGATCAAGCTCTTTCCGGCGGACAAAAGCAGAAGCTCATCTTGGCGAGAATTCTTTTGCTGCGTCCCCAAATATTACTTTTAGACGAGCCAACCAGTTCCCTGGACATTCCATCTCGAATAGCCCTTTACGGCGCAATCCGCACCCAATGTGCCGACGCGACCGTAATCAGCGTGATGCACACAGTCGCGCCGCCTAAATCGTCAACCGGCGGCGAATTCTTCGACAGTGTCTTGTCGATCAAAGATCGATTGGTCACGAAAACCCCCGTCGCAACGTTTACGGGCCCGCTTGTTAGTGCCGAGCGGGCGAAACAATCTTCCGAAACGCCCCCAGTCGACTAACCTCACTGCCCCAGATAGCCAAGGCGTTTTGGTTGAGCCTCCCGTTTCGACGATAGCGCAGAGGGAGCCGATGCTAAAACGGGCGGGAATCGACTGCATGATATTCGCTGCAGGCAGGTGCAGCCCGGCGATCCGATCTCGCAGAGCATTTTGATATGATCGCCCTAGCACTTGTCGAACATTGATGTCGAATAGGCACCCCAAAATGGGACTGGGAGCTGATCGATCTCGCAAACAAGGGGTCCGGTGTTGCCAATCGTGCCAGTTCGCGCCACTCTGAGTTTCGTCTGGCTAATTACAAAGTATTTGCTAGTTGGTTATCTGGCGAATTTCGGACGAAAGTCAGAACTCGCACCTGAACCGAGGGCCAAACCATGAATAGCATGAGAGACCGCCAAGAAGGCTTCGAAAAGAAGTTCGCGATGGACGAGGAATCGAAGTTCCGGGCCATGGCACGCCGCAACAAACTCTTCGGTCTATGGGCCGCTGAACAGCTCGGCAAAGCCGGCGCGGACGCCGACGCCTATGCGAATGACGTGGTGCGCGCGGACTTCGAGGAAGCCGGAGACAACGACGTATTCCGAAAAGTACGCGCCGATTTCGACGCAGCTGGCGTCGACAAGTCCGATCATCAAATTCGCGGCGTTATGGACGAACTATTGGCGACCGCCGTCGACCAGATCAGGAACGCGTGAATACTATTGGCTACGACAGAATGCCAACCCTGAGGAAACACGTGAACCGCGATTTACCGACGATGCGGTTTGCCTTGCTTCAACCGTGACAAGCATCAGGTGACAGTGCGGCAGTCGGAGATGTCTGCGGGCATGTCTCGCTGAGTATCGAGCCATAGAGTAATCGGCGGTTCTGGCGGTGCAGGAAACCCGATGAGAACGACATTTACGAAATAGCCCTCCTCAAGAATCTGACAAAGCCTCGCCCGGGTTCCAATCATCCCGTTAGCGCTGCAGCTTGGTACCGCGAGACGGCTACCCGTACCGCGATCCCTCGATCGCGCTGAGCGGCAGGATGATCGAGAGCCGCGGCAGTCGCACGCCATTCGGCGCGATCGCCACGAGCCCATCGCTTCCATTACAAGGCTGCGGACGAACACCTGCCGTAAAACTCGCGGCGAAGACCGGGCTTGAACTCGACGTCTCTCAGGTGGCCTGCTACGCCTACAGGGCCGAACCGCTCATGCTGGTGGACGTGGCGGCCAACCTCCCAGGGAAACGCCCTGATATCGACGTCGGGAGTTCTGAAGGAACATTGCGTGCCAATGCCGGTTTATTAGATGTCGGTGATCATGATGCGGGGTCATCGGCGGGCTCTGATCTCCCCTTCCCCCACTGGAGCCCGGATAACGCACTTGGCCCCGTTGTCGCCTTTCGGGGCCGTTTTCTTAGGCGAACGAGCATCCTCCAATAGGAACAACTCCGCATAAAACGAGTTGGAATTCCATAGGAGTTCCAGCGATGATTCTGATCCCACCAGAACTTGACTGCCGAGGTGGCGAGGGTTCGGATGCCTCGGGTCTGATCGCCTCCATTAAGGACGCGTTGGCGGCGGAAGCACCCTTTGACACGACTAACCTTTGCTTCAGGGTGCTTGGAAACGGCGTCGTTATTGAAGGAATGGTCAACGCCCCCGGCGGCGACGAGTTCATCCGGCGCGTCGCGGAGGACATCGCAGGATCTGACCGCGTTCTGGTGCGCGTCGGCTGCCCACGTTCCACCCAATAACTACGGAGCGCAAAACTCGCTCGGATCACCAATCTGGGCCTATACCCCGAAATCTAACGTAGCGAATCCGACAGCAGCGGCTTTCTGGCGCGGTGCCTTACAACTTCTGGATCCTCGCTATGCGAGGAAGGCAGGGATGCCAAAAAGCAATAAGCGCCTGACGAGGCCGAGCGAAATTTCGGATTTCGTAGCTGTGATGATCGCTGCTAGCTTGCGACATCTGCGCCGTCGGCCATCATATGTCCGTTGATGGCGCGATGGTCCGAACCAGTCAAAAGAGCCAGAAAGTATGGACTTATTTCAGGAGACGCTAATTCCCTTAAGACCAATGCGCGAAAGATGACGAAAATGTCAGCAAGATATCTAACTCTTCGGTCGGACGGCGCGGTCTGGGAGACTGAGCTGAGCCAGGAAATCGCCGCGGCGCTCGCTACGCTTCCGGATGACCCCTCGCTTTACTTTGATCTCGGCGAAGCTCACCTGTTCATTCCGCTCGACCAGCTCGTTAACGCGCGTATGCGTGAAAGAGGCATCGTCAATGCAAACCGGCATATGCAGACAGCGTCGAAATGCAATCAGGGGAAACGGAAACCGCTCACCGTTCGTGCCTTGGGGAACGGACTCTGGCTCGTGGTGGACGGCAATTCGACTTTGATCAACGCTCGTCACTCAAATTGGCGGGCGGTACCCTGCAACACTGGATGACCAGACACCTTTGGGACCTCTTGTCCGCCGTGGAAGGGCACACGGTCGTGCCAAGCAAGCGTGCAATCGATGAAGTCGTGGAGCGTCACCGCGCAGGCCTTGCACCCGCGCCGGGACGTGATCGGTGAACCGAGAAGCTCGCGAGCTTTTGCTCACCGCCGCCGACTGCAACCGAAAACATTCCAGTCATACATTATCCAACTGCCAACGCACACAACGAGGGCAGCGGTTCACAGTGCGATGGTTTGCGGATGAGTTTCGGTTCACGCTGATGCAGCGAGCGTCAAAGCCCCACATTCTCGGGCCACGCGAAGACGATATTTTGGGAGCGCCAGATCGGACCGTGATCCGTATATTCGCCGATCCGCTTGCCACCAAGTGCTTCGTAGAAAGCCATGGCAGGCACGTTGCCATCGACCACGCCCAGGCCGACTCCGGGGAACCCTCTCTCCCGTAAATGCGAAGCAAGCTTTGAGAGCAAGAGGCGGCCGATGCCTTGGCGTTTGAGGTCCGGATCGACGTAGAGGTTCTTGATCTCGCCCAAGTCACCAAAGATTTCAGCTGAGGGTGCGCCGGCAGCGCCGATCGCGACCAGCATTCCCTCCAATTCGGCGAGAAGCACGATCTGGTCGGGATTATTCGCTGAGAGCGTTTCGCGCCAGGTGTTGCGACGACGGTTTTCATCAAGCGCGGCGTAAATCTCGGCTGGAGCAAGCTCGCGGTAGGTTTGTCGCCAGACCCGCACGTGGAAATGCGCGATTGCGTCCGCATCGGCCTGGATCGCATGCCGTATTGTCACCTTTTCCATCGTGCGCTTCCCTATTCCACCTGCGTCATCAGCCAACGCTGGAACGCCTTCAACGCAGAAGAAGGCTTGCGGTCCGTTGGAGTGGTGAACCAGTAGGCGACCTTGGATACATATCCAATTCCGCCAGGATTGACGAGGCTTCCGGCCCTCAGTTCCTCCTCGACGAGCTGCGGCGGAACGAGGGCCATACCCTGCCCAGAGATAGCGGCACGCAGCACCAGCGTATAATAGTCAAATCGCATGACGCCCTGTGGCTCAAGCTCCGGTGTCCCATGCTCCGCAACAAGGTCGATCCAGCGCAACGGGGTACCCGGATGTTCGATGATGATACCGCGCGCGGCATCCTCGATAGTTTCACAGGAGCCGAAGCGCGCGAGGTAGGCGGGTGCGCACACGAGCCGGACATCTTCGCCGAAAAGGTAGATCGAGTGTTCGTTCGCGAACGGTCCACGGCCGAAGCGGAACACTGCGTCCGGCTGAACCGCGGGATTGTCGGTCGCGAAAGTGGTATACTGGACGTCGATATCCGGGTGCTTCTGATTGAAATCTGAAAAGCGTGGCAAAAGCCAGCGATCGCCAAGGATGGGCAGCACCTTTAGCCTGAGCGTATGGGAATCCGGCTGCAGGCTCGCCGCCCTGAAAGCGGCCTCCTCCATCGCCTTGATCGCCACCTGTGCCTGTTCAAGATAAATCCGCCCGAGGTCCGTCGGCACCATGCCCGACGGCTTTCGCATGAACATCTGCGCACCGAGAAGGTTTTCCAGGGTCAGCAGCTGCTTACTGACGGCGCTTTGCGAAAGGTTGATGCTTTCGGCAGCCGCTGTCGTAGAGCCTCGCTCCGCAATCGCCAGCACTACGCGAAGGGCGGTCATCGAAGGCAGCGGCACTGAGGTATGAACCAAGAACATTCTCCGGCAAGGGGGCTAGTCGGTTTCGTCATAACGCTATCGCTTTTTCGCGTTTGTGCAAGCGGTCTCTAAAAGGCAACCTTTGCTCGGGAACTTACTTACCGAGGAGACCAGCATGACAGAACAAGCGACGTCGCTTTGGGGAGGCCGCTTTTCCAGCGGTCCATCTCCGGAACTCGCCGCGCTTTCGCGAAGCAATCCAAGTTTCTTCCGCCTGTCCCCTGAAGACATCGCCGGGTCTCGCGCCCATGCGCGTGAACTCGCACGCGCTGGCGTGCTGAGCGAGGACGAACTGCCGCGGATGCTGCAAACGCTCGATACGATCGCGGCCGATGTCGCAGCCGGCCGCGAGAAGCCAAAAGCCTCGGATGAGGACCTACACACCTTCCATGAGCGCTTGCTGATCGAACGGCTCGGAGCCCTTGGCGGCAAGCTGCGCGCCGGCCGCTCGCGCAACGACCAGACCGCTAACAATACGCGCCTTTACCTTCGCCGCACGGCGCGTCGACTGGTGAAGCTGGTCCTTACGGTGCAGGACGCACTCGCCACGCAGTCGAAAGCGCATATCGAAACGGTCATGCCGGGCTTCACCCATCTTCAGCCGGCTCAGCCGATATCGCTCGGCCATCACCTGATGGCCCACGCGCAGTCACTCAGCCGCGACATCGAGCGCTTCATCGACTGGGACCGTCGCTTCGACCGTTCGCCGCTCGGCGCCGCTGCGCTCGCCGGTTCGGCTTTCGCCCGCGACACCGAAAGCTCTTCGCGCGATCTCGGCTACGCCCGTCCCTGCGAGAATTCCATTGATGCCGTCGCGAGCCGCGACGTGGTCTCGGAGTTCCTGTTCGTCACGGCGATGTTGGGTGTGAACCTTTCGCGCCTATCAGAGGAGATTTGCATCTGGGCCTCGCGCCAGTTCGCCTGGGTGAGGCTGCACGATTCGTACTCGACCGGCTCGTCAATCATGCCGCAGAAGAAGAATCCCGATATCGCCGAGCTAACGCGTGGCATGTCCGGCACGATGATCGGCAATCTTGCCGGCATGCTCGCCACACTCAAGGCGATGCCGCTCGCTTACAACCGCGACCTAGCCGAGGACAAGCGCGCCCTTTTCGAGACGATAGATCTTCTCGACCTGATCCTGCCCGCTTTCGCCGGCATGGTCGCGACGTTGACCTTCGACACCGAGCGCATGACGGCCGATGCGCCACGCGGCTTCACGCTAGCGACCGAAGTGGCGGACTGGCTGGTGCGGCAGGGTATTCCCTTCTCGCATGCCCACGAGATCTCCGGCGCGACTGTGCGCTATTGCGAAGAGCGCGGCATGGACCTTGACGGGCTGACAGAGACCGACCTGCCGAACATCGACGAGGCGTTGACCCCGGCTGTGCTTAAGGTGATCGACCCAGCCCGGGCGCTCGCCGAACGTTTCGGCCAGGGGGGAACCGCTCCCGCCCGCGTGCGCGAGCAGATTGCGGCCTTCGCCGAGACCTGCAAAAAGCAGCGTGCCTGGGCCGAACAAAACCTCTCGGGTATTGCCCTTCTCCCCTTAACGGGAGCGGAATCATGACCGACACGCCCCTTCCCCATTCCAGCCGCGATGCCCATGATATCGCCCATCTCCAACTCGTCCCGCGCAAGCATGTGGGACGCAAGGTCTTCGCCGCCATCGTGCTCTTCCTGGTGGCGCTCCTGATCCGCGCCTTCGTCGTCGGCCAGATCGAATGGCCGGTCGTCGGCCAGTTCCTGTTCGCCCCGGTGATCATCCAGGGCATCTGGAATACGCTGCTGATGACGGTCGCGGCGATGTCGCTCGGCATCGCGCTCGGCGTCCTCATCGCGATCATGCGCATTTCCGGCAACCCGGTGCTCGAATACATCGCGCTCGTCTATGTCTGGATCTTTCGTGGCGCGCCGGCGCTCCTGCAGCTGTTGCTCTGGTTCAACCTCGCGCTGATCTTCCCGACGATGGGCATTCCGGGCCTCTTCGAATTCAACACCGTCGAGGTCATGACGCCCTTCATTGCCGCCATGCTCGGCCTCGGCATTCAGCAGGGCGCTTATACCTCGGAAGTCGTGCGAAGCGGCCTCTTGTCCGTGGACGCCGGCCAGTACGAAGCCGCTCGGACGATCGGCATGACGGGAATGCAGACGCTGCGCCGCATCGTGCTGCCGCAAGCCATGCGCGTGATGGTTCCGCCTGTTGGCAACGAGGTGATCAGCATGGTCAAGCTCACCTCGCTCGCCTCGGTGATCCAGTATTCGGAGATCCTGCACAATGCGCAGGTGATCTACTACGCCAACACTCGCGTGCTGGAGCTGCTGATGGTCGCAAGCTTCTGGTATCTCGCGATCGTCACCGTCCTATCCCTGATCCAATCCCGGATCGAACGCTACTACGCCCGCGGCACCCGCGGTCGCACGACGATCTGAAGGGGGCGCACATGACAAGCGAAATCCTGGTCAAGGCGGTTGACGTCTGCAAGAGGTTCGGCACATTCAAGGCACTCCACGAGGTGGGTCTGGAAGTGCGCAAGGGCGAGGTGAGCTGCATCATCGGCCCTTCGGGCTCCGGCAAGAGCACATTGCTGCGCTGCATCAACCTTCTGGAACGCATCGACTCTGGTGCGATCTGGGCCAATGGCGAGCTCATTGGCTACCGCCGGGACGGCAACAAGCTCTATGAGCTGAGCGACGTGGAAATCGCCCGCCAGCGCCGCAGCATCGGCATGGTCTTCCAGCGCTTCAACCTGTTCCCGCACAAGACGGCGCTGGAAAACGTGATCGAAGGGCCGGTCCAGGTTCTGGGCGAAAGCGCTAAGGCAGCGCGCGAACACGCGATGGAACTCCTGAAACGCGTCGGCCTCGCCGACAAGGCCGGCAACTATCCCGCGGAGCTTTCCGGCGGCCAGCAGCAGCGGGTCGCCATCGCCCGCGCGATGGGCATGCGCCCCTCGCTCATCCTGTTCGACGAGCCGACCTCCGCACTCGACCCCGAACTGGTGGCCGAAGTGCTCGATGTGATGAACGATCTCGCCGCCTCCGGCATGACGATGATCGTCGTCACCCATGAAATGGGCTTTGCCCGCAACGTCAGCAACACCGTCGCCTTCATGGACGGCGGACGGCTGATTGAGCACGGCCCTTCGGCGCGGGTCCTGACCCAACCCGACAACCCCCGCACCGCCGATTTCCTCAAGGCAGTGCAACGATAACCGCAAAAAAACCGACAGGATGGGAACTAAGATGAAAAAAGCAATTCTGGCCGCCTCGACGTGCCTGTTCGCCTTTACCGCTCACGCACAGGATCTGCCGGAGAAATACAAATCCGCGGGCAAGCTTGTGGTGGCGAACACGCCGAATTATCCGCCGATGGAATATCGCGACCCGGCGACGAACGAACTGATGGGCGTCGACATCGAGCTTGGCAAGGCGCTGGCCAAGCAGCTCGGCACCGAGATCGAATGGTCCGAGATCGGCTTCGAACAAATGGTGTCTTCGCTGAACACCGGCCGCGCCGACCTTGTCTTGAGCGGCATGAGCGACCTGCCCAAACGGCGCGAGACCATGGACTTTGTCGACTATATGAGTTCCGGCGCGCAGTTTTATACCTCGGCCAAACGCAAGGATGAATTCAAGGAACTCACCGACTTCTGTGGCAAGACCGTTGGCATGAGCCGTCGCACCTCCTTCCCGGATGAGGCCAAGAAGTGGAGCACCGCCAATTGCGAAGCCAACGGCAAGCCGGCGCTTGTTATCGTCGGTACGGAAGGCTCGGCCGATGCCCGCGCCCAGTTGAAGCAGGGTCGCCTCGACGGCGCGGTCCAGGGGTCGGAAACCCTGCCCTACCTGCTGCAGCTTGAAAAGGACACCTACGCCATCGTCGGCGAGCCCTTTACCGAAGTTTATCAAGGCATCGGCTTCTCCAAGCAGACGCCCGAGCTGCGCGACGCGATTGCCGGCGCCCTGAAGGCCGTCATGGCTTCCGGCGAATATAAGACGATCTTCGAAAAATATGGTCTCGCCGCCAGCACACTCGACGGCGTGATGATCAACGGCGAAGCCGCAGAATAATCGCGGGGACGGCCCGGCGGGTCTGTCGGGCCCTCCCCTCGCCTCTCAAACGAGGACATCATGACACCTGATGCAGTCCAGAGCGGCCTGCAAGCGCTGCCGCATGTCGAAGCGCTTGCCGATTTTTGCGCCCGCCTTGTCCCTGCCGATCTGCCGGACAGGGTCGCCACCCGCACCAAATCCCACCTTCTGGATACGGTCGGCGCCGCGCTCGCCGGCACCCGCTCCGTCGAATTCCGCAAGGTACGTGCGCTTGCCGCACCGGGAGGAACGGTACCGCTTCTGGCCTCGCCGCAGCGGACCGGTCCGCGCGATGCGGCGCTCGCCAACGGCGTTGCCGCCCATGTCTTCGAACTCGACGATTCCGGAGGCTGCGACCATACGGGCGCCGTCATCCTGCCCGCGCTGATAGCGGCTCTGTCCTCTTGCCATGAGCCGGTCTCGGGCGGCGACCTGCTCTGCGCGCTGACGGCGGGCTACGAGGTCGGCCGCCGTGTGCTGGACGCCTCGGGCGGCTACGGCGTGCACAATGGCGCAGGCTGGCATTCGACTGGTACCTGCGGCACGCTCGCCGCCGCGGCGGCGGTCGCTCGGTTGCGCGGCTATGACAGCGCCCTATTTCGCCACGCCCTGACGTTGGCCACCAGCTTTTCCTCCGGCCTCTGGGCCTTCAATCACGACGGTAGCCAGGCGAAGAAAGTCCATGCCGGCCGGGCCGCCGAAGGCGGACTGCTCGCCACCGATCTCGCCGCCGCCGGCTTTTCCGGGCCCTCGCAGGTCTTCGAGGACGTCTGGGGCGGCTTCTTCCGCACCTATGTCCGGGATGCCGGCCAGCCGACCGAACTCTCCGCCGGGCTTGGAACGAACTGGAAGGTCGAACGGGCCTCGCTCAAACCTTACGCCGCCTGCCGCGGCGCGCATTCCGCCATCGACGCGGTCGGAGACATCCTCTCCGAGACCGGCCGCACTGCCGCCGACATCGCGAGGATCGATCTTCGCCTCAGCTCCTTCCTGATGGACATGTGCGGCCGGGTGCGACTGGAAACGCTTGCGGGCGCGCAAATGAGCCTCGGCTATGCGCTAGCGGCGCTCGTCGTCTTCGGTCGCGTCGACCTCGAACAGTATTCTGCCGCTGCCCGCAGAGACTCGCGCCTCGCCGTTGCTCTCGACCGCATCCGCTTCCATCCCGATCCGCATATACCGCAAATGGCCGAGCCGGAGGTGACCGTCACTTTCACTGATGGCGAAACCAGGACGGCGATGGTGCCGCGCGCCACCGGCTCCAGCGAGCGGCCAATGAGCGACGTCGCCATCCGCGCCAAGTTCGACAGCCTCGCGTCGATGGCCCTGCCGGCAGCGCGCGTCGCTGTTCTCGCCGATTTCGTCGGCGCGCTGGAAGGATGGGCGGACTGCCGGGGCCTACCCGAACTGTTGGTCTCGGACGAACCCGAAGCGCCGTTCTTTATCTGAGAAGCAAATTTCATGACCTATGATCTCAGCCCCCGCCCGCTCAATCCGGCGCCGCCAGCCCCCATCTTTGACTGGCCGCACGGCAAGAAAAGCGCCCTGTTCATCGGCTTCGACGTCGACGCCGAGACTGCCTGGATCGGCAACAATCACGCCAATGTCGACCGGATGGTGACGACCTCGCTGGGCGGCTACGACGCCCGGGTCGGGATAGCAAAGATCCTCGAACTGCTGGACATGCTGAACCTCAAGGCAACCTTCTTCATTCCCGGCTGGACTGCCGAGGCCCATACCGCCGCGTGTGAACCGATTGTCACTGCCGGGCACGAGATCGCCCATCACGGCTACCTGCACAAATGTCCGGATCGCAACAAGCTCGACGATGCAAAAGAGGAGATCGACCGCGGCATCGAAGCGCTGAAGTCCCGGCTCGGAGTGACGCCCATCGGCTACCGTGCGCCATCCGGCGAGAATTTCCCGGAACTGCTCGCCTATCTCGCCGAACGCGGTCTGCGCTATTCGAGCTCTTTTCGCGACGATATTCGCCCCTACCGCCATCACCTCGCCGATGGCCGGCCCGGTCTGGTTGAAATCCCCGTTAATTATGCGTTTGACGACTGG
Source organism: Ensifer sp. VA4 (assembly GCF_055710065.1). Taxonomy (NCBI): domain Bacteria; kingdom Pseudomonadati; phylum Pseudomonadota; class Alphaproteobacteria; order Hyphomicrobiales; family Rhizobiaceae; genus Ensifer; species Ensifer sp. VA4. The sequence continues at coordinate 3,176 of NZ_JBVQPO010000023.1, read as the reverse complement.
AATTTCGGCATGACGGGTCGGCTGGATGCGCGCCCGCTCTTCGGGCGGGACGCTATCCTACCCATCTGGCGCGAGGAGTTTGCCGGAACCCACGAGTGGGGCGGGGTGAGCACGCTTGTCCTGCATCCGCAGGTTTCCGGCCGGCCGATGCGGTGGCGAATTCTGCGCGACTTCCTCAGCGAGATCGCCGCGCGTGACGACGTTTGGATCGCCACCGGCGCGGAAATCCTCACGCACTACGAGACCGAAACCGAAGCAACATAGAATGTCGCTCGCCCGCCGAACCCGCGCGAGTGGACTTCAACCCACGGCAAAAGCGACGTTTACAATATCGCGATCGTTCCTGGGCGCTTTCGAAGCGGAGATCATCTTCTACCGCTCAGTTTCTCTTCCTCGAGTCCGTCGAAATCGTCGAATGCATCCGTGACGGCCGCCTGGCGGCAATGGCTATTCAGTTACCCTGTGAGGACGACTCTTTTTCGCCGCGATTAGCCGTGAAGGAACACACCGTATGTGCGACGCGCCAATGCCACGGCAGCCGCCAATGATCGTGGCTCCGCTCTCCATCCAACCGCAGGCGAAGCGAGAATAATTGTCGGCAGAGAGGTCGTGCCGGGTCCAATGCAATGTTTCGTTCGCCGCCCCCTCCTCCTCGGAAGCGAAAGCGTTCGCATGAACCCCTGTTCCACAGGATGATCGCGTTGACGACGAGGTTGAGGCCCGAGGCCGGTAGGCCATGGTTTCAGCGGCGCGATTCGCAACTCGCCCAGCTGGTGGAGAAAGACCGCGCGGGCAAGGGTATGACGGCTTTCGCCTTTGTTGAGGCATCCAGATAGTCGCAACAGAGGCCGGACAGAGGTCAGCACCCGACTACGCGCAATTACGGTGCCTGGAAAAATCCCCTCGCACTTGCGGGGGTTTCCACAGATGTCCAGTGGCAGGTCACCGCCCCTCGAAGCTATGAAGTGAACCCAGGATCGCAGACAGTCCGTGGTCGGAAAACTCCAATCAAAAACGGTCCAGTTTTTGGGGATCCGAGTATTCTCGCCTTGTCAAAATCAAATGCCAGAGCGCCAAGACCACGTCGCATTTGATACATGCAGAGGCGCGAAGCGGGCGCCGCTTTTGCAGCCTCCACTATATGTAGGCATGAACTTTTGCGTATGAGTTTTTCCATTAAGCGGGCAGCGCCTAGACACTGCCGACGCGAACTGTCGCGACAAATGAAAAAATTGACGGCTCTCTCAAGGTGCCGCGCGAAAATACCGAGGAAACCCCATGGCAGTAACGACGCCCTCAAGTGAGGAGCGCCGACGCGTGAACGTGCATGCATATTGTGTCCACAACTCACTCATGAAGGGGAACAAAATAAATGAGCCTGATTATTAGTGCTGCCTATCTTGTTGTTTTACTTAGTGCCGTTTTCGTGATTTTTCGCTGGGGAAACGTCAACTGCCTAGGGCCAACACCGGTCAATACATTTACACTTGTTTCACTTCTATTTACCGCAGGCCTGGACATGGGTCTGGTGATGTTACCGTTGACAGAGTTTCCAATGTATGCCGGTGAAGAGGCATACGGTTTTGCCAATCCGCTTTCCATCGAGTTCGGGATGTGGGGGCCTCTTGTCTGGATGATGTATTTTCTCTCGACCTTCTATTTCGTTATACTGGAGCCGAAGCTAAAGATCTTTGAAACCCCTTCGGTGAAGTGGGTGTACAACCTTACAATCATCGCGACATGCGCTTTCACCTGCTATCTCTTTCTCACAGCGCTTCCGAGCTACATCCCTGCGCTGCCGGTATGGGCCCGCTGGCTGCTGGCCATTGCCGTGATCATGATTTCGGTTCATTCGAGTTCGGACGTTAACTTCATGAAATGGCTGGCAATCCTGTCAACCTGGATGTTTGGGATTCTGATGTTCGTAGCACTGGTTGCTGTTGCCTACTTCCACAGCGAAACGGGCTCTCCGCCTTTGGGGCAAATCTGCTACAACTGTCCGAGTATTTCACCAATCTGCATCGTTTCGTTAGCCCGATTAGCTCGTACCACGAGTTCTACCTTTTCTGGTGGTTCTCCTGGAGCATCATGATCGGCCAGTTCGTATCGGGGTTCGTCGGAGGGTTGCGGGCCTGGAAGCTTGCCGGAGCGATGGTCATCCTGCCGGCAATACCACTCGGCATCTGGTTCTGCGTACTTTACATCTACTTCGACCGGCGCATCGCGATTCCAGATTGGCTGAACTGGTTCATGGTCATGGTCGGCGTCATCTTTGTCGTCAATTCACTGGATTCGCTGATCCGGTTGTACAGCCGCAATCTGAACTGGGGTGTCGAGCGATTGGGTCGCCAACGCTATTACCTGCTGCATTTCTTCATTCAGGTTGTTTTGGTTTTAGCATACCAGTTCACGCCTTTCCGTATTGAATGGGTCGGGGTGGTGGTCATCGGCCTCTACGCCTTGATCTATGCCGCGATGGGCATGCGCAGCCATCATGTTCGCGACGCGATCGGAAGCTCGCGTACTTCCCGGCCGATCCAAGCAACGCCAAACGTATAACGACATTTAACGGATAGGTGCTGTCACGTTTGAAGCGTTGACGCACGAAGCCATTTGCCGTTTTTCAGGCGGTTCGTATCGCTACGGCCGTTTATTCTGCGATGGCCTGAAGACGGTGGGCTCGAATGTAATGTGCGGGACGGCTGGAAAGGGAGGGAAGGAAAAGATTGCGGACAGGCGAATAGATCGAAACGAACCGCTGCGGCGATGCGATCGACCGGAAGCCTTGCCGTGTTCGCTCCCGCTTCCGAAACGGCAAGTGCGAATTTTCGGCCCGGCCATTCAGGCCTTTATGGGAGCGGTGCTCGACCTCCGGCATTCCTGGCGTCTCGCGGCCCCAGAGGAGCGCAACTTGTCAGTGATCATACGCTTCGGCATCATACCCTGTTTCTTCAGCAGCCGGGTCAGCAATCGCTTGGCGACCTTGGTGTTGCGGCGGGTCTGGACGATCTCGTCAAGAACGTAACCGTCCTGATCAACCGCTCGCCACGGACCGCGCCGCGATCATTGATGTCATCACTGACATAGCGGCTGGCGCCGATCGGCATCAATGGGACCGCGTGCGCGCCGCGTTCGCCGATACGGTCACGCTGGACTACACCAGCCTGTGGGGCGGC
>NZ_JBVQPO010000022.1:0-59714 GCF_055710065.1 Ensifer sp. VA4 | reverse complement strand
TCCTGACCCACTGAGCATCGCTCAGTTCATACCGCTTCGCCGCCATGCAAAAGACCCTCGTTCAACACGGTCTCCTATGAATCAGCGATCAACTGATTTGGGAATCCTGAATGTCGATTGGACCTAGAGCGGTCGCGTTTCGGTGACATAGCTCTCGAAGAAATCCGAGAACTTGGCAACCCTCAGCGGCAGCCGTTCATAGGGCGGATAATAGAGCGTGAGCCACAGTTGCGGGGCCTCCCACCCATCGAGGATCTGCTTGAGCGCTCCAGTTGCCAGCGCATCCTCGACGATGAAAAGCGGCAGGAGCGCGATGCCCTCTCCATTTTCCGCAAGCCTCGCGACGAACTCGCCATTGTTGGCAGCCAAGGTCTGGCCGGCCCTGACCCTTCGCGCCCGGCCCTGGGATGTGAGTTCCCAGGTCTCCGAGATCGCCTGTCCGTCATAGGCAAGGCAGCCGTGACGGTCGAGATCATCCGGCGTCTGCGGGGATCCATATCTGGCGAGGTAACCGGGCGACGCGACCAGCACGCGCCGCACCGGGCAGATCCGGCGCCAGATCGTCGATTTGTCGCGCGGCGGTTCCGACACGCGGACAGCAAGATCGAAATCCTCGGCCACGATGTCGATGAGCCGGTCGGTCAGCGACAGCGAAATTTGCGTGCCCGGATGCTCGGCGCGAAAGCCGGTGACGATATCCGGCAGGATGTGCTGGCCGAGCGACAGCGGCGCGTTGATGCGGATCAGTCCGGCGACGTCGCCGTGCTGCTCACGCAGATCCTCGCGCGCTTCATCGAACTGGCGGATCAATGGCTCGATACGCGCCGCATAGACCGCGCCAGCCGAGGTCAATGATACCTGGCGTGTCGTGCGCAGCAGCAACTGAACCCCGAGGTCGTCTTCCAAAGCACTGACTGCGCGGGTGACACTTGGCGCCGTCATCGAAAGCTGGCGCGCTGCGGCGGTAAAGCTTCGCTGTTTCGCCACCGCCAGGAAGACGCGGATATCACTCAAATCGCTCATGCGAAATAATTGCGATAAATGCAATAATATTGTCAATATTATTGCTGTTCATTTTGCCTATGAATGCACCGATCCTTGTCTCGGGAGAAGCGCGACGCGTGGCGTGCTGACCGGGATCAGGCAGCAGTGCCTGCGGCCTCGACGACGGCCTCTCGATCTCCCAAATCGGGAGTGGCAGCATGACAATCTCACGTTTCGACGAGCAGGTGGAACAGTTCAGGCACGACGCACCGATCGTCTTTGCTTTCTACGATCCCGGTCCGGACGATCCGGTCGCAGGGCTGATCGCCAGCATACTACCGGATGCCCAGGTGTTTTCTTTCAATAAAGGCACGAGAGATACCGATCCCGCGCGCCCTTCCCGGATCAGCGACGCGATGCCCGATATGCAGGCATTCGCTGTTCATGTGGAAGACTTGACAAACGTCATTACCGATAAGCGGCGCCTATATGATGGCAGGACCGCCTATGGGATCGGCTACACGACCGGAGCGACGGTGCTCACGGCGCTCCTGGTCAAACGCCCTGATCTGTTCGATCGCGCCGCCTTGTTGCATCCCCTCGTTGCGTGGACGCCGCCCGGCAATGCCGGGCTTGCGGGCAAACCGGTCCTCGTCACGGGCGGCCAGGACGATCCGGCTCGCCCATTGGCGCTTATCGAGCGGCTGGTCGACTATCTTGCCGGACAAAAGGCTGATGTCCGAGCCCTCTACAATCGCGGCACGCATGAGATCGGACGGGAAGAAATGATGGCACTGCGAGAATTCCTAGAGGAACCCATAGGCAGAAGAGATGCGAGCCGCGTCGGCTGACGCGGCCCGCAATCGCGTTACTGTGCCGTGGCTTCGAGGTCGACCTTGTCGAGCAGAAGCGCGGGGTTTTCGGCAGCGCCCATCAGCTCGAGGGCGCCGATCCCGGCTTCATCCTTGGCCTTGACCTTCAGGGTGAAGGCGCCGGGCTTGCTGATGAACTGGGTAAACGCAGTTGCCGCGTCCTGCAGCTTCGGCTGGGTGGCAGCAAAATGCTGCACGCCTGCGCTCGTCATCAGCACGAGGAGCCCACGAACGCTGTCCTCGGTCATGTGGTTGTCCTCGGCATAGAGCTTGATGCCCTTGGCCAAGATGCCCTTGTCTTCAAGCTTGAGCGTGGCTTCCCGGGCCGTGAGGCCGAAGAGCGCCACCTGCGCAGCGGTCATGTCGCCGGAGAAGAAATCCTTGCTGGCGCCTCCCATCAAGCCGGAGAAGGAGAAGCTGCCCATGTCCTTGCCGTTCACGGAGATGTCCTTGATGACGAGGTTCTCGTTCGGCTCATCCCAGGCGAGCTCGACGTTGGAGGAGAACACCAGCTTGTCGAAACCCAGCTTGCGCAGCGTCGCGAAACCCTCGTCCTGCGTATCAGCCGGCACCTGCACGCTGAGATCACGGTAGGTGACCCGAACATCCGTCGGGATGCCGTTGCGCGGCTTGGTCAGAGCCACCTCGTAACTGTCGAGCGTGAAGCGCACGCGTTCGGGGACCGAAGGCACGGCATCCTGCTCGGCCGGCGCTTCGACCATCGGAGCGTCCTGGGCATCGGCCGGGACCTCTGTCTCGGATGCGGCATCCCCATCCGTCGCGGCATCACCATCGGAGGAAGCATCGCCATCGGTTGCCTCATCCGGCACGGGCTCGGTGCTGACGGACGGATCGGCCTCATTTTCGGTCGCGCTCGGGTCGCCGTCGATAATTTCGCTGTCCGTCAAGCTTGACGGCTCGGCGCCAGGCATGTCCACGTCCAGTCCGGCGATGCGGATTGTTCCGAACTCCGGCATCAGCGTCGTGAAGGGGAAGGTTTCAAACTCTTCCTCTTTCAGCCCTGCCAGCTTCGTGAGCGCCTCCATGGTCGGAGCCCAGGAGAAGCCCTTGATGCTTGCTTCGGCGAGCTTGACGTAGTCGGCACCTTCGCCGGCAGAAAGGCCGTGGAGGGAACCGTCGAAGCTGCGGCCATCGAGCTGCATCGCCACCTTGTCGACGGCGAGCTTGATCGTCTTGCCTTCCTCTTCGCTGCTCTTGTCCGGCACTTCCATCTTGATGCCCGACAACTCGATGTCGCCGTTGCCGATCATGTCGACGATCGAAAGGACGCGCTTGAAGAACGCCTGCCGCTCGGCCGGCGGCAACGCCTCGGGGTCTGTTACGCCTTGCAGTTTTTCGAGCGTTTCGAGCAGGGGTTCCGCTGGCATGCGCGCAGTGAAGCCCTTGCTGCGCACTTCGTCATAGCCGAACGTCGCCTTGCCGTCGGAGAAGGCAAGGTTCTTCACCGTGATCGGGCCATAGAGCGGCTTCGGCTCCTTGTCGTCGGGTCCGGCCTTTTCCGTATAGATCCGCGTCAGATAGGCCGCATCGAAGTTCTCGCCCGTGACGGCCCCGATCGAGCCGTTCATCTGCTCGCGCTTCGTTGCGCCTTCTCCGTCAGGAACATCCATGGCAAAGGCGAAGCTTGCGCCGCTCGCCGAATAACGGGCGACGCGACCGCCCGCGATGTCCTCGAGGGCGAGATCCTTGTACACCGTCTTCTGCTCGGTACCGGCCACATCTTGGCTGATTGTCGCCTCCGGCGCCGAGATCCGTTTTGCGGCAAAACGCTCGATGCGTTTCAGGGTCGTCAACTCACCCTGATCGCCTGCCTTGGAGAGCGCGCCGGCGAAGAAGTCCGGCTCCTCGATGACCGCATGCGGCACAGAGAACTTTCCTGCGGCGATGTCGAGTTCAAGTCCCTTCACGTCAAGCTTGCCGCTCAGGAAGAAGATCTTGGGACGGCCATCGATCGCGGCGACCTGTACCTTGGTGCCATTGGCAAAGGGCAGCGTCACGTCGCGCAGGTGAAGGCGGCCGAGAAAGTCCGCCTCGACGGAGCCGGCCTTGCCACCACGCGCGGCGATGAACTTATCGACCGACCTTTCGAGCATGAACTTGCCGCCGGTCACGCCGGCGGCCGCGATCGCGATCACTGCGACGGCCGCCCAAAGCGCTTTGCGACGGCCCTTGCCGGCCCCAGTTTCTGTCTCAGCCACGATGTCTGTCCTTTCACCACGCGAAAAATGGAAAGCTCTTTGAGTCTATGCGGCTGTGACTAACCATTGATGCTTTTTTCCGCAAGTTTGGCGGGAGTGCCGTGCACCAATATTCTTGTGTGGGCTGCAATCGGCGAAGCGGTCGGACGTCATCAGAGATGCATACAAGGCTGCAAGCATGCGCTTGTTGCCCTGTCGCCCACGGCAATAGGATTGCCTTATCGCTGCCATCAGGAAATCCAACTTAAATTAATGGAACCACTTTGATAGACTCGTCAGCGCAATGAAGGAGATGCAGCCAGTGGCCAGACCGCTTCGCAAAACGACAATCAGCGACGGCACAAAGAATGCCGCAAGCCGGGCCCGGCAAACCGTTGGCCCGCACAGCCTGCTTTTCCTCTGACCCGCACAATTCACGTCATCGTAAGTCATCGTAAAGGGAGATAAAAATGGACGCGAAAGCCGACAAAACGGGCAAATGTCCCGTCATGCACGGAGCTCAGACGAGCGCTCAATCGGCCGGCACCTCGAACCGCGACTGGTGGCCGAACCAGCTCAACCTGAAGATCCTGCACCAGAATTCCTCCCTTTCCGATCCGATGGGCGAGGCGTTCAACTATGCCGAGGAATTCAAGAAGCTCGACCTGCCGGCGGTGAAGAAGGATCTCTTCGCCCTGATGACCGATTCGCAGGATTGGTGGCCGGCCGACTTCGGCCACTACGGACCGCTGTTCATCCGCATGGCCTGGCACAGCGCCGGCACCTACCGCACCGGCGACGGCCGCGGCGGCGCCGGTGCCGGGCAGCAGCGCTTCGCACCGCTCAACAGTTGGCCGGACAACGCCAACCTCGACAAGGCGCGCCGCCTCCTCTGGCCGATCAAGCAGAAATACGGCAACAGCATCTCCTGGGCCGACCTGATGATCCTCGCCGGCAACTGCGCGCTCGAATCGATGGGATTCAAGACCTTCGGTTTCGCCGGCGGCCGTCCCGATGTGTGGGAACCGGAAGAGGACATCTACTGGGGCACGGAAAAGACCTGGCTCGACGACAAGCGCTATTCGGGCGACCGGGACCTCGAAAACCCGCTCGCAGCGGTGCAGATGGGCCTGATCTACGTCAACCCGGAAGGCCCGAACGGCAACCCGGACCCGCTCGCTGCCGCCAGGGACATTCGCGAGACCTTCGCCCGCATGGCGATGAACGACGAGGAAACCGTTGCGCTGATCGCCGGCGGCCACACCTTCGGCAAGACCCACGGCGCTGGTGATGCGGCCAATGTCGGCCGCGAGCCGGAAGGTGCGGGCATCGAGGAACAGGGCCTTGGCTGGGCAAGCACCTACGGCAGCGGCCGTGGCGGCGACACCATCACCAGCGGTCTCGAAGTCACCTGGACGACGACGCCGACCAAGTGGAGCAACAACTACTTCTGGAACCTCTTCGGCTACGAATGGGAACTGACGAAGAGCCCGGCCGGCGCCCACCAGTGGACGCCGAAGCATGGCATGGGCGCCGGCACCGTCCCGGATGCGCATGACAAGTCCAAGCGTCACGCCCCGTCGATGCTGACGACCGACCTCGCGCTGCGCGTCGATCCGGCCTATGAGAAGATCTCGCGACACTTCTACGAGAACCCGGACGCTTTCGCCGACGCCTTTGCCCGCGCCTGGTACAAGCTGACCCACCGCGACATGGGTCCGCGCGCCCGCTATCTCGGCCCGGAAGTTCCGGCCGAAGAACTGATCTGGCAGGATCCCATCCCCGCCGTCGATCACCCGCTCGTCGACGCGAAGGATATCGCCGACCTCAAGGCCAAGATCCTCGCTTCGGGCCTTTCGGTCTCCGAGCTGGTTTCGACCGCCTGGGCATCCGCCGCGACCTTCCGCGGATCGGACAAGCGTGGCGGGGCCAACGGCGCCCGCATTCGCCTTGCGCCGCAGAAGGACTGGCAGGTCAACCAGCCGGCACAACTGGCAAAGGTTCTCGAAACCCTCGAAGGCATCCAGCGCGCCTTCAACGACGCGCAGTCCGGCGGCAAGAAAGTGTCGCTCGCCGACCTGATCGTGCTTGGCGGCGCCGCTGCCATCGAAAAGGCAGCGAAAGCAGCCGGCCATGACATAGAGGTTGCCTTCGCGCCGGGTCGCATGGACGCCTCGCAGGAACAGACCGACGTCGACTCCTTTGACGTTCTGGAGCCGATCGCCGACGGTTTCCGCAACTACCAGCGGACACAATATGCGGTTTCGCCGGAAGAACTGCTGATCGACAAGGCCCAGCTCTTGACGCTGACCGCGCCGGAGATGACCGTTCTCGTCGGGGGCCTGCGTGTTCTCGGCGCGAACCACGGTCCGACCAAGCATGGCGTCTTCACCGATCGTGCCGAAACGCTCAGCAACGACTTCTTCGTCAACCTGCTCGACATGAGCACGGTCTGGAAGGCGACGTCGGATGCGAAGGACGTGTTCGAAGGGCGCGACCGCAAGACCGGCGACGTCAAGTGGACGGCGACCCGCGTCGATCTCGTCTTCGGTTCGAACTCGCAGTTGAGGGCGATTGCGGAAGTCTACGGACAGGCGGATGCCAAGAAGAAGTTCGTGCGCGACTTCGTGGCCGCCTGGAACAAGGTAATGAACGCCGATCGCTTCGATCTCGTCTGAGATCCGGTCGGACTGCCGAAATCCAGTACAGATCCCGGCATCATGCCGGGATCTGGTTCGTGCACGTCGAATGCAAAGCGTCACCCAAGGTTGCAGCCACGGCTCGTTGCCCGCAATGGCCGACCACACGTTAAACGACCGCTGCCAAACGTCCCAACTAACCGGACGACCGAGAGTCCCAGGCTGTCGAGCCCTTCCGCGTCGAACAGGCCTCCCCGCGCAAGCCTTTGCTTTTGTGACAACTTCTCTCTGTCGGCATCCTCCATCGGCAAATTCGCCGTCGCTCTGCATCCGGCGCCTTATCAATCACTAATTGCGTGACTTGACGTGGATAACGTGTTCTGATTTCAACGCCATCGGGCCGCCTGCGAAGGCGACCGACGTCATCTCAAGCTGTTTCGTTCAGGGGGAACGTTGCATGCATCGCTCAAGAGTCCGGGTCGCTTCACTTTCATCAACACTCCTTGTCGCGATCTTCCTCGCGGCGCAAACCGCCTCTGCGCAGCAGGCTCCGGCGGTGGTCGTGGCGCCGGCCACGGTCATGGACCTGCGCGAGAGCGTCGATCTGACGGGTCAGGTCACCGCCATCCAGAAGGTCGATATTCGCGCCCGCGTTTCGGGCTTCCTCGAGGCCGTCAACTTCACCGAGGGACAGAAAGTCACCGCTGGCACGGTGCTCTACCAGGTCGAAGACGGTGCCTATCGCGCCGCAGTCCAGGAAATCGAGGGGCAGATCGAAGCGGCGGAAGCAGCCAAGGAACTTGCCATCCTCGAACGTGACCGCGCCGAGCAACTGCTGACGACCAAGACGATTTCTCAGGCGAAGGTGGACGAGGCCCATGCCGAGGTGAGGAAGGCCGAAGGCGATCTGGTCCGGCTCAGAGGCAGCAAGGACAACGCCGACCTCAACCTTTCCTATACGAAGATCGTCGCGCCCTTCGACGGCATCGTCGGCTTGACAGCCGCGGATGTCGGCGCGCTCGTCGGCCCGGACAGCGGGCCGCTGGTAACGCTGACTCGGCTTGATCCCATCTATGTTCAGTTTCCCGTGGCGACCGCCCTCTACCTTACCTATCGCGAGCGTGTGCTGAAGGGCGAGATCAGCGGCGGCGCCAATGTCGGGCTCGGGCTGCCGAACGGCACGGAATACAAGCAGAAGGGCACGATCAACTTTATCGCCAGCAACGTCTCGCAAGGGACGGACACAGTGACGGTGCGCGCCGAGTTCCCTAATCCGGACAGCATCCTGCTCGACGGCGCCCTGGTGCGCGTCATGCTCGAGCAATCCGACAAGCAGGAGGTTCTCGCCGTGCCGCAGCAGGCGGTCCAGCGTGATCAGCAGGGCGCCTTCGTGCTGGTGGTCGATGCGAGTTCCAAAGTGGAGCTTCGCCGCGTCGATGTCACGCGCAACACGCGCGGCCAGGCCGTCATCGGCAAAGGCCTCAAGGAAGGCGAGAACGTCATCACCGAGGGGGCGGGCAAGGTCCGACCGGGCATCGCTGTCGATGCCGCCACGGCAGCAGGTGGCTGACCCATGATTTCAGAGATCTTTATCGATCGCCCGCGCTTCGCCACGGTCATTTCCATCGTGCTGACGCTGGCGGGCCTTCTTGCGCTCACCCGCCTGCCGATCGCGCAATTCCCCGATATCGTACCGCCGCAGGTGAGCGTCACCGCAAGCTATCCCGGCGCCGGCGCCGACGTAGTCGAAAACACGGTCGCCCAACCGATCGAAAGCAAGGTCGTCGGTGTCGACGACATGCTGTACATGAAGTCGACCAGCGGCGCTGACGGCTCCTATACCCTGACCGTCACCTTCGCCGTCGGCACCGACCCCGATATCGCCACCGTCAACGTCCAGAACCGCGTCTCGCTCGCCGAAGCTGGCCTGCCAGCGGAAGTCAAGCAGAGCGGCGTCAGCGTGCGCAAGAAGTCCTCGGCGCTGATGCAGGTGATTGCCATCTATGGTGCGGACGAGAAACAGAACTTCGATTCCCTGTTCCTGTCCAACTACGCCACGATCAACGTGCTCGACACGGTCAAGCGCGTGCCCGGGGTCGGCGATGCTCAGCTCTTCGGTGCGCAGGACTACTCCATGCGCGTCGTCCTCGACATCGACCGGATGACCAGCCTCGACCTGACGCCGACAGACGTGATCAATGCGCTCAAGGCCCAGAACGTCCAGGCGGCGATCGGCCGCATCGGCGCGCAGCCGATGACCGACGACCCGCTGTTCCAGCTAAATCTCCAGACACAGGGCCGCCTCACCGACCCAAAGCAGTTCGAGGATGTGGTGCTGCGTGCAAGGCCCGATGGTTCCTATGTACGCATCCGTGACGTGGCGCGTGTCGAGCTCGGCGCCGCCAGTTCTGATTCCAGCGCCCGGATCAATGGCAAGCCTGTCGCCATGATCGGCACCTATCAGGCGCCGGGCGCCAACGCGCTTGCCGCTGCCAGAGGCGTGCAGGAGGCGATGGAACGATTGTCGAAATCCTTCCCGCCGGGCCTCACCTATTCGGTCTCCTACGACACGGCGCAATTCGTCGAAGCGAGCGTCGACAATGTCGAGGAAACACTGTTCGAAGCCTTCGTCCTCGTCATTATCATCGTCTTTCTCTTCCTTGGAAACTGGCGGGCAACGCTGATCCCGCTCGTCGCCGTTCCGGTCGCGCTGATCGGCACCTTCGCGGTGCTGCTTGCCATGGGCTTCTCGCTCAACACCGTGTCACTGCTGGCTTTGGTTCTGGCGATCGGTATCGTCGTCGACGATGCGATCGTGGTGGTCGAAAACGTCGAGCGGGTGATGGAGGAGAACCCGGGTCTCTCGGCGGCGGAAGCGGCGCGGCGCGCGATGGGCGAAATCACCGGCGCCATCGTTGCGATCACCCTTGTGCTCCTGTCGGTTTTCGTGCCGGTGGCCTTCATTCCCGGGTTGAGCGGCCAACTGTTCCAGCAGTTCGCCGTCGCCGTCTCGGTATCGATGGTGATCTCGGCAGTCAACGCGCTGACGCTCAGCCCGGCGCTCTGCGCCGTGCTGCTGAAGCCGCATCACGGACCCAAGCGCGGCATTCTCGGCTATATCTCGCGCACCATCGACAAGGGGCGCGACGGCTATGCCTTTGTGGCCGGGCATATCGCCCGGCGCGCGATCATCGGCCTCGCGCTGCTGGCACTCGCCTTCGTCGCGGCCGGCTCCCTCTTCCGCGTCGTTCCGACGGGTTTCCTGCCGGCAGAAGACCAGGGCGCCTATTTCACCGAAATCCGTCTGCCTGAGGGCTCTTCCTACAACCGTACCGATGCCGTCGTGAAGCAGGTGGAGACGATGCTTGGCGGCATCGAGGGCGTCGCCAATGTGACCACCGTCACCGGCTACTCCTTCCTCGACGGCCTTTCCAAATCGAACTCCGCTTTCGCCATCGTGACGATGAAGCCCTTCGCGGAGCGCCTAAGCGCATCGGCCGGCGTCGAGGCGGTGATCGCCACCACCATGGCCAAGGGACAAACGATCCGCGGTGCGCAGATCTTCGCCTTCAACCTGCCACCAATCATGGGTCTCGGCACCGGGTCGGGCTTCGAATACCAGTTGCTCGACCTGCAGGGCCGCTCGGTCACCGATCTCGCGGCGACTGCCGGCGGGCTGATCATTGCCGCCAACCAGAACCCGGCGCTCGGTCCCACCTTCACCACCTATTCGGCCAGTTCACCGCAACTCTATCTCGACATCGACCGCGATCGGCTGCAATCGCTCGGCGTGTCGGTCAGCGATCTGTTCACGACGCTGCAGGGCACGCTCGGCAGCTACTACGTCAACGACTTCAACCTCTTCGGCCGCACCTGGAAGGTGACGATGCAGGCGGCCCAGGCCGACCGCAACGCCGTCGACGACATTCAGCGCCTGCACGTGCGCAACGTGAACGGCGACATGGTCCCCGTCGCCTCGGTCGCCAAGGTCGACTATATCGTCGGCCCGCAGTCGATCGTGCGCTACAACAACTACCGCTCGATCACGCTGAACGGCCAGCCGTCCGCCGGCCATTCCTCGGGCGAGGCGCTGGCCGCGATGGAAGCGCTATCCGCCTCGACCCTGCCGCCCGGCTACAGCTACGAATGGACCGGGACGGCGCTGCAGGAACTGGAAGCGGCCGGCAAGACGACCGCCATTCTGGCGATGGCCGTGCTCTTCGCCTATCTCTTTCTCGTGGCGCTCTACGAGAGCTGGACGATCCCGGTACCGGTGCTGCTGTCGGTCGCCTTTGGGGTTACGGGTGCGCTGCTGTCGGTGCTCGTCGCCGGTCTCTCCTTCGACATCTACGCCCAGATCGGCCTCGTCGTTTTGATCGCGCTCGCCTCGAAGAATGCGATCCTGATCGTCGAGTTCGCCAAGGCGCACCGCGAGGCCGGTGCGACGATCGTCGATGCGGCGATCGAAGGCGCGCGCGCCCGCTTCCGTGCCGTGATGATGACGAGCTTCGCCTTCATCGTCGGCCTGGTGCCGCTGGTGATCGCCAAGGGCGCCGGCGAACTCAGCCGCCGCGCGGTCGGCACCGGCGTTGCCGGCGGCATGCTCGCCGCCGCTCTCGTCGGCATCTTCGTCATCCCGGCACTCTACGTCGCCTTCCAGTGGCTGCGCGAACGCGGCCACAAGCTCGCCGGCATTTCCAAGCATCCAGCCGAAGCGCAGGGTGCCTCGGCTGAGAGCGGCATGACGGAAGGCAAGACTGCGACACCGGCCAGCCACGGTTAGGTTTGGGGCCGGACGATAACATCGAGACGGGGCCAATCTGGCCCCGTTTCCGCGTTCACCATTTCCAGTCGGAGCCCGTGTCGAATTCCAAACCTGACGAAAAACCGCCTTCGGGACGTTCCGGCTCTGTTGTGCGGATGTCCGTCAGGACAGGGTGATCCCTTGTTCCGCCAGATAGGCATCGAATAGCTCGGGTGCCTGCTTTTCAGCGGCGAGCGCCACGTAAGTGTCCGGCCGCAGGAGATAGACGGCATCCGCGGCCAAACCTGCCGTCCCGTGCGCCCTCGTCCATGGGAACACATGGAGCGGCACGCCGCGCGCTCCGCACCAATCTCTCATCTCGTCGCGCGGCGTGCCATAAACATGCACCTGCCAGGTGATGGCGGTGAGCGGCTGATAGTTGTCGCGGCCAGCCGTATCGACCCAGGGAAGCCGGTCTCCGCCCTTCACTCCGCCGGCCGTGCCGCGGCTCAAGGGGCCACCGCGATAGTTCAGCTGGGTCTGCGAAAGCATCCGGAACAGAAACTCGCGGACACGGCCGATGCGGAAGGCGACACCCGCCAGAATGGGAGCGATCTCGACACGCAAGACGTCCGCGAAACGGCCTTCGGCAGTCACGAAGGTGAACAGGCGATCCGTGGTCGCAACGAGCTGGCGCGCGAAACCGATGCGCTCGCGCTCATAACTGTCGAGCAGGCTGTCGGGCGCCTGTCCCTTCAATACTGCCGCAAGCTTCCAGGCAAGATTGATCGCGTCGCCGATACCGGTGTTCATGCCCTGGCCGCCGACGGGGCTGTGCACATGGGCAGCGTCACCCAGCAGGAATGTGTGTCCCTGTCGAAAGCGATCAGCGACGCGATGATGGACGCGATAGGTCGAGAACCAATTGACCCTGTCGATCGTGAGCCGCAAACGCGCGATCGCCCGGTGGCTGACATCCTCGAAGGCGAGCCTGTCCGCGTCCTCCCGTTCGTCGCGGACGAGGCCGATCAGACGCCCGCGACCCTTGGCATAGGCAAGCAGCGCAACAAAGTCGTTGCTGTCGAGGGAAACATGCACCTCGCCATTGGCAGTGGGACCGCTCGCCTCGACATCGGCGACATAGAAAATCTGGTTATACGTGCCGCCTGCAAAACCGGTCGCGAGCTTGTGCCGCACGGGCGAGCGCGCGCCGTCGCATCCCGCGAGATATCGGGCGATCGAAACCTCCTCGCTGCCGTCGGGCAGCCGAAGTTGCGCGCTCACGTGGCCATCGGCGTCCAGGAAGCCGACAAGCTCGGTCTGCCGCTCGACCTTGACGCCCAGGGCTTCCAGCCGTGCAGCAAGCAGCCCCTCATGATGATCCTGCGGATAGATCAGGACAAACGGATAGGCCGTCAGCTTCGCACCGGTCGAAGTGAAGGAAATTCGTGCCTTTTCCCTGCCTTTGGCCCAAAGATTGACCGAAGGGTTGCGGTGCCCCGCTTCGATCACGGCGGATGCCAAATCGAGCTGGCGATAGAGCTCGAGTGTACGGGCATGCACCACCATCGCCCGCGACGTCGGACCGGGACCGGTGTTTTTATCAATGATGCGGACCTTCACCCCCTGGGCGGTCAGCCAGAGGGCAAACACCAGCCCCGTCGGTCCAGCGCCGACGATCAGCACATCCTGTTCCGTCACCCGGTTCTCCGCTCGCCTTCACCCGCAGCGGCAGCCTACGCGCACGCGACGGACAAAGCCAAGCCGCGCGGAAAGTGCCTTGCGGTCACGCGTCGCGAAGCATCCGGTGCTCACTTCCGGGTCAGTCGCGCACCCGCAAATTTGCGATCAGCTGTTGTTGCCCCACGCGTATCACGTGCTCCATTGCGCTTCGTGCACCTTCCTCGTTGCGCAGGCGGATTTCCTCGACGATACGGATATGCGCGACGGCGACACGATCGATCTCGGCACCATCGGTGGCCGCGTTGCTCAAGCTGAAAACGCCCATCAGTGCCGCCTCGATCAGGCTGCCCACCGTCTGCATGAACGGATTGAGGGAAGCTTCGAGAAGGCGGAGATGGAATTCGAGATCGGCAATGGCCAGCGTCTGCGCGCTGTGCCCGGCATCGCCCATGGCGACCGCCAGCCGCATCATATGGGAGATATCGGCGTCGGTGGCCCGACGCGCAGCGAGCCCAGCCGCAAAGGGTTCCAGGGCGAGACGGACCTCGGTGACATGGCGCAGGAACTCCTCATCGACACCGGCCCGGAAATGCCAGGAAAGCACGTCCCCGTCGAAAAGGTTCCAGTTCGCCCGGGGCATCACGCGTGTGCCGATGCGAGCGCGCGCGACGACGAGCCCCTTGGCGGCGAGCGTCTTCATTGCTTCGCGCAGAACCGTGCGGGAGACGTTGAACCGCGCCGCAAGCTCCACGTCTCCGGGCAGGATGGCGCCGACGGCGAATTCCCCTGCGACGACCGCCTGGCCGAGCTCTTCAACCACGAGCCGATGGCTCGTCCTCTTGCGCGGCGGTTGGAAGAATGGCCACATCGCACGATCCTTGTCCGGTCACGCCGGCTGTCGACGATGACGCGAGACGTAGATGATGCCCTTCTGCAAGAGGATGAAAGCAAAGAGCAGAAGGCCGATCAGGATCTTCGTCCACCAGCTCGACAGCGATCCGTCGAAAGTGATGTAGGTCTGGATCAGGCCCTGGATGAGGGTGCCGACAAATGTGCCCGCAACGAAACCGGAGCCACCGGTCAAGAGCGTCCCGCCAATGACGACGGCGGTAATCGCGTCCAGTTCGACGCCGACGGCCGCAAGGGAGTAGCCCGCGGACGTGTAGAGCGAAAAGACGATGCCGGACAACCCGGCGAGCAACCCCGAGAGCGCGTAGATCCTCACGGTCGTTGCCGCAACCGGAACGCCCATGAGCCGCGCCGTCGCCGTACCGCCGCCGAGCGCATAGACATTGGTGCCGAAGCGGGTTCGATGCGCCAGGAGAATACCGACCGCAAAGACGAGCAGCATCAGCCCGCCGATCAGCGTGATGCGTCCGCCGCCGGGCAGCTTGACGTAAAGTCCTTTCAACGTCGCGTAGAACGGATGCTTGATCGGGATGGAATCGATCGACAGCACGAAAGCCATGCCGCGCGCGAGAAACATCCCCGCAAGCGTGACGATGAAGGCCGGCATCTCCAGATAGTGGATGATCGCACCCATCGCGGCACCGAAGAGCGTCGCGATCGCGAGGACCATCGCGAAGGCGACGAGCGGGTGGATGCTGCTGTGTTCCAGCACGACGGCCAGGAAGACGCCGGTGAACGCGATGACTGAACCGATGGAGAGATCGATGCCGCCCGAGAGGATGACGAAGGTCATCCCGACGGCCGCGATGCCGAGGAAGGCATTGTCGGTCAAAAGGTTTCCAATCACCCGCGTGGACAGGATGTTCGGATACTGCGCGACGCAAAGCGCATAACCGAGCAGAAAGATCACGAGCGTCGCGATCAGCGGAAGATATTTCGGCTTCATTTTGCAGCTCGCTCGCTTGGTTTGCTCGCACCGCGCGCCGGCACGAGGAAGGCAAAGGCGGTGCGGAACCGCGGCGACTGAAGCACCAGGATGACGACGATGATCGCCGCCTTGATGATCAGGTTGAACTCTGGCGGGAAGCCGGAGAGAAGAATACCGGTGTTGATCGCCTGGATGATGATCGCGCCGAGCACCGATGCGGCGATGCTGAAGCGTCCGCCGAGCAGCGACGTGCCGCCGACCACGACCGCGAGAATGGCATCGAGCTCCAGCCAGAGCCCGGCATTGTTGGCATCGGCGCCACGAATGTCGGCGGCGGCAATGATGCCGGCAATGGCGGCGCAGAGACCGGAGAGAACATAGGCGGCGATCAGCAGGACTGGCGTCAGCACGCCGGACAGCGTGCTCGCCTGACGATTGACGCCGATCGCCTCGATCAGCATGCCGAGCGCCGTCCGCCTGACGAGCATGGCGATCAGCACCCCGAAAACCAACCAGATCACGACCGGCATTGGCAGGCCCGCGAAGGAGCCGCTGCCGATGAAGATGAGGCCGGGATCATTGAAGGTCAGGATCGCGCCCTCGGTAATGAGCTGGGCAATCCCCCGCCCGGCGACCATGAGGACCAACGTGGCAATGATCGGCTGGATGTCGAGCACCGCCACCAGCACCCCGTTCCAAAGACCGCAAAGAATACCGACGGCAAGCGTGATCAGCAGCGTTCCGGCGAGCGAGTGGCCGGAGGTGATCGCAGCGGCGGCGGTGGCGCCGCAGATCGCCATCACCGCGCCGACCGAGAGATCAATGCCCTTGGTGGCGATGACGACAGTCATGCCGATTGCCAAAAGCACGACGGGCGCGCCGCGATTGAGGATGTCGACGAGGCTGCCATAAAGGCGTCCGTTCTGGATTTCCAGGTTGAGGAAGCCGGGAAACACCAGTGAAACCGCCACGACGATGACGGCAAGCGCGATCAGTTGCGGCAGCAACCGGTTCAAATAGAGCCGGAAGAACGACGTCATGACGCCCTCCTTTCATTGGTTGCGGCGATCGCTTCGACGATCTCGTGGGCCGTGAGCCGGTTGCCGTCGAGTTCGGCGACATGGGCGCGATCCCGAAGCACGATGACCCGCGTGCTGTAGGCGACCAGTTCCTCGATCTCCGACGAGACGACGATCAGCGACAGCCCCTTCTCGCGCAGCGCCTCAATGAGCTTGACGATCTCCGCATGGGCGCCGACGTCGATGCCACGGGTCGGCTCGTCGAGGATCAGGAATTCGGGCTCGGTCGCAAGCCAGCGCGCCAGGATCGCCTTCTGCTGATTGCCGCCGGATAGAAGCTTGATCGGTTTTTCTCGATCGGCGGTGCGGATATCGAGCGCGCGGATGTAGTGGTCCGCCAGCCGGTTCTGTTCCGCCCGCGAGATCGGCCGTGTCCAGCCGCGGCGCGCCTGCAGCGCGAGCACGATGTTCTCGCGCACCGAGAGATCGCCAATGATGCCTGATGTCTTCCGATCCTCCGGGCAGAAGCCGAACCTGTGCCGGATGGCGGCACGCGGCGATGATAGATCGATCGCGCGGCCGTCGATCTCCGCCTGACCGCTATCGGCAGAGTGGGCGCCGAAGAGAAGCTCCGCGGTTTCCGTCCGTCCGGAGCCGAGCAGGCCGGCCATGCCGACAACTTCGCCGGCACGGACATCGAGGTCGAAGGGACGAACGCGACCCTTGCGGCCATAGTTGCGAAACCGGTAACGCAGCGGCCCTTCCGAGGTTTGCGCACGCGGGGCATGAATCTCAGCGGCCAGTTCACGGCCGATCATCATCGCGATCAACGCGCGGCGGTCGAGATTGGCAGTTTCACGGGTTCCGACGAGCTGCCCGTTCCTGAGCACCGTTATCCGGTCGGAAATCTCGTAGACCTGTTCAAGAAAATGGGTGACGAAGACGATGCCGAGCCCGCGGGCCTTGAGGCGCCGGACAATGCGGAACAGCATCGCCACCTCATGCGCATCGAGGCTTGCCGTCGGCTCGTCGAGGATCAGCACCTTGCCTGAGAGATCGACGGCACGGGCGATGGCGACGACCTGCTGGATCGCCACGGAATAGCTTGCGAGATCGCGGGTGACGTCGATGTCGAGCTCATAGTCAGCGAGCAGCTCCCGCGCACGCCGGTTCATGGCGCCAACGTCAACCATGCCGAAGCGGCGCGGCTGGCGCCCGAGGAAGAGGTTTTCGGCAACCGTCAGGTTCGCCAACAGGTTGACCTCCTGGTAGACCGTGCCGATACCCAGAGTCTGGGCCTCGAACGTGTCGCGGGGATCAACCTCCGTGCCGTCGAGCAGGATGGCACCGCCGTCGCGGCGGTAGGCGCCCGTAAGGCATTTGATGAGAGTAGACTTGCCGGCGCCGTTTTCGCCAAGCAGCGCATGAACCTCTCCACGCCGGAGGTGAAAATCGACCTTGTCGAGGGCCCTGGTGCCCGGGAAGGCCTTCTCGATCCGGATCGCCGAAAGAATGTGGTCACTGGTCTGCATCGATACCGTCTCCGCGATGCGGGTATCTGTCGGACGAGAAGCACAGTTTGGCCGCGGCAAGCTGCACTCTTCGCCCGGAAAGTATCTCAGGAAAGGAGCCTGGCCCGCGCGCGAGAAGAGGGCGCGGGCCAGGGGCGACGTCAGTAGCCGAGGCCCTTCTTTTCCTCGTAGACCTTCAGCGGTTCGTCGGCCTGCGTATAGAGCTTCGATTCCGTCTGGATCCACTTCGGCGGTGCCGTGCCATCCTTCTGGTAAGCAGCAAGCGCATCGAAGGCGGGGCCGGCCATGTTCGGCGTCAGCTCGACCGTGGCATTGGCTTCGCCGGCGGCCATCGCCTGGAAGATATCCGGCACGGCATCGATCGAGACGACAAGGATATCCTTGCCGGGTTTCAGGCCGGCCTCCTTGATCGCCTGGATGGCGCCGACGGCCATGTCGTCATTGTGGGCGTAGAGTGCGCAGATGTTCTTGCCGCCGTCCTCGGCCTTCAGGAAGCTTTCCATCACTTCCTTGCCCTTGGTGCGGGTGAAGTCGCCGGTCTGGCTGCGGATGATCTTCAGGTTGTCATGCCCCGACAGCGCCTGTTCAAAGCCCTTCTTGCGGTCGATCGCCGGCGAGGACCCCGTCGTACCCTGGAGCTCTACGACATTGCAGGGCTTGCCGGCCGTGGTGTCGACGAGCCATTTGCCGGCGACACTGCCCTCGTGCACCAGGTCGGAGGTTACCGCCGTCAGATAGAGATCCTTCGAGGCGTCGACGGTGCGGTCGAGCAGGATGACCGGAATTTCCGCGTCCTTGGCTTCCTGGAGAACTTCGTCCCAGCCGGTTGCTACGACCGGGGCGAGAAGAATGGCGTTCACGCCCTGCGCGATGAAGGAGCGGATCGCCTTGATCTGGTTTTCCTGCTTCTGCTGCGCATCAGCGAACTTGAGGTCGATGCCGCGCTGTTCGGCTTGCTGCTTGGTCAGCGTCGTCTCGGCGGCGCGCCAGCCGGACTCCGAGCCGATCTGCGAGAAGCCGACGACCAGTTCGGCGGCAGTAGCGCTGCCGAACGTGCAGGCAGCAAGGATCGTTGCACTCGCAAGTGCCTTGGCGATTTTCATGATTTCCTCCCAAAGAAAGCTGCCTCCGCGCAGCCAGCGAGAAAAAATCATATTATATTACTTTTGTAAACCGACACTTTTCACTTAGCGCGTAAGATGTGGATGAAATTCACCGGGAGGTCGCAGACGACAGAGCGCGGGTCAGCCGCCCCGCGGCAAGCGACAGCGGAATTTTCGTAGGATTGACGAACGAGAACGGCGCCTTCCGCTATGGCGTTAGGCTTTCGCCAGCACGGTCCCGGCGGCACTGGCGAGCATCACGAGTGCGACGCCGAAGATCTGGTGGAGCGACAGCACCTGCCCAAGGACGATGAAGCCCGCGCAGGCGCCGATAGCCGGCTCCAGGCTCATCAGGATACCGAAGGCCGATGGCTGCATGCGGCGGAGCGCCATGAATTCGAGCGCGTAAGGGAGCAACGGCACCAGAACGGCGAGCCCGGCCGTCACCAGCAGCAGGTCGAAGGATAAGCCGGATTGCACCTGGTGAACGCCGAACGGCGTTGCGACGAGTGCTGCAAACAATAGCGAAACGGCAAGCCCCTCCAATCCCCTGAAGCTTTGGCCGGCATGTTTCATCAGCACGATATAGCCGCCCCAGCCGATCGCAGCGCCGAAGGCGAAAAGCAGCCCGCGCGCATCCGCCACCCACGCCGAACCGTCCCAGGAAAGGCACAGCACGCCGGCCGCGGCGATCGCAGGGAAAAGCAGGCGCCAACCGCGACCGCCAAATATCGCCGCGACGGTCAAGGGGCCGAGAAACTCGATCGCCACGCCAAGCCCAAGCGGGATCCGTTCGATCGCCGCGAAGAAGCAGAGCGTCATCGTCGCCATCGTGGCGCCGAGCGAAAGCGCCGTTAGCCACTGCGACCGCGTGTAACTGAAGAAGCGCGGCCGGACGAGAAGCAGCAGGAATGCCGCAGCCCAGGAGACCCGCAGCCAGGTTGCGCCAAAGGCGCCAAGGCTTTGCATGGCCGGCTTCGAGAGCGCGGCGCCGAACTGCACGCTCGACATGGACAGAAGGCAAAAGGCGATCGCTATAGACACTCGCCCGGCAGAACCGGGCACCGTTGCCGGCCCGCTCCAGCCGCTGTCTGCCGTTACCGTTGCCGTTTCCGTATCAGCCATGTCCGTTCTCCTGTTGGGCTTGAACGGACATAGCAATTTCGGCACAATAATGAACTCTAATAGTTGTGATGCCTCTATAAGGGATCGTTATATGCATGATCTGGACATCGGCCTGTTGCGGGCCTTCGTCGTCACCGCCGAATGCGGCAGTGTCAGCGGTGCCGCCCAGCGGCTGGCGCGGACCCAGGCCGCCGTCAGCATGCAATTGCGCCGGTTGGAAGACGATCTTGGCGCCAGGTTGTTGAACCGCAGCACAAGGGGCATGGACCTCACCGAAGCCGGGTATGTGCTGTTTCCCTACGCCCGGAAAATGCTGGGCTTGAGTACGGGCGCACGGAGGGCGTTGGCCGGCCGATCGGTCCACGGCCCGATCCGCTTCGGCATGATCGAGGACATCGCCGTCGGCTCGCTGCCAAGGGCACTGCAGCGCTTCTCCGAATGCCATCCAAACGTGGCACTCGAGCTGACGGTCGCCGAAAGCACCGTGCTGTCGGAGAAGCTGTCGCAGGGACAGCTCGATGTCGCAATCGGCGACCCCGCTCTGATCCATGGCCGGCCGATCCTCGCCTGGCGGCTACCGCTCCGCTGGGTCGCCGCGCGTGGTTTCGCGATGCCGGACGAGGGTCCCCTGCCGCTCGTCACCTTCGACGGGGTCTGCACCTGGCGCCAAAAGATGATCGAAGCGCTGAACGGTGGCAAAAGACCGTGGCGCACGGTGCTGACGAGCGCCAGCCTCGCCTCGATCCAGTCGATGATCGAAGCCGGTCTCGGCATTGCGGTTCTGCTGGATCTCAACATCCGCCCGAACACGATGAAGATCCTTGGCGCCAATGAAGGCTTGCCGCCGGCTCCGGTGATCGAGCTCGGCCTCTTCGCCGCCGACGACCAGGGCCTGTCGTCACAGCCCGTCGCGGCGCTCTGGGAATTTCTCTCCGATGAACTTCAGGCAGAAGCCCTGGCAACAGCTCAATCTTAGCAATCGCAAATGCAGTCCGATCCCGGAACGAAATACGGCCCCGGCGCGAACCGGAGATTGAAAATCCCAAAGCAAAATTTTACTAAATAATGATTGCGCCGCGCCCGAAACCGGGCCGCTGGCGGCGGGCAGGAAGCTGGACATGGTCACAATAAAGGAAATCGCGTCGGCTGTCGGGGTTTCGTCGGCAACGGTTTCGCGGGTGCTGAACTACGATCCGACGCTTTCGATCTCCACGAAAAAGCGTCAGGCGATCATCGAAACGGCCGAGGCGCTGAACTACGCGACGCCACGCAATCGCGGCCGCGGCGCCGGCTCGATGCAGGGCCTGAAGTTCGCACTGGTGCATTTCCTTCAGCCCGCGCAGGAACTGATCGACCCCTATTATGTCGGCGTTCGGCTCGGGATCGAGAACCGCTGCCAGGCGCTGAAAATCGAGGTGGTCAAAGTCTTCCACAACGGCAACCTGCCGGAGGCGGCGATCCTCCAGGGCGCCAGCGGCGTCGTTGCCGTCGGTCACCACTACGGCGAAGAGGTTCACTGGCTGCGGCGCCATAGCCGCCACCTGGTCTTTGCCGACTTCGCGCCTGACGACGACATCGACGACAGCGTGATGAGCGATGTCTCCGTGGCAATGAACCGCTTGTTGCAAGGCGTTCACGGCATGGGTTACCGCCGCATCGGCTTCCTCGGCTGGATCGACGCCTTTCGTGGCAAGGACGACATCCATTCCGAACGCCGCTGCCGCGCCTTCATCAACTGGACGACGAATGCAGGCCTTTACGATCCGGACCTCTGCATGGTCGAGAAGCTGACGCCGGACAGCGGCTACACGTTGGCAAAGGCCATGCTGTCGAAACCCAATCGGCCTGAGATCCTGATCACCTGCAACGACAACATGGCGATCGGCGCCTATCGCGCAATTCACGAGATGGGCCTGAAAATTCCGGAGGATGTCGCCGTGGCAAGCTTCAACGACATTCCGGTCGCGCAGTTTCTCGGCCCACCGCTTTCGACGGTCAAGATACCGGCGGAAATTATCGGCGAAACGGCCGTCGACCTGCTGGTCGAGCGGCTCTCGGGACGCGACGTCGCCAAGAAGGTGCTGCTCGGAACGGAGATCGTTTGGCGCGGCAGCACCGCCGCCGGAAGCGCGACTGCAGGCCGGTAAAAATGGCTTGGTAAAAATTTACTGAAATATTGCCTTCTTCAGAGTTTTACGAAATACTCCGCGCCGAGACACGGAGGAACGTCTCGGGGAACGAAAATCGAGGGAGGAAATTATGGACATGCGTACCTATCTGCCGCGTTTTGCCGCCATCGCGCTCGCGGGGGCCAGCCTGTTGGCGGTGACTTCAGCGCAAGCCAAGGAAATCACGGTCTGGTGCTGGGATCCGAACTTCAACGTCGCGATCATGAAGGAGGCCGGCGCGCGCTATACCAAGTCGCACCCTGACGTCACCTTCAACATCGTCGATTTCGCCAAGGCCGATGTCGAACAAAAGCTGCAGACCGGTCTCTCGTCCGGTACGGCGGATGCGCTTCCCGATATCGTGCTGATCGAAGACTACGGCGCGCAGAAATATCTACAATCCTTCCCCGGCGCCTTCGCGCCACTCTCCGGCACCGTCGACTATTCCGGCTTCGCTCCCTACAAGGTCGAGCTGATGACGCTGAATGGCCAAGTCTACGGCATGCCGTTCGATTCCGGCGTGACCGGCCTCTATTATCGCAAGGACTATCTGGAGCAGGCCGGTTTCAAGCCCGAAGACATGCAGGATCTCACCTGGGATCGCTTCATCGAGATCGGCCAGCAGGTCGAAGCCAAGACCGGCAAGAAGATGATGGGTCTCGACCCGACCGACGCCGGGCTCGTGCGCATCATCATGCAGTCGGCCGGGCAATGGTACTTCGACAAGGAAGGCAACACGAACATCACCGGCAACGCCGCGCTCAAGGCGGCGCTGGAGACGGTTGGCAAGATCATGTCCGCCAACATCTACAAGCCGGCCGCCGGCTGGTCCGACTGGGTCGGCACCTTCACGTCGGGTGACGTCGCAACCGTCATTACCGGCGTCTGGATCACCGGCACGGTCAAGGCGCAGCCGGATCAATCGGGCAAATGGGGCGTGGCACCGATCCCGGCCCTTTCGATCGATGGCGCGACGCATGCCTCGAACCTTGGCGGATCGAGCTGGTACGTGCTTGAAAGCTCGGCCGAGAAAGCCGAGGCGATCGAATTCCTCAACGCGGTCTACGCCAAGGACGTCGATTTCTACCAGACAATCCTCCAGGACCGCGGTGCCGTCGGCTCTCTGCTTGCCGCACGCGGCGGGGCCGCCTACGGCGAGGCCGACGCCTTCTTCGGCGGCGAAAAGGTCTGGCAGAACTTCTCCGACTGGCTCGCGAAGGTCCCCTCGGTCAACTACGGCATCTTCACCAACGAGGCGGACACCGCCGTCACCGCGCAACTGCCGGCGCTGTCGCAGGGAACGCCTGTCGACGAGGTCCTGAAGGCGATCGACGCCGAGGTCAGCGCACAGGTCCAGTAATCGCCGCGGCGATTGTCTGCCTTATTCCCGGCCGTGGCGGCGTATGCCACGGCCAACGGCTCCTGCTATCCATGAGGATGATGATGGCTCTCGCACATCGCGGCGGCATCGGCCGATACTACAACATCAATGGCTGGCTATTCGTCGCGCCGGCGCTCGGGCTGATCGCCCTTTTCATGATCTATCCGATCCTCTGGTCGCTGTGGATGTCGGTCCAGTCCGGCCGCGGGATGATGCTGAAGTTCGCCGGTTTCGCCAACATCGTCCGTCTCTGGAACGATCCGGTCTTCATCAAGGCACTCACCAACACGATGACCTATTTCGTCGTGCAGGTGCCGATCATGATCCTCCTGGCGCTGATCCTGGCGTCGCTGCTCAACAATCCGAGGCTCGTCGGCCGCGGCTTCTTCCGCACCGCCATCTTCCTGCCCTGCGTCACTTCGCTGGTCGCCTACTCCGTTCTCTTCAAGGGAATGTTCGCGCTCGACGGCATCGTCAACTCGACCCTCGAGGCGGTCGGCATCATCGCTTCGCCGATCCCGTGGCTGACGCATCCCTTCTGGGCCAAGGTGCTCGTAATCATCGCCATCACCTGGCGCTGGACCGGCTACAACATGATCTTCTACCTCGCGGCGATGCAGAACATCGACAAGTCGATCTATGAGGTGGCCCGCATCGATGGGGTGCCTGCCTGGGCGCGCTTCACCCACATCACCATCCCGCTGTTGAAGCCCGTCATCCTGTTCACGACAGTCATTTCGACGATCGGCACGATCCAGCTCTTCGACGAGGTCTACAACCTCACCGAGGGCAAGGGCGGACCGTCGAACGCGACGCTGACGCTGTCGCTCTACATCTACAACCTGACCTTCCGCTTCATGCCGAATTTCGGATACGCGGCAACGGTCTCCTATGTGATCGTCGTGCTCGTCGCCCTGCTTGCCTCTCTTCAGTTCTTCGCAGCACGGGAGCGTGACCGATGAACAATGGATCCGCACGTATCGCCGGCGCCATCGTCACCTACGGCTTCGTCGGGCTGATGGCCTTTCTCTCGATCTTCCCCTTCGTCTGGATGCTGCTCGGTGCTACCAATTCGTCGATCGACATCATCAAGGGCAAGATGTTGCCGGGCAGCGCGCTTGCCACCAATATCAGCACCTTCTTCACCCAGGTGAACGCGCCGCTGGTCTTCTGGAATTCGGCCAAGATCGCCATTCTTGCGACAGCGCTGACGCTCGCCGTCTCGTCGCTTGCCGGCTACGGTTTCGAGATGTTCCGCTCGCGCCGTCGCGACCGGATCTACAGCGCTCTTCTGCTGACGATGATGATCCCGTTTGCGGCGCTGATGATCCCGCTCTTCATCATGATGGGCAAGGTGGGCCTCATCAACACGCACCTCGCCGTGGTGCTGCCGTCGATCGGCTCGGCCTTCGTGGTCTTCTATTTCCGCCAGTGCACCAAGGCGTTCCCGTCGGAGCTTCGCGACGCGGCCAAGGTCGACGGGCTGAAGGAATGGCAGATCTTCCTCTACATCTACGTGCCGGTGATGCGCTCGACCTATGCGGCGGCCTTCATCATCGTCTTCATGACGGCGTGGAACAACTATCTCTGGCCGCTGATCGTGCTGCAGTCAAACGAGACGAAGACGATCACGCTGGTCATCTCCTCGCTCGCCTCCGCCTACTATCCCGACTACGGCGTCGTCATGGTCGGCACCATTCTCGCAACGCTTCCCACCCTTGCGGTCTTCTTCTTCATGCAACGCCAATTCGTCCAGGGAATGCTGGGCTCAGTCAAATAGGAATGATCATGCGTTCTGTTACATCCTTCAACGACACCTGGGTCTTTTCCGAAGGTTTCTCCGCCACTGAAACCAGCCGGCTGCGGGCCGGCAAGCCCGTCAGCCTGCCGCACAATGCGGTGGAACTGCCGTTCAACTATTTCGATGAGACCTCCTATCAACGCAGCTTCACCTATCAGAAGGTGCTTGCCTGGCGTCGGGAGTTCCACGGCCGCGAAGTCTCGCTCGTCTTCGACGCTGCCATGGCCGACGCCGTCGTCTACCTCAACGGCGAAGAAATCGTCGCCCACAAGGACGGCTACACGCCCTTCGAGGCGCGGCTGACGGACAGGCTCAAGGAGGGAGACAACCTGATCACGGTCAAGATCGACGGCAGCGAGAACCCGGAGATCCCGCCCTTCGGCGGCCGCATCGACTACCTCACCTATGCCGGCATCTATCGCGACGTGTGGCTGAAAGTCACCGATGCCGTTTCGGTCGCCAATATCAAGATCGAGACCCGCGACGCACTCAGCGACACCAAGTCTGTCACGGTCCGCTGCGATCTCGCCAATCCGCAAGGCTTGACCTTCGCCGGTACAATCACGGCGCTGCTCAAGGACGCCAACGGCCGAGTGCTGGCGGAAGCCATCGGCGAAACCCGCGGCGAGAGCGTCACATTGGAAATGACCGGTCTCGCCAGGCTTTCGCTCTGGGATATCGACGATCCGGTCCTCTATGAAATCGAAGTCCAACTGCGCAGCGATCGCGGCAGCGACCGCCTCTCCTCGCGCTTCGGCTTCCGCACGGCGGAGTTCACCACGGATGGGTTCAAGCTCAACGGCCGGCCGCTCAAGATCCGCGGCCTCAACCGCCACCAGGCCTTCCCCTATGTCGGCTATGCCATGGGCCGCACGGCACAGGAGCGCGATGCGGAGATGCTGAAGAACACGCTGCATTGCAATCTGGTGCGGACCTCGCACTACCCGCAGTCCAAATGGTTCCTCGACCATTGCGACCGCATCGGCCTGCTGGTGTTCGAGGAAATCCCCGGCTGGCAGCATATCGGCGGCGAGGCGTGGAAACAGGAGGCGATCCAGAACGTCCGCCGCATGATCGAGCGCGACTGGAACCATCCTTCGATCATCATCTGGGGCGTGCGCATCAACGAGTCGCAGGACTCGCACGACTTCTACGTCGAAACCAACCGGCTCGCCCGTGAACTCGACCCGACGCGCCAGACCGGCGGCGTGCGCTACATCACCGACAGCGAATACCTCGAAGACGTCTACACCATGAACGACTTCATCCTCGGCAACGAGGAGCTGCCCGGCGCAAACCGCCCGCGCACGGCGCTGCGGCCGCAGCAGGAATGCACCGGGCTCAATCGCAAGGTGCCCTATCTCATCACCGAATTCGGCGGCCACATGTACCCGACGAAGATCTACGACCAGGAGCAGCGGCAGGCCGAGCACGTACGCCGGCACCTGGAGGTACTGAATGCCGCGCACGGCGACGCAAGCATTTCCGGCGCCATCGGCTGGTGCATGTTCGACTACAACACCCACAAGGACTTCGGCTCCGGCGACCGGATCTGCTATCACGGTGTCATGGACATGTTCCGTCAGCCGAAATTCGCGGCCTATGTCTATGCCAGCCAGTGCGAACCGTCGGAGGAAGTGGTGATGAAGCCGGTCACCTTCTGGGCGCGCGGCGAGCGCAACATCGGCGGCGTGCTGCCGCTGATCGTGCTCACCAATTGCGACGAGGTCGAGCTGAGATACGGCTCGCTGGTGAAGCGCGTCGGTCCGGACCGGGAAAACTTCCCGCATCTGCCGCATCCGCCCGTCGTCATCGACCATCGCCACTTCACCAAGGACGAACTCGGCGTCTGGGGCATGAAGTGGGAAGATGCCGCTTTCACCGGCTTCATCGACGGCAAGGCCGTTGCCAACCTCCGGATGGTCGCCGATCCCGTGCCGACGACGCTGGAGGTCGTCGCCGACAGCACGACGCTGAGAGCCGAAGGGCGTGACGGCGTCCGCGTGATCGTGCGTGCGCTCGATCAGGCCGGCAACGTCCTGCCGTTCCTCAACGATGCGGTCGACGTCACCGTCACTGGGCCGGCCCGGCTGCTCGGGCCCGAACGCCTCGTCTTCCAGGGCGGCTCGACCGGTTTCTGGCTGGAGACGACGGGAGCTGCCGGCGGCATCGCGGTCGCGGTGGCCTCGACACGACTTGGGTCCGTAAGACTCGAACTTTCGGCAATCGCCAGCGAGGCAGCGGCTGCATGAGCGAACTCCAACTCAGCGACGTCAGAAAATCCTATGGCAACTTCGAGGTCATCAAGGGCGTAGACCTCGACATCAGGACAGGCGAGTTCGTCGTTTTCGTCGGACCATCCGGCTGCGGCAAGTCGACTTTGCTCCGGATGATCGCCGGCCTCGAAGAGATCACCTCCGGTGATCTCTTGATCGATGGCGAACGCATGAACGATGTCGACCCGTCGAAGCGCGGCATCGCCATGGTGTTCCAGTCCTATGCGCTCTATCCGCATATGACGGTGAGGGAAAACATGGGCTTTGCGTTGCGCTTTGCCGGGGTGCCGAAGGCCGAGATCGACAGCCGCGTCGGCGAGGCGGCGAACATTCT
The DNA here is from genome assembly GCF_055710065.1 of Ensifer sp. VA4. Lineage (NCBI taxonomy): Bacteria > Pseudomonadati > Pseudomonadota > Alphaproteobacteria > Hyphomicrobiales > Rhizobiaceae > Ensifer > Ensifer sp. VA4. The sequence continues at coordinate 32,018 of NZ_JBVQPO010000022.1, read as the reverse complement.
CGAACTCGGACCGCTGCTCGACCGCAAGCCGAAGCAGCTTTCCGGCGGCCAGCGTCAGCGCGTGGCGATCGGCCGGGCGATCGTGCGGCATCCGAAGATCTTCCTTTTCGACGAGCCGCTGTCCAATCTCGATGCGGAACTGCGCGTGCACATGCGCATCGAGATCGCGCGGCTGCACAAGAAGCTGGCAACCACGATCATCTACGTCACCCACGATCAGGTCGAGGCGATGACGCTCGCCGACAAGATCGTCGTCATGCGCGGCGGCGTGGTCGAGCAGGTCGGTTCGCCCCTCGATCTCTATGACGATCCCGCCAATCTCTTCGTCGCCGGCTTCATCGGTTCGCCGAAGATGAATTTCCTGAAGGGGATCGTCGAAATGGGCGCGGGCGGAGACAAACACGTCCGCCTGCCGGATTTCGGCAACGCGACGCTTCCGGTTACGGCAAGGGATGCGGCACCCGGCAGCGCCGTGACGATCGGCATCCGGCCCGAGCATTTCGGCGACAATGGTTCGGCCCATCTCGCTCTGACGATCGACATGCTGGAGCATCTCGGCGGCGAGACCTTTGCCTATGCTCGCCACGGCAACGGTGAGCTGATCGTCATCGAAACGAAGAACGGCCGCAGCCTGAAGTCCGGCGACAGCATCGCCGCTCGTTTCGACTCCACCGTCGCTTTGGTATTCGACGCGGATGGCAGACGCCTGCGCTAGAGTATCTTAGGGCTTGCCGGCGACCATCGTGGCGGCGCACCGGAAGAGATCGGGCCAGTTGGAAACGATCAGCTCTTCGCGGATTTTGCCGCCGATCAGGCCGCGCAAGTCCTTCGGCATTGCTGCAGGATAGAACACGTAGAGTCGTTTTGAGGGCAGATCGCGGATGCGCAGGATGGGCCGATAGCCGATGCGTTGAGTGCTGAAGGCCGCAGCTACCGTTGGGTCGCGCGCGACCTTGGTATGTCGGCAGAGGAGTAGCCGCAGGCCCTCGATGAAGCCATCCCGTCCCCAGCGGAAACTCGCGCGTTCATGAAACACCGCGACGGTTCCGTCCTTCACTATCGACAATCGGCCGCGACCTTCCGCAACGGCGCATGGCGGTTGCGAAGCGACAAGCTGTAGGCTGGTCGCTCCACAATGGGGGGAAGTCACCCCACCAAGGCACCACTCTCGCGGCAGTCTCGCACTTACGGGAACATGCCCTTTGGCGTCTCGCCCTTCAGGAAGGGCTCGGTGAACGCGTATAGGAGATCCGTCTGGTTGATGACCGCGGTGTGCGACGTCGCCGGCAGGATCGCAAGGCGAGAGGCGGCGAGCGGCTTGCCCATGTCGCCCATCGCTCCGCCGCCGAGCAGGCGGAACAGCGCAACATTGTGTTCGAGCGTCGCCACGTCGGCATCGCCGGCAATGATCAGAACCGGTACCTTCAGAGCCTTGACGTCAGCCTCCCAGGCCATCGGCTCCTTTTCGAGCTGGATGAGCTTTCTCGCCAGTTCCGGAAAGCCGTCCGGGTTGGCGGCGAGCTTGCGATAGTCTTCGGCAAAGGGCAGGCCGACGATCATCTCAACGGTCATTTGCGGGATGACCGCCTTGAACTCCGGCTGCCAGCCCTCGGCATCATAGGCGACGGATGCGGCCACGAGCTTGTTGACCTTCTCCGGATGCCGGATCGCGAGCTGCAGACCGGCGGCCGCGCCCATCGAATAGCCGAAGACGTCGGCCTTCTTGAGATCGACGGCATCCATGAAGGCGGCGACATCGTCAGCCAGGTTCGGATAGGTGATCGGCCGGTCGATATCGGTCGTGCGGCCATGGCCCTGCAGCTCGACCACGTAGACCTTGTGGGTCTCGGCAAGCCTCGGGATGATCTCGCCCATCGACGGAATGTTCATGTAGGCGCCGTGCAGCACGACCAGCGGTTCACCCTCGCCCGAGACCTCGTAATACATCTTCATGCCGTTGACATCGACGCGATTGCCGATCGGCTCGGCCTCGGCAGTCGCGGTGCCGAAAATTAGCAGGGCGCCTGCGATCAAAGCGGTACGAAACATTCTCAATCTCCCTGTTGCCAGCGCGGTCCAAAACCGCCGTCGAGATTAAGACGTGCGGCAACCGCCCGTCCCGACATTGACGGCCAAGAAACTTCGCGGTTTTTCATGCAGCAGGTGGCTCGCAGATCGGGGCGTCCGTTATCGCTATGCTCGCCCCAGCATATGGGCCTTGAGGACCTCGGCGTGATTGTGCGTCTCGTCCTTCACGCTGTAGAGCAAGGTTACCGGGCCTTCTTCGATGAGGTTGCGCAACTGCTCGACCACGGCCCGGTTCCCGTCGAGCTCGGCAAGGTAACGTTTGCTGAACTCGGCCCAGGTGCCCTGATCTCCATGAAACCAACGGCGCAGTTCCGTCGTCGGCGCGATCTCCTTCAGCCAGAGATCGACCGCGGCTTCCGCCTTGGTCAACCCCCGCGGCCACAGGCGATCGACGAGGATGCGCATTCCGTCGCTGTCGGCTTTCGGCTCGTAGACACGTTTCGTGCTCAGTTGCATGACCGCCCCCCGCGCATCCCCACCGTTGGAGCATAGACCAAGGCCTTTGTCCAATCGCGCTCCGGTGATCTGGCAACGGCCGGGGCGTCACACCCCGCGCCTGTTGCCCCAGAGCAGGACATGCAACTGCGGCAGAACGCGGGCCTCGAACCAGCGATCCTCCGTTACCTTGCCGACGAGCCAGAACATGCGGTCGATGATACCGTCGATATCGACGGTGGCGTTGTCGTCATCAGGCGGTGGCGGCGTGTGGTTGCCGGGCTGCAGGTAGAGCGGCAGATGCGGATAACGAGCCGCGACGTCACGCGCATAGGCATAGTCGCGCTCGTCGAACACGACGATTTTCAGCGCCACCTCAGGCTTTCCCGCCGCCATCAAAAGACAGTCGTCGAAGTCGTGCCAGTTCGTTTCCATGCCGCTCGACGGCGGCTTCGGGCTCAACACCAGGACGTCGAGATCGGCGAACCAGTCCTTCGCGATACTGCCCTGCGTCTCCAGGGCAAACCGGTAACCATCCTTTCGCCCACGCGCGATCAGGGGGCCGAGCGGCTGGATCGCCGGATTGCCGCCGGACAGCGAGACCGTGAGCGGCTTGCCGCCCGATAGCCGGATCACTTCGCTCCAGATCTGCTCCACCGTCATCGGCAGCCATTGGTCGCGGTATTCGCTGTCGACGGCATGCAGCGTATCGCACCAGCTACAGCGATAATCGCAGCCGCCCGTGCGCACGAACACGGTCGGCAGGCCGATCAGTATGCCCTCGCCCTGGATCGTCGGGCCGAAGATCTCGCTGACGCGGATGCGCGTTTCGCCGGGTCCGGTCATGGCCGGTATTCCGCCCAGGTCTTCGGCGTCTCGCTGACGCGCACCGCCGACGTTTCGGGCAGCCTCGCCTTGCACCAGTCGTAGAAATGCTTCGCCAGAAATTCGGCCGTCACCTGGTCGTGGCCGAGAACATCGTTGAGGTGACGATGGTCGAAGCTCTCATCGATATAACGCTTCAGGGGTGCCAGCTCGTGATAGTCGCGGACAAAACCGTGGACATTCAATTCCTCGGCAGCGAGTTCGACTTCGACGACGTAGTTGTGGCCATGCAGCCGGGCGCATTGGTGGTCAGCCGGCAGGCTCTTCAGCTGATGCGACGCGGAGAAATGGAACTCCTTGGTGATCCGAAACATCACTTCACCTCCTCTGCCGCATATGCCGAGGTCGCAGCCACCCAGAAATCCGGATCCTCATAGTCGGTCGGATCCGCAACGCCGGCGAGATGGAAGGCCTCGCGCCGCTCGACACAGGTGCCACAGCGACCGCAGTGGCGGGCGCCGCCCTTGTAGCAGGACCAGGTCTCTTCAAAGGGTGTCGCATGGCTTGCGCCGTCGGCGACGATATCCGCCTTTGAGATCGTCACGTAGGGCGCATAGAGCGCGACCTTGGCGTAACCATCGAGCGCGTGGTTCTGCATCGCCTGGAACGCGTCGATGAAGCCGGGTCGGCAGTCGGGGTAGATGAAATGGTCGCCGCCATGCACGGCGACGGCCACCGCATCCGCCTTCTGTGCCGCCGCCAGTCCGAAGGCAATGGCGAGCATGATGGCGTTGCGGTTCGGAACAACCGTCGCCTTCATCGTTTCCTCGGCATAGTGGCCGTCGGGCACGTCGACGTCATCCGTCAGTGCCGATCCGGTGAGATGCGTACCTATCGTGCGGATGTCGATGATCTGATGCGGAACGCCGAGGCGCCGGGCGCAAGCCGCGGCAAAGTCCAGTTCCTTGCGGTGTCGTTGTCCGTAGTCGAACGAGAGCAAGCCAACAAGCTCCCGCTCGGCTGCGACCTTGTGGGCAAGCGATACCGAGTCCAATCCGCCGGAGCAGATGACGATGGTCTTCATGATAGGTGTCCTTGTTTTGACCGGGTAGGCTGCGACCGGATTACAGGGTGCCTTCTAGGACAAAGCAGGGGCGATGGGAAGCGTTATGTTTGTTCTCTCTCTCTCTCTCTCTCTCTCTCGGTCGTGGTGGGTTTATATCGACCGCCTTCGGGAGCGGCCTCTGGCGTAATCTGGGCGCGCTTCGGCTGCGAATGACGGGAGAACGTGCGCCCGCTGGTTGCAATCAGCAAATAGCAACTCCAAACACAACCACAAGGCACGCACCAGAGAGAATATGCCGTTGTTTTTATACCTTTTGTCCTGCAAAATCAAAAAAATCAGGATTTGCAGGACAAAACTTTATGGTTGAAATCGTAACCCCATACACTGATGAACAGCGGCGCGTTCTCATCAACATCGAACAACACTATGACGTGTGGCTGGGTGTGGAACGCGCCCTGCTAACGCTCCCTTATGGGATGAAATGGGCAGAACGCTCGGGCAAACAATACCTTTACGAATTGCTCGACAGAACCGGGAACGCGAAAAGTCTGGGAGCCAGGTCTGAGGAGACCGAAGCTGCCTACGAAAGGTTCCTCCGCACTAAGGATGACCTAGCAGGACGACTGCTAGAAAGCCGCAAGAGATTAGCCGAAACCTGCGCCCTCTATCGCTCCCTCCTATTACCACAGATACCTTCGGAGGCGGCTAAAATCCTCAGGGAGGCTGACAAGCGTCGAATGCTGGGGGAAAAGCTGTTGGTTGTGGGTACAAACGCTATGCCGGCTTACAACATCGAAGCCGGCGGGCGCATAAATGACGCCCCCGATGAGACCGATGACTTCGACATGACGTGGTCGGCGCTTATAAAGGACGATACCGGCGGCGGCGTCATGTCCATGCTGAAGGCAGCCGACAGCACTTATACAGTCAACACAGAGAGAACCTTCCAGGCCAGAAACGCAAAGGCGTTTGAGTTCGAGTTGTTAGCTGCGCCATCTACGGTTTCCAATATGCTCCAAAACGACAGGCCCAGTCCGCTTCCCCTACCAGAGCAGGAATGGCTGTTGTTGGGTCGGCATGTGAACCGCGTCGTTGTAGGGCGAGATGGGACGCCGGCTCGGCTCGTCGTTCCCGATCCTCGGTACTTTGCGCTTCAAAAGCTTTGGATGGCCGATCAGGACAAGCGCAACTTTCTGAAACGACCCAAGGATGTCAAGCAAGGCTCCGCAGTGCTCGCCGCGATCGCAGCCTCGATGCCTCATTTTCCCCTGGATGAGCGGTTCGCGCAGTCACTGCCTGCAGAACTCAGTCCGTACTTCGACCAATGGCGGTCTACGTACAATGAAACTCCCGCAAAATCTCCCTCTTGGTGGTAATCCAGATTGGTGGCTCGTCCCATTCTTCAGCCGATCTTAATCCGTAACCGGCACAAAACCCGCGACCACATCGCGCACCCGAACGCCGTAAAAGTCCATCGATACCCGCGAGGATACGATTGAGCGGCTTGTCCCGAGTACCTTTTTTCGAGGACGAGGTCCTCACGAGTTATGTCGCGCGCGTAGCGCGAGCTAATGGCCGATCGTCGTCCTCGACGGCCGGAAACCTATCAAGCGAGCCGCCAAAATCACTCAAAAATCGATAACAATTTCAGATACTTAGAGCGCGGTCAGATTAGCCTGTCATTTGGGACATTTTGCGGTGACGCAGGCTGCGCTAACCCTCTGAAATTGTTGGTACGACTAGGTCAAACTCCGTGTCTTTCCACATGTTGTTCGCGCTCTGCCTCGGCAACGCCGGGACCGTCATCTGAGCTCTCCATCACACCCCGGCGCTTCACCCGCGTGCCGGTTCCGGCTTGCTTGATCGCATCCTGAACTGGGTTGGCGATGGCCCGTCTGAGGGAAACCGCGAACGAGTTATCGATCGCCAGACTGGGTGGCGGCAATGTTGCGGCACAACTCGACGTCATCCACGGTGCCAGCCAATTCTTTGAAATCGCGCAAATCTGAAAGGAGATCGTTCTACGCGTTTTCAGGATTTGCTCTCAATCCGGGAAAAACAAAAGTTTGCATCGAAACATGCTACCTGTTCGCGGCCCGGAGCTGCGGCGCCGGGCCGCGACCTTCGCTGCTCATCATCATGCATGCGCATGCGGGTGCTGCCGTTCGTCCCAGACCGACCAGATCGCGAGCGCAGTCACCAGTGCCCCGAGGACGACATGCGTCCACATGGGATTGGCGCTGGTCGAGAAGCCGAGCAGCCAGGGGGAAGCGATCAGCCAGAGCCCGACGACGAGGCTTGCCCATTCCTCCCATTCCGCAAACATGGCCAATGTTGCGATCGCCAGAACGCCGAGTACGACGCCAGCGGCCCAGGCGTTCCAAGCCGGAACGCTCTCGACAACAAAGCCCATGATCCAGGGGGAGATGAACAGGCAGACGGCGAGAACCAGATTGATCCAGTCCTGCGCTTTCTTTCCTTCCATCAGTGCCATGACAACCTCCACGAATGAAGCTTGATCAAAGCGCACGACCGCGTGCGGCGCACGCTCTGGAAACTATAATAAATTCAATCAAAAGCGCTTTCAAATCTTTTTCGCGCGAGCATCCGGTGATCGCACCTGCGGAACCGCGCGGCGAACCGGCGATCCGCCGCTTTCCCGGGTGGCACCGTCTTGCCACCATCGTCTCGCCAAAACTCTAGATCACGATGATTTTGGGTCGGGTCGACCCAAAATCATAAACGTGATCGATTCTAATAGGTTGGAGCGGGATGCGGGCGGAAAACCGCACACACTTTTCCTCATCCCGCTCTAGTAGCCGCGCGCAGCGCCTGCGCCGATGCGGCTGTCTACCGCGCCGTTGTAGCGGGCGCCGCCGCCGGACTCGATGTCGGAGAGACTCTCGCCGCCGACGAGAATGCCGGTCGCCTGCCCCCAGATCGTCCAGTTTTCGTCGATCTGGACCTTGTGGCCCATTGCCGAGAGAAGCTTGCGGGTATCGGGCGAGAGGGCATAGGGCTCCATGAAGACCTTGTCCGGCAGCCATTGATGATGGATGCGCGGCGCGTCGACCGCTTCCTGAATGTTCATGCGATGATCGATCACATTGAGGATTGCCTCGAGCGTGATGGTGATGATGCGGGCGCCTCCGGGGCTGCCGATCACCATGAAGGGTTTGCCATCCTTGGAGATGATCGTCGGGCTCATCGACGATAACGGCGTCTTGCCGGGCGCGATCGCGTTCGCCTCGCCCTGGACGAGCCCGTAGAGATTGGGCACGCCGGGCTTGGCGGTGAAGTCATCCATCTCGTTGTTGAGGAGGATACCGGTTCCAGGCGCCACCACGCCGGCGCCGAAGGAGCCGTTCAACGTATAGGTGACGGCGACGGCATTGCCCTCGTCGTCGATGATCGAATAGTGGGTCGTCTCCTTGCTTTCGCCGAAGCCCTTGGGGATCAGCGCCGCGGAGACGCCGGCACGGAACGGATCGATCTTGGCGCGGATCTCCTTCGCATAGGCCTTGTCGGTGAGCTTGGCGACCGGGTTTTCGACGAAATCAGGGTCGCCGAGCGACGTGTTGCGGTCGACATAGGCGTGGCGCATCGCCTCGATCATCGCGTGAACCGTGTCTGCGGCGCCGTAACCCATATAGGAAAGCGGATAGCCTTCGAGAATATTGAGGATTTCGCAGATGATGACGCCGCCGGAGGACGGGGGCGGCGAGGAAATGATGTCGTAGCCGCGATAGTTGCACTTGACCGGCTCCAGCTCGCGCACCGCATAGCGCTCGAAGTCTGCTTTCGCCAGAATACCACCCTTCTCGGCACTGGCCTTGACGATCGCATCGGCAATCGCGCCCTTGTAGAAGGCGTCGGTTCCCTTTTCGGCGATGCTGGACAGAGACGCCGCAAGATCTGTCTGAACCAGCTTCTCGCCGACCACGAAGGGCTTGCCGTCCTTCAGGAAGATCGCGGCGGCCGCCGGATCCTTGGCGAGCCTATCGGTCTCGCCGTCGAAGGAGTCGATATCGCCTTGCTCCAGCACAAAGCCGTCCTTGGCAAGCGCGATCGCCGGCGCGATCAGGTCGGCCAGCGGCTTCGTGCCGTAGCGGCTGCGGGCCACTTCGAAGCCCATGACCGGCCCCGGCACGCCGACGGCAAGATAGCCCTCGGTGCTCAGCCCTTTGACGACATCTCCCTTGTCGTCGAGATACATGGTCTTGGTCGCCGCCTGTGGCGCCCGCTCGCGGAAATCGAGGAAGGTCGTCTTGCCGTCCTTGAAGCGGATGGTCATGAAACCACCTCCGCCGATATTGCCGGCAGTCGGGTAGGTGACAGCCAGCGCGTAGCCGACGGCAACAGCGGCATCCACCGCATTGCCACCGCTCTTCAACACCGCAACGCCGACATCCGATGCCAGGTGCTGGGCGGTGACGACCATGCCGTGCTCGGCCTTCACCGGCTCCGGCGAGGCCGCTCGGCCCTCTATTGGCGCCAAGCTCAGCGCGAGAAACAAGGTAACGGGCAGGCTCTTCAAGCGGAAACTCAGCATGCGTCTCTCCCTCGCAGGCGTTGCTCGCAGTGCTTTGCCGACGGCCGCAGCGCGGACGCCCCTCACCGCAGCAAATGCGGCGGCAACAATCTCTTGGCCAGGCAAGCACTGATTGTGGGCAGCTATGAAGTCAACGGAGTATAGCCACGCTCGATCGGCGATGGCAATTCACACCTGGCCAATCGCAGCGCTTGCATTCGCGGCCGGCGAAGCCCCAGCCAGCGAACGGTGGACCATTCGGACCCCGCGTCAGGCGGCATCCGCCAGGATGAGATCGGCGCCCTTTTCCGCAACCATCATCGTCGGCGCATTGATGTTGCCGGCGGTGATGTTCGGGAAGATCGAGGCGTCGACGACGCGCAAACCCGGAACGCCATGGACCCGCAGGCTGCCGTCGACGACGGAGGTCGCCTGATCCGGCCCCATCGTGCAGGTGCCGCAGAGATGGTAGATCGACCCGGAGTTTTCGCGGAAATAGTCCATCAGAGCCTCATCGCTTTCCACGCGCGGCACCGGCGAAATCTCTTCCGCGGTCAGCGAGGAGAGCGCCGAGGCAGAAGCGATCCGGCGGACGAGCCGGCTTCCCTGCAATACCTCATCGATGTCGCGATCGGTCGTCAGGTAGTTCGGGCGAATGAGCGGCTTCTGTGCGGGGTCGCCGGACGCGATCGAGATGCTGCCGCGGCTCGTCGGCCGGCAGGAATTGAAGCAGATCAGGTAGCCGGGATAGGGCTCGGGCTTCAGGCCCGCCTTTGGATCCTTGGGGATGCGATACGACAGAGGATTGAAATAGAGCTGAATGTTCGGTCGTTCTTCATCTGGCCTGCCGCGGAAGAAGCCGCCGGCCTGGTTGACGCTCATCGAGAACGGACCCTTGCCGGTCAGCAGATATTGGAGGCCGAGGCGCATCTGGCCGAAGAGACTGCCGAATTCGTCGTTGAGCGTCGGGATCGTCGCGCGATAGTAGAAGCTGGCGCAGAGGTGGTCCTGCAGGTTCTGGCCGACGGCCGGCAAGTGTCGCCGCGTTTCCATGCCGAGCGTGGAGAGTTTCGCGCCATCGCCGATCCCGGAGAGCTGCAGCAACTGCGGGCTGCCGACCGCGCCGGCGGCGAGAATGACCTCACGCGCAGCCGTGAAGCGCCGCCGCTCTCCGTTCTGGAGAACATCGACGCCGGTCACACACCCATCGTCCCCAAAGACCAGCCGCTCGGCCTGGGCATAGCGCTCGATCGCAAGATTCGGCCGCTTCAGCGCCGGCCGAAGATATTCCGCGCTCGAATGCGACCGGCGGCCGTTGTTGGTGTTGACGTCGTAGACGCCGGCCCCTTCGATCGAGGCGCCGTTGAAGTCCTCGTTCAGCGGCAGTTGCAGCGATCCGCAGCTTTGGAGAAAGGCGTCGGTGATCGGGTGCGTCATGCCGCGCATCGGCGTGATATGGATCGGGCCTTCGCCGCCATGCCATTCTGACGATCCGCGCGCATGGGTTTCGAGCCGACGAAAATAGGGCAGAACGTCGTCATAACCCCAGCCTGCATTGCCGGCGTTTTTCCAATCGTCGAAATCGTCGCGCGCGCCGCGCACGAAGATCATAGCGTTGATCGATCCGGAGCCACCCTGGACTTTGCCGCGCGGCACATAGATGCGGCGATCCTGCAACTCGCCCTCCGGCTCGCTCGAATACATCCAGTTGACCCGCGGATTGTAATAGTTGCGGGCATAGCCGACGGGGATCTTGAACCAGAAGGAATTGTCGTTGCCGCCCGCCTCGATCAAGAGGACGCGGTGCCGGCCATTCTCGCTGAGGCGGCTCGCCAGGATGCAGCCTGCCGACCCGGCGCCGACGACGATATAATCGTGGATCATCTCCAAATCCTATCGTCGCAGTTATCCGCGCGCCGGTGCGAAGGCCTTCACGTCGGCCGGCCGGCTGTCCATCTGCAGGTGCAGACGCTCGCCGGCATAGGGCGTGTGCTCTTCGACAACCTCCAGGTCGAGTTCGATGCCGAGCCCGGGCTCGCGCGAGGGGATCAGGTAGCCATCGTCGAAGGCGAGCTTGGTCTTCAGCACATCCGCATGGAAACCGGAGAAATCGAGGATCGCCTCGTGGATCAGGAAATTCGGCGTCGCGGCCGAGAGCTGGATGCTCGCCGCGGCGCCCACCGGACCGTTGTAGAGATGCGGGGCGATCTGGGCGTAATGGGCCTCGGCCATGCCGGCGATCTTCTTCGCCTCCAGCAGGCCGCCGACGCGTGCGACGTTCATCTGCAGGATCGACGCCGCCTTGAGCTCAAGCACGCGTTGAAATTCGTATTTCGTCGTCAGGCGTTCGCCGGTCGAAACGGGAATCGAGGTTGCGCGCGCCACTTCGGCCATGGCCGCTTCCTGTCCCGGAGGAACGGGCTCCTCGAACCAGAGCGGGTCATATTTTTCCAGGCGCCGCGCCAGCCGGATGGCCGAGGACGGCACCATCTGGCCGTGGGTCCCGAAGAGGATATCCGCGCTGCTGCCGACCGCGTCGCGTATCTTGCGGCAGAACTCCTCGCAGCGATCCATGACGCCGAGCGAAAGCTGATGGCCGGAATAGTTGGTGTAGGGACCCGCGGGATCGAACTTGACCGCGGTGAATCCCATTTCGACCATCTCGACGGCGCATTCGGCCGCAAGATCCGGGTCGTTGAAATCGAACTCGCCGGCGGCGTTCTTCGGGTAGAGATAGGTATAGGCGCGGAGCTTCTCGTGCACCGTTCCGCCGAGCAGATCTGACACAGGCCGGCCGGCTGCCTTGCCGATGATGTCCCAGCAGGCGATCTCAAGTCCGGAGACGATGCCCATCATCGTCGGATCAGGGCGCTGGGTGAAGCCGCTCGAATAGGCCGAGCGCCAGAATCGCTCGATCTGATGGGGATCACGGCCGAGCAGATGCCGCTCGAAGACGTCCTCGATCAGCGGCGTCATGACGCTCGGATGGAACGAGGTCGCATAAATCTCGCCGATGCCCTCGATGCCGCAGGCGGTCGTGAGGCGTACGAAGATCCAGTACATTCCGCCCACATGCGGCGGCGGAACGGCGACGGCATAGGTCTTGAGCGACGCGATTTTCATGTGTGTCATCCCTTTTTCGTGGGGCGGACCATTAGAACCAGGGGGCGATCACGATCAGCGCCAGTTGCAGATAGCGGCTGCGAGTCGCGGCGGATGGCGCGGCGGTATCGGTTTCGGCAATTGAGCTCACAGGTCGTCTCCTCCCCCTGCCGGTAGCGAGAGCGCCGCCATCGGCCCGGTATTGATGTCGGTCAGCAGTTCCGGTTTCCGGCCGGACTTGCGCAATCTCGAAAGGTTTAATGTTTGAGCACCACGAGGCGCGTCTGGGTGAATTCCAGCATGCCATGCTTGCCGTCATCACCGCCGAGACCCGAACGTTTCCAACCAGCGTGGAAGCCCTGATAGGGATCGGCCGGGAAGCGGTTGACATAGAGTTCACCAGCCTCGATCGCCTCGCTGGCGCGCATCACCGTGCGATAGTTCTCGGTGAAGAGCACCGAACTCAGGCCGAACTGATGGTCGCTCGCCTTCGCAAACGCTTCCTCGAAGGTGGCGTAACGGAGAACGGCGAGCACCGGGCCGAAGACTTCTTCGCGAACGATCTCCATCTGCTGGCGGCAGCCGGAAATCAGCGTCGGCGGATAGAAATAGCCGTCTCCCTCAGGCAGGTAGCCACCGGTCTCAACGACGCCGCCTTCCGCCCGCGCCTGCTCCACCATGGCGTGAACCCGCTTCTGCGCGGCGGCGTTGGCGAGCGGCCCCATGCGGGTAGCGTCCTCGGCGCGGTCGCCGAAGGCGCGGCCGGCAAAACCTTCGCGCAGCTTGGCGAGCAGCCGATCATGCACGCTTTCGTGCACGTAGAGCCGCTCTGCGCTGGTGCAGACCTGGCCGCAATGGGTGGTCTTGGCGGCGATGATCATCCCGGCCACCGCATCAAGATCCGCGTCCGGCTCGACGATCACGGGCGTCTTGCCGCCCAGTTCGAGCGACGGCTTGGCAATATTTTCCTTGCAGTATTCGAGCACGACACGACCAGCCGACACGCTTCCCGTCAGGGTGATCATGCCGACACCAGGATGGGTGCAGAGCGTCTTCGCGACGTCGTGCGACATCGTCAGGATGTTGACGAGTCCTTCCGGCAAGCCTGCCTCGGCGACGGCCTCGGCAAAAACGAAGGCCGAGGTCGGCGTGTTGTTGCTCGGCCGCACGACGACGGCGTTTCCGGCAATGAGCGCTGGTGCGATCTTCCGCACCAGCGTGTAGATCGGATAGTTGAACGGGATCAGGCAGGCGACCACTCCGATCGGCGTGCGCTTGAGGAGAAGCGTTTCGCCAGGATTGTCGCTCTCGATCACCTCACCTTCGATGCGACGGGCCCACTCGGCGTGATAGCGCATCAGTTCGGCGCCGTAGATCACTTCGGCCGTCGCGTCGGCAAGGCTCTTGCCCGACTCTTTTGCGAGCGCGGCACCAATGTGCTCGGCCCGACTTTCCAGCACTGCCGCAAGGCGGCGGAGCGCGTCGCCGCGCTGGATGGCCGGCAGCGCCGCCCAGGCGCGTTGCGCCTTCGCCGCGGCATCGACCGCCGCCCTCGCCTCGTCGTCCGTTGCCGCCGGCACCGACGCGAAGACCTGGGCCGTTGCCGGGTTGCGGACCTCGATCATGGCCGTGGATGGGCTTTCGATGAAACGACCGCCAGAGAAGTTGCGATAAGGGCCCATGGCATCTCAGAAACGTTCGCCGCTCTCTGCGCGCCTTTGGCAACGCAGGAAAGCAGATTGGCGGGAGAGCGCATTACGAGCGACGGCCAGGCTCCCTCCCCGATCGGAACCGTCCCGAAAACTGATGCGACGATGAAGACGAGGGCACAAGCGAGTAATTTTCGATGAGAGCATTCCAAAAAGGAATGCTTGGCTCAGGCGGTCCGCTCAGTCGCGACCTCCGCCAGCAGCCAGGCGCGGAACGCTTGCACCTTGGGATCGCTTCCGGATTTCGGTCGCGCCACGAACCAGTAGGATTCATGGCCTGCGACCTCGACGTCGAAGAGCTGCACCAATTGTCCCGACTGCAACTGGCCACGCACCATCGAGCGGTCGGCGACGGTGACGCCCAGCCCGGCGCAAGCCGCCTCGATCGCGAGATCGAGCAGGTCGAACTCGAGGCCGCCGCGGGTGTCGACATCCTGGAAACCCGCCGCATCCAGCCAGTGGCGCCAGGTCAGATAGCGCCGGTCGGGCGAGGCCAGCACATGCAGGAAGGTGAAGCGCTGAAGATCGGTCGGCCCTGCGACTTTCACCCCTTCGAGAAGCGAAGGCGCGCAGACGACCACATGTCGCTCCGTCATCAGAATGCTCGTATCCAGCATCGGCCACTCGCCGTCGCCAAAGCGGATGGCGCAGTCGAGAAGCCCGCGTTCGGCAAGCGTGTCCGTGGCCTCAGTGCTGATACTGACGTCCACATCCGGCATGACCTCACGCAATCGAGCCAGACGCGGCAGCAGCCAGCGCTTGGCGAAGGTCGGCGGTACGTTGATCCGTAAGCGATTCTGGTTGCTCTTCTCGGTTATGCTGCGCAGCGAGACTTCGATGCTGTGAAACGCCGCCTGGATCGTCGCCAGCAGTTCGGCGCCGGCGGGCGTCAGGTCGAGATGATGGTGGCGGCGGATGAGGAGGTCCTCGCCAAGCTCGTCCTCGAGATTGCGGACCTGCCGGCTGACGGCGCTCTGCGTCAGGTTGAGGCGCTCGGCCGCCCGCGTGAAGCTGCGGGTTTGCCCAACCACTTCGAAGACCTTCATCGCCGACAGTCCAGGAAGTCTTCGCATCGCTATTTTAGCCTCGGGATAGGGAGCGCTGACATCTGCGTAGACGCCAACGCGAGATCGACACGCACTTTTGCGTGCCGCGCCTTGGCGCACAAGCAGGAAAATCGGCATCGTTTTCCAGGAGGATTTCTCGGCTCGATTGTTCCAGCCCTTGTAGGACCGGTGCTCGACCGTTGCCATGAGGTCATCCCGTTTCCATGCCCGCCCAACTGAAATCGCCACTACGATTATCCAGGGCACGCCGGAGGCCGACGGTCCGCACCCTGTCTTCCGAGGATACGGACCACCAGTCGTCAGTCGCTTGGGCGTTGGGCGGCTCAGAGCGTCGCGCCGACCTTGCGCAGGTCCGCGAGTATCGGTGCCTTCGGCAGCCAGATTTTGTCGTATTCGGCGATGATCCTTGCCGCATCGGCGACCTGCACATCCTTGATCGGAATCGGGGCGGCAGCGAACTGTTCGAGCAGTTTCGGCTCATTGGCCACCGTCGCGTCAATCTGAGCGTCGAGCGCTGTCTTGGTGGCCTTGCTTATCAGCTCGCGATCGGCCTCCGGCAGGGTCTGCCAAACGCGACCAGATGCCAGCGCAACGCAGGGCATGAAGATGGCGTTCATCTTCAGCATGGTCTTCGCTACCTTGTCGAAGCGCTGGTTCCACGAGAAGTCCAGATCGGCCTCGAGACCGTCCACCTGACCATTCGACATGGCATCAAATACAGCCGGCGTCGGGATCGGCGTCGGGGCCGCGCCGAGCAACTGGTAGAAATCGCGGTAGGCGGGCGTCGTGTTGATACGCAGCTTCATGCCGTTGAGGTCTTCAAGACTGCTGATCTCCCTGGCGGAGAAGACCACACGCATAGTGGTGATGCCCCAAGCGAGCCCGATCGTGCCGGTTTCCACCGGCAGGACGTCAAGCAGCTTCGTGGCGATCGGATCGCGAACGAGCTTGGCGACCTTGGCCGTGGAATCGACCACCCAAGGCGCGTTGATCGCAGCGACCGAGGGAATTCGCGAGCCGAGCTCGGCTGTCATGATCCAGCCGAAGTCGAGCGCACCGCTCTGCATCTGCTGCATCATCGCGGCTTCGTTGCCCAACTGGTTGGCCGGGAAGACTTCGATCGACAAGCGGCCATTGGTCTCGGCCTTTAGCGCTTCGCCAACCTTCAGGGCCGCATTGTTCCAGGGATGGCCCGGAGGCGTTGTGATGCCGAGGCGGAACACGCGCGCATCCTGGGCGCGCAGGATAGACGGCGTGCCAAGCGTGAAGACGGCGGCACCCAGTGCTGAATTGCGGATGAAGGTTCTGCGTGTAAGCGTCATGTCACTTCCTCTGGTTGGTTCGCTTTTGTTTATCGGATCATGAAGGTCGAGAGTGTCGGGAAGATCGAGAGAAGGACGAGCAACAGGCACGACACGAAGAAGAAGGGCAGCGTCACGATGAACATCTTGCCGGGCTTGGCGCCGGTTACCGCGGCGGCGACGAAGAAACAAAGGCCAACCGGCGGCGACAGGAAACCGAGCACCAGGTTGATGACCACGACCACGCCGAAGTGAATAGGGTCGATACCGTAAACCTCGGTGGCAATCGGCAACAGGATCGGAACCGTCATGATCAGGCCGGGCGCACCGTCGATGACAGTGCCGATGACCAGCAGGATGACGTTAACCAGCAGCATGAAGGTGATCGGATCGGACGCGATGGCCTGAACCCAGCTCGCAACCTTCTGCGGTACCATGCCGTAGACCAGCACCCAGGAAAACACGCCGGCTGCCGCGACGAGGAACAGCACGACGGCGGAATAGATGCCGGCGCGCAGCAGCATGGTCGGGATTTGCGACAGCTGCAGTTCTCCGATCCAGTATCGGCCGACGAGCACGGCGGCAACGGCGCCGACGGCGGCGGCCTCGGTGGGGTTGGCCAGCCCGCTGAGAATGGAGCCAACGATGATCACCGGGATCAGCAACGTCGGCAGCGCGTTGAGAACCGTGCGCACGCGTTCGCGCAAAGTTGCTCGTTCGCCGCGGGGGTAATTGTAGACATAGCCCATCGCCGCGATGATGCAGCAGAACGCGACCGTGAGGAGGATGCCCGGCACGATGCCGGCAGCCAGCATGTCGCCGACGGGTATCTGTGCGAGAACGCTGTAGACGACGAACATGATTGACGGCGGGATGATTGGCCCGAGCATTCCGGCATAGGCCGTAAGGCCGGCGGCAAACGTCTTGTCGTAGCCCTTCTTCTCCATTTCCGGCACCATCATCTGCGCCATGATAGCGACCTGCGCCGTCGCCGAGCCGAGGATCGACGCCACGAACATGTTCGCAAGCAAGTTCACATAGGCGAGACCGCCCTTCATCGCACCGACGAAGGCCATGGTCATCTCGATGATGCGCTTGGTGATGCCTCCGCCGTTCATGATTTCGCCGATCAGCACGAAGAGCGGAATGGCGATCAATCCGTAATTGTCGACGCCGCCGAAGAGCTGTGTCGGGAAGCTCTGGAAGAGCAGCGGATTGCCGGAGGCGTAGATGTAGACCACGCTGACGAGGCAGAGACAGATGCCGATCGGAACGCCGACCAGCATGAAGATCAGAAATGCAGCGCCGGTAACCATCAGTTGACCCCCTCTGCGCTCTTGAACTCGGGATGGGTTCGGCGTTCGCACCAGCCGAGATCCTCCACGATGTTTGCAAGGCCGTGCAGCGTCATGGTGATCGCAAACAGGGGAATCACGAGATTAACCGCCCAGGTCGGCCAGTTCAGCGTCTGGGTGCGCTCGGTGTAGAGGAAGTTGAAGCTCCCAGCGGCGTAAGCCTTGGCATCGAAGCCTGCGCTGGCGATTCCAATGGGATCAAGCCAGACGTAGCACATGGCCGCGAGCGCGATCGCAAACGCAATCAGCAGCGATGTTGCCAGGATCTGCATGACGCGCGCGGCCGAGGGCGAGAGCCTTTCCGTCAGCAATGTCATGGAAAAGTCCAGTCGCAACCGCGTGAGCGCAGAGCCACCGATGAATGTGAGCCAGACCATGGCGTATACCGCCGCTTCATCGACCCAGTAGAGCGGCATGCCGGTGTAGCGGGTTACGACATTCAGCAGGATCAGGCTTACGAGTACGCACATGAAGCCGCCGACGGCAATCTTCTCGACAGCAAGGATCCCCTCCGACAGGCGTACGATAAGACGCGCCGCGGGCGCGAATTTTCCGCCCGTGGCGGGTTGATTGGTCATGACGTTCCCCCAATTTTCGTATAATGTAAATTTTATACATTTTACGAGTCAACTGGCTTTTTTTCCTTTTTCATGTAGCGGATACGCCATGGCTTCGACTTTGAAACACCGCACGCTCTCCGGCGCCCTGCTCGAGGAAATTCGGCAGGCCATCCTCTCCGGCCGTTATCCCGCAGGCAGTCAGTTGCGACAGGATGCGCTTGCCGAAACCTATGGCGTCAGCCGTATCCCAATCCGCGAGGCACTGTTCCAGCTTGAGGCGGAGGGGCTGGTGCGGATCGTGCCCCAGAAGGGAGCGATTGTCTCAGAGCTGTCGCAGGCGGAGATCGATGACGTGTTCGAGCTGCGCGCACTTCTGGAGCCACGTCTCTACCGTCGCTCCGCCCCCCTCTTGTCGAAAGCCGATTTCGATCAGTTGGAGCAAATTCAGGCAAGCTACGTCCGCGCCATCAAAGGCGGAGAAATCAATCGGTATGGCCAGCTGAACGCCCAGTTGCACGTCGCACTTTATCAGCGCGCCAACATGCCACGTACACAGCAGATCGTCGCGTCGCTCCTCCAGACCAGCGATCGCTACACCCGCGTCCAGCTGTCGAGCATCGATGCGATGAACCGCGCCATGGATGAACATGCCGAACTTATTCGCCTGAGCCGAGCCGGCGACTTCGAGATGGCGGCGAAATTGTTGGAAGCTCACATCGTTACGGTTAGAACTGATCTTCTGGCTGTTCTCAAGCGGCAGAACTGATCACGGAGAGATGTCTCCTTATCGAGCGGTGAGCGAACGACATAGGCCGCCACCGAAGATCAGGCGACGACACTCGTCACGATATTCCGATGCGCCATGGCGCGGAAACGATGAACGTGTGTGGCGAGAGCAGAGCGGCTGCGATGCGGCGCGACGAAGAGATTTCCGGTGCGGAGAAGATAGTCATGAAACGTTGTAGTTCGCTGATCGGAGCCCTGCATTATTCGCTCTCCGGTCTGCGGGTGGAGCGGAATTCGCGACTATATCTGGATGAACTACTGCCTGTTCAAGTATCTATGGCACGGCCACGCTCTGTATATCATGGCGTGAGCTGAGGCGGCTGAAAGCCGCCCCTTCTTCAACTCCAGATCCTTTCATTGGAACAGTGAAAGGATCTGGCTGTTTGAATGACGCAATTCTGGACGGAAAAACCGTTTCTCACTTTCTCGGAATTTCCCCAAGGCGCCGTGGCGCTATTCCGCCGCCACGGCCGGAGGATAAGCATGCGGCTCGTCGCGCCCGGCATTCGGATTGACCTCTTCCGCCTTCTCCGGATCCGCACGCTCCTTCTTGGGCTCGCGCCCGAAGAACAAGGCGTAGCCGGCGGGCAACACCAGAATGGTTAATACCGTCGCGACCAGGATGCCGCCCATCATGGCGTAGGCGAGCGGTCCCCAGAAGACACCACGGGAGATCGGGATCAGCGCCAGCACCGCCGTCAGCGCCGTCAGCGTGATCGGGCGGAAGCGTCGCACGGCAGAGCCGACGATCGCCTCGGCCCGGTCCATGCCGGCGGCGATGTCCTGGTCGATCTGATCGACGAGAATGATCGAGTTGCGCATGATGATGCCGAGCAGCGCGATCACGCCGAGGATTGCGACGAAACCGAAGGGCGCCCCGCTGATCAGCAGTGCGGCCGCGGCACCGATGATGCCGAGCGGCCCGGTGGCGAGCACCAGCATCGCCTTGCCGAAATGCTGGAGTTGTATCATCAGCAGGACGACGATGACACCGAGCATGATCGGCGCCTTGGCGGCGATCGAGGCCTGGCTCTCCGCTGAATCCTCGGCGCCGCCCTGAATGCTGATGCTGTAGCCGGCGGGCAGGCTGTCGCGCAGCGACTGCATGTCGCCGAACATCTTCATCGCCACGTCATTCGGCTGCACGCCATCCGGCAGGGTGCCGCGCACGGTGATCGTCGGCAGGCGGTCGCGGCGCCATTCGATGCCCTGTTCGAGCACGGGCACAACCTTGGCCACCTGCGAGAGCGGAACGAAGCCACCGAAGTCGGTCGGGATGTAGATGGAGTCGACCGAGCTCAAGAACTTGCGGCTCTCCGCCGGCTCACGCGCGACGATCGCCACCGTTTCCTCGCCATCGCGGAAATTGTCGAGCGGCGCACCGGTGACGCTCGCCTGCAGCATCTGGCGGATGCGCTGCGAGGTCACGCCGAGCGCGCGGGCGCGATCCTGGTCGATCACCAGCTTCATGCCCGGCACCGGCTCCAGCCAGTCGTCGTGAACGGCACCCAAGAGCGGGTTCTCGTGGAACTTCGCCTTCACCCGGTCGGCGATGCGCCTGACCTCCTCGCGGTCCGGTCCCATGACGCGCATCTGGACGGGCCAGCCGGTCGGCGGACCGAGGAACAGCCGGTCGACCTTGGCCCGGATCGACGGGAAGTCGGCGGCGAGGATCGCACGCATCTTGGCAATCAACCGCTCGCGCGCCAGCTCGTCCTTGGCCATGACCAGAAGCTGGACAAAGTTCGGATTGCGCAACTGCTGATCGAGCGGCAGGAAGAAGCGCGGTGCGCCCTCGCCGATATAGGTGGCGATGAAGCGCTTGTCCTCGTCGTCCATCATGCGGGCTTCGAGCGCCTTCGCCTGCTTCTCCACTTCCTTGATGCTGGTGCCCTCGGGCAGCCACAGGTCGACGAGAATTTCTGGTCGCGACGACTGCGGGAAGAAGTTCTTCGGAATGAACTGGAAGGCCCAGAGGCTGACCAAGAAGATGACGAGCGTCGTCGAGAGCACGATGATGCGATGGCGCACGGCCCAGGCGACGGTCGAACGCAGATGCCGATAGAAGCGCGTGTCGAAGACATCGTGATGGTTGCCGGCATGGCTGCGCTGTTTGAGCAGCATATTGCCGAGCCAGGGTGTAAAATAAACGGCGACGAACCAGGAGACGACGAGCGCGATGCCGACCACGTAGAACAGCGAACGCACATATTCGCCAGCCGTCGAGGCGGCGAAGCCGACCGGAATGAAGCCGGCGGTGGTGATCAGCGTGCCCGTCAGCATCGGGAAGGCGGTGGAGGTATAGGCGAAGCTCGCGGCCTCGACCTTGACGAGCCCCTCCTCCAGCTTCCGCTCCATCAACTCCACCACGATCATGGCGTCGTCGACCAGCAGGCCAAGTGCGATGATCAGTGCGCCGAGCGAGATGCGCTGCAGATCGATGCCGAGCTCATACATGATGGCGAATGTCGCAGCCAGCACCAGCGGGATGGTTATCGCGATCACCAGGCCCGAGCGCCAGCCGATCGACAGGAACGAGACGACGAGAACGATCGCGAGGGCTTCGCCGAGCGCCTTCATGAACTCGCCGACCGCCTCCTTGACGACCTCCGGCTGATTGGAGACCTGGTCGACCTGGACGCCATAGGGCAGCGACGCCTCGAAGCGCTCATAGGTCGCTTCCACCGCTTTGCCAACATCCGTCACCTTGAAGCCCTTGGCCATGACCACGCCGATCTGAACGCTATCCTGGCCATTGAAGCGGAACTTGCGCGAGAAGGGATCCTCGAGCCCAGAGCTTACCGTCGCGATGTCGCCGAGCCGGGTAATCTGGCCACCAGCGCGAAGCCTGAGGTTCTTCAGGTCCTCGACCTTGTCCAGGCCGCCCTCGACGGAGATGCGCACCGAGCGCGAGCCGGTATCGACGGAACCCGCCGGGTCGATATTGTTCTGGCCGGCAATGGTGCTGCGCAAATCGTTCAGCGTCAGGCCGCGCTCGGCCAGCACCTTGGAAGACACGTCGATGAAGATCTTCTGCGGCTGGTCGCCGATGATGACGGCCTTCTCGACGCCCGGCGTCGTCAGGAGCATGTCGCGCGCCTGGATCGCGAACTTCTTCAGTTCCGGATAGCTGTATCCCTCGCCGCTCAGCGAATGCAGAGTGATGAAGGTGTCACCGAACTCGTCGTTGAAATAGGGCCCGAGCAAGCCTTCTGGCAGCTCGCTGGAGATGTCGCCTACCTTCTTGCGGACCTGGTAGAAGGCGTCAGCCACCTGCTCGGCGTTGGTATCGCCTTCGACCTGCAGCGTGATGATCGCACTGCCAGCGCGCGTATAGGAGCGGACGAAATCGAGATGCGGCGTTTCCTGCAGCTTGCGCTCGATCTTGTTGACGACCTGGTCCTGCATTTCCTCGATCGAGGCGCCTGGCCAGAAGGCCTGCACGACCATGACGCGGAAGGTGAAGTCCGGGTCCTCCTTCTGCCCCATGCGCATCAGGCCGAAGACGCCGGCGAGAATGATGAGACCGAACAGGAAACGCGCCATGCTCGGATGCGCGATCGCCCAGCGCGAAAGATTGAAGGGCCGCTTTTCTTCGGAAGAGGAGGTCGTCATCGGCTCGGTTCCGCTATCCTGGTAACGTCAGCGCACGAGGCTGGTTTCGGCTGCCGCAGCAGCTTGGCGCATCGTATCGTTGGAGATGGTCACCTTGAGATCGTCGGTCATGAACTGCGTTCCCGCAGCAACGACGAGGTCGCCGACATTGAGGCCCTCGGTGACCCGCACGCCATCGGTGGTGAAGTCCGCAAGCGTGACCGGCCGGCTGCGGACCGTTTCCGTACCGCGATCGACGACCCATACGATCGGATAGCCGTCCTTCTCAGCCAACGCGCTCAAGGGGACGGAGACGAAAGGAGTGCCGCTGCCAGCGGAAGCCTCGACGGTCGCGGTCATGCCGAGCAGGACCCGCGGGTCATTCGGCAGGCTGACGCGCACCGAGAAGGTCCGCGATTGCTGGTCGGCGCTGCCGGCGACCTCGCGCACCGTGCCGTCGAGCGACAGGCCCGCATCGGACCAGATCCCGACCTTGACCGGCAAACCGGCCTTGAAGTTGCCGATTTCGGTCTCGGGTACCGCGACCTGGACTTCCTTTTCGCCTTCAACGGCAACCGTGGCAACAGGCGTGCCAGAGCCGACGACCTGGCCGACATCGGCGTTGATCGCGGTAACGATACCCGGCCGGTCGGCGACGAGGCTCGTATAGACCACCTGGTTCTTCGCCTGGGATAGCGCCGACTTCGCGGCATCGCGCGTGGCGACGGCCTGGTTGTAACTCAGCACCGCCTGGTCGAATTGAGCCTGCGAGGCGAATTTCCTGGCGAGCAGCTGCTTGGCGCGATCGCGCACCAACTCGACCGTCTCGACCTGGCGCTCGGCCGCCTCCAGATTGGCGGTGGCGCTGCGCACCGCGAGCTCGTAGTCGGTCGCGTCGATGCGGGCGAGGCGATCGCCGACCTTGACGCGATCGCCGACATTGACGATCCGCTCGACGATCTTGCCGCTGACACGGAAGCCGAGGTTCATCTCGGTTCGCGCGCGAACCGCACCGGAATAGCTGAGCTGGCGTGCAGCGTCGGCCTGGGCGATCTCGACGACCTTGACCGGGCGCACGACGTCGGCAGTTTCGGATTTTTCTTCCGAGCAGCCGGCGAGCGCCGTCGAGAGGGTGGAAATCAGCGCAATAGTGGCAACGAATGAAATACGGCGGCGAAATTCAATAGGCATAAACATAGTCGCACTCCTGAAAATAGGCCGACGCCGCCACTGGCTGCGCCGGAAACAGTTCGGCTAGACCTTCAATCCCTTGATCGCGAATTCGACCAGTTCTTCCGGCGCGGCGCGGTTTGTCTTGCTGAGACATTGGGCAACCATTTGCGGGTGACAGAGTGTGACCGTCGCCGCACCGAAACAGCGCGACGCCGCATCGGCGTCCTGTTCCGGGAACTCACCGGCGGCGATGCCTTCGCGGATGACGTCGGCGAGAAGCGCATCGATCCTATCGATATGCTTGTCGATGACATGCCACTCGCGTTCGATGGCAACGACCACCATCTCATGCACTTTCGTGTCGTCGAGCATGAGCTCGACGGTCATCTGATGCTGCGCGTGGACGTAACGGCGCAGACGCTCCGTCGCGCTCAATGGCAAGGAGCAGATCTCCTGTGCCATCTGATAACTCGCCGCGAGCATCCGGCCGCAAAGCGCCTGGTGGATCTCCGTCTTGGAGGCAAAGAACCGGTAGATGTTTGCCGGCGACATGCCGAGTTCCTTGGCGATGTCGGCAACATTGGTCTTGCTGTAGCCGAAATGCCGGAACAGCCGCTCCGCGGCATCGAGGATCCGCGTGATGTTGTCCTGGCGCGCCTGGTCCACGACCGTATCATTGCTCACCGGCATTGCCTGCCTTTCGATTTACGACTGACGAATTTTGTATTTCGTCAGTCGTAAATCGAAATGAGACACTCGTCAACGATAGAATCCGTCCACACGATCACGATTTGATAACCAAGACTGCTCTTGCCGCGCGCGGCCGACAGCCCGCGAACGGCATCCGGCGGACGTTGACTCGACACGCCATGGTGGTTACCAGCGCTACTGGAGCCTCGTTTCTCGGATTCTTCTCAAGGGGTTAGCAACTTATGGCCACAGGTCTCATCGCCCTCCTCGACGACATCGCGGCCATCGCCAAGATGACGGCCGCTTCGCTGGACGACGTGGCGGCCCAGACCGCGAAGGCCAGCGCCAAGGCGGCCGGCGTCGTGATCGACGACGCTGCGGTGACCCCGCGCTATGTGGTCGGGCTGACGCCTGAGCGGGAACTGCCGATCATTGCGCGGATTGCCCTAGGCTCGTTGAAGAACAAGCTGCTTTTCCTGCTGCCCGGCGCACTGGTGCTCAGCTATTTCGCACCCTGGGCAATTACGCCGCTCCTGATGCTCGGCGGCATCTATCTCTGCTACGAGGGCGCCGAGAAGCTTTACGGTGCAGTCTTTCCGCATGCGGCCCACGCGCATGAGAAAGCGGTGCTCGGCGAGATGAGCGATCCGGTGGCGCTGGAAAACGAGAAGGTCTCCGGAGCCATCCGCACCGACTTCATCCTCTCTGCCGAGATCATGGCGCTGACGCTGTCGACGGTCACCGATGCCGGCATCTACACGCAGGGCATGGTGCTCGCCGGGGTCGGCATCCTGATCACGCTTGCCGTCTATGGCGTCGTGGCGCTCATCGTCAAAGCTGATGATGCGGGCGTCGCGCTCGCGAAGAACCCGCTGTCGACCTTGAGCCTGTTCGGTCGCGGCCTCGTTCTCGGCATGCCCGCATTCCTGAAAGTTCTGGCCGCGATCGGCACCGCCGCCATGCTCTGGGTCGGCGGCAGCATCCTCGTGCATGGCATGGCGCAACTGGGACAGGCCGGTCCGGAACACTTCATTCACGATGTCTCCGAGGGAGTCGTCCACACGCTGGCCTTCGCCCCGGCGGTCGTCGGCTGGCTCACGACCTCGGCGCTCCAGGCCCTGCTCGCCATCGCCGTCGGCGCCGCAACCATCATCGTCATGGGCAATGTGGTCGCGCCACTCTGGAGTCGTCTGCGGCCGGCGAGGAGCTAGAGCCGCTCGCAAGCGCGTTCGACCAGGAGACCGCTCCCGGCGCCTCCTGGGACTTCGTTTCCGATCTCCCCGGCGGCCTACCGCTTGTACTTCACGCCCGGCAGGACACAGAGCATCTCGTAGAGAAGGTTTGCCGCCGTAATCGCCGTCGTGCCTGTGGTGTCGAAAGGCGGGCTCACCTCGACGAGATCGGCACCAACGAGATTAAGGCCGCGGCAGCCGCGAATGATTTCGATCGCCTGGATGACAGTCAGTCCGCCGATTTCCGGCGTGCCGGTGCCCGGAGCATAGGCCGGGTCGAGGCTGTCGATATCAAAGGTCAGGTAGGTCTTGTGGTTGCCGATCCTGGCGCGGATGCCTTCGATCAGCGGCACCATCGACTTGTGCCAGCACTCTTCCGCCGGGACGACGGTGAAGCCCTTGTCGCGCGACCAGTCGAAATCGTCGGACGCATAGCCGGTACCGCGCAGGCCAATCTGGAACACGAGGTTGGGATTGAGGCAGCCGTCCTCATAGGCGCGGCGGAACGGCGTGCCGTGCGCAATCTTCTCGCCGAACATCGTATCGTTGATATCGGCGTGGGCATCGACATGGATGAGGGCAACCGGCCCGTGCTTTTCTGCGATCGCCTTCAGGATCGGATAGCTGATCGTGTGATCGCCGCCGAGCGTCAGCGGGATGCAATCGTGCTTGAGGATCTCGCCGATACCGCGGGTAATGATTTCCATATTGGCCGGCAGGTTGAAGGTGTTGATGGCGATGTCGCCGATATCGGCCACCTGCAGGCTTTCGAAGGGTGCTGCGCCCGTCGCCATGTTGTAGGGGCGGATCATCACCGACTCGGCGCGGATCTGGCGCGGTCCGTATCGCGTTCCGGAGCGGTTGGACGCGCCGATATCCATAGGGATGCCGACGAAGCAAGCATCGAGGCCTTCAGCCGATGTCGCAGCGGGAAGGCGCATCATCGTGCCCGGACCACCGAAGCGGGGCATGTCGTTGCCGCCGAGTGGCTGATTGAATTTCTGCTCCATGGAAAGCTCTCCCTTTGATGTCGCCGAACCCTAGCAGGCACTGAAAGCCGAGAAATACCCATTGATCGAATGTTACTTCGATGCGGGCCAAACAAACTTCGCTCGATGCAGCCAAGGCAGGCGTCGATTGCGTTTTACGATGCTGCTCCGCCTCCCGCACCTAGCCAAAGGGAGTGTTGCCGTCTTTGGGCCTGCCAATCACTTTGGCGAAAACAAAAATACGCCGTTCTTGGGAGGAACCATGCAAAACTTACGTCGCACCACGTTGCGCTCCATGTTCGCCGCGTCGCTTGCCGCCCTTGCGCTCTCAACGACCGCCCAGGCACAGGACAAGCTGTTCATCTACAATTTCTCGGACTATTTCGCCGAAGATACGGTTTCGGACTTCCAGACGCGCACCGGCGTCGAAACGCAGGTCGATTTCTACGATTCGCTCGAAGTGCTCGAAACGCGGCTGCTCGCCGGCGGCAGCGGCTTCGACGTCGCCTTCCCGAGCGCCACGGTCGGAGAGCGGCTGATCCAGTCAGGCGCGCTGAAGCCAATCGATGTCACGGCTCTCAAGAACTACGGCAATCTCGACAAGGACCTCTTGAAGCTCGTCGCCGAGTACGATCCGGAAAACCAATATCTCGTTCCCTATATGTGGCTGACGACGGGCGTCGCCTACAACGCCAAGCTCGTCGCCGAGCGGCTGCCGGATGCCCCCGTCAACAGCCTCGACATGTTCTTCAAGCCCGAGGTCGCCGAGAAATTCCAGGATTGCGGCATCGGCATCGTCGACGCACCGAACGAGGTGATCCCGATCGCGCTCAACTACCTCGGCCTCGATCCCTATTCCGCCAAACCTGATGATCTCGACAAGGCGAAAGAGCTCCTGCTCAAGCTCCGCCCCTATATCCGCCACATGCAGAGCGGACAGCTCGTCGCCGACATGGCCTCGGGCCAGCTCTGCCTGGCGCTGATGTGGAGCGGCGATGTCGGCATTGCGGCGGCACGCGCCGAGGAAGCGGAGACCGGCGTCGAGGTCGACTATTCGATACCGAAAGAGGGGACGATCATCTCCTTCGACACGATGGCGATCCCGGCCGACGCGCCGGATCCGGAACAAGCGCTGGCCTTCATCGACTATATCCTCGAGCCGAAAACGGTCGCCGCGATCAGCAACCACGTTTTCTACGCCAATGCCAATGCCGCGGCGACACCGGAAGTCGATGCCGCGATCCGCGACAACCCGAACATCTATCCTCCTGCCGACGTCCGTTCCAAGCTCTTCGTCGACAAGTCGCTGCCGCCGCGCCAGACGCGCGAGCGCACCCGCGTCTGGTCGGCCTTCAGGGCCGGCCAATAGCGCGAACCGTCAACAGCAGGACCAGACCCCGTGCAATCCTATATTTCGATCGAGAACCTAGCGAAGTCCTATGGCGTCGTCACCGCCGTCAACAATATCAATCTCGGCATCGAGAAGGGCGAGTTCTTCTCGCTTCTCGGCCCCTCGGGCTGCGGAAAATCGACGCTGCTCCGGATGATCGCCGGCTTCGAGACACCGACAACCGGCGCTATCAAGCTGGAAGGGGCGGATGTCACCGACGTTCCTGCGCATAAGCGTCCGACCAACATGATGTTCCAGTCCTATGCGCTGTTTCCGCATCTGACGGTGGGCAGGAACATCGCGTTCGGATTGCAGCAGGACGGCCTCGACAAGGGCGAGATCAAGAAGCGCATCGGCGAAGTCGCGGAAAAGCTGCAGCTGACCGCACTGCTTGATCGCAAGCCGGCGCAGCTTTCCGGCGGCCAGCGCCAGCGCGTGGCGCTCGCCCGTGCACTGGTCAAACGGCCGAAGGTGCTGCTGCTCGACGAACCGCTCGGCGCGCTCGACAAGAACCTGCGGACGGAAACGCAGCTCGAACTCGTCCGCCTGCAGCGGGAACTCGGCCTCACCTTCATCATCGTCACCCATGACCAGCATGAGGCGATGACGGTTTCAACCCGCATCGCCATCATGAAGCAGGGGCAGGTGCTGCAGGTGGGCACACCCTCGGAAGTCTACGAAACGCCGCAGTCGCGCTATGTCGCCAAGTTCCTCGGCGAAACGAACGTGTTTGCCGGTGGTCGCGCCGATCGCAGCGGCGGCGAACTGCAGATCGAAAGCGACGAAGCCGGCGGACCCGTCCGCGCCGCCTTCACCGAAAGGGTGCCGCTCGATCGGCCATTCTGGGTCTCGGTTCGCCCTGAGCGGGTGGAACTTGCGACTTCGGGCGGTGGCCTCGAAGGGACCGTGGAGCAGCTCAGCTATACCGGCGTCGAGCGGCACTACCGGGTGCGGCTGAAATCGGGGGCGACGCTCGACGCGCGTCGGGTCAATCTCGGCGCCGAAAGCGATCTCGCGGTCGGTGATCGGGTGTTTGCGAGCTGGTCACCGCAGGCAAGCCGCCTCTTGGCCGAATAGGAGGTCTCCATGCGCACGGCAGCGACACCGTCCTCTAAGACGAGCTGGGGCAGGCGTATTCTGATCGCCATTCCCTATGCCTGGCTTCTGGTCCTGTTCCTGGCACCCTTTGCACTGGTTGCGGGCATCAGCCTCTCGACCGTGCGGCTCGGCATGCCACCTTTCGAACCGCTTACGGCCTGGGACGGATCGATCCTGAACCTCAGGCTCAACTTCGAGAACTTCCTCTACGTTCTCACAGACGACACCTATCTGCTCGCTTATCTGACCAGCCTCAAGATCGCGGCGATATCGACCGCGGCCATGCTTTTCATCGCCTATCCGCTCGCCTATGGCATTGCGTCCTGCTCGCCGTCCTCACGCTCTCTCCTGGTCTTCCTGGTGATCGTGCCCTTCTGGAGCTCGATGCTGATCCGGGTCTATTCCTGGATGAGTATCCTCAGGAACGACGGTCTTCTGAACGCGCTCCTCTTGAAGATCGGCCTGATCGGCGAACCGCTGCGCATCCTCAACACCGAAACGGCGATTTATATCGGCATCGTCTACACCTACCTGCCCTTCATGGTGCTGCCGATCTATTCCAACCTCAGCAGCGCCGATCGAACATTGATCGAAGCGGCGCGCGATCTCGGCTGCGCCCGCATCTCCGCCTTCTGGAGGGTCACCTTCCCCTTGAGCCTTCCCGGTGTCTTGGCCGGCTGCGCCCTCGTCTTTATCCCGGTCGTCGGCGAATTCGTCATCCCGGATCTGCTCGGCGGTGCCGATACGCAGATGATCGGCCGCGCCATCTGGCTCGAATTCTTCAACAACCGTGACTGGCCGATGGCCGCCGCCGTGACGATTGTACTGCTCGCCCTGTTGGTGGTTCCGATCGTCTACTTCCAGTCGCGCCAGGCGCACACGCGGACTTAAGGGAGATGGCCATGACGAAACCAAGCTGGTTCAATCGGCTGTCGATCCTGTTCGGCCTTGCCTTCCTCTATCTGCCAATCGTCGTTCTCGTCATCTACAGCTTCAACGGCTCGAAGCTCGTGACCGTCTGGGGCGGCTTCTCGACCCAGTGGTATGCGACGGTTCTCGCCAATCCCTCGATCATCGAGGGCGCGAAGGTCAGCTTCCTGGTGGCCGCGGTGTCGGCGACGGCAGCGACCATTCTCGGAACGCTCGCAGCCGTTGTCATGGTGCGGCTGCGCCGCTTCCGTGGCCGGGCGCTGTTGAACGGCATGCTGCTCGCGCCCATGGTCATGCCGGAAGTGGTGATGGCCGTCTCGATGCTCTTGATGTTCGTGACGCTCGGGATCGATCGCGGGCCGCTGACCATCACGCTGGCACACACTACCTTCACGCTCTGCTTTGCCACCGTCGTGCTGCAATCACGGCTGGTCGAACTCGACCCGTCGCTGGAAGAGGCGGCGCGCGATCTGGGCTGCCCGCCGGCCAAGGCTTTCGTCAGCGTTGCCTTACCGAACATGGTCCCGGCCCTCGTTTCCGCCTGGCTCTTGTCCTTCACCCTGTCGCTCGACGATCTGGTTATCTCGAGCTTCACGACGGGGCCGGGCGCCTCGACCCTGCCGATGAAGATCTATTCCCAGATCAAGTTCGGGGTGACACCGGAGATCAATGCGATCTCGACGATCATCCTCGGCACCGTGGTGCTTGGATTGGTCGCCGCGCAATTGGTTTCGCGGCGAGCGGAACAACGGGGGAAGCGCCGCTGCTTGAAGCAATTCGAGACTGGGGATTCGTAGGGAAGCAAGTGGCCGACGCGTACCGAGGTGTTCGCCCACCGCGCCTACACGGAAATGACGGCGCAAGTTGGCCCGGCCGAGAACGTGACCGTCCTCACAACAAGCTGTGTCATGGCTTGAGAAGAGCGGTCTCCTTCGACCCGTTGCCGTCGTCCGCTTCAGGCGCGGTGAATGGCACAGTTAGCCCATTGCACCTCGGCAGGACACGACGAACGGGACGATCACACCTGGAGCGGACACTTGGGCACCAGCACGAGGTTGCCACGTGACGCCGACCTTGTCCGTATGTTGATTAAGCATACCCGCAGCGGCGCTCGCCCTTTGCCGCGAAAGTGCATCCCTTGGGTCTGCGCTGGTGCCAATGGAGAAGTCGGCGTCGCTCTAGATCCGATGGAAATGGGCGATCATTAGATCCGAGGCGCGAAATCTCGCCTGTTATTACCATATCCGCAGGTATGGTAATAACAGGCGGTAGACTTTTTTGCGAATTAGCGTTATTACCATTGACGCGAACATGGTAACAACCTATTGAAACTCACGCACACCTACCAGACACTTTACAGCGAGCTCTCTCAGCGAGCACTTGATAGTTCGTTTGCAAGCGAGTTCAACGTGGAAGGCCGCTTTATCTCTGCCGAGGTGAAGGGGCGTAGATACTGGTATTTCGATCTTCCAGACGGAAAGGGTGGGAAGAAGCGGACCTATGTCGGCCCTGTCGAAGACACCGAGATCACAAGACGGGTAGAGAACTTCAAAGATCTGAAGGCAGACGTCCGTGAACGACGCAAGCTGGTATCGACCCTCGTGCGCGAAGCGTATCTGCCCCGTCCGGAACGACAAACAGGTGAAATTGTGCAGGCGCTGGCTGAAGCCGGTTTCTTCCGTTTGCGTGGTGTCCTGGTCGGTACCGTAGCCTACCAGTGCTATCCAGCGATACTCGGCATTCGTCTGCCGGGGATGGCCATGATTACGGCCGATGCGGATTTCGCTCAGTTCCATTCGATTTCGGTGGCGGTTGAGGATCAAGCGCCGCCCATGCTCGAAACGCTGAAGACGGTCGATCCAACATTCAGGGAGATCCCGCATCAAGCTGACGGTCGCTTCACGACGCAGTACGCGTCTCGAGAGGGCTATAGGGTAGAATTCCTCACTCCAAATCGCGGTACCGACGATTGGACGCCTCTAAAAACCTCCCCTTCAGCCGGTTTTCGTGATTCAATCCTGGCTGTGTGATTTGCGGGAACGGATGATGCGTGGGCAGCCAGGCTTTTGGGATTTGGACGAGCGTTACGAGCGCCTG
>NZ_JBVQPO010000021.1:0-62166 GCF_055710065.1 Ensifer sp. VA4 | reverse complement strand
TAGGGCTCAATCCGGCGCATCTGCTCCGGGGTCAACATCAGCAAATCAGTCAAGGTGGCATCCTCCTGCCACCTTGAATCACCACCCAGTCGTCAATTCAACCAATTAATGGGTCCTGAGCCTAGCTGAGCTGAGGGCGGTGCGACGGTTGCGGGCAACCCGGGACAACCCTTAGTCGCTCCACGGTCATCCCGGACTGCGATGAGTATTGATCGTTGCCGATGCCGTAGCGTTGGCCTGCTTTGCAGCGCCCTGATCCTTACCGGTGTTGCTGCCGTCCAGCGGACGACCCCATGGGACATCCGCCGAAGCTCGCGCTGGTTCGGCGGATGTCCGTGTCGGCAAGGAATAGGGCTCGCCGACGTGGAGCAACGATCGGCCCCATATCGAAGACAATCACCCTTCGCGTTCGCCGGTAAAATTCAGCAGTAGTTGGAAGATGTTGACGAAGTTCAGATAGAGCGACAGGGCACCGAAAACCGCGAGCTTCTGCTGCGATTCCTGGTCGAAATTGTCGGCATACTGTTCCTTGATGTTCTGCGTATCCCAGGCGGTCAGGCCGACGAAGACGACGATACCGATCACCGAAACGGCAAACTGAAGAGCGCTCGAGCCGAGGAAGATGTTGACGATCGAGGCGATAATCACGCCAATCAGGCCCATGATCAGGAACGAACCGAACTTCGCCAGGTCACGTTTCGTCACATAGCCGTAGAGGCTCGTCGCACCGAACATGGTGGCGGCGATGAAGAACGTGCGGGCGATGCTGGCTCCGGTGAAGACGAGGAAAACAGAGGCGAGCGACAGGCCCATGACGGCGCAGAAAGCCCAGAAGATCATCTGCGCTGACGACGCCGACATCGAATGCATCTTGAAGGAAAAGAAGAAGACGAAGGCCAGCGGAGCCAGCATCACCACCCACTTCAGCGGGGTCGAGAAGATCGGCATAAAGAGCGCGGGCGTGGTCCCGACGATGAAGGCCACAAGGCCCGTTACGACGAGGCCGAGCCCCATATAGTTGTAGACGCGCAGCATATGCTGGCGAAGGCCCTCGTCGAGGGCAGCGGCAGAAGCCTGGCTCATGCCGCCGAAGCGGTTCTGGTTCGAATACATCTAGGTTTCCTCAGTTCAGTAAAGTGAGTTTTTGAGTAGCTCGGCCTCATCGCTGAGGCCGATTCCTGGCGCACTTGAGACGACGGCATAGGCGACCTCGCCGACCTGCCACCACGCAGCCTCGGCATTGGAGAGATTGAGGTCCTTCACAGGCTCGACCGCGAAGTGCCCCGGCCTGCCGGCAAAGAGTGATATGACTGCGCCAGCATCGGTCTTGACGCTCGTCTCGACACTAGGCCCGAAATCCGAGGGGAAGACCTGCACATCGATGACGTTCCAATCCTTCGGAAGCTCCGGCATGACGATGGCGGTCGCCGCACGAATGTCGTCCGGGTCGTAGGTCTGCGCTTCCGGCTGTGACGGCATTCCCGCTCTGACGAGCGAAGTCTGATGGGCGCGGATCGCATGCTCCACGAAAGCAGGCGGATGGGCCGAGGCATTGACTTCGCTCGGGCCGACGGACGAATGGGCAATCCACCCCACCGAAACCATGAAGCCGGCTGCGGCGACCTTTTGCATGGCGTTCCACACGCGCGCATTCGTCAGTCCCGACGAAAGGCGGCGGGCGGCCTCGCGCGTCTCGGGACGTGGGGTAACGACATCCGACGTCATCGCCAACTTGAGCGTGGTTCGCATGCCGAGGTCGGCCATAACACGCGCCGCCGCATCAGGATTCTTCTCAAGCCAGGTCTCAACCCGCAGCCGCCCCGCCGCATCGAGCTGGTTGTCCACATAGGCATCGAGATCGGTATCGATAATCATGTCGACGTCAGTCATGATCGCCTCCGACAAGCCTCAGGTGGTTGGGCCTTTTCGTTCCACTCTCGAAATCTCTCAGACTCGCTCTTGCGCGCGAGACGCGCGACATCAGAGTTCCGACGGGAATGGCGAGTATGTCGGCCGCCTCTTGATAGGAGAGGTCCTCGACAGCAACGAGATGCAGCGCTTCGCGCTGCTCTTCGGGAAGCATCATGAACGCTTCGCGGACCTGAGCCAGCCGTACGCTGTGTTCCTGGTGGGCCGGGTAGGATAATGCCGCTTCCTGCGCCGTCTGGTCGTCACGCTGGCCGCGAGAGATCGCGGATCGCACGCGGTCGATATGCGTGTTGCGAACGATGGCGAAAAGCCAGTTTCTAAGGCTCGCCCCAGAGCGGAACGTCGAGCGTCGCTCATAGGCTCTCACCAGCGCATCGTGAACGAGATCCTCCGCGTCCGGCGAATTTCGCGCAAGCGAGCGCGCATAGCGCCTCAGCGCAGCCAACTGGCCAATAACGTCAAAGGCGCCCTTTTTCGAATCCATACCCGCATATACGGAGCGACGGCGTCTTCTCATCCATTGCGTTCAAAAAAATCTGAAAAAATCTGAGCGGCGCCTTCAGGACTTGGCTCCGCGCACGCTGGCAGCTAACGGGTTGGGCCTGCCCACACGCCGTGGCCGCGTCGGGCTTTTTCGTGCCCACGTGTCCCGCATGCAGTATCGGATCATCGTGCAGAGGCGCGATGATCCGATACTATTCTCGTCCTGTCGGAGCCCGGTCGGGCTATTGCCGGGCCTCATCTATGCAGGCTGTTGCGTCTGCCGGCTTACTTTGCTGACGAAATCGGCGATCAGCACGATGGTCAGGGCCTCGACGACGGTGACCAGCCACGGACCGTCGGTCATGACGCCTGTCTTGTCCTTCAGGTAGCCCATGAGATAGGGGCGCCAAAGCCGGCGAGGTTCGCGACAGAGTTGATCAGCGCGATGCCGACCGCTGCAGCCGAGGCCGCCAGGCAATCGTTCGGCATCTGCTAGAAGCCGGGATTGCGGACATGGTGCCGACGATCGCCAGCCCCAGAGCAGCGAGCGACAGGGCAGGGCTAACCGGAAGGGCGAAGCCCAGGACCATGAGGCCGGTGGCACCTGCAAGTGCCGCAAAGGCGCAGTGGTAGCGCACCTCAGATCATGCCAGCAGCACCGCCGAGATAGATGCTCCTATTTCACGACCGCACCGTACCCTGCAGTCGGACCTGATCTTCTCGACCAGCCGTCATTTCGCCAGCTACTTTGCGGGTTTACTGCCGCTCGTCGTCCGCCAGCCGCCGATCGAGTTCCCGCAGATGGTCTTCCACATGCTATGGCACGACCGCTCGCATCATTCGCCGATGCATCGGTGGCTGCGTGAAATCATTATGCAGGCGCGCAACAGGATCGCGACCTAGATTTCCGGACGAGGTGGCCGCTCGCCGATTAGCCTGGCACTCGCCCCCAATTCCTTCATCGCCGTGTCGGCGGTGGCCCAACAGAGTTGCGGACCACCAGGTCGGGCCTCAGCAGGATCTCCGTTTGGGAGGGGGTACGGTCCGACAGCATTTCGAGAAGCAGTGCCATCGCGTGCTTGCCGATGGCGGTGCGTGGCTGGCGGATCGTGGTCAGGGAAGGGGTCATGAAACTCGCTTGCGGGACGTCATCGAAGCCGGTGACCGAAAAGTGATCCGGGATGTCGTAGCCGCGCGCCTTGAGGCCGAGAGCGACACCAAGGGCAGTCTGATCGTTGACGCACATGAAGGCGGTCGGGAGGTCGTCGCGCATGAAGAGCCGTTCCAGCGCCAGCCTGCCGCTTTCCACGGTTCCGTCGCCTTCGAGGATAAGGCGGCGGTTCGGGGGGATGCCGGCCGCAACAAGCCCGGCCTCGTACCCTGACCGACGACGGCTATAGGCCAGGCGTGTGTGGGAGTCTCCGATGAATGCGATCCGTCGATGCCCTTCGGAAATGAGAAGGTCAACGGCCTTGCGCGCGCCTTCGATGTCGTCGACTCCGACATAGGGAATGCCGCCGTTAAAGACGGGCTCAAAAACGCCGACGGTCGGCGGCAGGCGCGGCGTCACCTCCTGGTGGCCGAAAGGAAGAATGCCGGTAAACAGGATCAGTCCGGCCGCCTGGTTCGAATTGAAGAACTTCAGATATTCCAATCCACGTTGGGCATCATTCTGGGTATGCCCGATCAGCACGCCGTAGCCATGGGCGCGTGCCTCGTTTTCGAGGCCAACGAGAATGCTGGAGAAATTCGGGTCGCCGATATCGGGCGCCACCACCAATATCATGTTCGACCGGCCGAGCCTCAGGCTGCGCGCCATCGCGTTGGTGGTGTAGCCCGTCAGAGCGATGGCCTGATTGACCTTCAGCCGCGTGGACTTGGCAACCTTCTCCGGCATGTGAATGGCCCGCGATACCGTCGCGATCGACACTTCGGCGATCCGTGCGACGTCTTCGATGGTTGCGGGGGTGGAATCGGACACTCGGCTGGCCTCGGGCTTTGTTGCGAGACACTACACAGACTTGCCTGGCGGTCAAACGCGCAAGCCGAAAAAATTGTCGAACAAGCATGATGTAAACCTTTACACTAGCCGATGTAAAGGTTTACATCATAGCAAATGGCGGTGGAGGCCGCAGGGGAGGGGAATATGACCACGGAGGTTGTCGACGGGGCGCCCGTCGTGCTGTCTGCGCGCCGCATCAGCAAATCCTTCAGCGGCGTGCAGGTGCTTTTCAGCGTCGATTTCGAGCTACGCCAGGGCGAAATCCACGCGCTGATGGGCGAGAACGGCGCCGGCAAATCCACACTCGTCAAGATATTGTCCGGCTTCGAGCAGCCGACTTCGGGTGAGATCCTGCTCGACGGCAAGTCAGTGAAACTTCCGGCAAACGGCGCGGCCGAAGCACTCGGCATCGTCATCATCCATCAGGAATTCAATCTTGCCGAACATCTGACCGTCACCGAGAGCCTGTTTCTCGGCCGCGAGGTGGCAAGGTTCGGCGTGCTCGACCGCAAGTTCATGCGCGCGGAAACACGCCGCGTTCTCGATCTCCTCGGTTCTCATGTCGACGAGAATGCGATGGTCGGGTCGCTGTCGATCGCCGAAAAACAGATGGTGGAGATTGCCAAGGCCATCAGCCGTGACGCGCGTGTCGTCTTCATGGACGAGCCGACCGCCGTGCTTTCTCGCGAGGAGACGAACTTCCTGTTCCGGCTGGTGCGCAAGCTGCGCGACAAGGGAACGAGCTTCGTCTTCGTGTCGCACAAGCTCGACGAGGTCATGGAACTCACCGATCGGGTGACAGTGCTGCGCGATGGCCAATGGATCAAGACGTCGCCGACCTCCATCCTCGATGGCGAGGCGATCGCGCAGTTGATGGTCGGCCGGGAACTGTCGAGCCTCTATCCCGCCAAAACCGAACCGGACATCGACGAGGAGGTCGTGCTGCGGGTCAACGGGCTTTCGACCGGATATGTCCGCGACGCGAGCTTCGAGGTCCGCCGCGGCGAAATCCTCGGCTTTTCCGGCATGATCGGCTCGGGGCGGACGGAATTGATGGAGGCGATCGTCGGATTGCGTCCCCGCCTAGCCGGCGAGGTATTCGTTCGTGGCCAGCCAGTTTCATCCGGCGACGTGCATGCGGTCAACAATGCCGGTCTCGCCTACATGACCAAGGACCGGAAGGCGAAAGGCCTGTTGCTCGATGCCGGCATGATGGCGAACCTGACGCTGCAATCGCTCGCCCGGCACACCCGGCTCGGCTATCTCGATCCCGGAAGCGAAGAAGCGGCGCTCGTCAAGGCGCGCCGCCGTTTCGACATCCGCGTCCGGGATGACAGCGTCGTTGCCGGGCGCATGTCGGGCGGCAATCAGCAGAAGCTGCTGCTTGCCAAGGTCATGGAGACCGATCCTGACATCATCATAATCGACGAGCCGACACGCGGCATCGACGTCGGCACCAAGCAGCAGATCTATCACTTCATCTCGGCGCTCGCCCGCGACGGTCGCTCGATCATCGTCGTTTCGTCGGAGATGCCCGAGGTCATCGGCCTCTGCAGTCGCGTGGTCGTCATGCGCGAGGGCCACATCGCCGGCATCCTCGAGGGCGACGAGATCTCCGAGCAGGAGATCATGCGCTACGCCGCAGGCTTGAAGAAGAAAACGGCGGCCTGACGCCGCGGCGGCGCATGCTACGCAGATGCTGAGAACAATAAGATTCCCGAAGATGGGACGGAGGTTCAATTGGATATGAGCGTAAACGAGGAAGGCAGTCAGGGCGTAATTCGCCGCCGCAGCTGGCGTGACATCGATCTCAGGGCTGTGGCGCCGTTCGTCGCGCTGGCGCTGCTCCTGTTGGTGGGGGCGCTGGTCAATCCCAATTTCATCAGCATCAACAACCTCGCCAACGTCGCCACCCGTAGCGCCTTCATCGCCATCATCGCGGTCGGCGCCACCTTCGTGATTTCGTCGGGCGATCTCGACCTGTCGGTCGGGGCGATGGTCGCCTTCATCGCCAGCCTGATGATCCTCTTCATGAACTCCGGCGTGATTGCCGATCCGGCGCTCATGCTTCTCGCCGCGGTCCTGTTCACCATCGTCTCCGGCGCGCTCTGTGGCCTCACCAACGGTCTGATCACCACAGTCGGCAAGATCGAGCCCTTCATCGCGACGCTCGGCACCATGGGCATCTATCGGGGACTGACGACCTGGCTGTCGCAAGGCGGCGCGATCACCCTCAAGGAACCGGAACTTCAGGAGATATATCGTCCCGCCTATTTCGGCACCATTTTCGGCGTTCCCGTTCCCATCGTCGTCATCCTCGCGGTGACTGCCGTAGCGGCCTTCATCCTTTACCGCACGCGCTATGGCCGGCACGTCGTCGCCGTCGGTTCCAATCGTGACGTTGCGCGCTACTCAGGCATTTCCGTCAACCGCGTCCGCACCGTCGCCTTCGTGATCCAGGGCCTGTGCGTGGCGGCCGCCGTCCTCCTCTATGTGCCGCGTCTCGGCTCGACGTCGGCGACGACCGGTATTCTTTGGGAGTTGCAGGCGATCACCGCCGTCGTGGTCGGCGGCACGGCGCTCAAAGGCGGCGCCGGTCGCGTCTGGGGCACGATCTGTGGCGCGTTCATTCTCGAGCTGGTCGGCAACATCATGCTGCTTTCCAACTTCATCAGCGAATACCTGATCGGCGCCATCCAGGGCGCGATCATCATCATTGCGATGCTCGTCCAGCGCTCGCTGGTGCGGAAATCGTGAGACGGCCGGGTCCCCAGGTCTCCCGGCCTAGAACAGGCTGACCTGACATTTGGGAGGAACTTAATGCGTAATAAGCTATTCGGCCTGACCCTCGCGGCTATGACAGCACTTGCTGGCGTGTCGCACGCGCAGGAGGAAAAGAAGGTCACGATCGGTGTCTCGATCCCGGCAGCCGATCATGGCTGGACGGCCGGCGTGGTCTTCCATGCCGAGCGGGTCGCCAAGATCCTGATGGAGCGCAATCCGGGACTCAACGTCATCGTGAAGACCTCGCCCGATCCGGCAAGCCAGGCCAACGCCGTGCAGGACCTCGAGACACAGGGCATCGACGCTCTTGTGATCCTGCCGACCGATCCGGATCCGCTCGTCAATGCCATCAAGGAAGTGAAGGGCAAGGGGACCTTCGTCGCGCTCGTCGACCGTGCGCCGAGTGTCAACGACAACTCCGTGCGCGATCTCTATGTCGCGGGCAACAACCCGGCACTTGGCCAGGTCGCTGGCGAATACATCAAGGCAACGACACCGGATGCTGAAGTCGTCGTCATTCGCGGCCTGCCGATCCCGATCGACCAGCAGCGCCAGGATGGCTTCGACAAGGGCATCGACGGGTCGGACGTCAAGGTTCTCGACCGACAGTACGGCAACTGGAACCGCGACGATGCCTTCAAGGTCATGCAGGACTATCTGACCAAGTACCCGAAGATCGACGTCGTCTGGTGCCAGGACGACGACATGGCCGTCGGCGTGCTGCAGGCCATCGAACAGGCAAAGCGCACCGACATCCAGTATGTCGTCGCCGGCGCCGGCTCGAAGGAGATGATCAAGAAGGTCATGGACGGCGACAAGATGATCCCGGTCGACGTGCTCTATCCGCCGGCGATGGTCGGTACGGCGCTCGAGATGACCGTTGCCAACTTCTACGGCCAGGTGCCGGTGCGTGGCGTCTACACGATCGACGCGACGCTGGTGACCAAGGACAATGCGAAGGACTTCTACTTCCCGGATTCGCCATTCTGATCCGGAGCCGAAGCAATGGGCGGCCCGCAATTGGCGCGGGCTGCCACCAATATGCATCGACATCCATCTGCGCATGAGCGCTACGGGCCGCGTGCGCTACCTGGGCCGGCTCGTCTGGAAAACCGAAAAATACGGTCGTCTTGGGCCCGGGGGGCTCGGGAGACGCCTTCCAATCGTCCGGCGAAACTTCCAACGGAGGAGACGAGACATGAAGACCATCAAGGGGCCAGGGCTCTTTCTTGCGCAGTTTGCCGGCGATGCGGCGCCGTTCAATTCCTGGGACGCGATCACCAAATGGGCAGCGGATTGCGGCTACAAGGGCGTACAGGTGCCGAGCTGGGATGGGCGGCTGATCGACCTGAAGAGGGCGGCAAGCTCGAAGACCTATTGCGACGAGTTCGCCGGCACGGCGCGCGAAAACGGCGTCGAGGTGACGGAGCTGTCGACCCATCTGCAGGGCCAGCTCGTGGCCGTGCACCCGGCCTATGACGAGGCCTTCGACGGCTTTGCTGCAGCGGAGGTGCGCGGCAATCCCAAGGCACGGCAGCAATGGGCGGTCGAGCAGGTGAAGCTGGCGCTGACGGCCTCGCAGCATCTGGGCTTGAAGGCGATGGCAAGCTTCTCCGGCGCGCTCGCCTGGCCATTCGTCTATCCCTGGCCGCAGCGGCCGGCCGGCCTCGTCGAGACCGCCTTCGACGAACTGGCGAAGCGCTGGAGGCCGATCCTCGATCACGCCGAGGACTGCGGCGTCGACATCTGCTACGAGATCCATCCGGGCGAGGACCTGCACGACGGCATCACCTACGAGATGTTCCTCGAGCGCACCGGCAACCATGCCCGCGCCTGCATGCTCTACGACCCGTCGCACTACGTGCTGCAGTGCCTCGATTATCTCGACAACATCGACATCTACAAGGACCGCATCCGCATGTTCCACGTCAAGGATGCGGAGTTCAACCCGAGCGGACGGCAGGGCGTCTATGGCGGCTATCAGGGCTGGGTCAACCGCGCCGGCCGCTTCCGCTCGCCCGGCGACGGCCAGGTGGATTTCGGCGCGGTGTTCTCGAAGATGGCGGCCAACGATTTTGCCGGCTGGGCGGTGGTCGAATGGGAATGCGCGCTGAAGCACCCGGAGGACGGCGCGCGCGAGGGGGCCGACTTCGTCAAGCACCACATCATCAGCGTCACCGAGAAGGCCTTCGACGATTTCGCCGGCGCCGGCAGCGACGAGGCGGCCAACCGGCGCATGCTCGGGATCTGAGGCTTTTCCTCGCGCCAGCGCCTTAGGGGCACACCTTTTCCGTCCTGCGCTTGAGGCCGCCTCTGGAGCGCCGCGTACCGAGGCCGTTTCGGCCGGCCGCGTGCACAAGGCGGGAAGGGCCGAATGCAAATTAGATCCCAATCGCACGATCCGATCCGGTGGGCGGTTCACCGCATCCTTGTCTGCCGTTCCTCCTTAAGCCAACGATGGATCTCATCCGAATTTGCCTTGCCGGCCCGCGGGCCGTGGATGGTGACAGAGCGGGAGGCGGCGGCGACGGAGAAGTCCAGCGCTTCTTCGATGGTCTGACCTTGCGACAAGCACCAGGTCAATGCGCCTCCGAACGTGTCGCCGGCGCCGGTGACATCGACGACGTCAACCGGAAAACCGGGCACGCGAAGAACCGTGTCGCCGTTACTGGCCTCAGCGCCATCCCCGGCGAGAGTACGTATCACCCAATCGATCTCGTGCGCCTGCATCCAGTCGCCGATGATAGTGATTTCGTCATGACCGAAGGCCGCACGGAACCCGACCTGGTTGAAGATGACGACCGCGGCACCTACGAGATAAGGCAGATCTTCCGGCACGCAGCCGCCGACATCGAGATCGAAGATGACGCGGCGGCCGTGTTGGCGCAGATCTGCAAGGAGATCGGCTTGTTTGAGGATCCCTTGATCCGCCCGGGCATGGAGACGGCGCACACGATAGAGCGTCGTGTAGAGAAAGCCTGGTTGGCGCAGCGCGGCGAGGGCGGTTGCATCGAGCCACATCGGCTGCTCGCCCATCTCCACCGTCAGAACGACATGTTCGCCATCGACGAGAAAGATGAAGTTCCTCGATTCCGGAATGGCCGGATCGATCAGCATGTGATCGACACCGACCCCGCTCTCCTTCAAATCGCCGATCAGTCGTTGCGATAGGGGACTGTCGTTCAGCAACGAGATGAACTGCGTCTCGCCGCCAAGTCCAGCATGTACGACGGCGGCATTGGCAATGGAGCCGCCCGCTTCGGCTGCAAGCTCCTTGATCATACCCTTGTCGGCGCGGCCCGGCCAGCGGTCGGCGGTATAATACTCGTCGAGGGCCACGTCTCCGATGAAGAAGCTTGTCATGCGATCGGTCCTTCGCCTGGAGCGGCCTGCACCAGCTTAGAGCCGCCGGAAACCGCCACCCACGGACTCTCGCCGAGGCCGCAAACGGCCATCCAGTAATAGGGCGTGGGACCGGAAACACCCCGGCAGGCATCGTGCCAGACGTTACGTTTCATCACCACGACCTGCCCAGGCATGACCACGAAGGCTTCGATGTCATCGCGATGCGGCGCGGCAGCATCCGAGGCCGGTGCTACCGCGAGAATTACCGCTTGGGCGAGGCAGAAGATCGCCTCTTCGGTTTGCGGATGCCGCTCCATTGCGCTGCAGTGCCACGGCGCGCCGCCGCCGCGAGTGACGCCGAGATGGCCGCGACCGTCGATCAATGGTGTCTTCGTGAAGCCGTCATGCCAGCCGTCGCCGGCGGTCCAGATCGCCTTGGGGTCTGCGTCGCCCGTCAGGTTATAGACCTTGCCGTATCGCGAAAAGTTCTCGGCCGTGACTGGCCGGGCCAGGACCGTGGCGGCGGTGGTCATGCGGCGCTCCTGATCGCGCGTACGACACGCATCAGCCCGGCGACATGGGTGGCCTCGA
This sequence comes from Ensifer sp. VA4, assembly GCF_055710065.1. NCBI lineage: Bacteria > Pseudomonadati > Pseudomonadota > Alphaproteobacteria > Hyphomicrobiales > Rhizobiaceae > Ensifer > Ensifer sp. VA4. The sequence goes on along the minus strand of NZ_JBVQPO010000021.1, from coordinate 51,032 downwards.
CGCGGCCAGTGTCCTTGTGGTCGTGTTTGAACCAGCTACCGACGACGGCGCCATCGGCCTTTGCCAATTGCTCCGCGGCATTGGCTTCAGTCAGACCGGCGCCGATCAGCAGCGGTGTCGCTCCGCCGGTCGCGGCGCGGAAGCGCTCCACCTTTTCCATGTCGGTCGGCTGACCCGTGGCGTCGGAGGTCACCACCAGCCCGTCACAGCGCGCCGCGCCGATGCGCACGTCTTCCGATTCCGGCCGGCCGGACAGAACCGGTTGGTATTTGAACCGCACGCCACCGAGCAACAGTGCGGAAACGCCTTCGCGTCGCGCGGCAAGGCCGGCTGCGAAGGGTTCGTCCGCCTCCGGCGGCAGGTGACCGGCAACGGAATCGACCTGGATGAAGGAAACGGGGTACGTTTTGGCGAGCGCGAAGGCGCGCGCGTCGTCGCGCAGCACGTTGACGCCGATGCGGGTCCCGAGGTCGAGGCCGAAAAGCCGCTCCAACACCCGCTCAACATCCTCGGCATCGCCGAAATAGTTCTCGACGACCAGTCCGTCGACGCCTTCGCCTGCCATGATGCGGGCCTCTTCCTCGGCCTGGGCGAGCTTGGCGGCCGGGCCGTCGCCGGCAAGGTGCAGCATGCCGAGGATCGGTTTATGGGTCCTGAAGGTGTCGCCGAATCGGCTCATGTCTTGTTCTCCTGCGCGCTGTGTGGCGCAGTCTCGCGGCCCCAGCGCGTTGCGAATTTCATCTGGACGGCGGGCGAGTAGACGATCGACGTGCGCTCGACCAAACGGTCGTCGGCATCCAGCACATCCCCGCTGGCACAAAGGTAGCCCGGCACGTCATGCGCCGGGGCGAAGACTTCCCGCAGGCGATCGGAAGCCGGTACCACGGTCAGCAGCAATTCCGAGCGCAAGGGGTGGCGGTCATAGTCGCGGCGCAAGACCTCATAGAGCGATTGCGCCGCGAAATCGTAATGCTCGATGCCCGGATAGAGGGCGAGATCGAGCACGGACGTGTCGACGTTCAGCCATGTCACGCTGTCGCCGTTGGCCAGCCCGCGGGCGCGCACCAGCAAGAGTTCGCCGTTCTCCACCCGGTGTTCCAGCACCCGCGTCACCGGACGCTGGCCCTGTCTGCGGGCAAGCTCCGTGAAGCTGCCGAAGTTCCAGATGTTGTGGCTGATCGGCCGGTGCGACACGATCGTGCCGCGGCCGCGAACCTGCTGGACCAGCCCTTCCGATACCAGTAGCGCCATCGCGTTGCGCACGGTGGTTCGGGCAATTCCGAACTGGTCGCGCAACTGGTTCTCCGAGGGAATGGCTTCGCCTTCGGAGAAATCGCCGCTGAGGATCGCAGCGCGCAGCGCCCGATAGAGCTGCCGGTAGAGCTGCTCGCTCGAATAGAGATCGAGGCGCAGCCTGGACAGTCGGTCGTCGGGGCGTTCACCCGCTGCGGTTGAGGCATCTGACATGGAAGGATGGGTCAAGGCAGGCTCCGGCGCGTTTCTCGTTACTTCGTGGCTCCGTTTATCTTGAACTCTTCGACCGCAGCCTGTTTCAAGCCATAGCGGTCGAGGATCTGTGCATAAGTCCCATCGGCCTTCATCGCGTCGAGCGCGCCCTTGACGGCATCGCGCAGTTGCCCATTCGCCTTGGCGAACGCGATGCCGTAGTGGTTGACATCGCCGACGTCGCCGATCTGGTAGAATTTGTCCGGTTCCTGCTTCATCAGGTCGAGCAATCCCTCGAGACCGATGACGGAGGCCTGAGCGCGCCCCTGGCGGATCTGCATGATGTGTTCCGCCTGGGTCGGGATCTGGATGACGGTGATCAGCTTGTCGGGCGCGCAATTGGCCTTTCCGACATCTTCCGCCCAGGTGACCCAGCTCGTGCCCGTCGCGACCGCGACCGTCTTGCCGCAGAGATCGGCTTCGGCCTTGATCTCGCCCTGGTGATCGGCGGTCGAATAAAAGACGTTGCCGGTCTTGAAGTAGTCGATGAAGTCGAGCTGCGTCTGGCGCTCCACCTTGTCGGAGAAGGCCGTCATGATCAGGTCCGAACGACCGGTGACGACCTGCGGGATCAGTTGGGGGAATTCGACATTCTGGAACTCAGCCGTCAGCCCGAGCCGCTCGGCGATTGCCTTCGCAAGATCAATGTCGAAGCCTTTCAGCTCCATCGAGCCGGCATCGCTATACTCCATCGGCGGATAGGCGAGGCTGATCGTGACATTCAGCTTCCCGGCATCGCGCACGGCATCCGGCAGGGCGGCGATCAGTTTCTCGTCAGCGGCACGCGCAAAGCTCCCCGCGGCAAGGCTGATGAACGTGGCAGAAGCAAGCCCCAGAACCATCGGCAGCATTCGTTTCATTTCCTGTTCTCCCTTTATTGAACTCTTTTCATCAGGCCAGAACCCGGCTGAGGAAGCTCCGCACGCGGGGATCGCCGGGGTTGCTCAGAACTTGCTGGGGCGCGCCATTTTCGCGGATTTCGCCGTCGATCATCACGACGACGCGATCGGCGACCTCGCGGGCAAAACCGATCTCATGGGTGACGACGATCATCGTCGTGCCGCCGCGCGCGAGATTGCGCATTACCTCCAACACCTCGCCGACGAGTTCCGGATCGAGGGCGCTGGTCGGCTCGTCGAACAGCATCACGCGCGGCTCCATGGCGAGGGCCCGGGCGATGGCCACACGCTGCTTCTGGCCGCCGGAAAGCTGCGATGGATAGCTTGATGCCTTGGCGGCCATGCCGACCTGCTCCAGCAGGCCCATTGCGCGGGTCTCGGCCTCTGCGCGGCTCAGGCCCCGCACCACCATCGGGCCTTCGATGACATTGCCGAGCACGGTACGGTGCGCGAAAAGATTGAAATGCTGGAACACCATGCCGAGCTGGCTCTGTTGCGCGCGCACCCGCTTGACCGGTAACTCCTGAAGGGCGCCGCGGCTGAGCTCGTAACCCATGATCGCGCCGTCCACCCAGACATAGCCGCCATCCGGCGTCTCCAAGTGGTTGATGCAGCGCAGGAACGTGCTCTTGCCGCTACCCGAGGGCCCGAGGATGCAGAGCACCTCGCCATAGGTAACGTCCAGGTCGAGGCCCTTCAGCACCTCGTGGCTGCCAAAACGCTTGCGGATACCGACCGCCTTGACTGCGAGGCTCATGCTTCACCCGCCACGGCGGGACGCCGCGCCCATCCTTTGAACCAGCGGCGATCGCTGGTGGTCGCTGCGGCGTCGCGGCCGAAATGACGCTCGAGATAATACTGGCCTATCGATAGAACGGTGGTTCCGGCCAGGTACCAGACGGCGCAGACGAACAGGAGCTCGATAACGGCGCCGTTGATGAAGTAGATGCGCTGCGCCGCGTTCAGCATCTCGCCCATGGCGATGGTGGCGGCAAGCGAAGAGAACTTGAGCATGCCGATCGCACTGTTGCCGAGCACCGGCAGGATCAGCCGCAGGGTCTGCGGTAGAATGATGCGCCGCATTGTCTGCCCGGGCGTCATGCCGAGCGTATGGGCTGCTTCCTTCTGGCCCCTGTCGACCGAAGCGATGCCCCCGCGAACGACCTCCGTCAGATAGGATCCTTCGTTGACGCCGAGGCCGAGGACGGCGGCGACTAAGGGTGTCACCACATCGACCATACGGGCATCGACGAGACCGGGAATGTAGAGTCTTGGAAAGACCAGCGCGATGTTGAACCAGATGAGAAGCTGCAGCAGCACCGGCGTGCCACGGAACACCCAGACATAGAGCGATGCGGCAAGGCGCAGGATCGGATTCTCCGACAGCCGCATGATGCCGAAAGCGAAACCGAGCAAGACACCGAGCACCAGTGCGCAGGCTGATATCAGGAGTGTCCAGCCAAACCCGGTGACGATGACGCCCGCCGTCAGGAACTCGCCGACCACGGTCCACTGGATCTGCCCGACCGCGAAAGCGCGTCCGATCACGGCAAGCAGCAGAATGACAAGGCCGCCACTGATCCACCGTCCCGGGTGGCGCAAGCGGCGGACGGCGACGTCTGGTCCAGGAAGGTCGGCGAGTGACAGCGCAGACGCTGAAGGTGACTGAGAGTGGTGCATGGCATCCGCTTGTAGGGTTAGGCCTACAACTTGATACGGGCACGCCTAGGGGGAAGTCAAGCGGGCGTCCCGAGAATATTTCTCGCTGCGCATATTCGGGCTGAACGCGATGCTGGAGGCTGCAAATGGCGGCATTCTCGAAAAGCGCGTCGGGGCTGCGGCGGATCAGGCGAGAGGGATCTGCTTCTGAAACTCTCGATATCTCAGCCGAATCCCGCCGGACGAAGCAGCCATCATGGCGGTTTGCGCAACAACGAAACCGCGCCGACCGCAGCAGGGAGAAGTTGTGCTGCTCTTCGACGCCGGATCAGCTCAACGGCAAGAAAAGCGTTGCGGCTGAACGGGTCGAATCATCACAAATGTCGCAGCAGGGATTAGGATCACATGAGGCGGGTCGCTTTCAGCACGAATGCAACCGCCAGGCGCTTGATACTGTGGTCCAGAGCCGCCCGGAAAGGCGTCGCAAGCGACTCTGGAACCACTTTTGCGACCCCGGCGGTGGATGACGCCAAGGTTGTATCAGCATATTCCGCGACTGAATTGTCCGACAAGGAGAGTAGGACTTTTGCCGCCCTGCATAGGACTTAGGTCCTATACGCACGAACCCACGACAACGAGCCGGCAAGCAATCTACTCCCCAACTGGTCGCACCAACCTATCGTGTCACAGTCACGGATCGAAGGGCCGAAAACCGGAACCGGGGACAACCGAACTAAGTCCTTTGCGGCAAAGAATGGGGACTGAAGTCCCATGGCGTACGCTTTGGCGCCACCTACCTTTTGAGACGCTCCATACACCGGAGCGGCAGTTTCCAGGCCCGCCCTGCGGTATGCCGACAACTGGGGCCAACGGGGAGCCTTCACAAGATCGGCAACCCTGGCACTTGGCCCCTGGTTTACCTCAACGGCTCCTCAGGGGGCCGTCTTTTTTCGCCAGACAGCGTCATAGGGCTCAACCCGATAACAGCAAGCAGAGACAGGCTCGGTCGCGTCTGCCGAGCTGATCCGCCAGATCGCGCCCGCGAATCCCCGCCCGGTTTTCCGACCATCGTCTGGCCTGGATGGGACGAAGGTCTGTCCCATCTGGGGGAAAAGTCCTGTACAGGCAGGATCTTTGCCGGGGCGAGTTGACTGCGTGTCTCGGTCGGGGGCAAAGTTCGTTCGTTGCCCGCCGCGCTGAGTGCGCTTTGCGCACGAAAAGACCTTGGAGACATGATGATTACGCGTCGGATGATCCTGACAGCATTCTTGCCGGCAGTCTGCACCCTCGCCATCTCTACACCCTACAGCCTCGAAATGTCGGGCGCCGGGCTTGCGATCGTCAAGTCGGCAGCCTTCGCCAACAATGGCAATGGTGGCGGAGGCGGGGGCGGCAATGGCGGTGGGAACGGTGGAGGAAATGGTGGCGGGAACGGAGGCGGGGGCTCAAATGGCGGCGATCGCTCCAACTCCAACAGCGAGCGTTCCAACGGCTCCAATCGTGGCACAAAGGCCAAAGGAGAGGATGTCGGCGTACGCCACGAAGGCGGCATCACCGAAGAGATTGCGAATGGCCGCTACATCATGAAGGATGCCCGCGGACGCACGATCATCAATCGCCGCGCGACGGCAAGCGATAGAAAACGAATAGATTCGTTCTTGCATTAGCCAATGGCGGTCGCACAAAGCCGGTCGGACGGTCCTGGTACGATGTGGATCAGACGTCGCGCGCATCGCGCAGCACCATCGCCGCTTCGGTGCGATTGGCGGCACCCAGTTTCGTCATGATCTGCGTCATGTGATGCTTTACGGTCTTTTCCTGCAGGTCCAGTTGGATTGCAACATGCTTGTTGCTCATGCCGGCTGCCACCAATTCCAGAACCTCCCGTTCACGAGGCGTTAGGTTGGCGACCAGGCCAGACTTGCTGCCCGCCGCCGGTGCCCGGCTGGACAGGAGCTTGGCCGACAAGGTCGGCGCAACGTAGCGGTCCCCCGAAGCCACGGTGCGAATGACGTCGGCAAGCGCTCTTGCGCCAACGCCCTTCAGCACATAACCGGTGGCCCCCCGATCCAGTGCAGTTGTCACGTCGTCACCGTCTTCGGAAACGGTGAGCATGATAATCTTCTGCGACGGGACGATTTGCAGCACCGCCGGTATCGCCTCCAGCCCGCCGCCGGGCATGGAAATGTCCATGAGCATGATATCCGGCCGGAGGCTTCCCGCGATCTGGGTGGCATCATCCTTCGAGCTGCCCTCGGCGACAATTTCGAAGCCCTCGATCTCCGACAGGCTCCGGATCACACCCTCCCGAAACAAGGGATGATCGTCCACGACAGCAACGCGAATTGGAAACACCATAATTGTCATAGCTCCTTGACGCTGGTCGTCATGCGAACGGTTGTCCCGGTCGCCGCTGTGACGACCTCGAACGTTCCTCCGAGACTTTCGATCCGTTCTCTGAGGCCGGCAAGACCAAGACTTGTGGGCAGAACTGTGTCCGGATCAAAACCGGGCCCACTGTCCACAACCTCGATCATGACGCGGTCGCCATCCATCCGCTGGGACACCCGTTGCCCAATACCGCCGCCGTGACGAAAGCCGTTGTTGAGCGTCTCTTGCACGAATCGGTAGATGCATATCTTCGCGGCGTGCGAGAGGCGTTCGGGAGGCTTGGTCAACTGCAGTTCGACCGGCGCCCCCGTCCGCTGCTGATGCGCCTTTACGCACCGCTCCAGAATCTCAGTCAGACCTGCCGTCTCTATCTGCGGCAGGACCAGACCGCCGCAGATCGTGCGAATCTCCTGCATCGCCTCGTCCAAGCTCGCCTTTATCGCAGCGATTTCGCGATCACGCGTGGCCACCGGCATTTTGCTGCGCTTCAAGGCTTCACTGTCCAATCTGAGCGACGCATAGGCCACGAGTTGCGCAGGGCCATCGTGCAGGTCCGCCCCGATGCGTCTCAGATAGCTTTCGTTCAACGCTGTGGCGCGCTGCGACGCGCGCTGGAGGCGACCCCGCAACATTTCATTCTGGGCAAGCGATGCCGAGAGCTCATCGACCCTTTGCTTGAGGGCATGACGCTGGATCTCGATCGTCTTGCTGCCGCGAAGCACGATTGCCGACAGCACGACAAAGAAGGCAAGTGTGAAGGCTGCGACCGCCAGCCAGGTGTGCATACGCGCCTGATTGAGACTTTGCTGAAACTCATTGGCAACTTCGTGGAATTCCGACACCGCAACCACCTGTCCGGACCAGGGCTGCAGCACGGGATTGTAAATAACGAGCGCCGGCACGGCTGAACCTTTGTCAGCCGCTACTTCTCCTTCCGGGTCGAAGCGTGCGGCCATCTTGCCCGAGAATGCGGTTTGTAATTCATCGCTGAGCCCAATCTTCGCACCGACAGCGGCCCGATCACTCGCATAGAGGAGCGTGCCGTCCGCACGCCAAAGACGAAAGGAGAGAAGCCGGTCACCCAATGCGCCCTGGCCAAGGGTCTCGTCCAGCGCCCGAGCCACGGTCTCGTCGAGGACTTCATTCTTCTGCATGTCGGGTAGCAGCGGCGCGATCACGCTATCAACGTAGAGTGCTGTCGTCGCGGCCGAGTTTCGGGTGACGGCGTCTTCGATTCTGTTCGAAACAAAGGCTCCGATCAGCACCATGGCGCATGCGGCAACGGCTCCTCCGATCAGCAGGAACTGCGTGGCAAGCGATTGAGAATTCCAACGGGTTATGAGTCGATTTACGCGCACCAGGTCTCTCGGATCGGGCCGCCGGCTCGTACGGCGTGACGATTGTAGCAAGGCCACGCCAACCTAACCACTGTCAGGACGCGGTCAATGGCGCGGCAATCTCAGCAATTTTGATCGGACCTTTGATGTCCCAGGCTCAGACCTAAGTCCCGGGCGCGGAGGCAATGGTCTGGGGCCGGTGGCGCCGTATCCGGCGCGCAGATATCGTCCTTGCATCAAACGCCGTCCGCTCGGTTCCGCGAGAGGACAGTAATAGCAAGTCGGAATAAGGAGTTTCACATGGCTACGACGACGAAACTGGTCGCACGAGGCATCATGGCATTGACGCTGGCAATCGCGCCCGTGGCTGGCGGTAGCTTGGCGCTGGGCGGGGTCGCCTATGCCAAGGGCGGCAACGGCGGCGATCATGGTGGCGATCATGGAGGCGGCCACGGCAGCGATCGTGGCGGCAATTCCGGCCACGGTAAATCCGACGATGCGAAGAGCACCAAGGAGACGAAGGGAAGCAAGTCCGGCGAGAAGTCGCGCCTGAAGTCGAACGTCTCGAAGGGCAAAGAAAATGCGTCCAAACCGGTGAAGGCCGAAAAGGTCGTCAAACCAGCGCCGGTGGTGGTTGAACCTGTTGCTGAGCCGGTGGTTGAACCTGTGACGCCGGGAGCAACACCAGGTTTCGCTTCCCTCAACCGCAACTATCACGCCTACCTCAATTCGAACGATCCGAAGATGGCCGGTATCCAGGCCTACGCGAAGGCCTATGCCGAGTTTGAGGCTGAAAATGGCGTGGATGCCGTCCCTACGGATCCGGCCTTGAGCGACGAAGCGTTGCGCGACGCGCTCGCCGGCTTCACCAAGGACGGTGTCGTGACCGACGATATGGTCGATGACGCCAAGGAGATCCTCGGCGTTGGCCCTGCGGTCGGAAAGATCGACGAAATCCGCGAAACACTGCCGCCAGCGACGGTGGATGAGACCGATCCGGACGCAGAAATCGCTCAATAAAACAAAGACAGGCAGCCGGCTCCGGCGACTGTTGTCGGGCCGGTTGCCAACCAGGCGGGAGTTCGAATGTTTGATCGTGTTGCGGAAGCCTTCGACTACGCCGTGAAACAAGGACGCGTCGGCTTTTCACTTCAACACATCAACTCAGCCGCCGACGTCGGCAACGTGCTTTATTCGGAATGCTTGGGTAGGCTCGTCAAGCCCGACGGCGAAATCATGACAGCCAGCGAGTTCGTCGGCTATCTGGAGGCGGCGGGCCGCATCGCGACACTCGATAGGCATATGCTCGCCCTGGCTTTTGACTGGCTCGCATGCCAGCCACACGGTGTCCTCGGCTGCAACATTTCGGTCGAGAGCATTTCCGACGAACGCAACAGAGCGCTTCTCTTCGATCTGCTGTCTGCTAACGCGCGGTTTGCATCGCGGCTTGTCCTCGAACTGACGGAAAGCCTGCCCATGTCGGGAATTCCGGCGGCCTGCCGCTTCCTTCAAAGTCTGCAGGCGCTCGGTTACAGGATTGCCGTCGATGACTTCGGCACCGGATTCTCGACGCCTGAGGCGCTCTTGTCGCTGCCGGTCGACATCGTGAAGATCGACGGATTTTTCCTGCGTCTGGATCGTGGTGACGCGGAGCGTTTTCTCTCGCATATGGTCGGTCTTGCATCCTGCGTCGCGCCGATCGTGGTCATTGAAGGCGTCGAAACCTATGCGCAATTCGAAGCCGCGCAGGTCGCAGGGGCAACGCATGTTCAAGGGTTTCTGCTCTCCGAGCCTACCCTCACTCCGCTATTTGGTGGAGAATTCCGCTCTCGCGCGACGTTGGAGTGCTGAGAGCAGGGGCAAGATCACTGTTTTCATTAAACTGCCTGCCTTCGGACGCACACCTCCAGTCTCGCAATAGTGTGCAGCCGAGCGCTGATTAATAATCGCCCTGCCGCCTAAAAAATGTTCCGGAGAAGAGGGGATCCCAGAGCATCTGGTCGCTTGGGGCTGGGGGTGCTCTGGGATCCCGAGCGCCACCGGTGCCGTTGGCGCTCACCAAGCAATGTCAGGGCAAATCGGATTCGGCAATGCAACTACGACCTTTGCCTGAGTGCATCGGACCTAAGTCTTAGGTTGTGTCATCTCCCGGGTGGGAACTCCGCGCAACGCATATTCTCTGGGCGACGCGCGGCTCTCTGGTGCTGGATGAGCAGTTCAAAAACTTCCGCGGGGGCAAGGTATTTTAGGGCGTAACGTTGATTTCCCGCTAAACGACGTGGCCTTTATCAACATGGGGCACCGCTCCCGCGATTACCCCATGTTGATAAAGGCCATGTATCGTCAGGAACCGCCCGCAGGTTAGCGAGGGCGCTGGCGCAAAGGCTAGTCCAATTCTGCTTTGCGCATGATATCAAACGGGTCGGCGCCGATCGCACGGCTGACTTTCACGAACTCGGCAGCATCCAACCGGCGTTCCCCAAGTTCAACCTTGGAAACGAACGTTTGCCGTTGGCCAATACGCTGCCCTAGTTCGACCTGAGTGATGTTCGCAACTTTGCGAGCCGCGATGAGCCCGTCAATCATTCGACCGTAAACCATTGCGTGGAACGAAAACAAATTAGAGCGCCAGTTTGAGAAAGCAGACGCCTTCAATAAAACCGATTCTCGGATACCCCAAATAGGGTATTGTTGGTTGCATGGGGGCGGATCACTCGCGTTTACGTGGGCCGAAAATCGGAGCATGGACATGGAACTACGTCAGCTTTCCTACTTTGTTGCCGTAGCCGAAGAGTTGCACTTCAACCGTGCGGCCGCGCGGATGTGCATCGCCCAGCGGGCGCTGAGCTCGCATATCCAAGCGTTGGAGAAGGAGCTCGATGTCCGATTGCTGGAACGGTCGACGCGCCGGGTCGAGCTGACGCGGGCAGGGGAGGTGTTCCACGATCGGGCGCTGCGGATCATTGGCGATGTCGGGCTGTCGATGGATGTGGCGCGATCGGTGGCCGGCAAGGTGGCACGGACGATCAAGATCGGGACCGTCTATCCGGTAACGACTGGTGTGCTGCCGGCGTTTCTGGCACGCATCGGCCGAACGTTCCCGGATGTCGCGCTGCAGCTCGCTGGCGCTTCGAAGCGAGATCGATATCGAGGACCTTCGCTCAGAGAAGATCATCGCTTTCTCCCGTCAGAACCCTGTCCTATAGCGAGCAGCTGCGACGACACCTTCTCGCTGGTGTCGCTGGTTTCTGCCGGTCTTGGCATCGGCTTTGCGCCGGAATGGACGAAGGATCTCCCGAATCGCAACCTCGAGCTCAGACCCGTGCGCGGGGTCGATCTCAAGATTGGTCTTGGCGTTGCCTGGAACAAGGAAGATCCGACGTCGAGAGACGACATCATCGACATTGCCCGGTCACTGGCACGGCCGGGTAGGTGAGGAACTTAGGCGCTGCGTGGAAGCCGCATGCCCATTCCGCAGAGTTGTCCCCTAAGACAGCAATCCGAGACCATGCTTTTGCACTATCGAGAGCAGCTTCAATGCTGGGCCGCTCGGCCGCTTCGCGCCGGTTTCCCACTTTTGCACTGTGGATTCACTGGTGTTCAGGTAGCGCGCGAAGACTGGCTGGCTGACATGATTGTTCTCGCGCAGCGCCTTGATCTCACCCGGCGTCAGCTCCTGCGGGACGGACAGGCAAGTCTCGTCGAAGGTCTTCATGGTTTCCTTGTCGATGGTGCCTGCCGCATACATGTCTTCGACGGCGCTATGGATCGCCTCAAAGGCATCGCTCTTGAACTTGCGCTTGGTCGTCATTGCAAATCTCCAGTAGGGCGCCGGTCCCGATTTCGGCATCAAGCTCGGCCTGCGTCTTGCGCCGATAGAGTTCGGCGAGCTTCCGGAAAGCCAGGAACTCGTCGTCATCGATGTTTGCGCGGTCCTTCTTCGCGAACAGATAGGCGAACACCCAGTACTCACCGGCTTTCGCCAGAACGATCGAACGATGCATGTTATGTTGAGCCGCTTCTTGAACACGCCGCCACCGAGATCGTCAGCCTGTCCGCGTGCGACTTGCTCAATCGCCTTGCAAGGGCCTTGTCGGAGATCCACGCTTTCTTCGCTGCCTTGGAAAACCACGCCGTTTTGAAAGTTCGTTCTGACATCACTTCATATAGCACTAGGTGCTACACCTATCAAGTTGTCGGGAAAACTTGCGGGGACTACGCTGCTTCCCATACCTGTCTCAGAAGCTTCGCACCAAGTGCCGCTTTGTCCTGTAGAAGGAAGCGACCGTAGTGGTTGGCGACCGGTTGATTTGACCTTCTGCCTGACCATTGCTCCAGGGCAGATCGATGGCGTTACAGATCGCGTCGATATCCCGGCGAAGATTGCTCTTGAAAAAGTGGGGTCGGCGTTATACTAATTTTGCAAATTTAGTATAACATGCACCGCTCTACCATTCCCCTGATGGATCGCGGGCGATGTACTAAAAATTCAGATTTAGTACAGCGAGACAACATGAAGCAGATCGATCTTATGTATCGCACCATGACCGCCGAACTCGGACAACGGCTGCTCGATGCTTCCTTCTCGGCCGACTTCCCGGTTGAAGGCCGCTTCGTCGGGGTCAACAACAAGGGCCGGAAATACTGGTATTTCGACCAGCCGCCGGAAGGGGACGGGTATCGCCAACAGCGCCGCTATGTTGGACCGGCCGACGATCCGGAGATCAACAAACGGGTCGAGGACTTCAAGGCGATCAAAGACGATACGAAAGCTCGCCGCAAATTCGTCTCGACGCTCGTTCGTGAGGCTGGCTTGCCGGAACCGGATCGCTTTACGGGCGATGTCGTCGAAGCTCTCGCCAATGCCGGAATCTTCCGCCTGCGGGCCTGCCTCGTCGGATCGGTCGCCTTCTCGACCTATGCGGGACATCTTGGCGTCCGTCTGCCTGCTGCGTCATTCCAGACCGGAGATGCCGACTTCGCCCAGGATTATGCGATCTCGACCGAAGTAGGGGACAGCCTTCCACCTATTCTCGAAATCCTGAAGGGCCTCGATCCGACATTCCGGCCGGTCATGCATCGCTCGGGTTCACCGCGTGTAACCGGCTTCATCAATCGCAGCGGCTACAAGGTCGAGTTCTTGACCGGAAACAGGGGATCAGATGACCGCATGGACAAACCGGTCGACATGCCCGCCCTTGGTGGAGCCTCGGCCGAACCGCTGAGATTCCTGGACTTCCTGATCTATGAGCCGATCAGAGCCGTCATGTTGCACAAGTCAGGCATCAGCGTGATCGTACCAGCTCCGGAGCGCTACGCGATCCACAAGCTGATCGTCGCCAGCCGCCGCGTCGTTGACACGCTTGGTTCCGCGAAACGAGACAAGGACTTGAGGCAGGCCGTTCTCCTGTTCGAAGCGCTCGATGTCGCCAATCGGCTCAATGAGCTGTCGGACGCCCTGCACGAGGCATTGGAGAGGGGAGAGGCCTGGCGCTACGCGATCAAGACCGGGATCGGCTACATGAGCCGCGCTGATCGGGCGAAGACGGAAGCGTTGTTCAAGGAACTCGGTGTCGATCCATTCAAGGAAGATAGGTAAGGGCGGCTATTTCACAGATTTAGCAGCTTGTTTCTGACCAAGTACTCGCGCCGATGCCGATCCTTTGGATCGCGGCGCGATTCCCATGGTGACGTCGAAGAATTCCCAATACAGAACTTCGGAATCTGAGATCATGGCCTTCAGGTCGGCCACGGTTATACCGTTCAATAGCCAGCCCGAGCAGTCCTTATAATGATCAGCGAGTTAGATGAACCTACATCACGAAGTGCGCAACCGGGCTTTGTGGCTTCTTCGTCCAGCGTGCTGATCCGATTGCGATGACCGCAAATGGCACAATGTATCGATCGGCACTCTTTTGCGTTTTTGCGTTCAAGCAGAAGGCTACTTCGTAGTCTTGCAGACCTTCAAAGGATCCGGCGGTAGGGCTGATTCCGTTGGAGCTGATGTCGACATCGAGTGCAGCGACAAGGCGATCGAGAAGGTCAACTCGGAGCGCTATTTCTCCGAGATGTTCGAGAGCTATCGACTCTTTTTCGGCTTCGACGAGATCAGGCCTTCGCGTTGCATTTGCTTGCGAGCATTCTTGCGCTGGCGGCTCACCGCCTCGGCTTTCTCGCGCGCCCTCTTAACCGAGGGCTTTTCAAAAGCCTCGCGCATCCGCATTTCACGGAAAATGCCCTCGCGCTGGAGTTTCTTCTTCAGGACGCGGAGCGCCTGATCGACATTGTTATCGCGTACTAGAACCTGCATTAGCCGCTCGTAGGTTGGAAAAGGTCGCTCAACTTACAAGTTTTCGAGCGGATTCCAAGTTCACAGTTCGCAGAAATTCGAGCTTTACCCATCTCAACAGTCCTGATCCATCAGGAAAATCGGGATTGCTTGACCGATGAAAAAGCAACAGAAACGAAACCGCTCTGCTGTTCCATAATGTATATTATGCGACACTCATCATCATTGTGTGTGTGTGTAGCCGGTATAGCCCCCCAACCGGGGTGTAACACAATGAACCTTGGCGACGCCTGAGAACCCCTCAACTGGCGACGCCCTTTGATTGCCTTGAGATCAACTCCAGCCAGTTTTCAACGTGGAGGTTGGGAATGCGCATAAACTCCCCGGTATTGGCCGTAACGAGGACTGCTCCGGCGGCACAGGCGTGAGCAGCGATCAATAGGTCATTTGGACCGATTGGTTTGCCCTTGGCTTCCAGTTCAGTCCGGATGTCGCCGTACTTGGTGTCGGCGGGCAAGTCGAGTGCGAGCACCAGAATGCTTCCGAGAATGGCTTCGATCTGGGCCAGCAGTTTCGGGGATCCCTTCTTGGCGCAGCCATAACGTAGCTCTGCCGCCGTTATGATGCTGACGCAGATTGCCTCCGGTCCGATCTCGGCAATGCGTTCAGCGATCTGCCCTCTCGGGTTCCGGGCCAGCTCCGACACAATATTGGTGTCCAGCATGAAAAGGGTACTCACAGGTCGATTTCCTTGGCGGGCAACAAAGTCTCGTCAATATCAGGGAACTGATCCTCAGGCCCAAGGGGATCCAGACCTGCCAGGACTTCCAGCAGGTTCTTGCGGCGCACCGGCTCTATGATAAGCCGATCCCCGTCACGGTGGATCATCACGCGATCGCCAGGAAGCTCAAAGTCGGCCGGGATGCGAACAGCCTGGCTCCTGTTATTCCGGAAGAGCTTAGCTTCCCTTGCAGGAGGTTCGTTGTGTCTGGTCTGCGGCATGAAACTCTCCTCTTCTGCATATACATCTGCATATACATGTTGGCTAGGAGGATTTCAAGCGAGAGCCGGGTCTGCTCGGTGAGGTCCAGTTTCGGGCAAATGACGATCCGTCGCGAAAGGGACGGTTAGAGGGGACCTGCGCGTTGCCCCTCCTCATCCAAACAGCCTTCGCCCACTTCTCTGCCTTTAAGCACGAGTTGCGTTTGCTCTATGTTGCTCCATGGCAGGAGTTCTCGGGGTGTGGACTGCGGTGTTGACGGATTGGGATGACACATTGGATAAGATTGCGCACATCCGGCGGCGCTTGGCTGATATCGATGCCGAGCGCATGGAACTTGAGCGTGTGCTGGAAGCGCTTGAGCAAAAGCTGGCGGCCGATAGCCGCGCGTCTGACCGATCGTCCTTTGTCGGGGCTGCTGTCAGCAACAACTCGCCATCGGTCGAGAAGATCGAGTTGTTCCGCCGTTTGTTTGCTGGACGCCCTGATGTCTTTCCGGTGCGATGGGAGAACAGGAAAGCAGGCCGCTCAGGGTATTCACCGGCCTGTACCAACGAGTGGGCGAAGGGGATCTGCGGCAAACCGAAGGTGAAATGCGGAGAATGCCCGCATCAGGCCTTCATCCCACCGACCACCGACATCATCGAAAAGCACCTGCGTGGAGGTGACCTTCGCTCCGGCGACTTTGTCGCCGGAGTGTATCCTTTGCTGCAGGACGAAACGTGCTGGTTTCTGGCCGCGGACTTCGACAAGGAAAGCTGGGCCGACGATGCCAGGGCATTGCTGGACACGTGCCACGCAAAGGGAATTGCCGCCGCCCTGGAGCGGTCGAGATCGGGGAATGGCGGCCATGTCTGGATATTCTTCGCCGAGCCCGTTCCGGCCCGGATCGCCAGGCAGTTTGGCTCCGCCCTGATCACGGAAACGATGGAGCGACGCCCAGAGATCGGGTTCGCGTCCTACGATCGCTTCTTTCCCAATCAGGACACGATGCCTCTTGGGGGCTTCGGCAATCTGATCGCCTTGCCGCTTCAACGAAAGGCACGTGAAGTCGGCAACAGCGTTTTTGTCGACGAGGATCTGCGACCCTACGCTGACCAGTGGGCCTACCTTGCATCTCTGCCGAGATTGTCCGCCGACACGGTCTTCAAGATCGCCGACGAGGCAGAATTGTCGGGTCGGGTCTTGGGTGTTCGCATGCCGATCGACGACGAACACGCCGACGAGCCGTGGAAGATGTTGCCGTCACGCCACAGCGAGCCACGGCGAATAGAAGCCGCACTACCGCAACGCATCAGCGTCGTGGTCGCCGACCAGGTTTACATCGACAGGACAGAACTACCGCCGGCCCTGATTGCGCAATTTGTTCGCCTAGCAGCGTTCCAGAACCCGGAATTCTATCGCGCGCAGGCCATGCGGCTGCCGACTTTCGGCAAGCCCCGGGTGGTCTCATGCGCAGAGCTTCATCCGCGGCACGTCGCCCTGCCCCGGGGTTGTTTCGACGAGGCGATTGACCTCATCAAGAACCACGGTGCGACCGCCATTTTGGAGGATCACCGCGAAGGTGGAAGGGCTTTACCCTCCCGCGTTTCGTTCCAAGGACAACTGCGACGGCCGCAAGCGGAGGCTTTCGACGCTCTCATTGCTCACGACAACGGCGTGCTCGCGGCAACGACCGCCTTCGGCAAAACCGTTGTCGCCGCAGCGCTCATCGCGCATCGGGCGCGAAACACGCTGATCCTTGTCCACCGACGGCAACTGCTTGATCAATGGGTCACGCGTCTCAGTTCCTTTCTGAACATTGACCCGAAGCAGATCGGCATTATCGGCGGCGGGAAAAGAAGGCCAACGGGCGTCATTGATGTGGCGTTGATCCAGAGCCTTGTCCGCAACGGGGACGTTGCCGATGTTGTCGCCGATTATGGCCTTTTGATTGTCGACGAATGCCATCATCTATCCGCGGCAAGCTTTGAGCTTGTCGCTCGCCGGTCCAAAGCGCGATACGTGGCGGGTCTATCCGCGACCGTCGCTCGGAAGGACGGGCATCATCCCATTATCTTCATGCAATGCGGCCCCGTTCGTCATCGGGTTGATGCAAGAGTTCAAGCTACCGAACGCGGCATCCGCCATCGCGCTCGCGATCGTGCAACGAAGTTTGAATTGCCGCCGTCCCTGGCTTCAGTCGAACACCCTTCCATACCCGCAATCTATGCGGCTTTGGCGCAGGACAGCGGGCGGAACGATCTCATTTTCGATGATGTGCTGAAATCGCTCGAGGCGAAGCGCTCGCCGATCGTCCTGACAGAGCGCAAAGACCACCTCGAGTATCTTCGCGAGAAGTTCTCACCCTTCGTGAGAAATCTCGTGGTGCTGCGCGGCGGCATGTCCGCAAAAGACCGTAAGCAAGCCAACATCGCATTGAATGTCCCTGGGGACGCCGAGCGGCTGATCCTTGCAACGGGCCGCTATATAGGCGAAGGCTTCGATGATGCGCGGCTTGACACGTTGTTCTTGACGATGCCGATCGCCTGGAAGGGGACCCTGGCACAGTATGTCGGCCGGCTCCATCGCCAGCATGATGACAAGAAAGATGTCTTGGTCGTTGATTATGTCGACAACGCCGTCCCGGTTCTGGTCCGGATGGCTGCGAAACGACGTGCGGGTTATCGGGCGCTGGGCTACATGATCGAGTAGCCGCCTGCCCGCTCTCTGCGGGAAGCGGAGTGCACTTGGCAGGTGGGGCTTATTCTCAAAACGCCTCCCGGGCTGTGTTTTTGTAAGCAAAATCGCCTAGGATCCAGACCGGAAGCCGCTACGCCGCAGCGACTTTAGGCGAAGCCCCAGTCGGCTCCCCGGTACTCTTCGTTCTGCTTCGACGCCTACGACGCTCGTGTGTTTGAGATTCAGAAGTGGCGTCCGTTCCGCACATGGCTGCGCTTGCGCGTTATCAGTTTTCATGAAACTCTTTCTTAGGGGTTGATTTTCACGTGCGGATATCAAAATTCATGAATGCGTCGCAGCGGAAGCCATATTCGGACGCTGTAAGCGTTTTTCACGGACGCTGGTTGCCAGAGAAAGCGATCCCTGCGGGATATGCTGCTCTAATCGACGCATATGAGTTGTCAGTTCCACTGCCACGGAGGCTGGCGGCCATTGGTCCCCGCCAATGATTCCGCGGCCATCTCCCGGCCAGCAGTAAGCCCTTGCTCAGTTGAAAGCGGGAGAGTGACCTAAAGCTAAAGTTTATTTGGGGTCATCCGCCGCCGACACGGCCGCGACCCTGACCAGTTCCGTCCGAACGGCGGATTGCGTCCGTGTATTACGCAAATTACTCCGCTTGAAACAACAACAACTACAAACGACGTTTCTAGTTTTACTACTTTGCGTCATCTTCAAATATGCAGCCGAAAAGTTGAAAAATCCTGTTTCCACAATAAAGGAATGTCACTCTCCCCGGGCGCACAGTGTGGGTTGACCGCTCTCAGTAGCGAGGCCACACTTGCAACCTGCAGCAAGACAGGAGGAAAAATAATGGCCGAGCCAGACCAATGGCGCCACATGGCAAGCGCGCCGAAGAATGGCAGTCGGATCCTCGTCACGATCCGTCCGTCCGAACAAGGGGCGGCAGAAGTTGATCTCGCATATTGGTCGAATGGCGATCAGTTCGGCGCAGAAGGCTGGCGCGCCTCGGATTCCTCGCCCGGCCGCATCGTCGAATACGCCGAGCCGGAATTGAAGTGCTGGATGCCGATGCCATCGGCCAACCTCACTCGCAGCGCGATGCCCTCCCCTTGGGAAGGCGACGACGACCAGGAACTCGACGGGTCAGGAATTTGAGAACTCGCGCCGGCGCGGCGAGGAACAAGATCCAGTCGAGCTATCCCCAACTGGAGTACCGCTTGCAATTGTAGTCTAGGCTGGCCTCCCTCGTACACGACGGGTTCGAGGTTTAGTTCCGAACACGCATGGCCGTGAAACCTGCCCTGACCTCTTCGGCGAAGAGTTCCGGTTCCTCCCAGGCAGCAAAGTGCCCACCTTTCGGCGCGCGGTTATAGTACACGAGCTGCGGATAGGCTTTTGATAGCCAATTTCGCGGCGGCCGATAGACCTCCCCCGGAAATACGGTCACGGCGACGGGAACTTTGGCGGCGGTAAGCTTGGCTCCTGCCTTGAGGTTTTCCCAGTAGATACGTCCGCTCGATGGGCCAGTATTCGTCAGCCAGTACAAAGTGATGTTGTCGAGAATATCGTCTCGGCTCAAAGTTTGTTCCGGATTGCCGCGTGTGAACACCCAATCCGCGATCTTGTCGTAGAGCCAGGCCGCCAGCCCCACCGGAGAATCCGCAAGCCCGTACCCGACCGTCTCCGGACGCGTGCTGAGGATCGAAGCGTAGCCAAAGCCGCTGTTGAGGAAGTCACGCGCCTCGTCGAAGACCTTCCTCTCTTCGGCTGACAAGCTGTCGGGAGCCGGCCCTCCAGTCTTCAGCGCTTGCGCGGCGTTGGCTGGAAACGTCGTCGCGCGCTCAATCCTGTTGACGTGGATACCGAGCAGCCCTTCCGGCGCCTGACGCGCGAGGGCGTCGCTGATGATGGCGCCCCAGTCGCCCCCTTGCGAGACATAGCGGTTGTAGCCCAGCCGTTTCATCAGCCGGTCCCAGGTCATGGCAATCCGCTGCGCGTCCCAGCCCGTAGAGGTTGGTTTCTGCGAAAATCCGAAGCCGGGGATCGAAGGGATGACAAGATGGAAAGCATCTTCGACCTTGCCGCCATGGGCGGTGGGGTCGGTCAATGGGGCGATCACGTCCAGCAGCTCAAAGACCGAGCCGGGCCAGCCATGAGTCATGATCAATGGAAGTGCGTTTTCATGGCGTGAGCGCACGTGGATGAAATGAATGTCCAGCCCATCGATGTTCGTCAGGAATTGAGGAAACGCGTTAAGCTTTCGTTCCGCCCCGCGCCAATCATAGGCGGACTGCCAATAGGCCACGAGTTCCTGGAGCGTCCGCTGCTCGACGCCCTGGGAACGATCTTTGACGGTCGCACTGTCCGGCCAGCGCGTCGCCGCTAGACGGCGCCTGAGATCCGCGAGAGCCGTCTCGGGAATGGCAGCCCTGAACGGACGGATATCGTCGCTCTTGACCGACGTATTCATGTTGGCGGTCGCGCCGGGCGCAGGCAGCACCGCTGCCGCGACACCGATCGCAGCGCCCGAGAGCAGAAACGAGCGCCGCGTGACCTGACTCTTTCGAGCCTTGTTTTCCAGGTCCATTTGAGAGTTTCCTTTGCAAACACGCACAATCGACTGGGTTTGGACTCGACGCCGGGCCTCACCGGTGGCGGCGAGGTCCCGGGCTATGCTGATTGTCAGACCTCGTCGGGACCAGTGCGGTAGACGAGGAACTTGTTTCCTTCCGGATCGCGAAAATAGGCACAGTAGGGGTCACCGCCATCAGGGCCTCTCGGACCGGGGGCTCCCTCGTCCGAACCGCCTGCTTCCAGGGCCGTCGCATGAGCGAGATCCACCTGCGCTCGCGAGCGGGCCTCGAAGGCGGTCATCGTACCATTGCCGGCAATGGCCGTCCCGCCATTGAACGGCTTGAGCACGCCGAACTCGAGGGCACGGTGCCCGTAGTAGACGGCACGTCCCGGCTGAACGAGCACCCGACCGATACCGAAGACGGCGAGCAGCTTGTCGTAGTAGGCGGCAGCGGCATCGAGGTCGTTCGTGCCGACGGTCGAGTGGCCGGGGAGCGCCCTGGCTTTTTCCGGAATCGCTTTTTGCGAGGAGGACGTAACATCGTTCATTCTGATCTTCCTTTATTTAAGCGGGCGATTTTTCGCCTCGCCGGTTTCACTTGGGATCGCGCCGAAAACGGACGATCCGCGAATGAACGGAAATCTAAGAACGAGACCGGGCGGCCGGCACCCAGCGGAATTGAGAGCCATCCTCTCACGCGGACACTTGGTTCGATCGGGACGGCGAGCGGCCGGACGCCGGATCGCAGGAAGGGCCAACGCCGAGACGAGATCCCTCGTCTGCGTTTGATGGAAACCTCTCGCATGGGAATGGGCGGCCTGCGACCGCGGGGCCTTTGCTCAATTCAAGAGGGTTCCTCTCAAAAACACCATCTGCCAGCGACCCGTTGGATATCGGATCTTCTCATCAGATTTGGATTTGACCAGGAGGACGCCTGACATGGTTATCCCATCGCTGAAGAACTTCGTGGCCGCCGCTTCCGTGGCAATGGCATCGGCGGCATCAGCATCGGCTGGCACAGCCATCCCGGTAACCGGCCCGAAGATCGACTTCATCAAGATCGACGAGACCATCACGCTGCGGCGCATGGTTACCCGTCCGGCCTCTCCCAGGGGCACGGTTCTCTTCCTGCACGGCTTCCCCGAAACGCTCGCCGTCTGGAAAGAGATCGCGACGACACTCGGCACGGACTACGAGGTCCACGCTTTCGATTGGCCCGGATATGGCCAGTCGTCACGCCCCTCGCCGTCACAGTTCTCCTATTCGCCGAGGGACTACGCCAAGATACTCAAGGCCTATATTGAGAACACGGGCATCGACCGATCGAATCTGGTCATCTACGCCTCGGATATCGGCGGCCTGCCCGCACTGCTGTTGGCCCTCGACGAACCAACCGTGTCAAGGACGATCATCGTCGGCGACTTCGCGCCGTTCAACCGGCCGCAATACATGTATGAGAGCCTGCAAAACCTTAAGACAGAGCCGACGGCGACGCCGACGCGTGCCTACATGAACAAGACCAGCGACGAAATCTTAGCAAACGTCCATCGCCGCGGCCTTACACCCGACGCCCAGTACGAACTGCCGCCTGAGGTACAAGCGGATATGAAGAATTCCTGGCTGCGCGATGGCATAACGAGCGCCGACGCCTTCGCCTTTTACTATTCCAATTTCACGCGCGACGAGGACTATCTCGAAGCCAACCTCGGCAGGCTCACGACTCCGATCAAAGTGATCTGGGGCGAAAAAGACATCTACATCAAGCCGGAGATGGGCAAGGAGTTCGCCGAGAGTACCAATTCGGAGTTCGACATAGTGAAAGGTATAGGCCATTTCCCGCACCTGCAGGATACAGCCACCACTGTCGAAAAGGTTAGGGCTGCCTTTGCCAATTAGGCCTGCGGCGCCTCGCCTCTTCTGCAGGCAGCGCGAAGGCGAGGCAGCGCCCAGTCGACGAAGGACCGCACCTTCAGCGTCAACTGACCCTGTCCAGAATAGACAATGTGGATCGGCCGCGGCGCCTGGTCGAAAGCCTCCAAAACCGGCACGAGAGCGCCTGAAGCGAGCTCGTCCGGGATTTGATAATCGAACAAACGGGCGATGCCGGCTCCGCCAACCGCCGCAGCCACGCAATTGGCCGCAGTGTTAACCTCGAGACGGTTGCGTGGAATTGCCTCCACCTCGTGACCATCGACATCGAATGTCCAGAAGAACGTCCTCTTGTTGAAGAGTATTCCTTCATGGTCTGCGAGATCGCTCGGATGTTTCGGCACGCCCCGGCGCTGCAAGTATGTCGGGCTAGCGCAGGTCAGCAGGCGAAACTCCCCAGCCCTCACCGCGTAGAGAGAGCTATCGGCGAGGTCGCCCAACCGGATGGCTATATCGACCTGCTCCTCCACGAGATGCACTGTCCGGTCGAGTGAGAGTAGGTTGAGCGACACCTCCGGATATGTCTCCATGTAGCTAAGCGCGACCGGCATGACGTAGCGTGCGCCGAACTCGACCGGCATGGTGATCGTCAAGATGCCACGAGGGGTCCGGTATTCGCCGGACGCCCGACGTTCGGCCTCCTCGAGGTCCGCCATGATCTTGCGGGCTGCCTCGACATATTCCCTGCCCGCATCGGTGAGCTGAAGATTGCGACTGGTGCGCACGATCAGGCTCGCGCCTAGGTGCCGTTCGAGTTCGGCCACCTTGCGGCTGACGCTGGGCAGTGGCGCATTCAGCTTCCTGCTCCCTGCCGAGATGCTGCCGGCGTCGACGACTGCCAGCAGCATCTTCATTGCTTCGAGACGATCCATCGCATGCCCCCGGCGCTTCCGACGTTGCTTAGCCAGCGTTCGAAGTCTTCGCATGCGGTACGGTACCCGCGCTCCTGCCCTGCGGTTCCGAAGGCGCGCGGACCTCCTGTGCAAGCAGGTTCTCCGCCATGCGCTTGCTCTGCCGGACCGGCTCGCCCGTCCGCGTCATTTGCGCAACGGCGGTCGCCCCCTCGTGCAGCAGGTTGATCGTCTCTGCGACGCGTTTCGGTTCCGCGAAACGGGCGGCATGCGCGAGTTCCTCAAAATAGGCGAGAACGAGCCGCTTGTGCATCAAGGCGGCGCGGAAGACCGGATCGACGGCTTCCTTGTGTTCCCCGGCAGCGCTCATGAAAATGCAGCCGCGGAACTGCTTGTCCCGAACCGAGGCCTCCAGAAAATCGAAAGTCGCCAGAAGGCGCTCATAGGGATCGTCCGCACGCTGCTCGACAAAGATCCGCATTTCAGCGCGGGATTCTTCATCTCGCCGCCCAAGGGCAGCGAGGATAAGCTCCTCCTTGGTTTCGAAGTGCCGATAGAGCGTCGTCTTGGCCACCCCAGCCTCGGCGATGAGAAGATCGATGCCGGTCGCTTGGTAGCCGTGCAGGTTAAACAGGCGCAGGGCGGTATCGAGCAGATGACCGCGGATCTCTGAACGGCGCATGTTAGCCTCAAAAAAACAAAACAGATTTGTATCATTTTATTGTGCTGTCTGGGAAATGCAAGCGAGACCTGCAGTTCGAAAAGGCGGCGCGCGCTCGCACTCGCGAGTAGTTCCCATTGAACGACGGCGACCACAAAATTCCAGAGCCGGGATTGCCAAACGATACAGATCGGTATATTAATCACTCAACGATACAGATCTGTATCGAATACCAGGTTAGTCGGGAGAATTGCCCGACGCCACCAACCAGGAGAAGACAATGCTTCGTGATCTCGCACACCGCGGCGCGGCGCGTCCGCGTGTCCACGCTCGTTCCGCCACCTTAGCGCTCGACCTGATCGACAGCCACGGTCAAGCCGTCACTGCCGCTGGCCTCTATGGCTCCCTCGCCGTGATCTACGGCTGGTTCGGCGGCATGAAGTTTACCCGTTATGAAGCGGAGGGCCTGGTCAGCCTGGTCAGCAACAATCCCTTGCTGAGTTGGACCTATTCGCTGTTCAGCGCGGAGGGTTTCTCGAACCTCCTCGGCTTCCTCGAACTCAGCATTGCCGTCCTCATTGTGGCCCGGTTGATAAAGCCGATCTACTCGCTCGTCGGCGGATTGCTTTCGGCTGGACTTTTCGCAACGACCCTCAGCTTCATGGCAACGACCCCCGGGGTGTTTGTGCCTGAGCTCGGCTTTCCGGCGATCTCCGTTGCGCCCGGGCAGTTTCTGCTCAAGGACGCCGGGCTCTTCGCCCTCTCTCTCTGGATCGCCGTCGACTCGTTTGCGGCGCTCCGTGCGACACGGGCCTGATTGACGAAAAGGGCGGCCCAAGGGTGTGCCCTCATCCAGCCCAACTGCGACTACACCATCTCCGGCGATCCGCCGGCTGAACAAGAGGAGCGCCTCATGATCATGCACTATCTTATATCGAGGATCCGCGCGCATCAGCGCTACCGCCAGACCGCTCTGGAACTCGGGCGATACAGCGACCACCAGCTCGACGACATCGGCATCTACCGCTTCGAAATCGACGATATCGCTCGCCGACAGTTCAACTGGTGACGAAGCCCGGACGCGTGGGCCGGCGTGCCGAGCACCACCGTCGCAGCTTCAACGCCGGTTCCAAGCAGCATACCCTATTGGAGACGAGGAATGACTTACAGAAAGACAGACGAAGCGATCCAAAAGCTGACGCCCGAGCAGTTTCGCGTAACGCAGCAGAGCGGGACCGAGCGTCCCTTCACGGGCGAGTACAATGACAACAAGAGGCCGGGGATCTATGTCGATATCGTTTCCGGCGAACCGCTGTTCGCCTCGGCCGACAAGTTCGATTCCGGTTGTGGCTGGCCGAGCTTTACCAAGCCGATCGTGCCTGCCAATGTCGAGGAACTACAGGACCGTTGCCATGGTATGCTCCGCACCGAGGTGCGCTCGAAACATGGCGACAGTCACCTTGGCCATGTTTTTCCCGACGGGCCTAGGGATCGAGGCGGCTTGCGTTACTGCATCAATTCCGCCGCCCTGCGCTTCATTCCCCGCGAGGAAATGGAGGTGGAGGGTTACGGCGCATTCATCAACCAGGTGGAGGATATCTGAATGACCGATAGAGCTGAAAGAGCTGTTTTGGCTGGTGGCTGCTTCTGGGGGATACAGGATTTGATCCGCAAGCTTCCCGGGGTCATCGCGACGCGGGTGGGCTATACCGGCGGCGATGTGCCCAATGCCACCTACCGCAACCACGGCACCCATGCCGAGGGTATCGAGATCGTTTTCGATCCGGGGACGATCAGCTACAGGCGGATATTGGAAGTTTTCTTCCAGATCCACGATCCGACCACCAAGAACCGGCAGGGCAACGACATCGGCACGTCCTATCGCTCGGCAATCTACTACGTCGACGACGAGCAGAAGCGGGTAGCCGAGGACACCATTGCAGACGTCAACGCTTCAGGCCTGTGGCCGGGTAAGGTCGTGACCGAAGTGGAGCCCGTAGGAGATTTCTGGGAGGCCGAGCCGGAGCACCAGGATTACCTGGAGCGCTATCCCAACGGCTACACTTGCCACTTCCCGCGCCAGAACTGGGTTCTGCCGCAGCGCTCAGCCGCTGAATAACTGACCTCCGATGTCGGCGTGAATTCGGGCGAGCAGACAGCTTGCCCGAACTTTCCCAAGCCTGAGGCGACACCAGGGGAAGAACCTTTGCGACTGCGTTTATCGCGCAGGCCTCGATATTCTCTGCAAACAGGAAAATTTGAGCGTACGGCCCTCGAAAAGGCGGTCAGGCGCGGCACCGAGCATCACCCAGCCTTCGCAGAGATGCCGCGGCGGCGGCGTTGCGGTGTCCGGGCGGCAAGCCAATCCTTTATGTTGCCCGCGTGTTCCTTGGGCGCCTTTGACGATGCGCGTGCGGCAATGGTCGCCAGCGTATGGCCAGCCATCACTTCTCTCGCCCGCTTTTCGGCCTCGATCATGACCGCGTGAATGGAGCAGACGCCGTCTTCCGCCCAGGCAGGCGTCCGATCGCCGAACAGCGCACACTGGCCACGGATTTCCTTGCATTCGAACAGCGGCTTCCGTCCGTCGATGGCCTCGATAACATCGAGTGCGGTGATGTCGGTGGCGGGGCGGGCAAGCGCAAAACCGCCGCCAATACCTTCTCGGGCGACGACGATGCCGGCCTTCTGGAGCTTAGTGAAAAGCTTCGCAACGAATTCGGTGGAAATCTTCTGCAGCTCGGCGAGATCGCGTGCACTTGCCGGCTGGTCTAACTCCTCCGTCTCGATGAGGAACAGGAGACAGTGGAGAGCGTATTCGACGCCTGCGCTTATGTGAGCCACGGAAACACCAAAACACCGACAAATGCAGTCGGAGATAACATCGAAGCTTCTCCGGCGCAAGTCCTTGGGTGTCTCCGACGCGTTGACAATGCGTTTCCGAAATCGACCGGATTTATCGTTGCTGATTAACTACGACTGCGCTAGTCGTAGTTAAGCGACGACATTGGATCATCGCGAAAACCGTCTCCGCCTCCGGAGACTCCTAACCGAAACGGCAATGCCCGATGGCTGGCCCTGTTTAGCCGATGGCGAAGCCTTGTCTGAGGAAAAGAAATGCGTGAACGAATTCTGATTATCGGCGCTGGATTTGCCGGAATGTGGTCGGCACTCGGCGCCATGCGGCTACTGGACCAGCAGGGAAAGGCCGACGGTTCCGTCGAGGTTGCCGTGATCGCACCTCAACCCGAGCTGCACATTCGCCCCCGTCTTTACGAAAAGCACGCGGCGAAGATGAAGGCGCCCCTCACCGAGATCTTCGCCAATGTCGGCGTGCGTTTCATCAAGGGCTACGCGACGTCCATCTCGGCAGCGGACAACGCCGTTACCTACGCGGATAAGGATGGCCACGAGCAGACGATCGGCTACAGCAAGCTTGTTCTTGCCACCGGCAGCGTCCTGTTTCGACCGGATATCCCGGGGCTTGCCCACGCCTTCAATGTCGACCAGCTTGCCGATGCGGCGGAGTTGGAGGAACACATCGCCAAATTGGGTCGTCTGCCGGAAACCCCTGCACGCAACACCGTGATCGTCGCCGGCGGCGGCTTCACCGGCATCGAAACGGCCGCCGAATTGCCACATCGCCTTCGCGCCGCACTTGGAGACAACGCGGATGTTCGCGTCGTGATCGTCGAGCGTGGCAATGCAATCGGACCGGATCTCGGCCCCGGCCCGCGTCCAGTCATCGAGCGGGCGCTTTCGGAACTCGGCGTCGAGACGCGCTTGTGTTCCCCGATCGTTGCCATCGACCAAAACGGCGTCACCCTGGCATCCGGTGAACGCATCGACGCAGCAACGGTCATCTGGACGGCTGGCGCTCGCGCCAACCCGATCACCAGCCAGATCGATGCGGACAAAGATTCTTTTGGACGCCTCCATGTCGATCGGAACCTGAAGGTCATCGGTCACGCAAACGTCTTCGCAACCGGCGACGTCGCCTGCGCGGCAACCGATGAGATAGGCAACCGTACGATGATGAGCTGCCAACATGCTCAAAACCTCGGGCGCTCCGCTGGACACAACGTCGCGGCAGATCTGCTCGGAACGGATCCGATCGCCTACAGCCAACAAAAGTACGTGACGTGCCTCGACCTCGGCCCGTGGGGCGCCGTTTACACGGAAGGCTGGGACCGCCAGGTCAAGCTCTCGGGTGACGAAGCCAAAAGGCTGAAAACCAAGATCAACACCGAATGGATCTATCCGCCGAGTGCCGAACGCGCAGCAGCGCTTGCGGCTGCCGACCCTCTTCGCATCGTGGTCGCCTGATCGTGGGAGCGGCCAAGAGGTCCGCCTACGAAGCGACGACCACTTGGCAGCCAGCGCACCGATCAAGCCGCGCCGGCTGCCACAAGCGAGCCCGCTCCTTCGTCCTCTCTGGAAGGCGGTGGGCTCGCTTTCCCACAAGACGTCATGAAAGGAGAATGTCGTCATGAATGCAAGGTTCATCGTGGGTGCAGCCTACGCAGCCACCGCCATAGCCACCGCCATGCCAGTCGCAGCACATGGCGCCACCGAAACGGTCACGCCGCATTTCGAAAAGGCGATACCCAACATTCCGGGCAAGACGATGAAAGTGGTGATCGTCGACTACCCACCGGGCGGAGCCTCCGTCCCGCACAGTCACGCGGACTCGTCGTTCATCTTTGCCCACGTCCTCTCTGGAGAAATCGAATCGAAGGTCAATGACGGTGCGGCCGAGACCTATCGCGCCGGCGAGAGTTGGTACGAACCGCCGGCCTCCAAGCACCTCGTCAGCCGCAACGTCAGCAAGACCAAGCCCGCAAGGCTCCTCGCGGTCTTCGTCCTTGATAGCGGCGAGAAGACCCTGACCACCCCCATCGAGTAAACCCGACTTAAGGAACCGAACAAATGAGCAAGCGTCTCGACTACAACCAAATCGCTCCGGCTGGCGCCAAGGCCCTTGGAGGTGTATACGGCTACGTCCTCCAGAGTGGCCTGCCGCAGGTGCTGGTCGAACTGGTCTATCTGCGCATCTCGCAGATCAACAACTGTGCCTACTGCCTCGACATGCACACGCGCGACCTTTTGAAGAAGGGCCAACAGATCGAGAAGATCGCATTGGTGCAGGCGTGGAAGGAGGCAGGCAACCTCTTCGATGAACGTGAGAGAGCAGGCCTTGCCTGGGCCGAAACGGTCACGCGGGTCGCCGAGACGGGTGTGCCGGACGAAGCCTATGAAGCGGCACGTGCCGAATTCACCGAGCGTGAACTCACTGACCTGACGATCGCGATCAGCCTGATGAACGCCTATAACCGAATGGCGATCAGTTTCCGCAATACGCCACAGGCTGCGATTGAAAAATAGCTTACGCCGCATTTGCGGGGCGCGCGGTCGCCCCGCGCCCCGCAAAGTCTCCAGGTCGCTGCCGGCCTCCACGATGTCGTCCAGGATGTTCCGCACGCAGTGCTTATGAGATTATTGCAGGCGTCAACGACGTCCTCACACTGGAACATCCCTGCCCTTGTCCAGCGCGACTGCTGAAAAGCTGTGCAGAGGTACCAGCCCCGCGACATTTAGGCTTCGCGTTTTGTGCCTTGATGTTCGATAGGGATCCCCCCCGAAAGCGCCCGCTGCCCCTGCTTCACGATGGTCTCGAGAAACTCGCAGACGACGCGGATGCGTTTCGCGCCGCGAACCCCTTCATGGACGATCAGCCAGATAGGCTCTTCCTGCCGGCAAAGGTCCGGCTTGACCCGGACTAGCCCTTCCTCCTTGTCCGCGAGAATGCACGGCAGCACGCCCATGCCGTTGCCCGCCTTCATCGCGAACAGCTGCGCTTGCATGGAATCGACCGTCAAATTGGTGACACCGCTATCGACCCATGAGCGCAACGTCGTGGGAAGAGAGAGAAACGACAAGGGGTCGCCCCAGGTGATGAGCCGATGGCCGGTGATGGGCAACTGATCTTCCCGAACGGGATAGCGCTTCAGATAATCACTCGACGCGTAAAGACCGAATGCGATCATACCGATCCGGCGTACCACGTAATTGCCCTGTTCAGGACGGCAGAGCCGAAGGCCGATATCCGTTTCCCTTTGCGGAAGTTGGGCGAAGGATGCGGCGTTGACCACAACTCCCAACGAGAGGTCGGGATAGGCATCCTGCAGCGCCGGCAGGCTTGGCATCAGGAGATGATGGGCAAGCGCATCGACGGTGATAACTCTCACCGTTCCCGAGACGCTACCATCCTGCCCGCAAAAACTGCCCTCCAGC
Organism: Ensifer sp. VA4; assembly: GCF_055710065.1. Taxonomy (NCBI): domain Bacteria; kingdom Pseudomonadati; phylum Pseudomonadota; class Alphaproteobacteria; order Hyphomicrobiales; family Rhizobiaceae; genus Ensifer; species Ensifer sp. VA4. The sequence continues at coordinate 20,959 of NZ_JBVQPO010000021.1, read as the reverse complement.
TCGTGCATTGCGGTTTCAATCGCCGTCGCCTTTTCAACCATGGCGCGGCCCGCATCCGTCAGTTCATAGCCTTCTGGTCTGCGTTCGAACAGTCGCGTTTTCAATGCGAATTCCAGGGTCTCTATTCGTCGCGCGACCGTGGAAGCACTGGCCTTCACCTCACGCGCAGCGCCGGTGAGGCCGCCCTGGCGTGTCACTGCGAGGAAGTAGCGGACATCGTTCCAGTTCATGTTTCTATTTTTCGAAAACCCTCTTGCGAACTTAGGCGTCGAACGGGCCGAAGGGAAGGTCTATCCCTTTAAGCATCGTAGAAACGGAGCTGGGCAATGAGAAATCGGCAAAGCTCATTCAAACGCTCGAGGCTGTGCTCATGATGAACAGGCAATTTTCGGTCGGCGTATTCGCGGCGCTCTTTGCAGCGTTTGCCTTCTCCCTCAATTATATCGTGCCATTCATTATCGGTGACTACTCCACCTTCGATTTCGCCCTGATCCGGCACGTCGTCTCGGCGTTGGTTGGTCTTGTCATTTTGTTTTCGAGACGAGAGACGGCTCTACGCCATTTGACGTTCCGCAACGCCATGGCGGCAACGGGATTGGCCTTCATCGGCTACGTCGGCTACTTTCTGACGGTGACGGGAGCTGCAATCTTCAGTGGACCGGTCATTGCGCCGGCCTTCCTTGGCCTGGTGCCGATCGTGCTGGCGATCATTGGAAACCGGCGTCAGCAGTCGCTCCCGTGGCGCTTCTTGATGACGCCGCTCGCACTTGTGGTGATGGGTCTCATTCTGGTCAACGGCTCGGCATTCACAACTGACAGCCTCACTTCCGTTCGGTCGCTTTGGATTGGTATTCCGCTTGCTCTTGCGGCGGTTGGACTATGGGTGTGGTTTGCGATCGCCAATCAGGCGGCGCTCGCAATTCGCCCTGACATGCCCTCAGGTACGTGGTCTGCGCTCATCCTGATCGGCGGTGGTGTGCAGATGCTCGCATTCTACCCGGTTGGTGCAGCGATGGGCCTCTTTCAGCTTCCGGAACTCGGTTTCGGCTGGGAAGCGGCCGGCTCCCTATATTTGTGGGGGACCTCGCTCGCCCTGATGGCGACAGTGTGCGGGGTGTGGGCGTGGAATGTCGCTTCGCGTGCCCTGCCCGTCGCGCTCGCGGCGCAACTGATCGTCTCGGAGACCGCCTTCGGCGTGATCGGTGGGCTCGTTGTCCATGCGCGATGGCCCACAATGATGGAGGCCACCGGCGTTGTAGTACTGATCGCTGGCGTCGTTCTAGCCATCCGTGTGTTCTATGGCCAACAGGTCGATATGAACGAGGCTATTCCGCAGCCATCCTGAGGTTCGTGGCGATCGAAGGCGCTAGCCGCGCTCGGCAAGATCGTCATTGATGCCGGGCCGGAAGACTTCGACGGCCTCGACGCGAACCCGATCACAGTTTCGGCGTCAGACCATCCAGCAGGAAATCGAGGCCCTTCCTGAAGGTGCCGTCCCAGTCGTTTTCCAACAAGAGACGGGAGCGTTCGATCGTCGGGTAGCGTTCACTGAGATGCGTAAGGCGCTGCTGCGCCGCTGCCTTGTCCTCATCCGACAGGTCGAAGCTTGCCCGTGTGACGGTGGCGCCCAGGACATGATTCCAAAGCGACCAGATCGCAACGTTGAGATCCGCATCGGCGACACCGGCACGCGATAAGCTGCTGCCCAGCAGTTCCAAGCGACGCAGCATGTTGGCGCCGAGCGCACGGCTCGGCAGCAGCGAAGCCGACCAAGGATGACGCAGCATGCAGACGCGCCAGTCCTCGAGCATATCGACGACTTCTGCGCGCCATTCTCCGAGTTCACCCGTTTGCGAAAAGCCACGGTATTTGAGCACCGCGTCGAGTGCGAGATCAAAAACATCCTCTTTGGTGTCGATGTGCCAATAGAGGCTCATCACCCCTGAGCCGAGACGATCAGCCAGCCGTCGCATCGTCAATCCGTCAACACCTTGAGCGTCCAGCAGTTCGATAGCGGTCGCTATGATACGTTCGAGGGAGAGCGAACCGTCGCCGCGCGGTTCCCGGCTGGATTGGCGACTCCCACTTTTCCGTTGTGATCGTTTAGTCCGGGCGCCGCTGCTTTTGGCCACCATTCCGTCTTCCTTTTCATTCGCCCCCCCGAATTTGGCCGGAAACACAGTGAATGTCGACCTCACCCATTGACTCGTACAATGTACGATGCAAAAAAAATCGTACATCGTACGAGTCAATCATCGACGATTGGTCTCAAGGTTCACATTATGCCGGCGCGAGGCCCGTGCTCATGGCGTTCGGAGCGAGAAAATCATGTCACGCACAGTCAAACATGTGCTTACCGGAGGGCTAGTCATCATGAACATTGGAGTTCCCAGTGCGGCAACAGCCAACGAGGGCAATCTCGAGCTGACCATTGTCAATCCCAAGACGCTCTACGACCCGACGCCGAATGGCTACAGCACCGCGGTGGTCACGCCCCCTGGTGCGCGGGTGGCCTACATCTCCGGACAGGGGGGGCAAGACAGCTCGGGAGCCTTGTCGCCCGACTTCGCCGTTCAGGTTAAGCAGGCCTATGCGAATTTGCGCGCTGCCCTCGACGCACTCGGCGCCCGGCCAGACCAGGTTGCCAAGCTCACAATCTTCGTGGTCGACCACGATATGTCCAAGCTTGGGGTGTTGACCGAGAACGTCAGGGAAATGTTTGGGACCGCGCTGCCGGCACAAACGTTGGTTCCCGTTCCGAACCTCGCAGTCGACCCCATGCTGTTCGAGGTCGAAGCCGTCGTCGTTCTGCAATAGTATTGCTCGGACTGGCCCGCGAGGATGTCGATAGAGGGCGGCGGCGGTGGGGCGTAAATACAAGCCGCCACCCGCCGCCCTTCTGCCCCCTGCCCTTCGCGGTTACGACGGCGCCGCCGATCTCAGTTTGCCACCCTTCGGAGCCGGGCAATCAGCCAGGCGCCATAGCTTTCGACTGAAACTTGCGGTCGGCAAACCTTGCGGCTGCGTCATGGCAAAGCCTGCGGCTGCCGACCGACAGAACCGAGTCTGTTCCTGGAACGTCGAGATCGTTGGAACATGCTTGCGTGGCAGACTTTGGCTGCGCCCATCGATCGGCGCATCGCATTTTTCTCGACTCCTAACCCCATTTACGCACCTATCTAATCCTTGACGGACGCGTGCATTGTGGGACGCTATTGCTTTAGGTTGTAGTGCGTAGGGGCATTCAATGAAGCTCGCAAAGACCAAGAGAAAACATCCCGGAAAGATGCACAAGGCAGTTGGGCTCGTCGGCCGCTATGACGATGGCCTCGTCGGCGGCGGGCGCGTCACCCCCGGTTTTTCCTATCGGGGAAAATGGCTCAGCGAAGGATGCCCGGGCACCTTCGAGACCTGGCTCGTCAACAAAGGTATCATGCCCAAGGTGTAACAAGGCGCCCCGGCCGGCATTTCAGTGGACCGCGCACTGACGGCAGTGCTCCGTCCACACCGAGAGGCCGTCGTTCACCTGCGCTCGCGCGGACCGCCACGGGAGTCGATACCGCATCGCCATCCGGCAACAAGCTTCGTTGCGGAGCCTTGGCGCCGGACCAAGCCTTTCCGGCGCCTCTCCAAGACGGGAACTTGCGTTGGATCGCCCAGATATCCGACTTCGAACTCTCCATCTCATAGGGCGACAAGCAGCGAGGCAGCGCCGGACGCGCTTGGATCGCCGTCCGCAGTAAACACGCTGCACAGTGATAGCTTGCCGCCACGGGACTTCTCGCATCCGGCCATTCTGGGGCGGCCTTCAGGGATGTCACACGTTGCAGGAACCTGCATGATGCGACCGATGCAACTTTCGCGGATTACGCAGAATCCGCCAAAACGAAAAGTTTTGCATCTCTAATATTTCCAATGCTATGGTCCAACCGTTTGCCCCTCCCATGGGTATGAATCCGTTGCCGGTTGGAGGAGGCATAATCCGGGGGCACAAGCATGCCGTTTCACCTGCCTCGCCTGCCGTTACTCGCGAACCTGGATGGTTATCGGGTGAGTTGGCTGCGCAGCGATATTTCCGCTGGACTTGCGATTGCCGCCGTTGGCCTGCCAAGCGCCATCGCCTATCCCGCCATAGCCGGACTGCCTGCCGAAACGGGTCTCTACGCCAGCATAACGCCGCTCATCGCCTATGCGCTCTTCGGTCCATCGCGCCAACTCATCGTGGGACCGGATGCTGCGACGATGACCGTGCTGGCAGCGGTTCTGACAGCGGTATTCGCGTCCCCCGGCGCGACGGTCGACCGCGTGACGGCGGCCGCGCTGCTGGCGCTGATCGTCGGCATCCTGTGCCTGCTTGCGCGCCTGATACGGCTCGGGGTGCTCGCGACCTTTCTGTCACGCCCGATCCTGACCGGCTTCTTCGCCGGCATCTCGCTGTCGATCCTGGTCGGGCAGATCAAGCGCTTTACCGGCGTCGATATCGAGTCCGAAGGACTCATATCGCCCGTGCTCGAGCTCCTGCGACAAGTCGGTTCGATCCATTGGCCGACCTTGGCCTTCGCCCTGGCCTGTTTTGCACTTCTGCAAGTGGCCCGCATCTATCGCTCACCCATACCGGGCCCGGTAATCGTCGTTTTCGTGGCCGTGCTGCTTTCCTTTCTCTTCGACTTCGAAGGGCGCGGCATGGCGATCGTCGGCAACATCCCGCAAGGGCTGCCATCGCTCGTGCTGCCGCGCATCGACAACCTGCCGATCGACGCCTTGCTTACCGGCGGGGCGGCGATTTTCCTCGTCAGTTTCGGCTCCGGTGTCATCGCCGCCCGTAGCTTCGCTACGATCGGCGGCTACCGTGTCGACCCGAACCGCGAACTGACGGGTTTCGGAGCGGCAAACTTCGCGGCCGGACTGTTCGGAACGTTTCCGGTGACGGCCTCGGATTCCCGCACCGCCGTGAACTTCGCCGTCGGCGGTCGTTCGCAAATCGCCAGCCTCGTCGCGGCCGCTACCCTCATGGCGGTGCTCCTGTTCCTCGGCAACGTTCTGCGCATCCTGCCGATCGCCGGCCTGGGCGCGATACTCGCGGCAACGGCTCTCAGCCTGATCGATATCGAGGGCCTCAGACGGATATGGCGCATCAACCGGATCGAATTCGTTTTTGCGCTGATCGCCTTATGGGGACCAATCGGCCTCGGTGTGTTGAATGGCGTGGTCATCGCCATTGCTGCGACCCTGATCTATCTCCTGCTGCAGACCATGTATCCGCACGACGCCCTGCTCGGCAGAATCCCTGGTCGGGATGGCTTCTACAAGCTGCATCGCGCGCCGGATGCACGGCCGGTGCCGGGCTTCGGTGCCTGCATGATCCAGGACAGCCTGCTTTTCTACAACGCGGACTATGTGCGAGCGCGCCTGACCGCCATAGCCGAAGAATTGCCGCCGCCCGCCCATTGGCTCGTCATCGATGCCAGTGCGATCCCCCAGATCGACAGCACCGCCGCCGAGATGCTCGGGGATCTTGCTGATGAGTTGAAGGCGGGGGGCATCGCACTCGGTCTGGCGGAGCTGCACACGGATGCGCGCGCCCTGCTCGACCGGGCCGGCATCATCGAAAGAATCGGGCCGAACATGATCTTCGAGGGCATGGAGGATGCACTCGACGCTTACGAGGCCCGGTATGGCGAAAGCCAGGCGCCGGAAGGGGAAATCGCTGCGAACTCCAACGCCATGGGAACAGCACATAGCTTCGAAACGGGAGAGAAAGATGGGAAAACACGAAGGCAAGAAAAAGAATAAGAATAAGAACAAGAACGACGCCGACAAGGTTGCCGAAGCAGCAGCGCCAGAGGAGCGGTCGTCCGGCGGCTACGCCAAGGAGCTTGCCCGACTGCAGGAAGAGGTTGCGCACCTGCAGGCCTGGGTGAAAAAGACCGGCGCTCGCATCGTCATCGTCTTCGAGGGACGCGATGCCGCTGGCAAGGGCGGCGTGATCAGGCGGCTGACCGAACGCGTCAGCCCCCGCGTCTTCAGGGTCGTCGCCCTGCCCGCGCCCACCGACCGGGAAAAATCTCAGATCTACATGCAGCGTTACATCCAGCATTTGCCGGCTGCCGGCGAGGTCGTGATCTTCGATCGCTCCTGGTACAACCGCCCGGGCGTGGAGCGCGTCATGGGTTTCTGCTCGGAAGACAGCGCGCGACGCTTCCTCGAACTCGCACCGCGCTTCGAAGCGGCAATGGTCGAAAGCGGCATCGTCCTGCTCAAATACTTCCTCGATGTCAGCGAGAAGGAGCAGGAGCGCCGGTTCCGCCAGCGCATCGTCGATCCGTTGCGCCAATGGAAGCTCAGCCCCATGGACGTCGAGTCCTATCGGCGCTGGTGGGACTATACTCGGGCCTATAACGAGATGATCCGCATGACGGATACGGAGTATGCCCCCTGGTGGATCGTACCGTCAGACGACAAGAAGCGGGCGCGCATCAATTGCATCTCGCACATGCTCGCCTCGATCCCCTACGAACGTGTGAAGTTTATCGAACCGGACCTCGGCAAGCGCCAGAAGCGGCCGAACGACTTCGCGGACGATGATCACATTCGCAGGACGGTACCTGACGTTTTCTAGGACTAGGAAGCCCGCGTCTTGCGGCGCGGGCTTCCGAAGGTTGAATGCGCTGAAGCACGGGTGCCGACGCGATTACCGACACGGGAGTCGGTCGCGTTCAGGCCTTGTCCGGCGCCCAGTTCAGGAAGAACCCGACGTCGCCGGGCATGCCGCCCGGAAAGTTGATGATCATCGCCTTCAGCTTGTAGCCCTGCGGCTTGCCATAGGTCTGGTAGCGATCGAAAAATTCTTTCGCCTTGCCCTGCAGCGTCTGCGGCCAGTCGCGGTCGCCACTGTTGATTGCGCGACCGCTATCGCTGCAAAGCTCGGAGGGGAAGCTGTAAACCATCGCTTCGAACTTGCCGGCCTTGACGGCGTTCGCCACAAGGCGGCGAACGATGGCGATTTCCTCCTCCGTCACCTGTTTCTCAAGAAAATCTGCGGCAAAATCGGCGTGTTTCTGTTCCTCGATCGCCTTCAATCGCCGCTCCTTGTCCATCTCCTCCATTTCCCGCTGGAGGATCTGCATTCGGAGGTCCTGTGCACTCGGAGGTGCGCCCGCATTCTTATTCTCAGCCATCACGTCGATCCACTTCAAGCAATGGGACCACTGTGGCATTGGACTACACGCCTGCCGTGCGCCGCACACCAAAGACGTCCCGCAAATACATCCAAGGGAACCCGATCGGCATACCAATTCGGGGACGAAGCATTTTCGTATTTGAGCCGTTTCTCGTCCAAGGGCTCTCTATTTGCTGATCTTTCTCACTTTCAAGCGGAATAGCCGATGCGGGCTAATCCCCCGCAAGGCTATCCTAAAATACTACAACCGCAAGGGGACGGTGACAATTCGGCAAGGGGCGATGAATTTGCCTCAGAACTCCGAGGCAAACGTCCTTTATCCGACGGATGTCCGTCCTACCGAACACGCCCCGTCACAGGACGGACCGGTCCAAGTCACTCGCCGCCTGCTTCAATCCGGGCGCTGCCGGAATGCCAAGTATTCGCAGGAGTATCGAGTCGTTATCGCGAAGACGCTCCACGATCCATCGTTTCGTCCACTCGTAGGTTTCGACATAGAGTTCGGAATGCCGACTCCAGTCCATGAACCCGATGGCGCTCGAAATCGGCGGGGAGACGAGGATATCCCGTTCACCGAGCATGACTTCCTCGGGCCTGTGCGCCAGCACGCTCGCCGTGATCACCTGAATCATGCTCGGGACCTTCGGCAGGCTGGCACGACCGAAGGGTGTGAGCATCCGCACCGCCAGCTCGGATGCCCCCGGTATGCTGTCATAGTCGATATGATGCTTTCTTGGTCCGTGGGAGCCTAAGCTCGCGACGACATTAGGCCCGGTCTTGAGTTCCTTCATCTGCTCCAGCGGTAGATTGTTCATGATGGCGCCATCGACCAGCATGTCGCCATCGGCCGTGAAGAATGGCGGCAGGACACCAGGGATCGAGCCTGACGCCCTGACGGCCTGCCAGAGCTTTCCCCGACGGTGGACATGCGCCCGCCGACTGCTGAGATTGGTCGACAGAGCGAAGAACGGAAGCCACAGGTCTTCGATGAGAACGTCGCCATATTCCGCCTGCAGCGTGCGGTCGAGCACCTTGTGATCGAGCAGCGCATATTGCGGCAAGGTGAGACGACGAAACGCGCGGCTCTTGACGAAGATGAGATGCGTTCCCCGGTCGATTGCGTCAGCGTCCAATCCTCTGGCGAAGCCTGCCATCATCGCAGCGCCCGAGCTGGTGCCGCCGAGATAGTCGAAGGAGGCTCCCGCCTCGACGAAGGCTTTGTAAACGCCGATATGTGCGCAGCCGAGCGAGCCTCCACCGGCCGCGACAAATCCCCTCGCCTCACCCGAGATGAAACGGACCAGGCGCTCGACGTCCAGCCCGTCTTCCAGCGAAACGTGGTGATGCTGGCGGACCCCGGGTCGCGCGTCGAGCCAGGCGGCGGTTCTGGAAACCGTTGCAGTGCGCTTCGGATGAACGAGTACAAGCCGAAGGTTCGACGGCGCATGGATGGCAAGCGCCAGCGCCTCACAGGAACTGAGGTCGGCCGGGTCGGATGCATTGGCGAACAGCAACACGTTGTCGGCCTGGCGGATGCAAACGCGCGTCCACTCGCTTGGCTCGTCATCGGCGACATAAACGATGATATCGGCCTTGCCTTCGAGATGGTTCAGCCAGTCGAGCACGGACTGATCGTCGATCGGCAGGCCGGCGAACCGGCTTAAGAGTTCTCGCCGGGTCAGGAAAACGGCCCGCTTGTCCGCAGAAAACGCGGCACGGAGCTGCGAGATGAAGTCGGGTGAAACGCGACTGCGGCCCGCAGGTACGATCGCCAGTGTCCGGAGTTTGCAGGGCTGCTTGGGCTGCGTGGGCGCCGGAGACTGCATCGCGAACCGGCGCGCGAGAAACGTCGTCACCGACTGGCGCAGGCTGGGCAACGCCTTGGCGGCCCGCTCGAACTGATCGTCGCGAATTTCGAGTACGATCGAATCGCGCGCCGCAACGACGGTGGCAATGCGCGGCAACGCGGCGAAAAAGCCGATTTCCCCGACAAGTTCGCCCTGTCCGATCTCTGCGACAGTCTCGCCAATGCCCTCCCGGTGCACCGTGAAGCGTCCCGACAGAACGACGAAGAAGCGGTCCGACCGGTCTCCCTCACGAACGAGAACCTCGCCGCGTCGCAAAATCCGGCGATCGGAGTTGGCGGCCAGAGCCTCCAGCGCGGCCAAAGACGTCTGGTCGAACAACAACGTCGCCGACAGCAATTTGGCGGCAAGGGAACCGGTGGAGTCCATCGAACCTTCCTTGGTGCAGCGTCGGTCAACCTTAGCGGTTCCCACGGGAATTGCCGAACAGATTTGGTGTGGGCGATCCTCTCTAACGTGTGACGTTGTTGGACGCCCGAGCGGGCGGGAACCGGACGAAAGTTGGCTGGAGGAGCCAGCTTACTCAAGCAGCTACAATCTCAGTGGAAATCAAATCACTAGAACCGCTGCTTCATGCGAATTGATAACGCCAGTTCCGTTCTATCGGGCTGACCGGCAGTCAAGCCTAGCGCTTGGCGTGGATGTCTTTCGCCTCGTCCCGAGGCTCGACGTCTGGCTGTTCGTGCCGCATGGCCCGCGCCTCGATAAAGCCGATGACAAAAAGGACGGAAAAGGCGGATGCCGCCGCAAGGCCGGCGACGCCCCATTGGCCGAAGCCCACCGCAAGACCGATGGCCCCTGCGAGCCAGAGACTGGCGCCAGTCGTTATTCCCTGGACCTCGCCCCTGGAAAGCACGATGGTGCCGGCGGCGAGAAAGGCAACGCCCGCGGTCACCGCTTCCACCACGCGCAGCGGGTCGAGGCGGACGCGATCGTCGAAGAAGCCACCGAGTCGGACGCTCTCAAGCGAAATGACGCCGAAAGTGCAGGCAGCAAGACAGACGAGCATATGGGTCTTGAGGCCTGCCGGTCGCGCCTTTGTCTCGCGCTCGAAACCGATGACGGCCCCCAGGAACAGTGCGCCGAGGATGCGCGCAAATACGACGGGATAAGGAATCTGTGACGGCGGGAACAATTCGGCGGCGATCTGATCCATGCGGAACCAACGCGAAGTCCTCGCATTGGTTCCGCATGATGGCGCCGCGCCTCACCCAGTGCGCGGTCGCCGGGAGCGGCCTGTCCCCACCCCGCTCCGAAGCGAAGTCGACGCTTAGTTTCCGAGCGCCGCCAGGGCGGCATCCAGGCGCTCCTGCGCCTTCTTCGGGTTCTTGGCGGCCTTCACGGCATCAAGATTGGCTGGGGCGTCTCCGACCTGGACGACGGCAACCATGCCCATTCCGTAGTGCGGCGTGCACTTGACGCCGTAGACGCCGGGAGCGGTGAGGGTCGCCTTGTAGTTTTCATTGACCTTGCTCTTGAAGGCCTCGGCGCCATCCGGGATCATGCCCTTGATGGTTTCGACATTGTGCCCCTTGTCGGTCGGGATGAAGGTAACCGTGTCGCCGGGCGCGACCTTCAGCGACGCCGGCTCGAACACCATCGCGCCGTCCTTGCCCTTGTTCAGCATGTGCACTTCAAAGTCTGCGGCGGCTGCAGGTGCTGCGACAAGCATTGCCGCGATGGCGAAACCCAATCCGCTCTTGATTGCATTCAACATCGTCTTCTCCATTTGAGCGACCAGCCCGTGCTCGGGTTGTTCGAACAGAGAATTAAGCTCGCGATGCCCCCTCTACTTTGATGCGCGTCAAATTCGCGGCGCTTTTCTAACGCCCGTTGACAATGCATAGGAATCCTATACTAATAATCGCCATGAGCAACGAACCTGGCAGCATACCCCCTCTGGTCGACCGAATTGGTGACGGACTATCGCGCTTGGCAACGGCCATGCGTAGCGAGGCCTGGACGGCGGCCGAGGCCATCGGCCTCAATCCGACGCAATTGCAGATCCTCACCTTTCTCGTCGCCCGCGGCCGAAGCGGCATGCGCGTAAAGCAGATCGCTGCCTATCTCGGCGTCAGCCAGCCCACGACGACGGATTCGGTCAATGCGCTCCTGCGCAAGGGCCTTGTCGAGAAGCGGGCCGACCCCAGCGATGCGCGTGCGCTTTCCGTCGCGGCAACGCCGCAAGGCGAAACCGCTGTTCGTCAGGCCGGTCAGCTGGCATCGGCGACCGAGGATGCCATCGCGGCGCTCTCCAAGCTCGAGCAGCAGGACCTGCTGACGCACCTCGTCAAGATCATCCGCCGCTTGCAGACGGCAGGAGCCATCCCTGAGCAGCGCATGTGCGTCAACTGTCGCTACTTCCGGCCCAATGTCTACGACGATGCGAAGGCCCCGCACCATTGCGCCTTCGTCGATGCCGCCTTCGGGCCGGCGGAATTGCGCGTTGACTGCGGTGAATTTGAAGGCGCCGACGCCGCTGAGCGGGACGCTGCTTGGCGCGTTTTCAACCGCGGTGCGGTCTGACATGAAAATGAAAGGATACACCAGCGCCGGCAACCAGGCCCGGGGCAGACCGAAAGCACCACCTTGCTTTCGCAAAGAGCTTCAACATCGGATCCCGCAAGCACCGTTCTCAGTACCGCGGACGGGCACCGATGATGTTGGCGCCGGTCCGACGACTGCCATCGGCGGACCGGCAATTTTCTCCCTCCACGCAAATAGAAAGAGAAAACCATGAGCAGAATTAATCTAGTTGACCCCAATTCGGCAACCGGTGCCAGCGGTGAGCTGCTTGGCGAGATCCGCTCAGCCTTCGGGATCGCCCCCAACATGTTCCGGGCGGTTGCCAATTCCTCGGCCGCACTTGCCAGCATGTGGGGCTCTTTCGGCGCGCTCGGAAACGGCCGCCTCGGCGCCAAGCTCGGCGAACAGATCGCCGTTGCCGTCGCCGACCGCAATGATTGCCACTATTGCCTCGCCGCCCATACCGCTCTTGGCCGCAAGGCCGGAGCGACCGCCGAGGAAATGACAGGCGCGCAACGGGGCAAATCGTCCGACCCGAAGACCGCAGCCGCGTTGATCTTCGCCCAGAAGCTCGTCGAGGCACGTGGCCAGGTCACCGACGCGGATGTGCGGGCGCTGCGCGATGCCGGTTACGACGATCAGGACATCGTTGAGATCATTGCCCATGTCGCGCTCAACCTCTTCACCAACTACATCAACGTCGCGCTCGCCGTACCGGTGGATTTCCCCGGCGTGAAGCTCGTTCGCGAAGCGGCCTGACAAGGCGGCCGGACGGCAGCACCCGTCCGGTCTTCTCCGGAGAAGACAATGAATAGCAGCTATCGGATCGCGGCGCCGGAACTCGCCGTTTCAACCTGGTTCAATTCCCCGACGCCGCCTAGCCTCGAACGGCTTCGCGGACGGGTCGTTTTCCTCCATGCCTTTCAGATGCTCTGCCCGGCCTGCGTCTCGCACGGCCTGCCCCAGACCCAGCGCGTGCAGGCCGTCTTCCGCGAGACCGACCTCCAGGTCATTGGCCTGCATTCGGTGTTCGAGCATCACGCGGTCATGACGCCCGACGCGCTCAAGGCTTTCATTCACGAATACCGTCTGACCTTCCCGATCGCCGTCGATCAACCATCGGATGACGGGCTGATACCGAAGACGATGGAACGCTACGGGATGCGCGGCACGCCAACCGCGATCATCATCGGCCGCGACGGTCATGTTGAATATCACCGCTTCGGCATCGAAGACGACATGGTCATCGGCGCTCGCCTCGCCACGCTGCTCGCGGCGCCGAACCCGGACGTCGCCGCCAAAAGTCCGGAAACGCGCGGGTGCACGGACGACGGCTGCACGATCCCCAACACTCATGATGAATGCCGCTAGAGGAGACGGCTGATGACTTCAAAGAAGGCCGTCGCCGTACGGCACGTGCATTTCGAGGACCTTGGCACCCTTGCGGCTCCGCTGCGCGCGGCGGGGTTTGCCATCGAGTATCGAGACGTAGGAAGTGACGACTATCTTTCGTTCGATCCGACCGAGCCGGATCTTCTCGTCGTGCTCGGCGGCCCGATCGGCGTCTACGAGGATACGGCCTATCCGTTCGTCGCAGACGAGATCGCAATGCTGCAAGCACGTCTTGCCGCCGACCGACCGACGCTTGGCATTTGCCTGGGCGCGCAACTGATCGCCCGAGCGCTTGGCGCTCGCGTCTATTCATCCGGCATCAAGGAGTTCGGCTTTTCGCCGCTGAGCCTCTCTGCCGCCGGCCTTGCTTCACCTCTCCGTCATCTCGCCGACGTTTCCGTGTTGCACTGGCATGGAGATACGTTTGACCTGCCGCGCGGTGCTGAGCTGCTGGCCTCGACGCCAGATATCGCACGGCAGGCTTTCATGCATGGACGAAAGGTGCTCGGCTTGCAGTTCCACCCAGAGGCTGAAACGGATGCTGCCTTCGAACGCTGGCTGGTCGGCCATGCCTGCGAACTGGCGGCTGCTGGGTTGAGCGTGGCGGGTCTTCGTGCCGATGCCCGGCGCTTCGGCCCCAGCCTGAAGCGCGCCGCCGCAGCGATGATTGGCGACTGGCTGGAGCATATCGATGATTGACCGGCAGCCGATTGTACTCGACGCCCTGCTCTTAGGCAGCCTCTCGCCGATCGATGATCGGGGAACCCTGAGTGGCATCGTCAAATATCCAATCGTTGGCGCCGTGCTGCTCGGCGCCACCGGCTTTTCCGGCGATCACCAGGGGGACCTCAAAAGGCATGGCGGTGTCGACAAGGCCGTGCATCATTACCCTCGGGACCATTATCGGGTCTGGATGGATGAGATCGGCTCCATGCTGCTGTTGCAACAGCCGGGCGCCTTTGGCGAAAATCTTTCGACCCTGGGGCTGACGGAGAGCGACGTCGCGGTCGGCGACCGGTTCCGCCTGGGCGGCGCTCTTCTGGAGGTAAGCCAGGGTAGGCAGCCCTGCTGGAAGCTAAACCGCCGCTTCGATTTGGCCGATATGGCCCGGCGTCTTCAGCAATCCGGCCGCACCGGCTGGTATTATCGCGTCATCGAGAGCGGACCGGTTTCGGCCGGCGACCGAATGCACCTCGTCGAGCGCCGTCACCCGGAATGGACGATCGCCCGGCTCTGGCACTTTCTCTACGTCGATACCCTGAATAGGGAGGCTCTTGAAGAGATCGCGAACCTAACCATTCTCCCATCGAACTGGCGGGATTACGCAGCGAAGCGCCTGCAGACGCGCAGGGTCGAGGACTGGTCGCGACGACTCGATGGCGAAACCGCGCCGGTCAGCGGCTAAAGTGCATGGCGATCTCTCGGAATCGCGCCTTGCGCCTTATCGCAAAACCGCACACGGATATGTTCCAGCCGCACCATGGGCGGGCAGTGACGGCTGTTGCTAGATTGTTGTGACGGATGCGACGCGCTGGCCGCTTCGCGCCGGTCTTTCCAGCATGTCGGCAATTTCTTCGGCGACGAAAATTGCATGGTCGTTGACCTGCGGCAGGCCCATGAGTTCGCCGAAGGTGCCACGCGCCAGCGGGCCGGCAACGATCAGCGATCGCTCCGCTGTGTCGTTCGCGCCAACCGCGCGGCTCGCCTCGTCGCAAGCAAGGCCCAGACCCACGTCATCCAAACGCAACCATCCCTGTGAAGCGAGGTCGGCCAGCCAGCCTTGGGTCGAGAGGATGCCGGTATGAGCCGGACCGGTGGTCACCACACAGGCATCGAACAGCAGGCGCTCCCGGCGGCCGACATGTCGGTGACGGATATCGACCGCGATGACATGGCCGCGTCTCTCGACCTGCTCGATCGCAGCTCCGACAATTCGCACCCGCCCTTGCTCCAGCCCATGCAGGATCGCTCCATCGATCTGCGGTGCCACGCGAAAGCGGTGGACGTCCCAGAATGGACGCAGATGGCGCACGAGGCGGCGGCGCTCCGCCACCGGCAGGGCCCTCCAGACCTGACCGCCCTGGCTGCGGAGCGCGTCGAAAACCCCATGCCAGCTGGTACCGATTTCGGCGGCCTGGCGCAGGGCGCGCCGGACGCGCTGCAGCAAGTCGAGCGCGGTTCGCGCCGGGTTGCTGGAGAAATCGCCGAACGGTTCCTGGGGCTCGCCCGGATGACCGCGCGACCGCAGGCCCCGGCGCGACAATGCGACGACCGGGCCGCGATGATCGGCGAGCCTCAGCGAAGCAATCACGTCGGCTGCCGTCAGCCCGTTTCCGACGACGAGGACGTGGTCATCGGGGCGGATGCAGTCCAGCGCACCAGCAACGGTGGAATCGGGCACATAGCGCGGGTGGCCGCGAAGCGCCTGATCCACGCCGCGTGGGGCGCAGGGCGCCGGATGCGTCGTGGCGATAACGACGATATCGGCCAGCAGGTCCGTGCCGGCGGAACTACTCAGTCGCCAACGATTCCCACGGCGCTCGATATGCTCGACATGTTCACGCCGATGCTCGACCTTTCCACTTTTCAGAAACGGCGCGACGAACTCGCAGACATAGCGGCCGAACACCGCTCGGCGCGGATAGAGATTGCCGTCGACCGCCAGAGCGTCGGGATCGTCGCGCGGTTCGCCTTTTGCCGCCATCCAGTTGAGGAAATCGTCGGGATCGTCGGGAACCAAGCTCATGCGCGCCGCCGGCACATTGATGCGGTGCGCGGGATTGTCCGTATCGTAGGCGAGGCCCGCGCCAAGGCGCGCCCTCGGCTCGAAGACGATAATGGTCGCGCCGTCGCTCGCCGCGTTCCGCGCGAGGTTTGCGGCAACCGCCGCCCCGGTGAAACCGCCGCCGACGATGGCGATCACGGGTCGGCGCGTCGGTCCCGTCACGATTGGGAAACCTTCAATTTCGGACGATGGTCGCCGGCAATCGTTTCGCCGAACGGCCCGGTATTGATCGACGCCTCGTGGGTCCGAACGGCATGGGCAAGCGGCAGGTTCGGCAGCACCAGTTCCCCGAAACGATAGGCCTCTTCCAGGTGCGGATAGCCGGACAGAATGAAACTATCGATACCGGCCTGCCGGTATTCCTCGATACGCGCCCTCACCTCCTCGGGGTCGCCGACCAGCGCCGTGCCCGCACCGCCGCGAACCAGGCCGACCCCAGCCCAGAGGTTTGGAGCGACTTCAAGCTTGTCGCGTCGGCCGCCATGCAGGCGGCTCATGCGGCTCTGACCAACCGAATCCATACGCTCGAACACCTTCTGTGCCGCAACAATCGTGTCGTCATCGACATATTGTATCAGTTCGTCAGCGGCCTGCCATGCTTCCTTGGCCGTTTCTCGCACGATCACGTGGAGGCGGATGCCGAAGGTTACCTCCCTGCCCTCGGAATTGGCGAGCGCGCGAACCTCTGCAATCTTCCTGGCAACGTCGTCGACGGGCTCTCCCCACGTCAGGTACTTGTCGATCGTGCGCGCCGCTACCTCCTGGCCCTTGCCCGAGGAACCGCCGAAATAGAGCGGCGGACGCGGCTTCTGCACAGGCTGGAACAGCAGCTTGCCACCTTCGATATCGAAGTGTTTTCCCTTGAAGTCGACCTCTTCGCCGCGCAGCACGGCCTTGTAGATATTGAGGAATTCCTCGGTTACCTCATAACGCTCGGTGTGCGAGAGGTGGATGCCATCGCCCTGGTTTTCAATCGGGTCGCCGCCGGTAACGACGTTGATCAGCAACCGCCCATTCGAAAGTCTGTCGAGCGTCGCCGTCATGCGCGCCGCCAGGGTCGGTGATAAAAGGCCAGGCCGCACGGCGATCAGGAAGCGCAGCTTTTCCGTAAGCGGCGCCAGCGCCGAGGCGACCACCCAGCTGTCTTCGCAGCTACGGCCCGTCGGAATGAGAACGCCATAATAGCCGAGCGCGTCGGCGGCTTGAGCCACCTGCTTCAGATAGTTGATATCGACGTGGCGGCCGCCACGCGTGGTGCCGAGATATCGGCTGTCACCGTGGGTCGGCAGAAACCAGAGAACGTTGATCTTTTCGGGAATTTTCACGGGCGCAGTGTCCATCGGCGAATGCCTCCTTGCAAGCTGGTCTTCGGCAGCCATGAACGCCTTGCCGACCATAAAAACATCAACTCTATAATTTTTATTGACAATCAAAAATTGGACAGTCATCTTTGGAGCGAGGAAAAATTTTTCCCGTATCGGCGGATCGCGCCCGGGAATTAGGCGAAAATTTCGAGGAACTGGCCATGACGATCGCGCTCGCCGCATCTCCCGCATTCGACGCAAGTGTTCCAACCGGCAATGGCTACGAGCCGATCACGGCGCCGGCTCTAAAGGCGGCCATGCGCAATCTGTCAGGCGGCGTCTCCGTGATTACCGCAGGCATCGGAGACGAAAGGACCGGGGCCACCGTCACTTCGGCGACGGCGCTGTCGGTGGATCCGCCGACCATGATCGTCAATATCAATCGGACCTCTTCGACTTGGCCCGTCATCCAGCGTTATCGGCATTTCTGCGTCAACATCCTCTCACGAGAGCAGCAGAGAGTGGCGGAACGCTTCTCCGGCCTGGATGGCGCCAAGGGGCCGGCCCGCTATCAGGGAGCCGACTGGGTTCGGCTGGCAAGCGGCGCGTCAGCATTGAGCGGGGCATTGGCCGCGATCGACTGCGAGGTCGAGGAAATCATCGAGCGCCACAGCCACGCCATCATCCTTGGCCGGGTCGTGGCCATCTCCACGAGCTCCGGCGAGCCGATCCTCTACCACAACGGCCGTTACGGCGGTCTTGATCGTTAACGTCGCAGCGAAACTCTGCAGGCCCACGAAACCACGCCGAACCGCCCCCGCTTTGGAATGGACCCGCTGCGGAGCAGCAATGTATCCATATATAAGGCTCCAATCAGCAGTGCCATGAGGCTCGCAACGGTCAAGATGACGGCGCGGCTGCTCGACCAATGGCTGCCACCGTGGTCCACAGGACGGTGATGCCTTGGGAGACCGGGCGTCACCGTCATCCAGTCTTCAGCGTCACGCGATGCCGCGTGGCGATCAACCGCGCTGCCGCATAGGTCTGCGTCACGATCTCAGGCACCAGATCGATGTCCGGCAGACTACCGACGCCAAGTGGTCCAATCGCGTAGAGATTGCGCGTCGGCTGTCCGCCGGCCAGAACTTCGCCGGCCGGACTGACGGCAATCCCAAGACTGAGCTCGTCCGGCTCTGCCAGCCCGCCGGCAAAGAGGCTCTGCATCAGCGGCGCCCGAAGGTCCGGCGCCGAACAACGACAGTCGATCACCTGATCGGCCGAAAGCAGCGTCTCCTCGCTTTCGCCCGCCCAGCGCACCATCAATCCATCTGGGCGGCGCTTGCCCGCCCAACCCTTCCGAATGGTGGTTTGCCCGCCGGCGAGTTCCTGCTGGAGCCGCAGATGCAAAGGCGCCGGCAGGCGGTTGCGGTGACTGTCATAGATCGAGCGCAGGTGCCGGTTGAATCGGTGCTTTTCCTCTTCGGGCAACGATTGCCAGAGCGAACGTGCGCGCCGACGCAGCCCGTTCATGGCCGCCTGCCACCCAAGGCCGGCGGCCTCCGCATCCGCGCAGGCCTGCCGCACGAAGCGGACGATCTCGCCGAGTCGGGTCGGCATCGGTCCAACCGGAAAAGTCGGCGCCGCCGCGAGGCGCGTATGCGGCTGCGGCAGAAAGCCGTGCCGGGAGAGAATGGTGATCTCGCCGGCGAAACCGTTGTCGCGCAGTTGCAGCAGGCGGTCGACCACCCGGACGCCGCTGCCGAGCAGGACCGTATGGCGCGGAACAACCAGCCGGCGGGCGCGCACCAGGGGCCTCTCCTCTTCGGCAATCTCCATCTCGCCTTGGCGCAGGCCAAATCCGGTGGCCAGCACGACGGCATCGCACTCCACCGTTGCGTCCTCCTGCATTACCAGGAAGCGGCCATTGGCTTGCTTGCGCAGCCCCAACACCGCCTGGCAGGAGAGCTGTATCGATATATCGGGCCGGCGCGTCAGCGCTTCGGAAAAACGTTGATAGACGTAGTCGCTGAAGATGCTCTTCGGCACGAAGATCTGCTGAAAGCCGGGAATCGCGGCGGAAACTGCCGCGCGGAACTCGGCATTGGCCAGGAGCCAATCGTTGAAGTCCTCCGGCTGCCCGGCGGCGACCGAGAGGTCGCGCACCCGGCTGTTGAGGATCTCGCCACTTTGGGCGGCGGCCAACACCTGCCCACCACTGATCGTCGGTTGCGGATCGAAAAGGTGGACGTGAAACGCGGATCGCACCGACTTCATCAGCGCAATGGCCATCATCACGCCGGAAAATCCGCGACCGATGATGGCGATATGCGGCTTGGCTCTGGCAGCGGCTCCCTCGGGAGCAATCTTCGCAAACAATCCATGGACAGTCATGTGCACTCTCCCATGGCCGGTTCTGCCCGGCAAAGTCTGAAACGCATGGCTGTTTCGGTCCGGAACGCGGACACCGACCGAATGGTCACAAAATGCCGACCCAGGTGTCGATATATGCGATAGTCGCGGGGTCGGAGAAACATAGCGCCCACCGCGGCAGCGGTCGAGCCCGTATCCGTTGTTCTGGCTGGCCTGGCACTCTGGCGCATGGTCATCCCTAGACGGCATACTCTATAAAGTTAGTGCGCTATTAGAGCGCGAAACGATCTCAACATCAAGTGCTGCGTGGAAGTATGTCCGTCCAGCCGTTACAGCGCCTCAGGCTGGGCTGCTCGGCATGGGTGCCCGTTCCATGACTTCAAGCTCGAAGGGTTGCGCCCGCGATGGCTCCCGCTGCGCGATGCCGTTCAGAACGCGCAACAGATCATAGCCATGCGACCAGCGGCCGAAGCCACTGGCGATGTTGATATGGCCGGCATGGCCGAGATCGACGAGACGGCTGCCCCATCGCGTCGAAACGTACCGCAGGCGATCGAAAGGCATATAGGGGTCGTTGAGGCTGCCGACGACGAGGCTGGAAAAAGGCAATGGCAGATCGGGCATCGGGCCGAAATCGATGGCACCGGGATGCAGGCGATCGGTTGGGCCAAGGTCGCAGGGCGCGACAAGCAGCGCGCTGCGCACATGCCCTGCCAGGGGTCGCCGCGCCAAATCGGCGACAAGAAGCGAGCCGAGACTGTGGGCCACCAGGTCGACTATCCCGTGCCGGAGGATTTCGCGCTCGAGAGCATCGCGCCAATCATCGAGCCTTGGCTGGTTCCAATCGTCCTGTTCGACCAGAACCGCATCCGGATGATCCCTCAGCCAATGGCGTTGCCAGTGTCCCTCGTCGGATCCGAACAATCCCGGAATGATGAGCGTTTTTGCCATGACATCAATCTCTTGCGATGGGCGATCCAGGACCTGCAACGATCCGTTGCAAACAGATCCGGTTCTGGATCGACTATGCGCAAGCGACAGACGGCGGAGAAGCAAGGAACGCCTAATATCTATATTTTCTATAGTATTTATTTTCTGACCTGGAGATCACGCCCCCGCGATCGACAATCGGACATGGAACAATATCCGCAGTAGAGTGTTTCCTTCGACGCGGCTCAAAAGCGAAATCAGTTTCCTTGTGACCCGTCCCAGCGTCAAAAATTTGCGTTGTTGGAGCCCGTGAAATTGTTAGTTTGGCGCCGAAATACACCGGCGCTCTGACAAGCCGGCCAACCGGCGATTTGATGATCGGTATGGATAGGGGATGGCGCAACCCTTTGCGGTTGCAGGGCTGAAAAGGTGACCGGAAGTTGACGGAGCGACGCAATGGGAGCCGCTGGCGGTTTCGCCAGCCGAGTGTCTTGCCCGGGTTTGGGCTGTCGCTCGGGATCACGCTGAGCTGGCTGGTGCTGATCGTGTTGATTCCGCTGTCGGGGCTGGTGGTCCGGGCCAGCGGGCTCGGCTGGTCCGAGTTCGT